>NZ_JBQFRI010000008.1:0-253575 GCF_056537325.1 Ruegeria sp. CF5 | reverse complement strand
CGCGATCCAGACCGTGAAATCGAACGACGCCAAGAAGGTTGTCACCCTGCGGACCGCCAGCTTTGACGCGGCGGGCGAAGGCGGTTCGGCCCCGGTCGAGACCATCTCGGTCGGTGAAAACCCGGGTCTGTCGTCGTGGGTCGAGGACAAGGTTGCTGAAAGCGATCGTCCGGAACTGACCTCGGCTGGCGTTGTCGTCTCGGGTGGCCGCGGTGTCGGTTCGGAAGAGGACTTCAAACTGATCGAGGGTCTGGCCGACAAGCTGGGCGCCGCTGTTGGCGCTTCGCGCGCGGCGGTCGACTCGGGCTACGCGCCGAACGACTGGCAGGTGGGTCAGACCGGCAAGGTTGTTGCACCGGACCTCTATGTCGCCGTCGGTATCTCGGGCGCGATCCAGCACCTTGCAGGCATGAAGGACTCCAAGGTCATCGTTGCGATCAACAAGGACGAAGAAGCGCCGATCTTCCAGGTCGCAGACTTCGGACTGGTCGCAGACCTGTTCGCAGCAGTCCCGGAACTCACCGAAAAACTCGGTTGAGTTGGAACAGAGATTTTTCAACGAAAAATCCTGCAAGGCCCGCCAAATGGCGGGCCTTTTCTTATTCGACCTCCAGCACGGCGCGATAGAGGCCTTCGGCAATTCGCTGATGCATCGCGGGGCCCAGCATGTGTTCGGCAAGCGGCTGCTGCAGCGTACCGAACAACATATCCTCCAATTCCTCGGACTCACCGGATACCCGCACTGGCGATTCGATAACCCGGGCGCAACGATCCTGCACCTTGGCGATCATATCGGCGCCCACCAGCGCCGGCTCGCAGCCAAGTAGGCCGCCCTGCGCAATGGCCAGCTCTCCCTCGTAGCGGAGCCAGAGCAGGATGACCGGACGATTGATCCGTTCCAAAAGACTGCGCATGCGTCTGATCCATATCTGCCGTAACTCCTGCGCAATGACCTCGAATCGTGCATCCGCGTATTGCAGCAGGTGACTCAGCAGGTGGCGCACGAAGTGGAAATCGGTGAAGTCCACCTCGGGGTAGAGCGCAATCATATCCTGTGTGGGTTGCAGAAAGCGGTCGTTGCGGCGCGGATGAACGCGGTAGAACCGGTTCGAGACGCCTGTCGCGCCGGGGACCTGCAGCACGCAGATATTTGATCCATTCATGAGGTCTGGCACGTTCCGGTCTTGTGACAGCGCCTCAAGCCCGCAGGAAAGGCTCCCGAAATTAATGCACTTTCGATCCAGCCGTTGTTCCAGCAGGGACGAATATGGCCGGTCGACAAACCGACCAAAGGTTTCGACCCCGCCGAAACAGCCGATATATGATCCCTCGAGCGCCCGTTGGGGACCTCGAAACTGAAGTTTTGAGCCCCCATACATACAACTGGTTTCAGTGGCCGCAGGAAGGCCCGGATTAAGATAGCTCATCTCACTCACCCAATTTTGTTCACCCGGTTGCCACCTTGAAGCCGCAAGTATTGCGATTCCGCTAATGTGCGCATTTGAAGCAAATCGTCTGCTCCTCTGCCTCTTGCCGCCTGCCCCGCACTGCCGGTAAGGTCGCGGCACCCTGTGGAAAAAGGCATCTTCGGAATGGACATAAAATCGGTCGGAGTGATTGGCGCGGGTCAGATGGGCAATGGGATCGCTCATGTTCTGGCATTGGCGGAATATGACGTAATGCTGACCGACGTAAGCCAGGACGCGCTGGACAGCGCGATGGTGACGATCGAGGCCAATCTGGCGCGTCAGGCCGGTCGGGGTAAAATCTCGGACGATCAGCTGCATGCGGCGCTGAAGCGGATTTCAACCACGCTTGCCTTGCCCGAGCTGGGGCAGACCGATCTGGTCATCGAAGCGGCAACAGAGCGCGAAGCGATCAAGCAGGCGATTTTCGAGGACCTGCAGCCGCATCTGCAACCCCATACGATTTTGACATCGAACACGTCCTCCATTTCGATAACCCGGCTGGCCAGCCGAACGGACCGACCCGAGCGGTTCATGGGGTTTCATTTCATGAACCCGGTGCCGGTGATGCAGCTGGTTGAGCTGATTCGCGGGATTGCCACCGACGAGGCGACGTTCAAGGCCTGTAAGGCCGTCGTCGACCGGTTGGGCAAAACCGCGGCAAGCGCCGAGGATTTTCCGGCCTTTATCGTGAATCGCATCCTGATGCCGATGATCAACGAGGCGGTATATACCCTCTATGAGGGGGTCGGGAACGTGCAGTCCATCGACCAGTCAATGAAATTGGGTGCCAATCACCCGATGGGCCCGCTGGAGCTGGCCGATTTCATCGGGCTGGATACCTGTCTTGCCATCATGAACGTTCTGCATGAAGGGTTGGCCGACACCAAATATCGCCCCTGCCCCTTGTTGACGAAATATGTCGAGGCCGGGTGGCTTGGCCGCAAGACCGAACGGGGATTCTATGATTACCGTGGGGACGTTCCGGTTCCGACGCGGTAACAGGAGGGTGCCAACCCCTCGCCCGGATGAAATCCGGGCTCACCCCGGGGATATTTTCGGCAAAAGGAAGCGGCGGGTCAGTCGCGCAGCGACAAGGTATGTTTGCGCAGCCACGCCATGAAGCCGCGCGGATCGCGTTCCAGCAGCTTCATGTCTTCGTCGGATACAGGTTCTCCGATCACCGGCGATTGCGGTTTGTTGCAGGATCGGACGATTTCGTGCAGCAGCAGACCCTGACGCAGGATCGGGGAAATCCGGTTGGCGATCTGATACCAGCGCGAATTTGAGCCGGGGAAAAATATGGGCACAACCTTCGCACCTGAACGGCGGATCATTTTGGCGGTGAACACGTTCCATTCCCGCTCGATCGCAGGGCCGAACCAGTTGTCGGATGACATAACCACACCGGACGGGAACAGGGCGACAACCCCGCCTTCGGCCAGATGTTTCATTGCCTTGCCGCGCATCTCGAGCATTTTGGACTGCGCTTCGGGATCGTGAGGAAACGGCACCGGGATCATGAACGAGGTCGCCGCCTCATCAAGGCCGGTCAGGACCGAACGGGTCAGAATGCGATAATCGCTGCGCACGCGGCCAATGAGTTCGGCAAAGATCATGCCGTCAACCATGCCGTGCGGGTGGTTTGCGACCACGATCACCGGCCCTTCTTTCGGTATGCGGGCGAACTGTTCTTCAGGCGTGGTCAGGTCTATGCCCATGACCTTGAGCGCGCCGCCCCAGAATTTCTGACCACGGTAAAGCTCGTTCTGTTTTTCGAACTTGTTTACCATGCGCAGGATGGTCAGCTTGCCGGTACACCATTCGATGGCCCGGATGGCGGTCGAGGTCCAGGCATCATCGAACGAATTGGCATAAGTCAGGGTTCTACGGTCGTAGATTTCGCCCTGATCTTTGGCCCCATCCGCCATCGGTCCGGTCTTGGTATCGTGAGCGGTTTCCGCCAATTCCTGGTCTTCCCGTTCTTCCCATCGCAGCGGCTGCGAAATCAGAACCCTTCGCCGAACTTGTCGTTCACAAGAGTCTCAAGAGCGTCCGCCAATGCCTCAGCATCCGGGCCGGACGTTTCGACGTCAATAGTAGTTCCGCGCGACGCTGCCAACATCAAAAGCCCCATAATGCTGTCACCAGACGCATAAAGTCCGTCCTTGGACACCTCTGCCGTAGCGTCAAAACCTTCCACAACTTCGACCAGCTTGGCCGACGCGCGGGCGTGCAAGCCCTTTTCATTGACGATTTTCAAACTGCGATTGATCATATTCAAAAATTCCGGTTCAATCTAACGTAACATTTTGCGTATTAATGTACTTCCGTCCAGCCTCCATCGCGTGGCGGACGGCATCCGCAACCGGCAGGTGGCGGCTTTTGGCCAGTTTGATCAGCATCGGCAGATTGGCCCCATAGAGAATGCGACGATCCTGCGGCGCGCAGGCACGCAGGCTGAGGTTCGATGGGCTGCCGCCGAACAGGTCGGTTACCACGACAACGCCATCCCCGGTATCCACCCCGTCGGCAGCGGCACAGATTTCAATCTGCTTGGCCTCGCGGTCATGGTCGGCTTCGATCGGAACTGCGACAAGCCCCGGCTGCTGCCCCACGACATGCTGCATAGCGGCCAGGTATTCCTGAGCCAGACCCCCATGCGCTACGATTACGATCCCGATCAATCCGGCCTCACATTCAAAGAGCGACGTTCCATTTCGCGATGCCTAATTGCCACCTGCTGCCCCTGCTCTGCAAGTGCCTTTGCAACCGCTTCGGCCACGGTCACCGACCTGTGTTGTCCGCCGGTGCATCCGAAGGCCACCGACAGGTGCGCTTTGCCCTCGGCGCGATAGGCGGGCAACAGAATACGCAGCAGATCCACGATCCGTTCGAAGAAGGGCGCGTAATTCGCATCTGCACCTACATAGTTCGCCACATCCGGATTTCGACCGTCAGCGGCGCGCAATTCGGGTTTCCAGTAGGGGTTGGCCAGAAACCGGCAGTCAAAGACCATATCCAGTCCACGTGGCAGCCCACGCTTGTAGGAAAAGGACTCGATCGATACCGCTAGATGGCGCCCCCCTTCCGGGGCAAACCAATGCTCAACCTCTTCGCGCAGTTGATGGATATTCAGCGTGCTTGAATCGATCAGCGTGTCAGCAATTTCCCGAATGGGTTGCAGCAGTTCCTTTTCCTGCTGAATCCCCGTTTCGGGACTGGCATCCGAGGCCATCGGGTGACGGCGGCGCGTTTCGGAGAACCGGCGCAGCAACACCTCGTCACTGCAATCCAGATAGAGCGTTGTCAGGTCCAACTTCTCCATCCGGCCGAGTTTCGATACCAGTTCGAGAAACCCGATTGTCGAAAAATCACGGTTTCGGGCGTCGATCCCAAGCGCCATGGGGCGCATTGGTTCCGGGCCTTCCAGAAGACGCTCAAGCAATCCCATCGGTAGGTTGTCGATGGCTTCGAACCCGAGGTCTTCGAGTACGTGAATCGCCGTCGAGCGACCCGCCCCTGACGGGCCTGTCACCAGCACGATACGTCTTTGTGAATTCAAGTTCTGGGCCATTCCGGTCCGACACGCCCCGTTTTCATCAATTGAACCAAAGATGCGGCAAAATGTGGGGATTTTACAGCGCGAAGCAAGGGAAGGGACTGTTTGAGAACCTGCACGTTTTCCGGTTCCGGCAAACGGGCAGTTTCCTCGGTATCCAGATCAAGCACCCAGGCAAGGCTGACGGGCCCTACCGGGTCGGCCTGCAACAGGCCGATACCGCGGGCTTCGATCAGACCGCGTATCGGTTCGGGCGCCTGAGCTGCAACCGTTTCGCCCTCCATCCACAGGTTGACCCGGTCATCCGATACGAGGGCCGCGCCCATCCCCATCATCTGGAGCGCAAGTGCGGATTTACCCGAGCCTGACCTTCCGGTAATCAGCAATCCCCGGTCATGAAGAGTGACGCAACTTGCGTGGACTGTCGCGGCGTCCTGATTGGTCACGGCTGACAGAACCCGCACACTCATGGGTCAGACAGGAAGCCCCACGACGAATCGCGCGCCCAGGGGCTCGGATGTGATATCGGCCTCGGTCGGGCGGATGTTCTCGGCCCAGATCACGCCACCATGCGCCTCGACGATTTGTTTGGATATCGCAAGGCCGAGACCGGAATTCTTACCGAAATGTTCGACTGGCCTTTGCGAGTAGAATCGCTTGAACACCTTGGCCAGAGCTTCGTCCGGAATGCCCGGGCCGGTATCTTCGACGACGACCAGCACACGGTTGTCGCGGCGCCGGGCCCAGACGCGGATTGCGTCGCCATCCTGACAAAACGAGATCGCATTGGTGATCAGATTTACAAACACCTGCGCCAGCCGCGCCTCAAGCCCTTCGATCACGATCGGATCAGACGGCAGGTCGGAAATATAGTCGATTCCCTTGGATCTGGCGTCTTCGCCAAGGTATTGGCCAAGGTTCTCCAAAAGCTTCAGTAGGTCGAAAGGTTGCTGATCTTCCTTAACCAGTTCGGCATCCAGACGCGAGGCGTTGGAGATATCGCTGACCAGACGGTCCAGACGGCGCACGTCCTGCTCGATGACATCAAGCAATTTGTCCCGCTGATCCTCTCGTTTTATGAACCGCAGAGTGCCAACCGCAGATTGCAGGCTGGCAAGGGGGTTCTTGATCTCGTGCGCCACATCCGCCGCAAATTGTTCATTGGCCTCGATACGGTTGTACAGCGCCGAGACCATACCCCGCAGCGCGCGGCTGAGGCGCCCGATCTCGTCCGGGCGGGCCGTGAGGTCCGGAATGCGGATGCGCCCGGGATTGACTTGCCGTGTCCCCCGATCCTTGCCCATTTCCGCAGCAGCGGCCAGATCCGCCAGCGGGTTGGCGATTGTTGAAGCCAGAACAAGACTCAGCCCCACCGAAACCAAAAGCGCGATCACGAACATCTGCAGAACGCGTTCCTGTTCCTGTCGGCTGAGCGCGTCAATTTCGCCCGCAGGACCGGACATGGCAATTGCACCGATGGCAATTCCGTCACGCATTATCGGTGTGGCTGACACGATAACCGTGTCGCCAACTGAATCGGACACCGCATTCACCTGCACATGCCCCGCGATCGCGTCGGGGATCAGCGCCTGAATCCGGTCCGCCAAAGGCGGTGAAACACTGTGCGCGGAACCGCTGAAAACCGACGAGACGCCGTTCCACACCGCGGTGAGCGCATCGCTGATCAGCGTGTTACCTGCAGCGGTCGCACTGTCGGTCCGCATGAGCGCCGGCAGATTTGAGTCCGGAGCCTTCCCGCGCGTCCAGCCGACAAGTGTGCCGGCCTGGTCGTAAACGAACACTTCGACCCCGTCCCGCAGGCTGAGGCCGGCCAGTGTTTCCTTGACGTCGATGCCGCTTCCGCTGGTTAGGCTGTCTGCCGGACCGTCGCGAAGCTGGGTTTCGAAGACATTGCTGACCAGTTGCGCGTCGCCGACAACGCTGCGCGCGCGCTGCTGCACCTGTTCTTTCCGCGAATCATCCAGGTAAAGCAGACCGGCAACAAGAATGACGAGCGCGATAAGGTTGAACGTGATGATCTTGCGCGCAAGCGGCGAGCCCCTGAGCGCAAACAGGTTGCGCCCGGATCGCTTCGAGCGCATTTCGGATGATGCCGGGTCTTGCGGGATGACCCAGTCATCCCCAAGAACGACGTCCCCGTCGCGTGGTCCGCTAACTTCTCCGGTATCCCGCACGAAAACCCCTTAACTTACTTCCGGCAGCCGCGCTTAATCTTCGTTGTACCGGTAGCCGATCCCATAAAGGGTCTCAATTGCCGAGAATTCGGCATCAGCCGTACGCATCTTTTTGCGCAGACGCTTGATGTGGCTGTCGATGGTACGGTCATCCACATAGACCTGATCATCATAGGCCACGTCCATCAGCTGATCACGGCTTTTGACAAAACCCGGACGCTGCGCCAGCGCCTGCAACAGCAGGAACTCGGTGACTGTCAGGGACACATCGTTGCCCTTCCAGCTGACCGCGTGCCGCAGAGGGTCCATGCGCAGATGTCCACGCTCCATTACCTTGGCGTCACCGGTATTTGCGACCGGAGCATCGCCGGAAGTGACCTCCTGTCGGCGCAGCAATGCGCGAATTCGTTCAACAAGCAGACGTTGGGAGAACGGCTTTTTGACATAGTCGTCTGCCCCCATCCGCAAGCCCAGAACTTCGTCGATCTCATCATCTTTGGAAGTCAGAAAGATAACTGGCATCTGGGTTTTCTGCCGCAGACGCTGCAGCAAATCCATGCCATCCATCCTTGGCATCTTGATATCCAGAACGGCCATGTCCGGCAGCTTTTTGTTGAACGCATCCAGCGCCGCCTGACCGTCATTATAGGTTTCGACCTCGAACCCTTCGGCCTCGAGCGTCATGGATACGGACGTCAGGATGTTTCTGTCGTCATCCACCAGTGCAATCTTAGACATGGGAAATGCCCCTGCTCTCTATACGCGATATTTCGCCTATTTGCACCGCATTCATGGCGTTTTTGAGGCGGCGAATCAATGCGAATTCGCAAATTGTGCACTTATCGCCACAGTGTTGCGGCAAAAATACCTTAGTTGACCGCCTTTCACCGCCCGGACTGCTACAGAATTTTCATGATGGCGCTAAACCTTAGCTTGGTTGCGCTAACTGCGCCAAACCGTCCTGTTCATGCCCCGAACGACCATGATAAGACGCGCGCATCCGCCGGAACGATCCGGTAATTTGCCCAATGAGCGCAGATGGCCCCAATCGCCGCAGCGCCGCCATAGGAGAGAATACGCATGACATCTGGACGGGTTAACCCGCAATTCCGCCTCGAAGATCAGGGCATCGAGGGTCTGGGCAATGTCTATTACAACTTCATGGAACCGGCGCTGATCGAAGAGGCACTCAAGCGGAACGAAGGCACGCTTGGCAATGGCGGGGCCTTTCTGGTCACCACCGGCAAATTCACCGGCCGTTCGCCCAAGGACAAACACGTTGTAAAAACCGACAGCGTGTCAGACACCATCTGGTGGGAAAACAACGCCGCGATGAGCCCGGAAGGTTTCGACGCGCTTTATGCCGATATGCTGGAGCATATGAAGGGCCGCGACTATTTCGTGCAGGATCTCGTCGGCGGCGCCGACCCCTCCTACTCGATCAATGTTCGCATGGTAACCGAACTGGCCTGGCACAACCTGTTCATCCGTCACCTGCTGCGCCGCCCGGATCGCGAAGATCTGGACGAGTTCACTGCCGACTTCACGGTCATCAACTGCCCCAGTTTTCAGGCAAACCCCCAAAAGCACGGCTGCCAGAGCGAGACAGTGATTGCGCTGAACTTTGACCGCAGGCTGATCCTGATCGGCGGCACCGAATATGCGGGCGAGAACAAGAAATCCGTTTTCACTCTGCTCAACTATATGCTGCCCGAAAAAGGTGTGATGCCGATGCACTGCTCGGCCAACCACGCGGTCGGCAACCCGGTCGACACGGCGGTGTTCTTTGGCCTGTCCGGCACAGGCAAGACCACCCTGTCAGCTGACCCGGCGCGGGTGCTGATCGGTGATGACGAACATGGCTGGTCGGATCGCGGCACCTTCAACTTTGAAGGCGGCTGCTATGCCAAGACGATCAACCTGAACGCCGAAGCCGAGCCCGAAATCTATGCCACGACTTCCAAGTTCGGCACGGTGATCGAGAACATGGTGTTCGATCCGGAAACCAAAGAGCTGGATTTCAACGACGATTCGCTGACCGCCAACATGCGCTGTGCCTATCCGCTGGAGTACATCTCAAACGCGTCCGGCAGCGCTTTGGGTGGACATCCCAAAAACATCATCATGCTGACCTGCGACGCCTTCGGTGTTTTGCCTCCGATCGCACGGCTCACACCGGCGCAGGCCATGTATCACTTCCTGTCGGGCTTTACCTCCAAGGTCGCCGGAACCGAGCGTGGCGTTACCGAGCCGCAGCCGACATTCTCGACCTGTTTCGGCGCACCGTTCATGCCGCGCCGCCCCGAAGTTTACGGCAACCTGCTGCGTGAAAAGATCGCTCAGCACGGCGCGACCTGCTGGCTGGTCAACACCGGCTGGACCGGTGGCGCCTATGGTGTTGGCAGCCGGATGCCGATCAAGGCTACCCGGGCGCTGCTGACCGCCGCTCTGGACGGATCGCTGACCGAGGCAGAGTATCGCAAGGACTCCAATTTCGGGTTTGACGTTCCGGTCTCGGCCCCGGGCGTGGCCGAGGTGCTGCTGGACCCGCGCCGGACCTGGGATGATCAGGCCGCGTTCGACAAGCAGGCAGAAAAACTGGTGCAGATGTTTGCCGAGAATTTCGAACAGTACCTGCCCTTCATCGACGAAGACGTAAAAGCCGTCGCCATCGGTTAACGGGAAAGAGGCGCTCGCGCCTCTTTCACAACCGTTTGTCGCACAGCGACAAGATCAATCTATATATGGTTGTATTTGGGTGAACGAATATACAAATCCGTTGCCCGGTCACAAATCATGCGGTATTTCGACTAACTACTACCAAAATCGCCCGACGCGTTGGCGCCGGGCGTGAATTGAAAGAAACTTTGGGCAGCATATGCGCACTCACTCACATTCGCGATCAAAGCTGCCTAATACGAAAGCTACAGTATTATAAAGGGGATGAGTGTCAATACGAGACCTGAGGGCAATGCCCCGGTTCAGGACGGCCCGGACCAGTTATCCGTGCCTGTATTGACATGACGGCAAAGTGGTAAAGCTATGACAGAAATTTCGAAACTCGCCGAATTGCGCAAACTGATGCAAAGCATGGAACGCACGCTGGGGTTGGAGGAGTTGTCGCCGGTCGAACGCGACATCTATTATGCCGCAGGTGAATTGTCCAAATCCGAACAAGAGGTCCGCACCTTTGGTCTGATCGAACACACTCTGCTGCAGAGCGTTTCGCGCCCGACCTTCTTTCGCGCGCTGAAATCCTTGGTTCAAAAGGGTTACCTTTCGCAAAGCGGGACTGCAAACAGGGGACGTTACGTCGTTCATGCCCCCAAATAGCGGTCGCACCCCAAGCGGCAGCGGCTGAATCACGTGCGCTCTTGGGTTTCCGAAACATTCTTTGCCTCGCTGGCCTATGTCGTGGCGTCGATACTGACCTTCGAGGTTTTGTCGCCACTTCAGAACATGTTCTTTCCCGAATATCCCAGCCGCGCGAGCCTGCTGTTTCTGCCGCATGGTGTTCGGATATTGGCAGCCTGGTTGCTGGGATGGCGTGCCATCTTTGCCCTGCTGCCCGGGGTGATTTTGGTATTTGTGTATATCGGCGGAACGGATGTTTTCCTGCCAAGCCGCATTATGGCGATCCTGATCGCCGTCACGACCGCTCCTGCGGTATTCTACGCACTGAAATGGATCGGATGGGACTTGTTTCCCAAACCTGACCGCAAACCCTGTTGGGCGTGCATCATGGGCGTTGGGGTCGTCACTTCGTTTCTGATGTCCAGCCTGACAAACATGGCCTTCGGCAGCGCCACGGTTGAATATATCGCCTTCCTGATCGGCGACATTTCCGGCCTGTTTTTCCTGATGCTGGGTTTGCTTTTCGCCTTTCGCTATTTTGAAACGCGTGGATGAATTTTCACCCTGTCACCGCACGCCGGACAAGGTTCAGCCCCGCAAGCAATAGAACGAACAGGGTCGCCTTGCGAAACGTGGCTTGATCGATTCTGTCCTGCAATTGCATCCCCAGCCATAGACCAGCCAGCGCGGGTGTGATCAGCAGCAGGGAAAACGGGACCGTTTCGGCCCTGAGAATCCCCGATCCCATATGGGCGACAGTCAGGGCAGTGGCACCCAGACCATAGATCACACCTTGAATGCGAACCTGATCGTTTTTTGGTGTATTCAGCGCGGTCAGATAGGCAACGGTGGGCGGCCCCCACACCCCGGACATGCCCCCAATAAAGCCCGCGATGGAGCCTGCCACCGCTTCGATCCGGGGCGATCTTTGCTGCAAGGTCAGTCTGAAACCAAGTAACTGAAGCAGGGCAAAGAACACAACCGGGGCGCCGATCATCATCAGGAAGGTCGAGGCAGGAACGAGGCTGACCAATTGCGCGCTGATCAAAAGAAAGATCAGCCCGACACTCAGAAACACCCGAAACGCGCGGATCGACCGGAACGCAGCCTTCGCCCCCTCGCGCAGGGCCTGCACGCCATTGGTCGCCAGCGTCGGCAGGATCAATCCCGCCAACGCGACATCGGGCGGGAACATCATGCTCAGACCTGAAACCATAATCATGGGCATGGCGAATCCCACCATTCCCTTGATCATCCCGGCCAGAACCGCAACGGCACATGCGATGGCCAGATCCTGGGGCGTAAACAGCGAAAACAGAGACATGCCCCTTCATATCATTCGGAAACTTCTCTGCACTGCAAAAATTACTGGGTAATTTTCGAACGTTTTCCAATGGCATTGCGTATTTTTGTTGCGCTGCACGTGCAGCATGATATGACCAGACAACCCGAAAGAAGGACGTGATTCATGGCCCATGACGGACAGGATGTGACCGATATGACAACACCTGCAATTTTGCCCGATCTTCTGGCTTTGACCCGTGCGGCCCTGCCCGCAGTCGAAACCGTTTTTGAACGCGCCCGCGATTCTGTCCGGGCCATGGTGAGCAGCGATGGCAAGGTGTCTGGCGCACTGATCGAGGCGAACCAGACGGCTGCACATGGCCTGTCCTGGCTGGCGACCTACAACCAGTCGCTTCAACAGATGCAACGCTGGGCCGAGGCATTGGAGGCGCAGGGCAAGTTTGGCGAGATGGAGCAGTTGCTGCACCAGATCGCGTTTGGAGAGTATCTGCATCAGGTCGCGGGCGGTATCCCGATGAACCAGACCGAGGTCGTGCGCCTGCAGGATCTGGGGCTGGGCTGGGACGCGCTGTCCGGCTTTCAATGCGCCGAAGTGCAGACATTGATGGGTCAGGCCAACACTCAGGCTGCGCGCACCCGTCTGGTCGAGCTGATGGAGGCACAGTCCGGCGCCACCATGTTCGGCGCATCCGGTCTGGACGAAGAACTGGAAATGATCCGCGACCAGTTCCGCCGCTATGCACAGGAAAAGGTCGAACCGAACGCACATGACTGGCATCTGAACGATGAACTGATCCCGATGGAAATCATCGAGGAACTGGCAGAGATGGGCGTCTTTGGCCTGACCATCCCCGAGGAATTCGGCGGGTTCGGCCTGTCCAAGGCATCGATGTGCGTCGTGTCCGAGGAACTGTCACGCGGTTATATCGGTGTCGGCTCACTTGGCACCCGCTCGGAAATTGCCGCCGAACTGATCATCGCGGGGGGAACGGACGAGCAGAAGGCAAGCTGGCTGCCTCGCATTGCCAGTGCTGAAATCCTGCCAACGGCCGTATTCACCGAACCGAATACCGGGTCTGATCTGGGCTCACTGCGCACCCGCGCTGTGAAGGATGAAAACGGCGACTACAAGATCACCGGCAACAAAACCTGGATCACCCACGCCGCACGGACCCATGTAATGACCCTGCTGGCGCGCACCAATCCGGACACGACGGATCACCGTGGCCTGTCGATGTTCCTGGCGGAAAAGACACCCGGCACGGACGAGAACCCCTTTCCCACTCCCGGCATGACCGGCGGCGAGATCGAAGTGCTGGGCTATCGCGGCATGAAGGAATACGAGCTGGGCTTTGACGGCTTCCATGTCAAAGGTGAGAACCTGCTGGGCGGAGAAGAGGGCAAGGGCTTCAAACAGCTCATGGAAACCTTCGAATCCGCACGGATCCAAACTGCGGCCCGCGCCATCGGCGTTGCGCAATGTGCGCTGGATATCGCCATGCAATACGCACAGGACCGCAAGCAGTTCGGTAAATCCTTGATCAACTTCCCTCGCGTCTCGGGCAAACTGGCGATGATGGCGGTCGAGGTCATGATCGCGCGCCAGCTGACCTATTTCTCGGCCTGGGAAAAGGATCACGGCCAGCGCTGCGACCTTGAGGCCGGAATGGCCAAACTGTTGGGTGCGCGGGTGGCCTGGGCGGCGGCAGATAACGGATTGCAGATTCACGGCGGCAACGGCTTTGCACTGGAATACAAGATTTCCCGTGTTCTGTGCGACGCCCGCATCCTGAACATCTTTGAAGGCGCCGCTGAAATTCAGGCGCAAGTGATCGCGCGTCGGCTGCTGAGCTAGGCCGCCGACCTGTCATATTTCCCCAACTGGGCCCGGTGTCAAAACCGGGCCTTTTCTTTTGCGACATCATGATGCCATTGCATTGGTGCTTTCTGTTCCGCTAGGACCATCGTGTTGAACGGAGGCCGTGATGCTGCGCGTAACATTGATTTTGCCTTTGCTGGCCCTGTTCCAGTGCGACAGGGATGAATCCGTCGCCGCCTATGGCGCCGCAGATCGCACATGGACATTGCAGGAAATCGATGGGCAGCCCTTTGGCGCATCAGCTACGATCAGCTTTCCCGAGGCGGGTCAGATCGCCGGGCGGGCGCCCTGTAACAGCTTTAGTGGCACGCTCGACGCGCCCTATCCGTGGTTCGAAATCACTGATCTGGCCGCTACTCGTGCTGCGTGCCCTGATCTAGAAGCCGAAGGGGCATATTTCGCGGCGCTTATGGCGATGACACAGTCCGAAGTATCGGGCGATGTTCTGATCCTGCGGAACGAAGACGGGCACGAAATGTTGTTCAAAGCCGCCGAGTAAACCGCTCGACAAATCTGGCACGCGCCTCTGGCAAGGGGGTGTGGCCCAGCGCAGGGGCGACCCGGTGTTCAAGAAAGTAACCGGTTGTCTTCAGACCCGTCGCGATTTCATCATCGGGGGCGGTTCCTTCGCCGCGCAGGCAAGGCGGCAACGGCAACAGCCTATCCGCCCATTCCCCGGCCCCGTCCGCGCTGACCGCGCGACCGGATTTTGGCGAAACATAGATCAGCCCTTCGCGCGCTCCGGTCACCGCACAGCTGGTCAGGTCAAGGCCAAAACCCAACTCTTCGAGCAGTGCCAGTTCCCAGCGCAGATAGGCAAGTGGCCAGATGTCGTCCTGACCAAGCAGGTCCATCAACCGCTCGGTCGGGGTGTAGATGCGCGGGTGGGGTTCGCGTTCAGGCAAACAGAAAGACAGCAGCGAAACCACCGCATTCAAACCGGCCAGGGCCAGACGCCCGGAAAACGCCGCCGCCGCGCGCGACCGCAGCGGTTCGACCTGAAAAGCGCCCAGATGCTCTTCAAGCCGCGCGCGCCAGATGACGTCAAGCTGCGCGCCCGGTTGCAGGATCGGCGCGACCTTGCGGCTTGTCCCACCCCGCACGACACCTGCGTGGCGACCGTGGGATTCGGTAAAGACCTCGATAATGGCTGCGGTTTCACCATGGCGGCGGGTGGTCAGCAGAATGCCGTGATCTCGCCAATCCAAATCTCGTACCCCACCCCAATGTTCCGGCACGGTTAAAAGACCGCAACCAGTGGCCTCCTGCAAGGGTCATCGCCCTTGACAACCCGCCCTGTGTTCTGAAAGTTATTTAACAATCATGTTAAAAAGAGGAATTCGTTATGCGCGGGATCACGATCACCTACGAATACAGCGGCAACGAAGATGATTGGACCGCCGCAACCGGCGCGTTCATTGCTGCGATCAACGCAGATCCGGACGCATCCGGTAAATTCACTTATCAGGTTGCTGTCGCGGACGATGGCAAGACCCGGTTTCACTGGGGCCGATGGGACAGCGCCGAGACGCTGGCCCACGTGCAGGCCCAGCCCTATTTCAAGGAATTCGCGGGCAAGGTGCGGGAATTCGCCGGAGGCGCACCAAGCGCCACTGGCCACGATATTTCCGCTAAAACCAGCGGCTGGTGAGCCTTGCGGCCCGTGAACCGAGGCAAAGGCAGGGCCGTCGCCTGGCCTAGTCGGGTTTCTCGTAGGTCAGCTTGCCGCCCATGATCGTGTAAAGCACCTCGACATCCGAAATTGTGGCCGGGTCGATCTGGAAAAGGTCTTCGCCCAGAACCACTAGGTCTGCCTTTTTACCGACTTCCAGACTGCCGATTTCGCTGTCCATACCCATCCCGCGCGCGGCGTTTATCGTGTGCGCCTCCAACGCAAGCTCCAGCGGCAGCTTTGCCTCGTCACCGCCAAGCGGCTCGACGTCCTCACGCCCTCGTAACTGGCGGGTAACGCCGGCCTCAATGGCAGCGAGTGGGCGGTATTCGGACACGTAGCCCGACACGGGCCAGTCAGAGCCAAACGAGAAAACCCCGCCTTCGGCGACCACCCTGTTGACCGGGAACATTGCTTTTACCCGGTCGGCACCCAATCTGTCCGTTGCTATGGATTGCATCAGCGGGTCGAACGTCATCCACGCTCCGGTGCTGTCGTAAATCACACCAAGCTCACCGAACCGGGCATAATCATCGGGATGGATCAGGGTGCCATGCGTGATCTTGTGGGCACGCTCACGCGGTGGGTTAGCGGCGATTGCCGCCTCAACCGCATCAAGCAGCGTCCGGACTGCCAAATCGCCAAAGCAATGGCATGTCACGTCTATCCCGGCGGCGTCCGCACGGATCACTGCGTCCCTGACGGTTTCAACCGGGATAATGGGGTCAGGCACCAGATCGGGTTTATCGGTGTATGGGTCTACGTAGAGTGCATTCCATTTGTCGTCGCCGCCGTCCATGTTGATTTTCAGATACCGCGCTTTGACAAGCTCGGAGTTGAACTTTTCGCCAAGTTCAATTGTACCGGGAAGGGGGTCAACACTGCCATCGTTCCAGTAATACGACCCGACAAACCGGATCGGCATAGCCCCGTCCTTTTCAAAGTCGGCCATCATTTGAAAGCCTTCCTCCTGGCTCATCCCCTGAATCCCATGATCGTGGACCGAAGTAATTCCGGCGGCCGCAAAACGCTGCAGCCAGGTCGCAACACCTTCGGCCATGAACTCGGGTGTTATGTCGATCAGCGAGGTCAGAACCTGCATCTGAGCGGGAATTTCGACGATCCACCCTGTTGGATTCCCGTCGTCATCACGTTCAAAAAAAGAGAAGCCCGGCACGGTGTCCGGAGTATCCTTATCAATTCCCGCCAGTTCCAAAGCTTTGGAATTCACCCAAGCCGCGTGACCATCGATGGCCCACAGGTATACCGGACGTTCGGATTCGATTTCGTCCAGCATCGCGGCTGTCGGATTGCCGTCCTGCCATGGGTTAAAGCGAACACCGTTACCAAGGATGATGTCGTCGTCGTTGGTTTCGACCTCATTCCGTATCCGTGCAAACAGCTCGTCCTTGTCATCTGTCTGCAGGTTGACACCAAGCACGATCAAGCCACCTGCAGCCGCATGAATGTGGCCATCGACAAAACCCGGCAGAACCATCCTGCCCTTTAAATCTATGACCTCTGTGCCAAGGCCGATGACATCTTTCAGACCTTCGGCACTGCCGACATAGACAATCTCGTCACCTTCGATCCCGATAGCTTCGGCCGTGTTGCCATCAGCGTCCATGGTATGGATGTTGCCATTGATCAGGGCGTAGTCGGCGGTCGGATTAAGGCGGTTCGACTGTGCCATTGCCGCAGAAGAAACCAGCAAAAACAAGGCGGACGCAGAAACAAACGGTTTGAGCATATTCTCCTCCCCAAGAATACAACTCCAAACATGATATCTGAATGCATCAATTCACCAAGAGATTTCTGACACTGCGCCAGCCCGGTTCAACCTCAATGGGATGCAATGCGGAGCTTACTCCAGCCCTTCGCCACCCAGCAAATGGCGTCCTTGCCGATCCTCGACCTCGATCACCCACAAATCGGGATCGAACCCGCGCTGGCGATGGATGGCTTCGTCTACATCGGGCTCTGCACCGCTGGACAGTTCCACCCATTTCCGCTCACCACTCATCAGGTCGAAACTGCGCTGGAACGCAACGGCCTGACCATCGAGAGTGTTGAGCTTGACCAGAACCGCGCCCGCCGTGTCGTCACCATGAGCGACCACAAAGGCGGGAATTTCCTGAAATCGCAGCCGCGCCAGATAGGCATGAACCCAGAATTCAGCTGTCAGACGGGTCATGCGTTGCCGTCTTTGAAATCCAGACCCATTTCCGAATACCGCTCGGATTCCTCCAACCAGTTGGGCCGTACTTTCACCTGCAGGAACAAGTGGATTTTGCGATCAAGGAACTCTTCCAGTTCGGCGCGGGCGGCCTGACTGACGGCCTTGATGGTCTCGCCGCGTTTGCCCAGCACGATGCCCTTGTGGCCGTCGCGCATGACGTAGATCACCTGATCGATCTTGGCCGAGCCATCTTTGCGCTCTTCCCAATTTTCGGTTTCGACAGTCAACTGATAGGGCAGTTCCTGATGCAGGCGCAGGGTCAGTTTCTCGCGTGTCATCTCAGCCGCGATCATGCGCATTGGCAGATCGGCTATCTGATCCTCGGGATAGAGCCACGGGCCCTCGGGCAATTCTGCGGCCAGCCACTTGCGAAGGTCATCGACGCCATAGCCTCGCTCGGCCGAGATCATGAAGGTTTCGGCAAACGGGTAGCGCGCGTTGAGGTCGCTGGTAAGCGCCAGCAGCTTCTCGGACTGAACCTTGTCGATCTTGTTGATTGCCAACGCCACCTTGCGGCCCTGCCCGATCTCGTTCAGCCCCTCAAGAATACGTTCGACACCTTCGGTCACGCCGCGATGCGCCTCGACCATCAGAACGACGACATCAGCGTCGGCCGCCCCGCCCCATGCTGCCGCCACCATGGCGCGATCCAGTCGACGGCGGGGCTTGAACAGACCGGGCGTATCGACAAACACCAGCTGCGCGTCCCCTTCGATCGCCACGCCACGGATGCGCGCGCGCGTGGTTTGCACCTTATGCGTCACGATCGAGACCTTGGCCCCGACCATGCGGTTCAGCAGCGTTGATTTGCCCGCGTTGGGCTCTCCGATCAGGGCGATGAATCCGGCGCTTGTGGTCATGTTTTGCGATCCTGTTTGCAGGCCAGCATCCCTATAGCAGAATGGCGTCCCGGGCCAGAGGGATTTGCCCTGCAACAGGTGGTTGGGCATTTCTGCACCAAGTTACCGGGGTATTAAGGAATCCGGGCGGCCCGCCAGAAATGAGGCCCGTGTAAATTGTTGAAACCAAAGAACCAAATGCTGTTACACTAAGTCCACGAACGCGAGGCGGGGGTGAAAGTGACCGGGTTTTCGAGCAGAAGGGCAAATTTCAGTTTGGCGCGACTATTCCGCCTTGTGCCGCTTGGCCTTGGGTTGGCCACGGCGGCCAGCAGTCTGGCCGCTGAAAGCGTTGAGTTCAAAATTCAGGATTCTCTGCCCGTCAAAGAAACGCAGCTTCCCTATTCACTTTATGTCTCGCTAAGCGAAATCTCGGAAACGCGTCTTGGGGTCGACACGTTTCTGGATCTGCGCACGGTTCAGAAGCTTGCGCCTGCGCTGCTGTCGAACGTGCTGGAGGAGACCTGCAAACAAAAATTCGCGCTGGCCGTCTCGGACGTTCAGGCCGAACAGAACGCTGTCATCCTACGCGGGCAGTTTCAGGCCAAATTCTATGCCTGCAACACCAAGGACCCCAAGATGCATTACCGGGGTGTGTTGCTGTTCGGGCAAAACGTTGATGTTCAGGTCAGGGCCACCGCTGATGTCAGCCGGAATTGCGTTCGGTTTCGCCTCGTCGATCTGGATCTCGACCCGCAGGGATTTGTCGGCAGCGTGTCCGACTGGATCGGATTGACGGAAAAAGCCGAGACACTGATTGTCGAAAAAAGCACAGAGGTTCTGGCCGACAATCCGGTTTGTCCAGCCTTGCCCGAAGAACTGGCGAGCCTTGATCCCCGGTTCACGTCCGGAGGCACACGCGAAATTGGCGACGGCGGGGTCGGTGCGAGTTTGGCGGGATCAGTCGATACCAGCGCGGCAACGCTGTTGGATCTGTTACGGTTGCTGCAGGAAAAAGGCGACGCGGAGGGCGGAGAATGAAAACCCTATTTCTGCAAACTGCCGCTGCGACCCTGACCTTGCTGTGTACCCATGCAGGTGCAGAGCCGGTGTCCTTTGATTTTTCGCGTGATGTGACGATTGGCAACTCGGACGTGCCGTATCACGTGAAACTTGAACTGGCAGAAGTCGCGACAACGCGTATTGGCGTCGATGCCACAGTCGATCTTCGGGATATTCAAAGGCAACTCCCCGTTCTTCTGAAAGGCGCAACCTTTACCGATGCCTGCAACGCAGAGATATCGCTGGATGCGTTGAGTGCCCGGGCGGATGACCAAGTCCTGACACTTGCCGGCCGATTTGAACTGAACACCTACAAGTGCCGCAGAAGCATCGGACAGACCCCGGAGCGTGAAGCACTATTGGCCACAGGAGGCATTGAGTTCACGACCTCAGCCTCGGCCGTGCTGCGCGATCAGTGTATCTATTTCGAATTGGCGGATGTGGGTATGACCCTGAACAACCCACCTTCCCTTTCAGAGGGTCAGGAAGAGTTCCTGCAGACCGCCCGCTCGGTTTTCCTGCGTGCCGGAGCGGCCATCTCCGACAGGTTTCCGATTTGTCCTGAACTTCCGGCGGATCTGGCTTCACTTGATCCGGATTACAGCTCTGGCGGGACGTATGAGATTGGCGATGGCGGGGCGGGTGTCCGCCTCAATGGGTCATTCGATGTCAGTACAGCCACGATACTGGATGTACTTGCCGTGCTTCAGGCCAAGGGGGTTCTTCCCCCAAAACCCTGACCTGACTCGGATCAACCTAACCGGTCCAGTAAGGCCTTGGCGGCGGCCTGTTCGGCCTGACGTTTCGAGCCTGCGGTCGCCTGTGCCTCGGTTCCGTCCTGCAATCTGGCCGCGATGGTAAAGATCGGCGCATGATCGGGACCGCTGCGCGAAACCTCGACATATGAGGGCGGGTTCTGTCGGCGCGCCTGAGCCCATTCCTGCAATGCGGTCTTGGCATCCCGCGCGTCGGCCTCGACATTGAAAATCCGGTCACCCCACAGACGCAGGATCACCTCTCTTGCGGCCTCGAACCCGGCGTCGCGGTAGATGGCGGCGATAACCGCCTCCATCGCGTCACCCAAAAGCGCCAGCTTGCGCCGCCCGCCTGACAGCATCTCGGACCGGCCCAGTTTCAGGACGGCACCCAGATCGATCTGCCGTGCCACGTCAGCGCAGGCTTCCTTGCGCACCAATGCATTGAAGCGTGGTGCCAGCTGTCCTTCGGTGGCCTTTTGGTCGGCTTCCAGCAGTGCTGTCGCCATCACCAGCCCCAGAACACGATCGCCGAGAAACTCCAGTCGCTGATTGTCGGGCCTGGTAGAGGACGATACCGATCCGTGGGTCAGGGCCCGTAGCAGCAGCGCAGGGTCGGAAAACTCATACCCGAGCCGCTGCTGAAAGGCTTTTATCTCGGCCGAGATCTTCAATTGATCGCCTTGAAGAAGCGATCGCCGCGCCACGTCCAGAAGAAGAACATCGACCGGCCTGCGGACGAGAACATGATGCGATCCGCACGACCCAGCAGGTCCTCATAAGGAACGAACCCAACGCCGCCGACCGACTGCGGTACGCGGCTGTCGCTGGAGTTGTCCCGGTTGTCGCCCATAAAGAAATAATGGCCTTCGGGAACGACATAGATGCCGGTATTGTCTGCGGCCTGATTGCCGATGTTCAGGATATCATAGGACAGGCCGCTGGGCAGCGTTTCGATCAGGCGCGATTTTTCGCAGACACCACCGATCCCGACCGGACCGTTTTCGCAACGCGGACGCAGGCGCTGCGGCCCCTGAGGTTCGGCGATCTCGGTAAAGACGCCATCCGGCACCTGTTTGACAGGTGTACCGTTCAGAATGATCACGCCATCGCGGACCTGCACCCTATCCCCCGGCACGCCGATGAGACGCTTGATATAGTCGCGTCCGGTCACGGGATGGCGGAACACGATGACATCACCGCGCTCGGGTTCACCACCCATGATGCGGGTATTGTCGCCTTTCATCCAGCCGCAGATATCCTCGGCATCGATATTCAGTCCTAGGCTGGGAACGATCAGGCTGGGACAGGAGGCGTAGGAATAGCCATAGGCCATCTTGTTGACGAACAGAAAGTCACCGATCAACAGGGTGGGCTTCATCGAGCCTGAAGGAATCCAGAATGGCTGAAAGAACAGCGTGCGGAAAACGCCCGCAATCAGAAGGGCATAGACGACGGTTTTGATCGTCTCCCAAAAGGCGTTTCCTGTTTTGGCTTCCTCGGCCATGCTGCTCTCCGGTCCTTGCGTCGTTGCGGTGCTACATGCGGGGCTGGTGGGGGCAAGTCAAGGCCGGGACGGCGCTTCGTGAATGGGCCGCGCCTCGATCACCACAAATGCCTGCGCCCAGGGGTGATCGTCAGTCAGGGTGACGTGGATGATCGCCTCATGCCCGTCGGGCGTCATCTCTTTCAGGCGTTCTGCTGCCCAACCGGTCACGTGCATCACCGGCTGACCGGTGCGCAGGTTGGTGACGGCCATGTCCTTCCACGCAATGCCCATACGCAGACCGGTTCCCAGCGCCTTGGAACACGCCTCTTTCGCGGCCCAACGTTTGGCATATGTGCCAGCAGTATCGTGACGACGTTCAGCCTTGCGCTGTTCGATATCAGTAAAGACACGATTGCGGAACCGATCGCCGAACCGGTCAAGCGTACCTTGGATACGGTCGATATTTGCGAGGTCTGTGCCAATTCCTAAAATCATCTGGAGAACGCCGACCTGATCAGTCCGACACCGCCTAATGCAAACAACCCGGCCGCGACGCCATCTATCCAACGACGGCATCGGCGATAAGCCTGCATCATACCATCAACTGAGAACAGCAACGAATACAGCGCGTTGTTCAAAAATCCAACCATGACACAGGCCAGAGTCGCAACAGCCACGTTCAGCAAGCTGTCATTGGGGCCAATCCCAATCGACAAAGCCGCCATCCATGCGACCACGGATTTTGGGTTTGACATGTTGAGTATCAGCCCGCGCAGAAACCAGCGCCCGCCAGCGGTTGGGCCTGGGGCCTCCCCATTTGGACGTCTGGCTGAGTTGAAAGATTGCCACGCAAGCCACAACAGATAAATCCCACCCAAAACTTTGAGCAGCATCAACAAATAGAAGGAAGATTGCAGAACTGCACCCATGCCACTGGCGGCGACCAGACCCCAAAAAACCAGACCACAGGATAAACCAGCGCCGTAGACCAAGCTGGTTTTACGCCCATATTTCATGGCTACTGCGGCATTAGAAATATTTGCAGGGCCGGGTGAAACGGCCATTACAAAGAACGCCAGCGCAGTTGAGATCAATGCTGCGTAATCCATCATGACAATCGCACCGTCAGTATCTTGTAGCTCGCCACCCCAAAGAACCCGGCAAAGGCCAGGTCAAACCATCTGCGTGCGCGGCGATAGGCGCGGATCATGCGTTCTGACGAGAACAGGAACGCGTAGCCGATGAAGATGAGCAGTGAGCCCGCATAAAGCATCGCGAAATAGCCCAGCAGCATCGACAGGCTGGCGTCGTTTGGGGCCACGATGGCATAGATCGAGCCCCAGCTCAGGATCGCCTTGGGGTTGGTCAAGTGAATGGCCGCGCCTTTGGCGAAAATGGCTCTCGGCGAACCGCTGACAGGTTTGCCCAGCGCCACCTCGTCCGACGTCAGGGCGCGGCGCAGCGCCTTGAATGCCAACCAGCCCAGATAGGCCACCCCAACATAGCGGATCACCTCGAACACCCAGACATTGGCCAGCATGATCGCCGACAGTCCCAAAGCGGCAGCGATGCCCCAGGCAGCGGACCCGGCACAGATGCCCAGTGCAAAGACCAAACCGGAACGGCGGCCTTCGTTCATGGCGGTGCCCGCGATACCCATCGTTGCCGGCCCCGGCGACCCCCCGGCCATCAACCACGCAAACCAGATGGCAACGAAGGCGGGCGTGATCATGCCCGCGCCTCGTCCATAAGGCGGCGCATCTCGGCAATGGCCGGAGTAAGGCCGCGAAAGATCGACTCGCCGATCAGGAAATGGCCGATATTCAGCTCTTTCACCTCGGGGAAAACGGCGACGGGCTGGACCGTGTCATAGGTCAGACCGTGGCCCGCATGAACCTCGAGCCCCAGCGAGTGCGCAAAGGCCGACATTTCCCGCAGCGCTTCCAACTCGCGGTCGCGGTCGTCATTGTTCCCTTCGGCGTGGGCGTCGCAGTAGGCGCCTGTGTGAAGCTCGATCACCTCAGCGCCAATGCGATGGGCCGCTTCGATCTGTTTCTTGTCCGCGGCAATGAAGATCGAGACCCGACAGCCCGCATCACGCAACGGGGCGATGAAATGGGCCAGCTTGTTTTCTTCACGCGCCACTTCCAATCCACCCTCGGTCGTGCGCTCCTCGCGCTTTTCTGGCACTATGCACACCGCGTGGGGTTTGTGGCGCAGGGCGATCCGCTGCATTTCTTCAGTCGCAGCCATTTCAAAGTTCAGCGGCACCGACAGCACTTCCATCAGGCGGTCGATATCGGCGTCAGAGATATGACGGCGATCTTCGCGCAGATGCGCGGTGATACCATCCGCGCCCGCCTCTTCGGCGATCTTGGCGGCGCGCAGCGGGTCCGGATAGGCCCCGCCTCGTGCATTTCGCACGGTCGCCACATGGTCAATATTCACACCCAGACGCAGATGGTTATCAGACATCGCTCGAATCCTTTTTCGGCCCTTGGGATGAGCCTAATGGGTTTGCTTGGGGAACGTCAGCCTTTGCTTCGGCCAGTCGTTTGATTTCTTCGAATTTCGCTTTGATCTTCGCACGCCGCCGTTGTTGGTAGGTGCGCGTCACCGGCAGGCTGAGGAAATAACAGATCGTTCCGGCCACGATCCCTGGAATGATGCCGCCGATCATGTAGGGAAAGAACACCTCGTGATAAAAGATGCTCAGCCCGTGCCAGTCGGCGACCCGGTCGGTGAACATCGCAAAAAAGTTGTTCTTGAGATCGCCCAGCGCACTGGCGAATTTGCCCATGAGCCCCTTGGTCTCACCTTTTTCGAATTCGGTGCCCAAAAGGAAATGCCCGGTTTGCAGGCACACAACGCCAATCGGCACATAGGTCAGCGGGTTGCCGAAGAACGTTCCGCTGAGTGCGGCCAGAATGTTGCCGTTAATCAGGCGACCCAGCACCACGGCCACAACAAAGTGAAACCCGTAAAACGGTGTAAACGAAGCGAAAACGCCGGCACCTATCCCGCGCGCGATCCGTTCGGGTGAGTCAGGTAACCGACGCACCCGGTGTTTGACGTAGTGAAACGCACGCGTCCAGCCGCCGCGCGGATAAACGAATTCCGAAGCGATCTGGACAGGTGAGCGTCGATCTCGGCGCTTGAAAACCACTCCTGATCGTCCTTTCTCAACCCGCCGCTACCGACGCCTGCACCGTATCCCGATACCGTTCGACCGCGGCCACGTCGCTTTCCGCCTCAAGCATCAACATCAGCGAATGCAGCTGTTCCACATCGCGCAGTTCGACATTGATCAGCAGGCGGTAAAAATCTGGTTTGCGATCAACGAATTCCAGATTGGAGATATTGGCCTTTTTCTCGCCGATCAATGTGCAAATACGCCCCAGCACGCCCGCGTCGTTGCCGATGGTCAGATCAAGCGTTGCCGCATAGACCGCCGGGTGCGTACCCGAATGCCAGTGTAGATCGACCCAGCGTTCGGGCTCATCCTCAAATTCGCTGAGACGGTCGCAATCAATCGCGTGAACGACCACGCCCTTGCCACGATAGGTTATTCCGACGATGCGCTCACCGGGCAGAGGCTGACAACAGGGTGCGCGGTCGAACTTCTGACCGGGTTCCAGACCGATCACCGCACGGCGCAGCGGGATGGCGTCGCCCTCATCCTTGGTCAGTTCGGGATAGACCGCCTCGACCACTTCATGCGCGGTCAGTTCAGCGCTGCCCAAACGCGCCAGCAATTCGTGACGATCCTTGAGGCGCAGATGTTTGGCCGCAGCGTCCAGCGCCTTGTCTGTCGCCTTGCGTCCCACATGTTCAAACCCTGCACGGGCCAGTTCCTTGCCCAGCTTGATGAACCGCTCACGATCCACCTCGCGCAAGGCTCGGCGGATGGCCGTTCTGGCCTTGCCGGTAACCGCGATCTCAAGCCACGTCACCTGAGGCGTCTGGCCGTCGGCGGTAATGATATCAACCGATTGACCATTCTTTAGGCGTGTCCAAAGCGGCACCCGGATGCCGTCCACCTTGGCGCCAACACAAGCATGCCCGATGCGGGTGTGAATGGCATAGGCAAAGTCGATCGGCGTCGCCCCGCGCGGCAGTTTGACCACGTCGCCCTTGGGCGTGAAACAAAAGACCTGATCCGAATACATCTCGAGCTTCACGGCTTCGAGGAACTCGTCGTGATCTTCTTCGTTGTCGAACTGCTCGGTCAGGCTGGAAATCCATTTGGCCGGATCCACGGCAAACGGGTTTTCGGACCGCACACCATCGCGATACGACCAGTGCGCCGCCACGCCGGTTTCGGCAACATCGTGCATCTGCCGAGTGCGGATCTGCACTTCGACACGCTTGCCATCGCGCCCCGACACCGTGGTGTGGATCGAGCGATAGCCGTTCGATTTCGGCTGGCTGATATAATCCTTGAACCGCCCCGGAACTGCGCGCCAGCGTTGGTGGATGGCACCGAGTGTACGATAGCAATCTTCCTCGGACCGGGTGATGATGCGAAAGCCGTAGATATCGGACAGGCGCGAAAAGCCCTGATCCTTTTCCTGCATCTTGCGCCAGATCGAGTAAGGTTTCTTGGCGCGGCCAAAGACCTCGGCCTCGATCCCGGCCTTGTCCAGCTCGTGGCGCATATCCCCGGTGATGCGATGGATCACATCGCCGGTTTCCCGCTGCAGGGTGATAAAGCGACGGATAATCGACTGACGGCCCTCGGGGTTGAGGACGCGGAAGGCGAGGTCTTCCAGTTCCTCACGCATCCACTGCATACCCATGCGACCCGCAAGCGGCGCATAGATATCCATCGTCTCGCGTGCCTTGATCACCTGCTTTTCCGGGCGCATTGCCTTGATCGTACGCATATTGTGCAGACGGTCGGCGAGCTTCACCAGAATGACCCGCAGGTCCTTGGACATGGCCATGAACAGCTTGCGGAAATTCTCGGCCTGCTTGGTTTCACGGCTAGAGAGCTGCAGGTTTGTCAGCTTGGTTACGCCATCGACCAGCTTCGCCACCTCGTCCCCGAACAGATCGGACACTTTGCCGTAGTTGGCTTTGGTGTCCTCAATCGTATCGTGAAGCAATGCGGTGATGATGGTGGCGTCATCCAGCCGTTGCTCGGTCAGGATGGCGGCGACAGCAACAGGATGCGTAAAATAAGGTTCGCCTGAATGGCGGAACTGCCCCTCGTGCATCTGCATTCCGAACTCATAGGCCCGGGCGATGCGGTCGGCATTGGTTTTTGGGTTGTAGTTGCGGACCAGCGCAATCAGGTCGTCAGCAGAAATCATCCGGTCCGCACCTTCGTCTTTGGGAATTACCCCTGGCCCTGTGCCTCCATCAGAGCGCGCAGGAGCTTTTCTTCGGACATGTCGTCATCAGCAGGCTTGTCCGACTCTGCCCCCATCAGCAGGGCCATCTGATCCTCTTCCGGCTCATCAACCTCGATCTGGGTCTGGTTGGCCTCGATCAGACGCTCGCGCAGTTCGTCGGCGCTCTGGGTTTCCTCAGCGATTTCGCGCAGCGAAACAACCGGGTTTTTGTCATTGTCGCGGTCCACGGTAATCGCCGCACCAGCGGACACCTCGCGCGCGCGATGGGCGGCAAGCATCACCAGTTCGAACCGGTTCGGAACCTTGTCTACACAGTCTTCGACCGTCACGCGGGCCATGGGGCGCTCTCCGTAAATGAATCCGTGTCAGGAAGGGGTTTATCTAAGCGCGATTCTACGCCTTGACAAGCGGGAAATGCCGTTCTGCCCGCATCAAAGCGGGACAACCGCGGCCACATCGGCCTCGGGCAGCTTCGCAAGCATCTCGGTTACCGTCAGATCAAGAGCCGGGTGGCGCCAATCCGGCGCGACATCGGCCATCGGCACCAATACGAATGCGCGGTCCTGCAAACGGGGATGTGGCAAGATCAATTTGTCAGGGGCCAGCTTTACCTGATCTTCTGCAGGTAATTTCAGCCATCGTTCGTATTCAGCCTGATCAGGCAAAACCCGGTCGTCCCAGCACACGAGATCGATATCGAGCGTTCGCATGCCCCAGCGCTGAACGCGCGCGCGCCCGAACTCATGCTCAACCCGGTGCAACAGATCAAGCAATGCTTCGGGCGTACCATCGGTTTCAATCAGCGCAGCAGCATTCACATAGTCCGGCCCGGCCCCCGCCGGGAAGCACGGAGTGGCAAAAAAGCGGCTTACAGAGCGAATCACCACGCTTTCCGCCTTCAGAACCTCCAGCGCGTTTCGCAGGGTCACTTCGGGCCCGTTATCTCTCAGGCTGAGATTTGCACCCAGTGCCAACACTGCTTTTGACCGGGTTTCGGCCATATTTCACCTCTCATTCCGCACAGACAATACTTGCGATACATGTCAAAATTCTTACATTAGGTGCACCATTGCGCTGATTTATTACGCACTCACTCACGGAACCTCACGGCGCAATGGGTTATACCGGAAGGGACTATTTATGTTTTATAAGGACGAACGGCTAGCGCTGTTCATCGATGGCTCGAATCTTTACGCGGCCGCCAAAGCTCTGGGCTTTGACATCGACTACAAGTTGCTGCGTCAGGAATTCATGCGCAGGGGAAAACTGCTTCGGGCGTTCTATTACACAGCGCTGCTGGAAAACGATGAGTATTCGCCCATCCGCCCATTGGTTGATTGGCTGCATTACAACGGGTTCACCATGGTGACGAAACCGGCCAAGGAATATACCGATTCCATGGGCCGCCGTAAGGTCAAAGGCAACATGGATATCGAACTGACCGTCGATGCCATGGAACTGGCGCCGCGCGTCGATCATATCGTGCTGTTTTCGGGCGATGGGGATTTCCGCCCGCTGATTGCCAGCCTTCAGCGTCAGGGCGTTCGCGTCTCGGTGGTTTCGACCATCCGCAGCCAGCCGCCCATGATCTCGGACGAGTTGCGCCGTCAGGCCGACAACTTCATCGAGTTGGAAGACCTGCGTGACGTCATCGGACGTCCGCCGCGTGAAATGCCGATGGAGCCCCGGGAACCTCGGGAGCCCCGCAGCGTCGCGGTAGCGGGCGGTAGCTAAGGCCAGAGGAATATCTGGCATGAACCGCAGTGATGGGAAATTGCGCGGTCAGGATCGTTATGATTCTGACCGCGCTTCTTTAACTAGCATTCGGTGCTTAAACACCAATCACGTTAATGCCCGACGATGTCAGGATCATGACGCCATCATGACATCTGGACCAATGCTGCGAAAAACCTTACCTGTCCGGGTCAGGGAGATGTCCACATGACCAAGCCGCCACTCACACTCTACCTCGCCGCCCCAAGGGGTTTTTGCGCAGGCGTGGACCGTGCCATCAAGATCGTCGAGATGGCGTTGGCCAAGTGGGGGGCGCCGGTCTATGTGCGACACGAAATCGTGCACAACAAATTCGTGGTGGACGGGCTGCGGGCAAAGGGCGCGGTGTTTGTCGAGGAACTGGACGAATGCCCCGATGACCGCCCTGTCATCTTTTCGGCCCACGGCGTACCCAAGGCCATTCCAGCCGAGGCGGCGCGGCGCGAAATGATCTATGTGGATGCAACATGCCCGCTTGTGTCCAAGGTGCATATCGAGGCCCAGAGGCACGCGGATGCCGGATTGCAGATGATCATGATCGGCCACAAGGGCCACCCCGAGACGGTTGGCACTATGGGCCAGTTACCCGATGGCGAAGTTCTGTTGGTGGAAACCGTAGAAGACGTTGCCAATGTCCGGGTCCGCGATCCCGAACGGCTGGCTTTTGTTACGCAGACAACGCTGTCGGTCGATGACACCAGGGACATCGTTGCGGCATTGCACGCCCGCTTTCCCGCGATTATCGGACCACACAAGGAAGACATCTGTTATGCCACCACAAACCGACAAGCAGCGGTCAAGATCGTAGCACCCAAATCCGATGCGCTGCTGGTTGTGGGCGCGCCAAATTCTTCGAATTCCCGCCGTCTGGTTGAGGTCGCCTCCAAGGCGGGCTGCAACTATGCCCAACTGGTCCAGCGCGCCACAGATATCGACTGGCGCGCGCTGACAGGTATTTCCAGCATCGCAGTCACCGCCGGGGCATCCGCTCCCGAAGTGCTGGTGAACGAGGTCATCGAGGCATTTCAGTCCCGTTTTGACGTCACTGTCGAAATGGTTGAAACGGCGATCGAGAATGTTGAGTTCAAGGTGCCGCGCGTGCTGCGGCAATCTGCGTGATGCCAGACCATAAAACGATCGACGCCTATACCTCGCATGTTGCGGATTATCTGAAGGTGCCGTTGCCCGCCAAACAGCTTGAGGCGCGGCAGGCCTTTGCGGATGCGGTAGGCGCAGCAGGATATGTGCTGGATCTGGGTTCGGGGCCCGGATCGGACAGCACGTTTCTGATGCGACAGGGCCTGAAGGTTCGGGCACTGGACGCCACACCCGCTTTTGTCGAGTACGCCCGCGACAACGGCGTAGATGCGCATCTGGGCACATTCGATGATGTCACTGAAACGGCGGAATATGATGGCGTCTATGCCAGCTTTTCCCTGCTGCACGCCCCTCGTGCGGATTTTCCGCGTTATCTGGGCGCGATCCACAAGGCCCTGAAACCCGGCGGTCTGCTTTTTCTGGGCATGAAACTGGGCACCGGAGAACACCGTGATCATCTGGACCGATACTATACCTATTATTCGCAGACCGAGATTGAGACGGCTCTGACCGAGGCGGGGTTCACGCTCGATCGTTTCGTGACGGGAATGGGCAAGGGGCTGGCCGGATCGTATGACGGTTTCATTCTGGTTTTCGCCTATGCCTGAACTATTCGCCTATACCGATGGGGCCTGTTCCGGCAATCCCGGCCCGGGGGGTTGGGGTGTCTTGCTGCGCGCCATGGACAAGGGCGCTGTGCTGAAAGAGCGCGAATTGAGCGGCGGTGAAGCCGAGACAACCAACAACCGCATGGAATTGCTGGCGGCGATCAACGCGTTGGAGACACTGGAACGCCCATCAACGATCACCGTGGTAACAGACAGTGCCTATGTAAAGAACGGCGTTACCGGCTGGATTTTTGGGTGGAAGAGAAACGGCTGGAAAACCTCAAACAAAAAGCCGGTCAAGAACGTGGAACTCTGGCAGCGACTGGACGAGGCGCAAAGCCGTCATGACGTGACCTGGGAATGGGTCAAAGGCCATGCCGGGCATCCTGAAAACGAGCGGGCCGATGAACTGGCCCGCGCGGGAATGGCCCCGTTCAAGCCGGGCAAGGCCAAAGTCTGACCCGACCCATTTTGGTTGCTGGCATTATTGGGAAAGCAGGCGCGCGCCGATTTCCTTGACGAATTTCGCCGCCACCATCGCAGTCATGCCATAGGGGTCGCGATGCGGGTTCAGCTCGACGATATCAGCCCCGACCAACTGCCCCTCGAACCGGTGGATCAGGTCGATCACCTCGCGCGTCGTCAGACCGCCGGGTTCGTGATGTGAAACACCGGGGGCAAACGCCGGATCAAGCGCATCCAAATCCAGCGAAAGGTAGACCGGGCCACCAAAGGAAATCTGCAGGTCCGGGCGCCAGTTGCGCATATCGATCACCTCGACCCCGAATTTGTCTGCCTGTTCGCGCTGATGCGTGTTCATGGTGCGGATGCCGACCTGCACCAGCCGCTTGACCGGGCAGTTCTCCATCACCCGCGCAAAAGGGCAACCATGTCCCAGCGGGCCGATTTCCTGCGTGTCGTAGAGGTCGGGATGGGAATCGATGTGCAGGATGTTCAGCCCCTCGTACCGTTCGGCATGGGCCTTGATCAGCGGATAGGCAACCGAATGATCGCCACCCAGCGACAACAGCCGCGCCCCGCTGGACAGACGTTCCGCCGCACCCGCCTCGATCCGGTCTATCGGTTCCTGACCGCGCATTTCGAATACATCAAGATCGCCCGTATCCCGAAACCGGTCGGTTGCACCCAGATCGGTGCCATCTTCGGCGGTCAGGTTCGCAGCACCCGAATGCAGCGCCTCGCGGATGCGACCCGGAGCAAAGGCCGGGCCCTGCAGGAACGACGAATGCAGGTCCAACGGAACCCCCATCAGGGCGACGTCGCCCGGTTTCAGATCATGATGCATATGAGTTGCCCCTGAATATGATTTCGGGCGATCTGGCCCTCAATCCTTCAGGGGGTCAAGGCCTCAGCGGCGAAAATACCTCTGCCACAGCCAGAGAACGAGGAGCGCGCCGAGAACAGCACCAACAAAGCCCGAGAGCCAGCCCATAACGGTCAGCAGCGCGCGCAGGATCAGTCCGCCAACCAGTGCGCCAACGATCCCGACCAGCATCGTCGTCGGAATGTCCGCCTCGATCCGCATCAGGCGGGTTGCGAAGAACCCGGCAGCGGCGCCTATGATAATCAAGGCAACGACGGGCATCTCATTTCCTCCAATGCGTCGGCACGATGATCAGTGCACCGATGGATGACAGTACCGCATCCAATCCCGGCGAGCCAAATCCGATTCCGAACATGATGCGGATGAAATAGAACAGGAACGCGCCACCAACGCAGATGATGATGGATTGCAGATAGCCGTTCTTGGTAAAGCCTGTGATCTCGGACAGATATCCGACGATCCCGGCAATAACGACTGTGCCCATGAGGATCATGAACATCCGGCGGCCCTCCGACTAGAGGCGGGTTCCGGCAGCCACAGGCCAGCCCCGCAAAAAGCTTTGTTTATCCTGCGCGCCTTTGCCTGCCCTTTGCAAGCGCAGTAGCTCGACTGCCCCCTCCCCACAGGCCACGCGCAGCACGTCGTCCAGAACCTCGCCCGCTGCCCCCTGTCCGTCCGACAGGCGGGAGGCCAGCAGTTTGACGCGTTCGCCCTCGATTTCGGTCCAGGCACCGGGAAACGGCGAAAGCCCCCTGATCTGACGATCAACCTCGGCAGCGGGCCGGGACCAGTCCACGCGTGCCTCTGCCTTGTCGATCTTGGCGGCATAGGTCACGCCATCCTGCGTTTGCGGTTCGGGGGTGAGTTCGTGCAGACGGCCCAGCGCTTCGACGATTTGCTCCGCACCCATGACTGACAGCCGGTCATGTAACTGATCGGTGGTTTCTTCTGCGCCGATTGGCGTGGCGGCCCGCAGCAGGACGGGGCCGGTGTCCAGCCCAGCCTCCATCTGCATGATGCAGATACCGGTTTCAACATCGCCCGCCATGATCGCACGGTGAATTGGCGCCGCCCCCCGCCAACGGGGCAACAGACTGGCGTGGATATTCAGACATCCATGCACCGGCGCATCCAGAATGGACTGAGGCAGGATCAAACCATAGGCCACCACAACGGCAATATCAGCCTGCAGCGCGGAAAATTCCTGCTGTTCCTGCGGGGACTTCAGCGACACCGGATGCCGTACCTCCAGACCCAAGGCTGCAGCCCTTGCGTGAACTGGGGTCGGGCGGTCCTTTTTCCCGCGTCCGGCTGGGCGGGGCGGCTGACAGTACACGGCCGCAATCTCGTGCCCGGCATCGACCAGCGCATCCAGTACCGGAACCGAAAACTCGGGCGTTCCCATGAAAACGACGCGCATGATAGTGCTCCTTTATGGCGGGTTATCCCTGTTTGCGCGCCTTGCGCAGCAGCATATCCCGTTTCACCTTGCTGAGGCGATCAAAGTACATCTTGCCGTTCAAGTGATCGATCTGATGCTGAACGCTGGTGGCTTCGATGCCCACAAAATCGCGCCGATCCATCATCCCTTGTTCGTTCAGGTAACGCACGGTGACAGCCCGAGGTCTTTTTACTTTGGCTGAAACACCGGGCAGGTTCGGGCTGGCCTCATCATGCTCGCGCAGTTCGATGGAACTGTGCAGGATTTCCGGGTTTGCCAGACGTACGGCCCTGCCCCGTTCGGTCGATCCGTCCACAACCGCCAGACGCAGCATCACACCGATCTGTGGAGCCGCCAATCCGACACCGGGCATCGCCTCCATCGTGTCGATCATGTCGTCCCAGATCGCCCGGATGTCGTCGGTGATCTTGTCAACTTCATCAGCTTGGGTTCGCAACCGCTTGTCAGGCCAAGGAAGACAGGTGCGTACAGTCATGGTCTGTTCTCCAGATAATCAGCCTCGGCTGCTGCCCGGGCGTCGGGGTCCAGATGATCGAAAGTCACAACCCCGTTCAGGTGATCGAATTCATGCTGAATGCAACGCGCCTCGAACCCGTCGAAATCAGCCATGTGAATGTCACCTTCGGCGGCCGTCCATTGCACGGTGATGGCCTTGGGTCGCACGACCGGGATCAGAATGCCAGGGATCGACAGGCAGCCCTCCTCCATCTCGGTGGGCACGCGTTCCGCTGCCATGATGGTCGGGTTGATCATGACCATCGGGCTGGGAGTGCCCTCTTTCCAACCGCAATCCATCACAAAGAACCGTTGCATCACGCCGACCTGCGGTGCGGCAAGCCCCCTGCCCGGTGCGGCATACATCGTATCGAACATGTCGCGGATCAGACCCTCGGGCACTTCACCCACAACCGGTTCGCATTTGTGCGACAGCCGGGGATCGGGCCACTTGAGAACCTCCAGAACGCTCACGCCCGTGCCTGCTCGCGCTTCAGTTTCTGCATCTTGCGGGTGATCATCTGACGTTTGAGAGGCTTGAGATAGTCGATGAACAGCTTTCCGTTCAGATGGTCGATTTCGTGCTGAACGCAGGTTGCCCAAAGGCCGTCGAACACCTCTTGCTGCGCTTTGCCGTCCTGGTCCATCCACGCAACCTCGACCACCTTGGGACGGGTCACTTCGGCGTACTGATCCGGGATTGACAGGCATCCCTCTTCGTAGACGCTGGTTTCATCCGACGACGATATGACCTCGGGGTTGAACATCACCAGCGGGCGCGGCGCCTCGCCCTCTTCCTTGACGCAATCCAGAACGATCAGCCGGTCCAGTACACCGATCTGCGGCGCGGCAAGGCCGATGCCGGGCGCGTCGTACATCGTTTCCAGCATGTCATCGGCCAGTTTGCGCAGTTCGTCGGTAAGGTCGCCCACCGGCGCACAGACCTTTTTCAGACGGGGATCAGGATGGATCAGGATATTGCGTTTCATGAGGCTGATTTAGGTCATCACGCGCCCAGCCGCAACGCCCCCCTTGCACCTGCGTAATTTGCGTTTAGCTTTCAGCCCGAAGAACGGAGTACACATGACTTTCAACGACCTGATCGACCGCCGGGGAACCCAGAGTTCCAAATGGGACAAGATGGAGCAGCTGTTCGGCGTATCGCCCGAAGACGGGCTGGCCATGTGGACAGCGGATTCGGATTATGCCACCGCGCCTTGCGTGATCGAAACTGTCCACAAGGCCGCCGAGCACGGTGTATTTGGATACTCGTGGGAACACCCCCAATATCTGCAGGCCGTACAGTGGTGGATGAAGAACCGCCATGGCTGGTCGATCGACACAGATTGGGTGCTGACAACTCAGGGATTGGGCAATGCCATTGCACTGGCGTTGGACGTCTGGAGTGAGCCGGGTGATGGTGTGGTGATCTTTTCGCCGGTTTATCATGAGTTTGCCCATAAGGTGAACAAGTCCGGCCGAAAGGTGGTCGAGTGTCCGCTGGTACGGGACGGTGATACCTATGTGCTGGATCTGGACGACGCCCAGTCGCGTCTGGACGGCTCTGAAAAGCTGCTGCTTTGGTGTTCGCCTCAGAATCCTTCGGGCCGCATCTGGACACCGGACGAGTTGCGCGCGGTCGCGGCATTTGCCGAGCGAAACGGGCTGATACTGGTATCTGACGAAATTCACCATGACCTGATCTATCCCGGGAACACCTTTGTCCCGATGGATGTTGCCGCGCCTGATGCGCGCCCGTGGACAGTTACGCTGACGGCGGCGTCAAAAACGTTCAATATCGCCGGGCAGCGCACCGGCAACATGATTATCCCCGACCCGACCCTGCGGGCGGCCATGCGTCACCGGCTGAATACGCTGGACTATTCACCCAGCTCTCTGGGCGTTTCGATGATTACCGCGGCCTACAGCCCCGAGGGTGCTGAATGGGTTGATACGCAGGTTGCGCATCTGGATGGGAACCGGCGCCGCTTTGACGATACGATCGCGGCCATTCCCGGATTGTGGTCGATGCCCCTGCAATCGACCTATCTGGCATGGGTCGACTTTTCAGGCACCGGGATGGAAATGGAAGAAATCGTCCGACGGCTGCGCGAGGATGCAAAGATCGCCACTTCACCCGGACCCGGATTTGGAACCGGCGGCGAAACCTTCCAGCGGTTCAATCTGGCCACTCAGGGCGCGCGGGTTGACGAAGCCTGCGACCGGCTGCGTGCCGCATTCGCCGATCTGCAATAACGTCAATGCGGCGCGGCCAAGTTCTTTGCTTGTTGGTCCTGGCGGTAGGTGCCGCCTGGATCGGCTGGCATCAATACCGGCCTGGACCGCCAGCCCCGCCGTTGGCACCCGAAGCGCAAAGGGTCGATCACATACTGATTGAAAAATCAGACCGGCGGCTGACAGCGACGCTTGGTGGCGCAGTGGTAATGCAGGCCGACATCGCGCTTGGGTTTTCTCCGCTAGGTGACAAGGTCCTGGAAGGCGATGGCAAAACGCCCGAAGGCATATTCACCATCGACCGGCGCAATCCACAAAGCGCCTATCACCTGTCACTGGGTATCGATTACCCAAAGCCTGAGGATACTGAACGCGCTGCAAAACAGGGCATTGATCCCGGCGGGGACATCTTCATTCACGGGCAGCCAAATGCCATTGTCGGCTTTACCCTTCCCGGCGACTGGACGGCTGGCTGCATTGCCATCTCAAATGCGGAAATGGCCCGACTGTGGAGCCTTGCCGCCAACGGAACTGTTGTCGAAATTCGCCCCTGATCCGTCAGTCGTCAGCCGTCAGAGCCCAACAGGGCAACGGGCGCATCCGGTGAGCGATAGAAATCCAGCGGAGCCTTGTCCGCTGCCACGGTGCTGCGCTTGAATTCATAGCGCATCTCACCCGCTTCTTCCTCATCCGCGACGATCAGACATTGATACAGATGGTTCGCGCCATCATAGATGTCGACCAGCCCCCGCAAACGCGGTGTCGACGCCGCTTCGACCGCGAAGCCGTCTTTCCACAACCGCAGGATTTTGAAGTGATTGTCGCCCAATTCCACCCGAAGGCGGCTGGATTTCTTCAGTGTGGCGATTCGCGCGGCATCCAGTTCGTCGCGCATTTCCTTTGAAACATAGGTACTCATCAACACACTCCCCTCGGCTCAGTATCAGTGTGCGCGAGAAATTGTAAAAAACAAATAAACTCAGCAGCTCTTTTCGAAACATTGTGCATCTAAGCCGCCGGGAATTCCCGCTTCGCTGTGCGATTTTGCAGGTCACATGCGCGGCGGGCGATGTAGGACACAGTGCGCTGGCGCATTATCTTCGTACTGAACCTAAACAAGGAGATTACGGTATGGGCCTGCTTGTCGAAGGAAAGTGGCACGACACTTGGTACGACACGAAATCCACCGGAGGCGCCTTCAAGCGGTCCGAGGCCCAGTTTCGCAACTGGATCACGGCGGATGGCACTCCAGGACCGTCCGGAAGCGGTGGTTTCACGGCCAAGTCGGGCCGGTACCATTTGTACATCAGCTATGCCTGCCCATGGGCCCATCGGACGTTGATTTTTCGCGAACTCAAGGGGCTGACAGATCACGTTACCGTTTCCGTCGTGCATCCCGACATGCTGTCCGATGGCTGGTCGTTTGAAACCGATGATCATGGCGCCACCGGCGATCCGCTGCATGGCTTTGAGCGGGCGCATCAGATCTATACCAAGGCTGACCCTCTTTTTTCGGGCCGCGTGACCGTTCCGATTTTGTGGGACAAGCAGAAAGAGACCATCGTTTCCAACGAAAGTTCGGAAATCATCCGCATGTTCAATTCGGCTTTCGATGGCATCACGGGCAATTCAGACGATTTCTGGCCCGCGCCAATCCGGGATGAGATCGAAGACGTCAATACGCGCATCTATTCAAACGTGAACAACGGCGTCTACAAATGCGGCTTTGCGACCACGCAGGAAGCTTATGATGCGGCGGTTCATCCGCTGTTCGACACTCTGGACTGGCTCGAGGATCGCCTGTCGTCAAACCGCTATCTGATGGGGGACCGACTAACCGAGGCGGACTGGCGTCTGTTCACAACGCTGATCCGGTTCGACCCGGTCTATCACCTGCATTTCAAATGCAACCGAAAGCGGCTGATCGACTATCCGAACCTCTGGGCCTATACCCGTGAGCTGTATCAGTGGCCGGGCGTGGCATCGACGGTGAACATGAACCACATCGTCAGGCACTATCACTACAGCCACGACAGCATCAATCCGCACCGCATCATTCCGATAAACCCAGAGATCGACTATCACGCACCGCACAGGCGGGATCAGCGACCTGCCGCATAGTGTTCGACCATCGCCGCCAGATCCTCTGGCGGCGTACCGCTCTGCACATAGGCGCAGGCATTTGGACTGTGGGCAAAGATGGATCCGTCCGAGAAAAAGGTCGTGTTGGTGACGAAAATCACCCGCGCCTCTGGTCGGCGGTAACTGGCGAAATCCGCAACGGCCAGCGCGCTGCCAGCCTCCAGAACCAGATCCAGAACAATGATGTCAAAGGCGGTTCCGTATAAGGCCAGAATGGCCGCCTCCTGCGTCTCGACAAGTGTCACCTCGGCGCCCTGCCTTTCAAGGTGCCTTTGCCAGACCCGACCAAGTTCGGGGTTACTCTCAACAATCATAACTTTCATTTGCAACAACCTCGGTACTCGTGCATGAGTGGTACCGTCCCCATGATCGGTCATCCCGCCAATTCCTTAACAAAGTGTTAATGTCGCTCTCTGGTGGCCCTGCTCACGCGGATTTGCTTGTGCGGACGGCGAAAATCCGCTTGAAGCAGGCGAAACACCGGTGCCGTTGACTGAGAATCCGAATGAGCAATCAAGATACAGACCCCCGCGCCCGACGCGACCATGGTGGTGGCCTGGACAGGGCGATGAAGGCGTTCGGCGGTGCCCGATCCGATTGGATCGACCTGTCCACGGGCATCAATCCGCATCCCTATGAGGTCGCGGACCTTACCAATTCCGACTGGGCGGAATTGCCCGATCACGGTGCATTCGAAACACTTACAGAGGCTGCACGCCAGTTCTGGCGCGTACCCGATGGCGCCGCGATTCTGCCAGCCCCCGGCGCATCGGCCCTTATCGCGCGTATTCCGGTATTGGCGGCACCTAGAAGCGTCGAAATAACTCCACCGACCTACAATGAACATGCCGCCGCATTCACCGCGCAGGGCTGGCAGGTTCAGAATACCGGCCCCGCCGATGCCCGCGTTCTGGTTCACCCCAACAACCCGGACGGGCGCATCTGGACCGAGGCTGACGCCGCAGCCCCCCTGACGGTAATCGACGAGAGCTTTTGCGACGTCACGCCTGATGCTTCACTGATCCATCTGGTAGAACGCCCCGGAACGGTTGTTCTGAAAAGCTTTGGCAAGTTCTGGGGGCTGGCAGGGTTGCGGCTGGGATTTGCCATTGCCCGTCCTGACATAATTGCACGGTTGAACGATCTGACCGGCCCGTGGGCAGTATCGGGACCGGCATTGCGTGTTGGTGCCCGCGCGTTATCAGACACTGGTTGGGCCGACGCCACCCGAGTGCGGTTGGCACGGGATGCAGCGCGGCTGGATGCCCTAATGATCGACAAAGGGGCAAAGCCGGTGGGTGGAACGACCTTATTCCGATTGTACGAAGTTGAGTCAGCAATCGAGTGGCAAACGCGGCTGGCCGAAGCGCACATCTGGAGCCGTATCTTCCCCTATTCGCAAACTTTCCTCCGCCTTGGCCTGCCGCCGACCCACGGGTGGACGCGACTGGAGAAAGCGCTGTGAGCACGGCCCTCTTGCTGGCCATAGCCATGTGCCTGGACGCAGCCCTGGGCGAACCGGATTGGTTGTGGTCGCGCCTCAGACATCCCGCAGTGCTGATCGGTGCCGTAATCGGATGGCTGGACAAACAGCTGAACCACGGGCCGAACAGGCGCCTCAGAGGGGTTGCAGTGGTGATCCTGCTGGTAGCCGGCGGACTCATCCTGGGCTCGTTACTTGCGCGGCTTGGACCTGTGGCCGAAATCATCGTCTGTGCCATTCTGCTTGCCCAGAAATCACTGGTGACGCATGTGCGCGACGTGGGCGATGCGCTGCGCAGGTCGCTGCCCGAAGGCCGCGACATGGTTGCACGGATCGTCTCGCGCGATACGTCGGGCATGACGCAGGCACAGGTTGCCCGATCGGCCATCGAAAGCGCCGCCGAAAACCTCAGCGACGGGGTGATCGCACCAGCGTTCTGGTTCCTGATCGCCGGGTTGCCCGGGTTGCTGATTTACAAGGCCATCAATACCGCTGACAGCATGATCGGCTACCGCAATGAGAAATACCTGGAATTCGGCTGGGCCTCGGCCAGACTGGACGACCTGCTGAACCTTGTCCCTGCCCGGTTGACCTGTCTGATGATCGTTACCCTGTCCGGCCAATGGAACAACTGGCGAAGCATCGTCGCCGATGCGAGGCGCCATATCTCACCCAATGCCGGTTGGCCCGAAGCCGCGATGGCGCGGGCCCTGAACGTCGCACTTGCCGGGCCACGCAGCTATCACGGTCAGGTGCGGGATCTGGCCTGGGTGAACGGAAACGCGCGCAAAGAGATTGGTGCATACGAGGTTTTCCGCGCATCCGGCATGCTATGGAAGGTTTGGGGGCTTGCGCTTGGCGTCGTGTCGGTGTGGTTTGTCATAAGCCTTGTCTTTTGACGTTCAACACGGATCACCCAGACCATGCGTTTTCTTTCCGGCTTTTTTGCCCTTGCCCTGCTGTCCTCACCTGCCTTTGCGCAATGCGGCGGTGGATTTAATCAGTTTGTCAAAGGGCTGAAATCCGAAGCTGTCGGTCAAGGTTTTGACAAGGCAACGGTCAATGCGTTCTTCAAGGGCACGCAGCAGGATGCGAAGGTTCTGAAAGCCGATCGGGCGCAGGGGGTTTTCCAGAAACCGTTCATCGATTTTTCGCGCCACCTGATCTCAAAGAACCGCATTGATCGCGGACAGGCTATGGCCCGGAAATATGATACCGTCTTTGACCGGATCGAGGCCGAATACGGCGTGTCGCGCGGCGTTTTGCTGGCTTTCTGGGCGTTCGAGACGGACTATGGCGCGTTTCAGGGTGATTTCAACACGCGGAACGCTTTGGTGACGCTGGCACACGACTGCCGCCGACCTGAACTGTTCCGGCCGCAGATCTTTGCTGCAATCGAGCTGTATGAGAAGGGCAACTTTGACCCCGCCCGCACAACCGGTGCCTGGGCAGGGGAAATCGGCATGGTTCAGATGCTGCCCCGCGACATACTGGAAAACGGCGTTGATGGGGATGGTGACGGGACCGTTTCACTGAAAACCTCGGCACCGGATGCCCTACTATCGGGGGCAAAAATGCTGTCGCATCTGGGCTGGCAACCCGGTCAGCCGTGGCTGCAGGAGGTGTCTGTGCCTGCGCAGATGGACTGGTCAATATCCGGTCCCGGGAAACCGCGCCCTGTGTCCGAATGGCAGGCCATGGGCGTGACGACGCGTAACAGTTCGCTGCCCGCCAATATGCAGGCGTCACTGATTATACCACAGGGGCACAAAGGCCCCGCCTTCCTCGCCTATCCGAATTTCGACGTCTATTTCGAATGGAACCAGAGCTTTGTCTATGTGCTGACCGCCGCCTATTTCGCAACCCGGTTGGAGGGTGCACCTATCTATGATGCAGGCGCAGCCGAGCCGGGCCTGTCCGGTTCGCAGATGAAACAGCTGCAGTCGAAACTGCAGTCCCGGGGTTACGATGTTGGAAAGATCGACGGTATCCTCGGGGCCGGAACCCGCGCCGCCGTTCAGGCCGAGCAGGCACGGCTTGGACTGCCGGCGGACGCATGGCCCACGCCAGAGCTGTTGAACCGTCTCTGATCAGTCAGTTGGGGCGAACGGGATAGCGTTCGCCTTTTTCATTAATGAGGATAAGGCGACCACCACTGCGCACATACAGGTCGCATCGGCTAAATCCATTGTGAAAATCCGTACACACACTACCGTCGCTGGCGACGTGATACGTGCCATAGGCGGTTCCGCCACCATTTGCGGCGGAGTAGGTATAGGAATATGCCCCACCCGCCGAATATCGCGACTGTCCGTCGTCGTAAAAAGTCAGGGTTTGCCCAGCCAGAGCATCCAGTTCATCTGAGCTCAGCGGAACGTCGCCTTGCCGCAGGGGCCATTCCCCGGCGCCCAAAGGTGCTGCCCACATGACAGCCATGGAAAAAAGCAGAATTCGGATCATGCCTCACCCTAGCCCGGACCGCCGCGCGACAGGTGTCACTTTGCAGTGAGGGGTCAGGCGACCATGGCCTCGGCCTTTTTCAGATCAACTGAAACAAGCTGACTGACGCCCTGTTCCTGCATCGTTACACCAAAAAGACGGTCCATCCGGGCCATGGTTACCGCATGGTGGGTAATGATCAGGAAGCGTGTGTCGGTCTGACGGCACATCTCGTCTAAAAGATCGCAGAACCGAGTCACGTTTGCATCATCCAGAGGCGCATCAACCTCGTCCAGCACACAGATCGGCGCGGGGTTTGCAAGGAATACGGCAAAGATCAGCGCCATGGCGGTCAGGGTCTGCTCACCACCCGACAACAGGCTGAGTGTCGACAGTTTCTTGCCCGGCGGCTGACACATGATTTCCAGCCCAGCATCCAGCGGATCATCGCTTTCGACCATGACCAGATTGGCCTCACCACCACCAAAGAGGTGCTTGAACAGCATGGCGAAGTTGGAATTCACCTGTTCGAAGGCGGTCAACAAACGCTCGCGCCCTTCGCGGTTGAGGCTGGCGATACCGCTGCGCAGCGCTTTGACCGCTTCTTCAAGGTCCGCTTTTTCGGAGTTCAGCGCGTCGAATTCCTCCTGAACCTCCTTGGCGTCTTCTTCGGCCCGCAGGTTCACCGCGCCCATCGCATCACGCTGACGCTTGTGGCGGTTGACCTCGGCCTCAAGGGCATCGGCCGCAGGCATCCGGTCAGGATCGACATCAAGCTGGTTCAGCAGCTGATTGGGCGTCAGTTGCTGATCTTCGGCAATCCGCTCTGCGGCGGCGACGACACTTTCCCGCGCGGCTTCGCAACGGGCTTCGGCAGCAGCTCGCGCCTCGCGCATTTCCGAGGCCAAACGCTCGGCATCGCGTTCCGCTACAACTGCTTCTCGGTGATGCGTTTCAGCTTCGGCCAGCCGGTCCGCTGCTTCGGAACGGCGTGCTTCGGCAGTTTCGATCTGCTCGCTCAGTTCCTCACGCGCCTCGGCAATCTCGGCAGGTGCCGCCATGGCCTCGGTCAGTTCCTCTTCGGAACCGGTCTTGCGTTCTGACAGTTCCGCGATCCGTTTGCCCGCTGTTTCCAGACGGTGACGCCAACCGCTGAGATCCTTAGTCACCTCCTGTGCGCGCCGTGTCCGCGCCTCACCTTCGCGCCGCAATTCGTCATGGCTCGACCGGTGAGTCAGCATGGTGATCCGCGCGGCCTCGACGGTATGCTTGATGTCCTCGACATGCGCGCGTGCACTGTCGAGGTCGCCCAATCCTGCAAGCGCACTTTCGGCTTCGCGCACCTGAATGCGCGCCGACATCGCATCTTCCTTGTGACGGTCGACTGCCAATGTCAGCGTTTCCAGCTTGCCCTGCGCAAGGTTTCTATCCGCCTCGGCCCGGCTGAGCGCACGTGCCGTCTCAGCCATGCGCTGATCGGCCGTCCGACGCGCCTCACGCGCCCGGCGGTCCGCTTCGGTCACATCCGCCAATTGTTGCGACAGGGCCTCGTGCGCGGCGCGTGCGCCTTCGGCCTGTGCCTCGATCCGCGTCAATTCCTGTTTAAGCGCTTCCAGCTTGTTCAACTGTTCCAGCCGCAATGCGGCGGCACTGGGCGCATCCTCGGCCCAGGCCCTGAAACCATCCCACCGCCACAAATCACCCGAACGGGAAACAAGGCGCTGGCCGGGTTTCAACTTCTGCTGCAGACGGGCACCCAAATCGGCATCGACAAGCCCGATCTGGGCAATCCTGCGGCTCAGCCGGTCAGGGCCCGAAACATGCAACGCAAGCGGCTGCACATCGTCCGGCAAGGGCTGATCGGCGTCATAGGCCGGAACCTGCGTCCATCCCGACGGGCCGTCCCCTTCGACCAGAGGTGCCCGCAGATCATCGGCCAGAGCAGCGCCAAGCGCCTTTTCATACCCCGGCTCGACCCGCAGCAGATCAAGAACCTGCCCGCCCTCGGCCGTGTCACGCTCGACCAGCTTGGACAGTGCAGTGGTCTCGGCCCGGATCGCCCCTAGCTCACCTTCGGCCTCGGACCGCTTGGCACGGGCTTCGGCCTCGCGCGCCTGGGTATCGTTGCGCAACTCGTCGGCAGCAGCCAGAGCCTCTTCGGCGGCTTCAGCCGCTTCACGGGCTTCTTCCTCGGCCTCCTGCGCTGTTTCAAAACCCTCGCTTGCGCGGGTAACCGCGGCACGGGCCTCGTCCACAGCCGCACGGGCTTTTTCCTCTTCACCTTCAGAACGGGCCAGTGTCTTGCGGCTGTCTTCGACCAGACGCTGGGCGGATTGGTGGCGGGCAACCAGCCGCGCCATATCCTCGGTCTCTTGCGACAGGTGCTGTTCGCGTTCCTGCAGGACAGCAGCGGCTTCGTGTGCAACTTGGGCAGCTTCGGACAGTTTGTCCCCGTGGCCTTCCGCCGCCTTGGCCAGTTCGCGCGCTTCCCATTCCAACCGCTCGATCATCTCGTCCGCGTCGCGGTTCAGGCCGGTTTCACGATCAATATCGCGGCCAAGCTGCTGAATTCGTGCAGTCAGGGTTTCGATGGTCTGGCGCGCGCGACTTTCCTGATCGTTCATCGCGTCCCGCTGAACCTGCAGGCGCTGAAGGACTGCTGCCGCAATCGCCTCTTCCTCGCGCAGGGGCGGCAGCGCCTCTTCCAGTTTCGTTCTTTGTGTCGAAGCCTGTCTGGCCTCAACCTCGGCCCGGGATGCTTCGGTTGTCCGCTCGCGCAGCTTGTCCTCGGCCTGCAGGCGGGCGATGTCCGCCTCTTTCCAGCGGCGATAAAGCAACATGCCCTCGGCATTGCGCAGTTGCTCACCAATCTCGCGATAACGGGCCGCCTGCCGCGCCTGACGCGCCAGTTGCGCCAGCTGAGCACCCAACTGCTCCAACACATCATCCACGCGGGTCAGGTTCGTTTCGGTGCCCTTCAGTTTCAGCTCGGCCTCGTGCCGCCGCTGATACAGGCCCGAGATACCCGCCGCCTCTTCCAGAATGCGCCTGCGCGCCTTGGGCTTGGCGTTGATCAGTTCGGCGATCTGCCCCTGCCGGACCAGAGCGGGCGAATGCGCGCCCGTCGATGCGTCTGCAAACAGCATCTGAACGTCGCGCGCCCGAACGTCCTTGCCATTCGTTTTATAGGCACTGCCTACGTCGCGTGTGATCCGGCGCACGATCTCAAGCTGGTCGCTTTCATTGAACCCCGAAGGTGCCAGCCTCTCGGAATTGTCCAATGTCAGCATCACTTCGGCAAAGTTGCGGGCTGGTCGGCTGGCGGCACCCGCGAAAATCACGTCTTCCATGCCACCGCCACGCATCGCCTTGGGGCGGTTTTCGCCCATAACCCAGCGCAGAGCCTCAAGAAGGTTGGATTTGCCGCAGCCATTTGGACCGACGACTCCGGTCAGCCCGTCCGCAATAATCAGGTCGGTCGGGTCAACAAAGCTTTTGAAGCCGGTCAGTCTGAGTTTGGAAAACCGCAAAAGGCTGCCATCCGTGATTCCTATGGCCTTGAAGTCTGCGCAATGGATGGGGGTCGAGTCAACGTGGATGCGCAGGATATGGCCCAACAAGGCGAGTTATCCACAATATCTTGCCACATGAGGCGGCAAATCCGCCCTTTTCAATAAGGCGAGCACTCGAATACCTGATAACCGGTATCGCGATCCCCGTTTTCGAAAATGCCGTAATCGATGCACTCGTAATTCGGTACGGATATCGCGGTCAGCAACAGCCTTTCCCCGGCGGCGCGATCACATCCCAACACCCCGGTCGTTACCGCCGCATCCCCCAATACATCCAGCACCGGACACCCGGACACCTGCGCCATGGCCAGCGCCGCCCTGTCCCGGATTGGTCCCAGGCGGGGCGCATATTGCGTGTTGACGCGCACGGCCTCAGCCAGATGACCACGCACGCGCACGTCAAACACACTGCCATTCACCGCAACCCGGGTTGCAGGTACCCCCCTGAACTCGGGCGTTGCAGCAGAACAGGCCGTCAGAAAAAGAAAAAGGAGAATGCGCACCATGCGCAAGCTTTGGCAGGATTTGGTTAACAGGTTCTTTCGCCCTGTTCGTGTCCAAGAACTTCGCCCAGCCGTCTGATGCCTTCGTGAATGGTCGGCACATCCGAGCACGAAAAGCTCAGGCGAACAGTGTTGGCACCGGACCCATCGGCAAAGAACGCCTGACCGGGTACAAACGCGACCCCCACTGACTCAAGCGCACGGGCCAAAAGTGCCGCCCCGTCGCATCCCGCAGGAAGTGTCAGCCAGATGAACATGCCACCCTCGGGTCTGGTCCATTGCACCCCGTCTGGCATGTGTTCGGACAGGGCGGACAACATCGCATCCCTTCGCTGCCGATAGGCCGCGCGCAGTTTTGGAACGTGGTCTTGGAAACAACGGTCGGCGACTTCAAAAATGGCCATCTGGTTGACTGTTGATGAATGCAGATCGGCGGCCTGCTTCAACAACACCATCTGCGCGATAACCGGTTTTGCGGCAACAACCCATCCGACCCGCAGCCCCGGTGACAACGTTTTGGAGAAGCTGCCGCAATAGATCGTGCGGCAGTGTTCAATCGACCCTTTGCGTTCGATCTCAAGCGCCAGAATGGGTGGCACATCTTCACCATCAAACCGCAGGGCCTGATAGGCAGCATCCTCAATCAGAGCACAGTCCAGCTCATCCACCAGATCCAACAGGTATTTACGCCCGCGGCGATCTACCGTCTCCCCCGTCGGGTTGGCAAAATCTGCCGAGAGATAGGCGAATTTGACCCTGCCTCCTTCCGCTTTTGCTGCGGCCTGATATTCGGTGGCATCCCGGTTGCCGTTCACACTCAGTTGGTCAAATCGGGGCTCATATGCGTTAAATGCGGATAATGCGCCCAGATAGGTCGGCCAGCCCACCAGCGCGGTATCCCCAGCGGTCAGGAACAACTTGCCCAGATAGTCCAGCGCCTGCTGGGACCCGGAGGTTATCAGGACATTGTCGACATCACATGGCACCCCGATCTTTTTCATTTCGGAAACGATCCAGCGCCGCAGCGGGTGGTATCCTTCGCTTACCGAATATTGCAAGGCTTGGGATTGGTGCGCCGGATCCAAAACATGCGTGAATGCTTGGCTGAATTCTTCGGCCGGAAACAGCTTGGGATCGGGGATTCCACCTGCGAATGAAATGATCCCCGGCTGATCCAACAGCTTGAGCAACTCTCGGATTTCAGATGCCTTCATACGCGATGCGCGCGTTGCAAATAGCTGATCCAACGACATGGCTACTCCTCTGGCTGTCTGACGAAGCAGCCTAGGCAGAAGTGTATTAATGTCAATATTGCTGACCTTTTGTTTCAGCCTTTCTACGCAACCCGGCCATCTTGCAGCCATTCCAGATACGTGGTCATATGATTTGACCAATCTGAATGAATGCAAAAATGCCTTTCCAGAAAGTCCAACCCGAAAAATTGTCCACCGGAGTGATCCGCCAGATCGAGCTATTGATATTGCGCGGTATTTTGCGGCCGGGTGAGCGGCTGCCATCCGAGCGCGAATTGGCGGAGCGGCTGGGTGTTTCACGACCATCCTTGCGTGAAGCAATTTCCGAGCTGCAAGAACAGGGGCTACTAGCCGCCAGGGCCGGCTCGGGCATTTACGTGGCCGAAGTTCTGGGCTCTGCGTTTTCTCCAGCGTTGATCCGGCTGTTCAGCAGTCATGACGAGGCCATGTTCGACTATCTCTCGTTTCGCCGCGATATGGAGGGGTTGGCAGCGGAACGCGCGGCGCGGTTGGGATCGGACAGTGATCTGCAGGTGATCCAGACCATTTTCAACAAAATGGAAAGTGCCCATTCCCGGCAGGCAACCGATGAAGAGGCACATCTGGACGCCCAGTTTCATATGGCGATCATCGAAGCCAGCCATAACGTCGTGATGCTGCACATGATGCGGTCGATGTTCGATCTGTTGCGACAGGGAGTGTTCTACAACAGGCAGATCATGTTTCACCAACGCACGACACGAAACGCGATCCTTCTACAGCATCAGGCGATCAACACCGCCCTGCAATCACGCGATGCAGTTGGTGCAAGAACTGCAGTCGAAGAACATCTGAATTTTGTTGAACGCTGCATGGCCGACCATCTGAAGGCAATCAAGAACGAGGCTATTGCGCAGCAACGGCTGGAGCATGAAACCCGCCAGGATTAGGGAAGTGGCTCAGGTTTTCCGCGCACCATGCAACAGTTTGTGTTTCCAAAGCTGCAAACGCTTAAGTGGCTTGGGATCAGACTTCAGCAATTCGGGAAAAGTGCTATTGGTCTCTTTCCGTGATCTGAGTTTCAAAGGAGTACTCAGAATTTTCCTGGTCAATTCATCTGTGACTTCGGTTTTCTGCCGCTCCAGCTCGATCATGTGCAAAAGCTCGGAGTGATAGGCGTCCTGAGCTTCGGAGCGTTGCCCCTTGCGGTATCGAAACGCCCCGATCTGGGCATGGACAGGAATCATATCGGCATGTCGGGAAAACCGAAGCCAGAGCTCTCCGTCCACCGCCAGCTTCAGGGATTCATCAAGGCCACCACCCGCGCGCTGCCACAGGCCCTTTCGCCAAAAAGTGGATTCCTGCTGAATCCATTGATAATCGCCGGCCAGAAACCGAAGGTGTGAAACCGCTCTTGGTCTGTGATTGCTGAGTTGCTGATCTTCCTCGTCGATGCAGGTGACCCTGCCCGACAACCATTCCATACCGTCATTGGCGGCAAACAAAGAGCCGACAAGATCAAGCCCACCCGGCATGAGGATGTCATCCGAATTGATCCACCCCATGACATCACCGGTTGCCACTGCAAAGCCCTTGTTGACCGCGTTGGCCTGACCAGTATCCGGAGCAGATATTACATGTGCAAAGGCATCCCGATAGCGCCTGACGATTTCCATGGAACCATCCCTGCTGCCACCGTCGGACATGATCAGTTCAAGTCGGGGATAATTCTGCGCCAGTACGGACATGATTGTACGTTCCAGAAACTCCGCGCAGTTCAGGTTCGGGATCACTAGACTGATGACTGGTAGGTTTTTCATTTAACGTTCTCAACAAATCCGTCAGTCACCGGCGTCACCGGGTAAAGCATGTGCCGAAAATTAATCGGTTGAAAGCAAAACAGCACAAACGTGCTTTTCTTGCGGATCACACTCGAAGATCAGAGGTGATCAAACAGATGCTTCAACCCGGCAATTTCTGCCGGGTTGAAACATTATTCTCGGTTAGTGCAGTTTGGCACCAACATCAGCAATAGCCGCATCGATCAGCTTGTTGGCCTGTGCAGCGGTCATCTGTTTCTTGAGAACAGCGTTGGCTGCGGAAACGGCCACATTGGCAGCCTGATCGCGAACTTCCTTCACAGCAGACGCCTCGGCCGAGGCAATCTGATCTTCGGCAGCGGCCAGACGACGGGCAATCGACCGTTCCAGATCGGCCTTCGCCTGTTCAGCAGCAAGAACTGCGTCATCCTTGGCAGCTGCCACGATGGCCTGAGCCTGATCCTGAACTTCGCGCTGCTTGCGCTCATACGAGGCTAGCAGGCCACGGGCTTCTTCGTGCAGGGCGCGTGCTTCATCCAGCTCGGCCTTGATGCCTTCGGCGCGGTTGTCCAAAGCCCCGCCGATCATGCCCGGAACCTTGAAATAGAACAGAACCGCGATGAACACGATAAAGCCCAGCAGGACCACAAAATCTGTGTTGCCAAGCGAGAAGAACGGGCCGCTTGCGGCAAGTGCCGGGCTGGCCGCGCCAACGGTCAGGATAAGGGCAAGAGTATTCCGCATATCACTTATCCTTTCATCTGCGCTTCGACGGCACCGGAGATAGCGTCGGCATCCGCCTCGCCGCCCAGTGCGGTGACCAGTTCAGCCGCCGTATCTTTGGCAACCACTTGAATGCTTTCCAGCGCACCGGCACGGATTTCGGCAATTGCCTTTTCCGATTCAGCCGCTTTTGCAGCGATTTCCGCATCCGCCTTGGCAATCGCATCATCCAGTCCAGACTGGATTTCGGCGCGTGCTTCGGCAGCGATACGCTGTGCCTCAGAACGGGCATCGGCCAGCGCCTTGTTATAGGCCTCTTCGGCCTCGACCGCTTTGGCCTTCAGATCTTCGGCCGCAGCCAGGTCATTTGTAATGGTCCCCTGACGTTCAGCCAGGATTGCCGCGATGCGGGGCAGAGCCACGCGGGACAGGACCAGAAAGATGACGACCAGCGTAATGACCAGCCAGAAAATCTGGTTGGGGAACCAATCGAAGCAGAGCTGCGGCATCCCGATGGCAGAGCCATGCGAGTCGACGCACGAGCCAACTACTTCTTCTGAAATGGGTTCAGTCGCCATGATGTCCTCCGTCGGAACGTTGTCTTTACAACAGGTGGGCCGCTATGGCTTGGGCCCACCTGCGCGTAAGGATCAGGTTCCGCAGATTAGACGGCGAACATCAGCAGCAGCGAGACCAGGAATGCGAAGATCCCCAGGGCTTCTGCGAATGCGATACCGATGAACAGGGTTGCGGTCTGCGAAGCAGCCGCCGAAGGGTTGCGCAGGGCGCCGGCCAGGAAGTTGCCTGCAACGTTGCCCACCCCGATTGCGGCTGCGCCGGAACCGATTGCTGCCAGGCCTGCGCCGATGTGTGCGAGATCGCCTTCCATGATGTATCTCCTTACGAATTGGAAGTTTCGATGTTGGGGTATCGGACCTTAGTGCGAAGGATGCAGCGCATCTTTCAGATAAACACAGGTCAGAATGGTGAATACGTAGGCCTGAATGAAGGCCACCAGGACCTCAAGACCGTACATAGCGGTGATCGCCAAAACGGACACGGGCGAGATCACCGAGATCGCGGCAAAGCCTGCGAAAACCTTGATAACTGCGTGGCCTGCCATGACGTTACCGGCAAGACGAATGGAGTGGCTGACCGGACGCACGAAGTACGAGATCAGTTCGATGATCGCCAGGATCGGGCGCAGCGCCAGCGGCGCGCTGGAGACCCAGAACAGGCCCAGGAAACCGGCGCCGTTCTTGACGAAACCCAGAACGGTCACGGTCAGGAACACGGCCAGCGCCAGCGGAATGGTGACCGCAAAGTGCGAGGTTGTGGTGAACGAGGTCGGGATCAGACCCAGGAAGTTCGCCGTCACGATGAACATGAAGAGGGTCATGACATACGGAAAGAACTTGACGCCCTCTTTCCCGCAGATGTCTTCGAGCATCTTGTAGATGAAACCATAAGCCAGTTCGGCAATCGACTGCATGCGGGTCGGCACGATGGCGCGCTTTGAGGTGCTGAGCACCAGCAGGCCAAAGATCGCGGCAATCGCCAGGAACAGCCACAGCGTAACGTTAGTCGGCGTGTACCAGGCCATCTCACCGCCGAACAGCGGCTTGACGATAAACTGATCCATCGGGTGGAAAACCAGGCTGCTGCCTTCTGCTGCGGTGGTCTCAGTCGCCACGTTCAGTCCCTCTCGTCCTTATCGGTGGCCTGAGCCGCCGTTTGTTTCTCTTGAACCTCTTTCGCGCTGCGGAGCATAACCTTCACGCCCGCGACAAGGCCCAGCAATGTGAACAGCACCAGAAAGATCGGGATCGTCCCGAACAGGCTGTCCAGCCCGTATCCGATGCCAAATCCGATCCCCAGACCGGATACCATTTCGATGACCATCCTCCAGGCAAGCTCACCCCCGGACACGTCAGCATCCGCACGAGGCTTCGGCTCTTTCGCCTTTTTTGCCGCTTCGATCTTGGCCTCCAGCTGCGCCATACGCTGCTTTTGGTCATCATCGGTCACGGGCGTTTCCCTCGTACAGTCTTGGGTAGGGTGCTAAGGCGCGCAGCGCGCAGAGTCAACGGTGTTGAGCACATGGCGCGACGGCGGATAAGTCCAAGATTTTTATGCTAAAAATCTTGGACCCGCAGAACGGCAGCGATGCGCTGATCCTGTCGATCGGATGGATTGGCCTGAATCCGCATATTCAACCAAATGGTTGATCTTTGCGCGCCCACCAGTAGCTTGCCTGGGGCGTTAACCTCAAATCCGCCATTGGCACTTTCAACCCAACCGCAATAAAAGAGATTGTTGCATCTGCGCCCTCAGGGGGCACCCGCGAAACAAGATGCGCGTGAGAACATGAGGGCAGAGAATGAGTAACGTGGTTTGGCTGAGCAATATCTACCGTAGCTCTTCCGCAGAACGTGGATACAGACCGATTGGATACCCAGACGTAGTAAACCCGCCTCTCGACAATGAAGTTGGCGTGGCATTTCGTTCTGTGACAAGGCGGCAAAAGAATCATCAGCACATTGATGACCACGAGTTTCCAAAACAGCTCTATGCCGTGAAACGATGGGCCGATCACAAACGTCCTAAACGCCATATTCTGAGTGCCGGCGGTGCGTTGGTTGTGTCATCGACATCTGCTGAAATCCTGCGTGAACACGATATGGGGAGATCAAGACTGGTGCCGGTCGATCTTCTTCATCCAGACCAAAAAACCAAGCTGGCGGGCGATTGGTTTTATCTCGCACTGGGGGACGGCAAGCCTTGCTTCAGGGCAAATATCTCAAAGGGTGTAACACCGCTTGGAGATCCGGTCGCATTCTTCTCAATCAACAATGCAGGTCATGTTAGCGATGAGGATCTAGTGTTCTCAAAAGACGTCCTTGGCGGGCCAGATATTTGGTTCGACCCATCGATTATTGCAGCCCCAATCCTGAGTGATCGCCTCGCCAATGCCCTAAAGGCTGCGAAAGTGGCAAAGGACTGGGATCTGTTATGCTGCAAAGTGATTTCGGGATAAAGCCATGTCAAACGACCTCGATACCGTCTTCGCCGCCCTTGCCGATCCAACCAGACGCGCCATTCTGGCGATGCTGCTGGAGGATGATATGGCTGTGACAGATGTGGCCGAGCCGTTCGATATGTCACTGGCCGCCATCTCAAAGCATCTGGTCATTCTGACAAAGGCGGGGCTGATTTCTCAGGAAAAGCGCGGGCGGGTGAAGTGGTGCAAGCTGGAGCCGGACGCGATGCGTGCCGCATCCATCTGGATGCAGGGCTTTGGCCAATTCGAACCCGTCAATCTGGACGCGTTCGAGCGATTTCTGGCGGTGGAACTGCCAAGCGGCGACGAGACCGAAGCATCCAAGTAAACGTCAGTGCGCGTTGGCGCGCTGCGTTTCCTCGGGCTTGAGAAGCATAAGCAGCGCAACGATTGTCAGGGCAATTCCGATCAGTACGAACCCTGTCGGCGCACCGTTGCCAAGCGCAATCTCCCAGAGAATGACCCAACTGGGCGTCAGATAAGTATAGGCCATGACCTTGGCTGACGGCAGGCAAAGAGTTGCATATTGCAGCAGCACGAAGGTTGCAGCACTTGCAAAAACCGCCACATAGATCAGCCCGATCCAGACGATCATCGGCAGGTTCGCCCAATCGGTTTCCAGAATATCGGACCAGCCGAACACAGTCAGGACCAGACACCCCGCCAGCAAGGTCCCAAAGGTGAACACGACTGCGGGTTCACCCCGGTTCAGCTTGCGCACCATCGGTGTATAGATCGCATGCGCGGCACAGCCCCAGAAATAGATGATCTCACCCACGCCAATCTCGAATGCGTGGAAAGCCTGCCAGTCCGCCCGAAAAATCACCCATAACGCGCCGATCGCCCCGATCGTCAGCGCGGTCGCCATGTGCCAGGTGGTGATCTGTCTGAGCAGCACCCACCCCGCAACGGCCGACATGACGGGGGTAAGGGTGAAAACGGCCGCCGCACTAACCGGCGGTGCGGTCTTGAGCCCCTCGAACATCAGCACAAAATAGGTGGCAAACAGCCCCCCCAGCACAAAATACCGCCACGGTGCCTGCGCGGCAGTTTTGGGCAATCCGGTCGTAGCCTGCGCCGCCACACCGATCACAACCGCCGCGAGGGCAAATCTTGCCGCGTTCAACGCAGCGGGCGCAATCTCATTTGCGATCATGGAGCCAAGCGAAAAGCTGCCCGCCACCAACGCCGAAAATGTAAGCATGGCCAGATGGCCGCGGGCCTGCGGGCTCACGGCAGCCAGTCCCGCGATTGTTCCTTCAGGTATTTGAGAAAGGCCTGAACCTTGGTGGTTCGATGCAAATCCACATGTGTGACCAGCCACAGCTTGCCCGACCATTCGGGCAAGGGCTCCATGACCTCTGTAAGCTCGGGCTGACGCGCCGCTTCCCATCGCGCCATAAAGCCGATACCAGCCCCCGCCAGCACCGCTTCGCGCATCGTAAAGTTGTTGGTGCACCGGAACGTAATGGCCTCGGCCGGCGCGTTTGCACGCAACCACTGGGCAAATGGCGCACGACTGTTTTCATCGTCATTGCCGACGAAGAGGTGATTGGCAAAGTCATCGACACCCTTTGGCTTGCCATGGCGGGCGACATATTCCTTGCTGGCGTATAGCCCGACTTCCTGCGCGACGAATGGCTGGACTACGTTGTCCGGCTGATCCGGTGCCGCACCGGCCCGAATGGCCACATGCGCCTCACCATATTCCAGCCGGAACAACCGATCCCCGGTCAGGTAACGTACGATCAGATCGGGATGCATACGCTGGAACTCACTCAATGTGGGTACAACCAGCGGTGCCACTGACGCCAGAGATGTCACGACCAATTCGCCGGATACGTCATCGCCACGGCCTTTCATACGCCCGACCAGTTGATTGAACTGATCCTCAGTGGCCTGCGCAACACGCAAGAGATCCTCTCCCGCCTCAGTCGGCGTATAGCCCCGGGCGTGGCGCTGGAACAATTTGACCCCCAGCCGCATTTCGATCGCGTCGATATGCCGGATCACTGTGGCGTGGTGCACACCCAGAACTTCGGCGGCACCGCTGACGGTACCCATTCGGGCAACCTGATATGCCGTCCTTACTTCGTCCCAGTTGTCCATGTGAAAGTCACCGCTGTGCAAATTCCAACAATCAGTGTTGATATATCCGAGTTTTGTTCGCAGGCGCAACATTCATATTGACAGCACCAACAGATTCCCTCCGATCAAAGGACCCTGAAACATGACCAAGACGATACTCCACATCGATGCCTCTGCCCGTCGCGCAGGGTCTGCCACGCGAGAACTGTCCGACAGCATCGTTAAGCATCTGGGCGCAGGTCGCATAATCCGCCGTGATCTGGCCTCGCCATTGCCACTGCTGACCGAAGACTGGATCAACGCGAACTTCACCCCTGCCGATCAGCGCGATGAAGTGCAGCGTGATCAGCTGGCCCTTTCGGATGAACTGGTCAATGAGCTGCAGCAGGCGGACACCGTTGTAATCGGCCTGCCGATCTACAACTTCTCGGTACCGGCCGCGTTCAAGGCGTGGATTGACCTTGTCGCCCGCGTAGGCCTCACTTTCGCGTATACCGAAAACGGGCCGGCGGGCCTGCTGGAAGATAAGCGGGCGATTCTTGCCATCGCTTCAGGCGGAACCGCCGTCGACTCGGAAATCGACTTTGCAACCGGTTACGTTCGCCACGTGCTGGGCTTTATTGGCATCCGGAATGTCGACGTTGTTGCCGCTGACCAGATGGCAATAGATCCTGAGGTCGCATTGACCACAGCGCGCAACGCAGTAACCGAACTGGCCGCCTGATCCCGACTGCCTTCTTCTGTTCAAAATACCTTCCACCTCGGGTACGCGCCGCAAGGCGCGTACCCTCAAGGCATCCAGCTTACCTCACATCCGATCCGGTCAAAAAACGCAAAAAAATCGGATCGACCCAGCGCAACGGTCCGATCATTGACCAAGGGGTGCACGTAAATGACATCCGCCTCTTTGGCTGCTGCATCCATGAAAAACCGCACATTATTCCCAACCCCGTTGATCATCGCCAGCGGACTGACCGCACCGGGGCGAATACCAAGGTTCTGAAACAGACGATCTGCCGAACCAAAGGACAGGGTCCCGACGCCAAGTTCCGCGCCCAGCGCCTTGAGGTCAATCTCACGGCTTTGTTCCAGCGTCACCAGATAGTTCCGTTTCTTCTTGTCGCGCAGATACAGATTCTTCACCCTCAACGCGTTTTCGCCGGAAACCATGAACTGATCTTCGACCGCTTTGGCCTCTTCTACCGTGCGCAGCGGCACATGCGTATGCAGGCGATAGGTCAGCCCCCAATCGTCCATCTGCGCCAACAGCGCATCGGAACTGAGCGGCAATGAGTCCTGAAAATCCGATGATGCATCCATGAGAGCCTCCTGCTATCCTGTTGCCGCTCTTGCAGGGAAAGGCCATCGGGTTCAAGACCCGCCTGTCGTGTCTGCCTTGACTCTGATCCAAATCCAACATAACGACTGCCCAACATCCGGAAGAGACGATCCTTCCGGTCCCTTGAGTCATTCAGGGATCGCCCCCCACCAGCGTGTTACGCCCGTGGGGGCGTTTGTGCATTGAACCGTCTGCCCTTAGATAAAGGGCGCCATCAGTTAACCGGCGTAGGAGGCCGAAGGCATGTTTGAAAATCTATCCGAACGCCTCTCTGGCGTCTTTGACCGGCTGACCAAACAGGGCGCCCTGTCCGAAGAAGACGTAAAGACCGCCCTTCGCGAAGTGCGCGTGGCCCTGCTTGAGGCCGACGTCTCGTTGCCGGTGGCCCGCGAATTCGTCAAGAAGGTTCAGGATCAGGCAACTGGTCAGGCAGTAACCAAGTCGATCACACCGGGCCAGCAGGTCGTCAAGATCGTGCATGATGCGCTGGTCGACGTGCTGCGTGGAGAAGAAGACCCCGGCAAGCTGAAGATCGACAACCCGCCCGCGCCGATCCTGATGGTTGGTCTGCAAGGCTCGGGTAAGACGACCACCACCGGGAAACTGGCCAAGCGCCTGAAAGAAAAAGAAGGCAAGAAGGTCCTTATGGCCTCGCTGGACGTCTACCGCCCGGCGGCGATGGATCAGCTGGCGGTTCTTGGCACTCAGGTTGGCGTGGATACTCTGCCGATCGTGCCGGGCCAGAAGCCTGTCGATATCGCCAAGCGCGCCAAGCAGCAGGCAACACTGGGTGGTTACGACGTCTATATGCTCGACACGGCGGGCCGTCTGCACATCGATGAAGTGCTGATGGACGAGGTCGAGCAGGTCCGCAACGCGGTTGACCCGCGCGAAACCCTGCTGGTCGTCGACGGCCTGACTGGTCAGGTTGCCGTCGAGGTGGCCGAGGAATTCGACGCCAAGGTCGGCATCTCGGGCGTGGTCCTGACCCGGATGGATGGTGACGGGCGCGGTGGTGCGGCACTGTCGATGCGTGCGGTTACCGGCAAGCCGATCCGCTTTGTCGGTCTGGGCGAGAAGATGGACGCGCTGGAGACCTTCGAGCCGGACCGGATTGCAGGTCGTATTCTGGGCATGGGCGACATCGTTGCCCTGGTCGAAAAAGCCCAAGAAACGATGGAGATGGAACAGACCGAGCGCATGATGAAGCGCATGGTCAAAGGTCAGTTCAACATGAACGACCTGAAAATGCAGCTGGAACAGATGATCCAGATGGGCGGCATGCAGGGCATGATGGGCATGATGCCGGGCATGGGCAAAATGGCCAAGCAGATGGATCAGGCCGGCCTTGACGACAAGATCCTGCGCCAGCAGATCGCCTTGATCCAATCCATGACCAAACGCGAGCGCGCCAACCCGCAACTGCTGCAGGCAAGCCGCAAGAAACGCATCGCCGCAGGTTCGGGGATGGAGGTTAGCGACCTCAACAAGCTGCTCAAGATGCACCGGCAGATGTCGGACATGATGAAGAAGATGGGCAAGATGGGTAAAGGCAAAATGCTGAAACAGGCCATGAAGGGCATGTTCGGCAAAGGCGGCCCCAGCCCCGAGGAAATGGCCGCAGGTATGGACCCCAAAGCGCTGGAACAGGCGGCCAAAGCGATGGGCGGCAAGATGCCCGGTGGTCTGCCCGGAATGGGCGGCGGCATGGCCCTGCCCCCGGGTCTGAGCGGTTTCGGGAAGAAAAAGTAAGTGACCGCCCTTGCGCATCATATCCCACGGCTTGAGACCGAGCGCCTGATCCTGCGCGCGCCGTCCGAGGCCGATTTCGAGGCCGAGGCTGAATTCTTCGCCTCCGATGCCTCGAAATTTGTCGGCGGGCCACTGCGCCCCGACGAAACATGGCGCTCGATTGCCATGCTGTTGGGGCATTGGGAGTTGCGCGGATATGGGTTCTGGGGCGTCGAGGAAAAAGACACCGGCACGTATGTCGGTCATGTCGGCCTGTGGTTCCCGCATGGTTGGCCCGAGCCGGAAATTGGCTGGACCCTTATGAACAACGCGACCGGTAAAGGTTATGCGACCGAGGCTGCACTGGCCGCGCGGACCCATGCCTATGACATACTGGGCTGGGACACGGCGATCTCTCTGATCGACCCGGATAATCACGCCAGCAAGGCCGTGGCCACACGACTGGGTGCAAAATTCGACTACCATTACGAGCACCCCAAGTTCGGCACCACCGAAATCTGGCGTCACCCTGCCCCCGCTGATCTGGTGAATGGCGGGATGGAGGCCTACGCATGACCTCGTTCACCATCCCCACCGTCGAAACAGATCGTCTGATCCTACGGGCCCCGCATTTGGGCGACCTGCCCGCGATGACCGCATTCTTTGCGACCGAGCGCAGCCACATGGTTGGCGGACCCAAGGACGAATTGGGCAGCTGGAGTTCGCTTGCCAGCCGCCTTGGACATTGGGCGTTAAAGGGCTTTGGCCTGTGGCACCTGACCGAGAAAGCCAGCGGCGCATTCGTTGGCTGGGCGGGCATGATCGACGCTCCCGGATGGGCGGAACCCGAGTTGGGCTGGACCCTGATGGCTGAGGCCGAAGGCAAAGGGCTGGGCTTTGAAGCCGCGCAGGCGGCGCGCGATTATGCGGCACGGCATCAGGGACTGAATGGAGTGATCTCATACATCGCCCGTGCCAATGACCGGTCGCGCGCTTTGGCTGAACGCCTTGGCGCCGCTCTGGAGCTTGAGAATGCCGAGCTATTGGGCAAACGCGCCCAGATTTGGCGCCACCCGCTGATCGACATAACGACCGACAAGAGGACCGGCCAATGACCAACCCCGTGACACAGGCTGCCACGCTGTTGAAAGAGCATCGCGAAAGCATCGACCGGCTGGACGCGATCCTTGTCTATACGCTGGGCGAGCGGTTCAAACACACACAAGCCGTTGGCAAACTGAAAGCGGCACACGACCTTCCCCCGTCCGATCCCTCGCGCGAGGCCGCGCAGATCGCACGGTTAGAAGACCTGGCGAAAGAGGCCGATCTGGACCCCGACTTCGCCAAGGCTTTCTTGAATTTCATCATTCAGGAAGTCATCCGGCACCACAAGAAACACCAGAACTAAACCGGGCACATCCCGGCTCTAACAAAGACACGCCTCTGGCGTGATGCCATTCAAAGGAGATACCACCATGGCAATGAAAATTCGTCTCGCCCGCGGCGGCTCGAAAAAGCGTCCCTTCTACCGCATCGTGGCTGCCGACAGCCGCATGCCGCGCGACGGCCGTTTCATCGAGAAACTGGGCACCTACAACCCGCTGCTGCCGAAAGACAGCGAAGAGCGCGTGAAAATGAACATGGAGCGCATCCAGTACTGGCTGGATCAGGGCGCACAGCCGACCGACCGTATCGCACGTATGCTGGAAGCAGCCGGCACCCGCGAAAAGGCCGAGCGCAACAACCCCAACAAGGGTACCCCGGGCAAGAAAGCTCAGGAACGCGCTGAAGAAAAAGCCGCCAAGGCCGCAGAAGCTGCAGAAGCCGCTGCCGCTCCGGCAGAAGAAGCTGCTGAAGAATAAGCAAGGCGGGCGCGTGCAGGATCAGACCTTCAGCGAAGATTTCCGCACGCAGTTCGATCTGCTGATGCGGCTCCGGCGCGATGTGCGTCGGTTCCGCGCCGATCCGGTGGACGAGGCAGTGCTGATGCGCTGCCTCGAAGCCTTTCGCTTGGCCCCCTCCGTGGGCCTTAGCGAGCCTTGGCGCGTAATCCGCGTCGAAAGCCAGGCGGCCCGTGCCGCTGCGCTAAAGAATTTCCAGTCCGCAAATTCAGAGGCCCTTTCGGGCTATTCGGGTGATAAGGCCCAACTTTACAGCCGCCTGAAACTGTCGGGGATGCAGGAAGCGCCGGTACAACTGGCGGTGTTCTGCGATGACGCCACGGATAAAGGGCTGGGACTGGGCGCGGGCACCATGCCCGAGATGCGCCGATATTCGGTCGTGACCGCAATCGCCTTGTTCTGGCTGCGACTGAGGGCCGAAGGATTGGGGCTCGGCTGGGTTTCGATCCTGAATCCCGACCAATTGCACCGTGATCTGGATGTACCTGGCGAATGGCGTCTGATCGGTTACTTTTGTGTTGGCTGGCCCGAAGATGTATCAGACACCCCTGAGCTGGAGCGCGTCGGCTGGGAAACCCGACTGGACGCGCTGCCGGTCGAAACGCGCTGAGGCACCATGTTCGGATTGATACGATTGCCTGTGCTATTGCTGATCGCATTCATTGCGGGTGTTTTTTTTGAGCGCAACAATCAGCGCGAAGCCTGCCTGCCGTCCGGTGACTGGCAGGATGGCGTGTGCCTGACGACGGAATTGCCAAATGACTGATCTGATCTGTGTCGGAACCGTTGCCGGTTCGTTCGGAGTGCGCGGCGAGGTCCGCCTGAAAAGCTATTGCGCCGTACCCGAGGATATTGAGGAATTTTCCCCGCTGACCGACGAAACCGGAACAGAGCGTTACCCGCTGATCATTACCCGAGCCATCAAAAACGGGTTTGCCGCACGCATCGGCGGTATTGAGGCCAAGGAGCAGGCCGATGAAATCAAAGGTCTGCGGCTTTATGCGCGCCGGGATCAACTGCCGTCGTTACCCGACGATGAATTCTATCACGCGGACCTGATCGGTCTGGAAGTCTACGACACAGGGGGTGCCTTGCTGGGGCGCGTCAAATCAGTACAAAACCACGGCGCGTCGGATCTTCTTGAAATCCACGGGCAAGGGATGAAATCCACCGTGCTGTTGCCTTTCACCCTTGCGGTCGTACCAACCGTGGACCTTGACGCAGGTCGCATCGTCGCTGATCCGCCAGAAGGCCTGTTCTGAAACAGCAGCATCGCAGATCTCCAAAGCCCGGAACAGATTGTCATGACGCAGCCACCCAGCAAATCCCACGGTCGAAAGGCCATCCGCCCGACGATAAAGCCACGCGAGTTGATGACGCCAACGCCGGACCTTCACGGCGTATGGAAGGCAAAGATCATAACCCTGTTCCCCTCGGCCTTTCCGGGCGTGTTGGGCGAAAGCCTGACGGGCAAAGCCCTGCAGGAAGGTCTTTGGCAACTTGAAACTATCGACCTTCGGCAATTCGGCATCGGCAAACACCGCAACGTGGATGACACGCCCGCCGGAGGCGGGGCCGGAATGGTTCTGCGCGCGGATGTTCTGGGTCCGGCGATCGATCATGCAATGTCAGGCATTCGAGGCAACTGGCCGCTGATCTATCTCAGCCCACGCGGGCGCAGAATGGACCAGACGATGATGCGCAATCTGGCCCGATGCGACGGTGTGACCATGTTGTGCGGACGTTTCGAAGGCGTCGACGAGAGGGTGATCGAACAGTACGGCATTCAGGAGGTGTCGCTGGGCGATTTCGTCATGACCGGCGGAGAGATAGCGGCGCAAGCGTTGATAGATGCAACTGTCCGGTTGATCCCCGGCGTTCTTGGCAATCAGGCGTCGGCGGAAGAGGAAAGTTTTTCATCCGGCTTGCTGGAACACCCGCAATATACCCGGCCCGCTGAATGGAAAGGGAAACCGATTCCTGAAATTCTGATGTCAGGTCATCATGGGCGCATCGCGGAATGGCGGCACGAGCAATCGGAAAAGCTCACCAAAGAGCGCAGGCCCGACTTGTGGCAATGCTACGAAGCGGCAAAGACCACTTCCGAATAGACGGTATTCCGCCCGAATTTTTGTTGCGAACCCAAGCGATGAAGTGGTGCGTAAACAAGCAAACTGACCGGGCTGTTGCCGCAGTGCCGCACCGGCGTATTCAAGTGCCGACTTCAGTTTGAAGCTGGGATTGGTGTCCTCTAATCCCTCTGAAGCTGCAGGAAAGTTCCAGGGGAAATTATGAGAAAAGTTGCTTTGGCCGCGATGATGGCAATGATGGCCTGCGGGCAGGTGCCCGGCCCGTCCGTTCCCATGCAGGCCGGTCACAATCTGCACTCCGCCCGCTCTGCCGTTCAGGCCTGTTCGACCAATGCGTATCGGGGCGGTAACGTGGCGGTGGCCGGTGGCTACGTAACCGGCATTATTCTGGCAGGTGTCATCGTCGGCCCACTGGTCGTCGCGTCGACCGAAGACGATATTCGCGCTAGCGGCGAAGTGGACTCGGTTGATCGCTGCCTCTCCAAACGCGGGTTCCAGCGCCGGGATCTGACCGAAGGCGAAATCTTCTGGCTCAACAACAGCTACCCGTCAGAACGCGAACAGAAGCTGGATCACCTGATCGGTGGCGGTACCCTTGAAACCTTTGGCCGGCCATCCGCTTGATGGTGGGGCAGCGCGCTGAGCATCAGCGCGCAATTACACCCGCCTTCCAGCGCAGCCAGGTTTCCGGCGAATCGTGGAACACGTTGATATCGACCGGTCCACTCACACCGGGCACCAGTCCGGTGCCGGTGTACTGCCAGAACCTCCAGCGTGCCCCCGGATAGACCTTTCGGGGGTGACCGGCCACGGAACGCAGCCAGAATTCGGTTCCTCTCAGACGACCGATTTCGGTATCGCGGTAGAAATCCACAGTCGAATAGACAACCGGCCTGCGCCCATAGTGCGCCTCAAGAATATCGAGGAACTTTTTGGCCTCGGACCGCACTTTGGACCCTTCGGGGCGCAGCGTGCAGGTTCTGGAATGGGGCGTCCATTCCATGTCCAGCACATGCGGAAGGTCGGCGCCTTTCGGAACGTTGCGGATGAACCACCGCGCCTGCTCCTCTGCCGGTCGGCAGAAATAGTAATAGTGATAGGCGCCCCACGGCACTCCGGCAGCTTGCGCCCCACGACGATGCAAGTCGAATTTCGGATCGGCAAAATCCCCGCCTTCAGTCGCCTTGATGAACACAAAGTTCACGCCCGCCGCTTTTGCCACCGGCCAATCCACTGGTTCTTGCCAGCGGGAAATATCGAGGCCGTGGATAGGATAGGACCGCGGTCCGCGCCCTTCCCATTCATGCGGGTCGGCGTCGTCGAACTTGGGATAGGTGACAAGGCTGGCCGCTGCCGCAACATAGCCGGACTGCGGTTCGGGCCGGGGTTCCGGCACACGCCTTCCACAGGAAACCAGCACGGTCAAAGTCACAAGAAATAACAGCGCAAAACGCATTGAACCGCTCCACCTCAATTTTTATCTTCAAATCTGCTCTGACGACCAGAATGCTGTTTCTGTCGCAGAAGGCAACGGCAGAACCTATCAGCACGAATTTCCGGCTGCTTCGCGCCGCGCCTGCAAAGGAACGGATTCCGGGGTTGATCTCTGCCCCCTTTTTTCCTAAACGAGCGCAATCCGGAATCGTTTTATGCGACTCCGGTGTTTTGGTTTGTTTCGCGGCGACACGCCCGGCTTTCTTCGGCCATGGATGCGTTGCGGGAAAAACCGGACCAAAGGAACATTCGATCTGACCTCTGGCGGGCTGCATGCAGGACCCGGTGAAGACCAAGAGCTCTCAGGCCGTGCCAACTTCGTGGACCAACCACGAGCAGATAGGAGAAACTGCGATGGACCTGATCGCACAGCTTGAGGCGGAACAGATTGCCGCCCTGGGGAAAGACATCCCCGATTTCAAAGCGGGTGACACCATCCGCGTCGGTTACAAAGTGACCGAAGGCACGCGCAGCCGTGTGCAGAACTATGAAGGCGTCTGCATCTCGCGCAAGAACGGCAGCGGCATCGCCGGTTCGTTCACCGTCCGCAAGATTTCGTTTGGCGAAGGCGTGGAGCGTGTGTTCCCGCTGTACTCGACCAACATTGACAGCATCACTGTTGTTCGCCGTGGCCGCGTTCGCCGCGCCAAACTGTACTACCTGCGTTCGCGTCGCGGTAAATCCGCCCGTATCGCAGAAGTCACCAACTACAAGCCCAAGGCTGGCGCCGAGGCGTAAGGAGCGGATCCATGAAAAACGACATCCATCCCGATTACCACCTCATCGACGTCAAGCTGACCGATGGCACCGTGATTCAGATGAAATCCACTTGGGGCGCCGAGGGCGACACGCTTTCCCTGGAAATTGACCCGTCTTCGCACCCGGCATGGACCGGCGGCGGCGCGCGTCTGATGGACACCGGTGGTCGCGTATCCAAGTTCAAGAAGAAATACGAAGGTCTGGGTTTCTGATCCTATCCCCTTCTGATTTCAAGGAAGGCCGCCCATCTGGGTGGCCTTTTTCTTTTGCAGGTGAATGAAACCCGAAGCCGGAAGGTTATGCAGGCGATATTCCCCGCACCAACTCGAATTATCCTGCATCTGCCGAACTCGGTGCTTTCGCGGGGTTAGGACCGCTGCCGGAACATTGTCGGTGTCATACCGGTCTGACCTCGAAAGAAACGAGAGAAGTGAGACTTGTCTGAATAGCCCAGCATGAGGCCGATTTCAGAAATTGTCATTCGGCGCTCTTTTAGATGTTCCTTGGCAATATCGACCCGCAGCCGTTTGATCTCGCGGGGTAGTGTTGTGCCCTGTTGCTGCAATGCCTTAAGCAACCGATCCGGTTGTATTCCGAGCAAACTGGCCACGGAGTGCGACCCCAAATCCGCCTCGTCCAGTTTGTCGCGTAACACGGACCTCATAGCGGCAACGACGGTTACCTCCTCGTCATGGCTGGCGCTGGCCTGGTGCCTGGGTTCAACCGCTGACATCTGATCCAGGCTCAACCATTCAACAGGGAAGCTGAACCGCATTCCGGGATCGGTCCCAAGACCAACCTCAATCCCTTTGTAGTCAATCGGCAAGCCATTGATGTACCGGCTTTCCCATCGCACAACGGACGGGTCCCATGCATTACCGACCACGGATTGCAGAAGCCTCATGTAAATTGCGGCTCCGAAACCCGTAACCTGTACCGGCAAGACGGCGGGTTCCTGTTGCCGCTCGATCCAATAGGTCGCCTTGTCAGCATCAATGATAAGCCGGTGCCGAACTGAGCTGGACTCTTGAGGTACAAGCCGAACAAAGCTGGCAAAGAACTCAAAAAGCGTCTTTGAGGATTGCCGGGCCTGCGCAAAAGGCGGCCAGCCCTCCAGATCGAATGTTTCCCCAACATGAAGCCCGAGGTACCGGTCGCCCGCCAGTTCCGCAAAGGCATTCAAAAGTCCGTAAACCAATTCTGAATGTACATAGACTGATGGGTCACCCAACAGTTCAGCTTTCAACCCAACCTGATCCAGGGCTGGTCGCGGGTCGATCTTGCGATCAGTGAGATACTGCAGAAACGGCGCTGCCAAAGCCAGCCTGATAAAGCCCTCGCTATGGTCTTGAGTGGAGGAATTGAATGGCACGGTTGTCCGCCTTCGTTTGAAGCGGCACACCAAAGGTGTGTTGCCACTTTTTACGTCACATTCAGCCATCCTAATTAGAAACGGGCAACCATGTCACATTTTTTCGGGCTAGCATTAAAGATATTTGAATGTGTCGAGGTAACTGATGTCCGACTTGCGAAACTCCCTTTTGTCCGCGGCCTTCGTTGCAGTGGCTTGTTCTTGTGCCTGCCCTGCTCTGGCGCAAGATGAAGAACTCCCTCAAATGCTTTTTATCAATGTGCATGTCTTTGATGGCTTGAATGAACAGCGTATCGAGAATGCCAGTGTTTTGATCGAGGGGAACCTGATCAAGTCCGTTTCAACCGATGCCGTCGATGCCCCTAATGCGACTGTGATTGATGGCGGGGGTCGCACGTTGACCCCCGGCTTCATTGAACTGCATGCCCACCTGATGCTGATGGGGCCGACCCTACCGGCAATGGAGGCCAACACGACATGGGAAGACTTCGCAATCCATGGCGCACGAATGGCCGAGATGTATCTCATGCAGGGTTTCACCACTGTGCGGGATGCAGGCGGGGCAAATGGCGGGCTTCGCCGCGCAATTGATGCAGGGCAGATCGTTGGCCCGCGTTATTATCCGTCGGGTGCGTTTATCGGAACGCGTGGTGGCCACGCAGATTTCGCCAACTTCACTGCGCCGCCGGGTTCTCAAACAAATATGAGCCGCCTGAACTTGGCGCAAGAAGTCAGCGGAGTCGACGACGTCTACAAGTTCGCCCGCAATAACTTCCGGATGGGCGCGACGCAGTTGAAATTCATGCAATCCGGCGGTGTCGTTTCAGCATTCGACCCATGGCAGTTGCTTGCAGGATCTCCTGCAGAGATTGAGGCCGCTGTGCAAGTGGCGAACGAATATGGCAGCTATGTCATGGCGCACTCCTACCGGAAAGAGGCGATCCTGAACGCCTTGGATGCCGGGGTGATGTCGATCGAACACGGGTTCTCGTTTGACTGCGAAATCGCGGAGGTCATGAACGAGAAAGGGGCCTACATCACAACGAACCTCACGGCTTTTGACCCGGGCCTGTTGGATATTCCTGCAGTCGCCAACGTGCCTTCCAGCCTCGCCAAGGCGAAATCGGCCTCGGCCACATTCGCAGGCTACATCGACAACATGAAAGAATGCCCGGTAAAGCGGGGCTTTCAGACCGACTGCGTCGGCTCAGTTGAGGCATGCAACATCCAGATCGCCTATGAGAAGCACCTGAACAACGAGTTCTTCGGGCCATACACATCAATGGTGACACTGACGTCGACAGGCGGCGAAGCTGTTGCACTGTCGGGCGATTTCATGAACCCTTATACCGCTGGCAAGCTTGGAGTGATCGAGGAAGGCGCCTATGCGGATATTCTTTTGATCGACGGAAACCCTCTTGAGGATTTCTCGGTGGTCGGCACGGGGGATCAGTGGTTCGGTGCTGATCCAAGACCGGAGAGTCCCGAAACGATTAGGCTGATCATGAAAGATGGTGTGATATACAAAAACACACTGGATTGATCCGGACAAAGAAGGTGAGACGCGTTGATACGCCGAAAGTTCCGTTTAGCAATGATCGTAGTGCTGGCTTTGTGCGGACAGTCAGCCATGGCCGCGACGGGTCAGATCCTTGATTGGTCCGACTTGCCTGACCCGTCAGTTCAGGTCTTTGATGACCCTTATCGCGATCTTACCCCCGAGCAATTCGATGACGTGATCTTTGTCGTTCGCTTGCGTGGCAGACTGCAGCAAGACACGGGCACCGTCGAAGAGCGCCAGAAATGGCAAAAGCTTTTGACCGAGACGCTGGACGCTTTGGCGGCCGATGGTATTGATGTCGACTGGCTGCTGGAGCAGCGACAGGTCGTGACCGAACGCCGAAGACGCGCCGGTACCGCGGGTAACCCGCTGTTTGACGGCCAGATGGTAACGGTGGCAGGTTTTGCCATTCCAGCGCCACCTGACGCCGATGGTCGGCCCGTGGCCTATCTAGTGCCCGAGCGTGGTATGTGCAGTCACATGCCGCCACCGCCACCCAATCAGATGATCCGGGTGCGGCTGAACGATGATTGGGCACCCAGCTATTTTCACGAGCCCGTGCGGCTAACGGGAACGCTGTCCATCGAGCCTTCGGATCACAAAATGATGGTCGTTGATGGCCTTATGCCTATGCGCGCAACCTTCCAGCTGGACACCGACAGCGTCGAGACACTTGAAACGCAAGGCGAGGGGCTTGAGTGGACGCAAAGTATTGCCGAACGCCTTCGTGCGGCGGGCAGCCGCAAGACAGGCGGCGCGAAGGTTTCCGAATGATAAGACTTCTGATCGCCGCCCTTCTGGCGATCGCATCCGTCGATGCAGCCTGGGCTCAGGGTTTGTCTGGCCCGTCTTCCGTCGAGGCTGATCTTGAACCAGGTGATGGGCTGACCGATCCACAACTCCGTTCAGACTTCCCACGCAATATCGCGCCGCGTTGGTTCGACTGGAAAGACCGGCTGGCCGAGGACGGGTTTCGGTTCAATATTGATTATCTGGCACTGGGCCAATCCACGAATGCCGATCAGGGCAGTGGCGAAGCCGCCAGCGGTATTGCTCGCTTTTATGGTAGCTGGCAGGCAGCCGAACGCGGATCTTTGACATTCAAGATCGAACACCGACACAGCTATACGGATATTGCCCCGCAGTTTCTTGGCCTGAATGGTGGTGCCCTGTCGATCACAGGAACGGCATTCAACGACTCCGGCTTGCTGCTAACCAACCTGTTCTGGACACAGAGGGCCGATGATGGAGCATGGACACTTCAGTTTGGTCAGATTGATGTGACTGACTTTGTTGATGTCTACGGGCTGGTCAGCCCTTACTCCGGGTTTCAGAATCTCGCCTTCAATACCAACCCGACCATCAACGCCCCAAACCCAGGGTTGGGAATTGCAGGAGGTGTAAAACTCAACAGCAATCTGTACGCTGTAGCCAGTATTGCCGATGCCAACGCTGACCCGTCCGATCCGAACTTTGACGTTTTCAGTGACGGCAATCTCTTTATGTCGCTCGAGCTTGGATATACTTCCGGTTTTGACCGCATCTACTTTGACAATATCCATCTGACCCTCTGGCATGCGGATGCAGCTGACGACGGCAGCCGACCCGAAGACTATGGCGGAGCGTTCTCGGCCGCGTGGTTTGTGAACAACAAGTGGATGCCGTTCTTTCGCGCCGGTGCCGCTAAAGGGACGGCCGCGCTTTACAAACGGTCTGTGTCTACCGGTCTGGGGTATTACGGCCGAAACACCGATCTTGCCGGGCTGGGTCTCAATTGGGCCGAAGCGCGAGGCATCGACGAAGACCAGTTCACGGTCGAGGCTTTCTATCGTTTTTCGGTGTCACCGGGCCTGCAGATCACGCCATCTATACAGTTCATTTCCAATCCGCTGCTAAACCCAAACCAGAAAAATATTACTCTGTTCGGTTTGCGAACACGGGTTGTGTTCTGAGGTCTTTGTTTCGAAGCGCGAAGGCAAGCGGCAGTGTACGAACCGCCATGAATTAGCACTCGCGACGGCAGACATATCTTTCGAAACCCTGTCTGAACGACACTGTCCCATTTGCGCAGCAATGCATCAGCAATTTGAAAAGTGGTGCAAATTTCGCCTGATGTACAATGCTCTGCGCCGTCAGGTAAGATGAAGGTGCAGAGATTTCAAACGGGATGCAGAGACATGTACAAAGAAGCTTTGGGCGCGGGTGGAATTGCTGTCGTCACAGGGGCCGCAAGCGGTGTTGGGCGTGTTGCGGCGTTGCGCTTTGCGCAGGCCGGCCTTGGCGTGGTTCTGGCCGATATGCCTGGCCCACAACTTGAAGAAGCTGCTGGCGAGGTACGCGCTGCCGCGGCCCCGGGGGCAAAGGTGATTGCCGTCCCGACCGACGTCAGTGTCGATGAAGATGTTCAGGCTTTGGCAGACACGGCGTTTGCCGCAGGCCCTGTCGCCGTCCTGATGAACAATGCCGGGATCGGAATGCGGACCGGCAGCTGGCAAAACAGCGCCAACTGGCAAAAGATGTTCGATGTGAATTTCTTTGGTGTGATGCGAGGGGTTCATGCCTTTCTGCCCCGCATGATACAGGCCGGCCGCCCGGCTGTGGTGATCAACACGGGATCCAAGCAGGGGATAACCACTCCGCCGGGCAATCCGGGCTACAATGCAACGAAGGCCGCGGTAAAAGTCCTGAGTGAACAACTGTCGCACGACCTGCGGAAAGAAGATGCGCCGATTTCCGTCCACCTGTTTGTTCCGGGGTTTACCTATACCGGTATGGTTGCCGCCCACATTCCCGAAAAACCCGATGCTGCGTGGTCAAGCGAGCAGACGGTGGACTATTTCCTGGGGAAAATGTCTGACGGCGATTTTTACATCCTGTGCCCCGACAATGACGTCGACGAAGTCACGGACAGGCGGCGCGCGGAATGGGCCATTGGCGATATCGTCGAAAACCGCCCGGCCTTGTCGCGCTGGCACCCGGATTATACCGATGCCTTCAAAGCCTTTGAACAAGACGGGAAAGGCTGAGAAAATCGAACGCCTTTCCCATTCTATTACGATGATCTTCCCGGTTCAGCCGCCGGCAGAGATCGAATGTCTCACCAAACAGTGATCGAAGTTCACTTGCTCAAATCACTGCATCCGCAGACGCTGACGTCACTCACGTCAAATGCATTTGGTATTGCGCCCCATTGGCGGGGCTGGAGAGTGACATGAACAGACTGAAGGAAATTTCCATACTTGCCGCGATTGTGATCGCCGTTCCGCTGGCAGCGTCCGCAGGTAACGACACCGACAAGAAAACCAAGGATCAGGTCACCAGCGACCACAAACTGGACAATGACCCAAAGTGGTCGAACTGGCCGCACCTGCCTGAGCGGCAGGGCGGAAGCGCGTACAGCAAAAGAACCCGCATCGAATATGGCGGCCCGGTCGAGCGTAATTTCGAATCCGGCCGCCGGTAGTCCGGTTCAGGTGTTGAAGAGGAAGTGCATCACGTCGCCGTCCTTGACGACATAGCTCTTCCCTTCAGCCCGCATCTTACCGGACTCTTTAGCACCCTGTTCACCACTGCATGAGATGTAGTCGTCATAGGCAATCGTTTCCGCGCGGATGAACCCCTTTTCGAAGTCGCCATGAATGACACCTGCCGCCTGCGGTGCGGCGGTCCCTTCGCGGATGGTCCAGGCGCGGGCCTCTTTCGGGCCGACGGTGAAATAGGTTTCAAGCTTCAGCAGGTCGTACCCTGCGCGGATCAGACGGTCGAGACCGGGCTCGCTGAGGCCCATCTCCTCGAGAAACATCTGCGCCTCTTCGGTTTCGAGCAGGCTGATCTCTTCCTCGATTTTGGCGCTGATGATGACATGGGCATTACCCTGATTAGCCGCCATTTCAGCAACCCGCGCGGAATGTTCGTTGCCGGTGGCCGCTTCTTCTTCGGAAACGTTGCACACATAAAGGACTGGCTTGGTCGTCAGCAACTGCAGTGTGTTCCAAGCCTTGGAGTCTTCTTCGCTGACTTCGACCAGACGCGCAGGCTTGCCATCTTCAAGCATTTCCTGCGCCGCGGCCAACAGGCGATCCTGCTGCTGCGCTTCCTTGTCGTTGCCTTTCAACTTGCGCACCAGATTGGCACGGCGCTTTTCGATGCTTTCCATATCGGCAAGCATCAGCTCGGTCTCAATGGTTTCGGCATCGGCTACCGGATCAACGCACCCTTCCACATGGGTGACATCCCCATCCTCGAAACACCGCAGGACATGTGCAATCGCATCAACTTCGCGGATGTTGGCCAGAAACTGGTTGCCCAAGCCCTCGCCCTTCGAGGCCCCTTTGACCAGACCGGCAATATCCACAAACGTGATGCGCGTCGGAATGATCTGACGGGATTTCGCAATCCCCGCCAGTTTATCCAGACGATCATCGGGTACCGCCACATCGCCCACATTCGGTTCGATCGTGCAGAACGGGAAATTGGCCGCCTGCGCAGCCGCGGTTTTGGTCAGCGCATTGAAGAGGGTCGACTTGCCCACGTTCGGCAAACCCACGATTCCCATTTTAAAGCCCATGACGGTCTCCTGATGCCATTCGCGGCTGCTTCTATGCAGGTACGCGAAAATGCGCAAGCAGAGCCGGGAATACCGACAAAATGAGTCCGTTTGGACACATCACAAAACTGTTGAGATGTTGTGTACTTGTGAGCATTGAAAAAGAGACATTAGAATAACCACTTAACCAGTTACCAGTGAAATTATATCGAAGAAAAACAATGAAATACCTGATTGCTTCCGTTGCTCTCGCCGCCGTTGCATCAACCGCGCAGGCTCAATCTCTTGTATTTGGGGCGGGATACGCCGATTTCTCGGACAGTCAGTCTGAAGATCAAGCCATATTTTCGTTGGAATATCAGCACAGACCGTTTCACGAGGCGACAAGGTTCAGTGCGACGTGGGGTGGTGCGCTGACCGTCGACCAATCAGGCGATACACATATCGGCGTCGGTCTGATCGGTATCTACACGTTTGCAGACCAGTGGTTTGTTGAAGGCAGCGTGATGCCGGGATACTTCTCTGAGGCCGACGAACTTAACGATCTTGGCGGCAGCTTTCAGATCCGCAGCCTGCTGGGCGTGGGATACACACTGAACAGCGGCAACAAACTGTCGCTAGCAATCACGCATAAATCGAATGCCAGCACGCAGGACGAAAACCCGGGTTTGAACGCAGTCTTCCTGCGATTCCACAAGGCGTTCTGATACCTTGTCGACAAGCCGGGATTGATTTTCCGTCAAAGTTTCTGCACATCAGGTTCAAACCTGATTGCAAGGACATCCGATGACCCGTATCGACGCCAAATTCGCCGCCCTGAAAGCCGAAGGGAAGAAAGCCTTTGTCGCCTACATCATGGCTGGCGATCCCGACTATGACACCTCGCTTGAGGTCGTAAAGGGTTTGCCGGGCGCCGGTGTAGACGTCATCGAACTGGGTCTGCCCTTTACCGACCCGATGGCAGATGGACCCACCATTCAGGCCGCAGGTCAGCGGGCACTGGACGGAGGCATGACCCTGCAGCGGACGCTCGACCTTGCGCGTGCCTTTCGTGAAACGGATGATACGACGCCCATCGTGCTGATGGGATATTACAACCCGATCTACAGCCGTGGCGTTGAGCAGTTTCTGTCTGATGCAAAGGCCGCAGGCATCGACGGCCTGATCGTCGTGGACCTGCCGCCGGAAGAGGACGAAGAACTGTGCCTTCCGGCGCAGGCGGCCGGACTGAACTTTATCCGTCTGGCAACTCCGACTACCGACAACAAACGCCTGCCCCGCGTTTTGCAGAACACTTCGGGGTTCGTTTACTACGTCTCGATCACCGGCATCACCGGGGCCGCCGAAGCACAGGCTACGGATGTCGGCCCAGAGGTGGCGCGGATCAAGGCGGCAACCGACCTTCCGGTGATTGTCGGCTTTGGCATCAATACTCCGGAAAAGTCGCGCAACATCGCAAGCGTTTCTGACGGCGCGGTTGTCGGCTCGGCTATTGTCAGCCAGATCGCTGCAGGCAGGCCGGTGAACGAGGTTCTCGACTTTGTCAAAACACTTTCGGACGGTGCCCACGCCGCCTGAACTGCCGTACCGCACAACACAATTCTGAAGCGCCGCAGCCGGTCAAAAGCCGGTTGCGGTTTTCTTTTTGCGTCCTAACACTTTGAAAAAGCGGCTGGAAACCCGAAGTGCCGGGTGCGGCACATACCCGCAATCTGTTTTGTTGCGATCTGATTGAAAAATTGGTAAAGAAACTTAACCAATCCTCTGAGGGCCCGGAAATCATGCCAGTCATCACCAACATCGAAGACCTGAAACGGATCTACGAACGCCGAGTGCCGCGCATGTTCTACGACTATGCGGAAAGCGGCAGCTGGACCGAGCAAACCTTCCGCGAGAACAGCTCGGATTTTGAGAAAATCCGTCTGCGTCAACGGGTGGCCGTGGACATGACCGGGCGTTCGACCTCATCCCAAATGATTGGGCAGGATGTCTCCATGCCGGTTGCGCTTGCCCCCGTTGGGTTGACGGGTATGCAGCACGCCGATGGTGAGATGAAGGCCGCAAAAGCCGCCGAGGAGTTCGGGGTGCCTTTTACCCTGTCCACAATGTCGATCAACTCGATCGAAGACGTGGCCGAGAACACCTCCAAACCCTTCTGGTTTCAGCTCTACACGATGAAAGACGAGGATTACGTCGGCCGTCTGATCCAGCGTGCCAAGGATGCGAACTGCTCGGCGCTGGTAATCACGCTTGACTTGCAAATCCTTGGCCAGAGGCACAAGGACCTTAAGAATGGCCTGTCCGCCCCACCAAAGCTGACCGCAAAAACAATCGCCAATCTGATGACGAAATGGGCCTGGGGCATCGAAATGTTGGGCGCACATCGGCGCGAGTTCGGCAATATCGTGGGCCATGTCGAAGGCATTTCGGACGCATCTTCGCTTGGCGCTTGGACTGCCGAGCAGTTCGATCCCAGTCTGGACTGGGGCAAGATTGAAAAGCTGATGGAGAAATGGGGCGGCAAGGTAATTCTCAAGGGCATTCTCGACGCTGAAGATGCCAAAATGGCAGCAAAACTGGGCGCAGACGCCATCGTCGTGTCCAATCACGGCGGCCGTCAGCTGGATGGCGCACTCAGTTCGATCCGTATGCTACCCGAAATCATGGATGCGGTCGGCAGTGACATCGAAGTGCATCTGGATAGTGGCATCCGGTCAGGTCAGGACGTGCTGAAAGCTTTGGCCATGGGTGCCAAGGGGACCTATATCGGCCGCGCCTTTGTCTATGGGCTGGGCGCGATGGGTCAGAAAGGCGTCACCACCGCCCTTGAGGTCATTCAAAAGGAACTGGACACTACCATGGCCCTCTGCGGTGAACGCAGCGTATCCGATCTTGGTTCGCATAACCTGCTGGTACCCAAAGATTTTGGTGGCGTCTGGCAACCCTGACGGGAACTGGATAATCTCCCGCGCATGTTCATATGCAGCGCTCAGAATCTGGCCTTTGTTTCCGTTCCCAAGACCGGGAGCACGGCGATCAGGATGGCGCTGCGTCCCTACGCCGACATCATGTTCACCAGATGGCGCAGGCACATGTCCGCGCAGAAATTCGGCAGTCAGGTTGCCCCCTTTCTGAAAGAGTCGCTGGGCCTGAACCCCGAACGTTTTGCGGTCATGCGCGAACCAGAAGAACAAATTCGCAGCTGGTATCGGTATCGTATGCGTGAAAGCAATTCAGACGGGCCGACCAGCACCACCGGCATGGATTTCGACCAGTTCGTTCTGGACGCTCTGTCGGACGACCCGCCATCCCATGCCCGAATCGGAACCCAGTGGCGCATGCTGACGGGAAGGGATGAGCTTTTGGTTCATCACCTTTTTGCATATGAAACGCCAAATCACCTGCGCGGTTTTCTCAATGAACGGTTCGGCACGGAAATCGGGTTGAAAACCGTCAACGTTTCGCCCCCGGTGGACGCGCCACTTTCAGAGAAAACGCGGCAAAAACTACGCCGCGCAAGACAGAGTGAATACGTGCTTTATGACATGCTCATGGAGGCTGGCGGCCACCTAGAAAACCGGTTCTGATCAAAGGCCGTAAAAGCACTTTTCAAGCCAAATGAAACAGGCTATATGCGCGGCTTCACGCGGGCATACAGCCTTGGAGGATGCCCGCCCTAACATTGGAGAATTATCATGGCTGGAGAGATTCCTGATCTCGTAGCTCTGGAACGGACGGGGACAGGCAAGGGCGCCGCTCGTCAGGCACGCCGCGACGGCATGGTTCCGGGCGTTGTATTCGGTGGCGACAAAGACCCGCTGGCGATTCAGATTCCGTTCAACGAACTGTTCAAGCGCCTTAAAGCTGGCCGGTTCAAGTCGACCCTGTGGAACCTGAAGGTTGAAGGCCACGAGGACGTCCGCGTCATCTGCCGCGACGTTCAGCGTGACGTCGTCAAGGACCTGCCGACCCACCTGGACCTGATGCGTCTGCGCCGGACCACCAAAATCGCGCTGTTCATCCCGGTTGAGTTCATCAACGAGGAAGAAGCCCCCGGCATCAAGAAGGGCGGCGTTCTGACTGTTGTCCGCCCCGAGGTCGAACTGGTCTGCACCGCGGGTGACATCCCTGAAAAGATCACCGTTGATCTGACCGGAATGAACATCAACGACGTCGTCACCATCTCGTCGGTCGAACTGCCCGCAGGCACCAAACCGACCATCGACCGCGACTTCGTGATCGCCAACGTTTCGGCACCGACCGGCCTGGCCACCTCGGACGACGAGGAAGAGGGCGAAGCCGAAGTGGCACCCGATGAAGTTGAAGTCGTCGGCGAAGAATAAGCCACGCGACAGCAATGCAAGTTTGAAACAGGGTCCTTCGGGGCCCTGTTTTTTCTTCAAACATTCAATTAACAACATTTATTCAGAAATGGCGCTATAGTCACTCGCAGGCCGACATTTCGGGCCGTTTTGGCAAGAAATCCTTATCCAAAGGGAGAGCGATTATGACCAATACGTTTCATGTTTCAGCCGCCGTTCTGGGGGCATCACTGCTGGGCTTCATCTGCACTCCGGCATCTGCGCAGGTACAGGATACCTTGCCCAGCAAGGACGACGTTGCAGAACGTTTCACCTCGGACCATTTCTCACCCTATGCAGGGCGCAATTTTCCGACGCAACTTCTGTGGGGTGACACGCACCTGCACACCGATGTTTCGGTGGATGCCGGAACGATGACGCGCCTCAGTCAGGAAGACGCGTTCAAGTTCGCGCGCGGCCACGAGGTTACGACGACACACGGGTTGCAGGCCAAGCTGGCAAGACCGTTGGACTGGCTTGTGGTGTCCGACCACGCCGAAATGTACGGCCTGATGCCGCAATTGCTGGGTGGCGATCAGGAAATTCTGGCAACGGAACAAGGCAGGCTCTGGTACGATGCCCTGAGCAGCGGGGACAATGACGTGGTATTTAACACGGCGATGCAAATCGTGGCTTCGCTGTCGGGCGACGAGCCCCCGATTGATAATCCCAAGGCCACAAAAAAAGCCTGGCAACATTACACGGCCCTTGCGGACCAGTATAACGAACCGGGCGTTTTCTCTGCCCTTATCGGCTATGAATGGACGTCCGAGGGCGGCGACAACATCCACCGCAATGTCATTTTCCGCGATGGAGCGGAGATGGCCAATCAGGTTTTGCCGTTCTCGCAATTCGACAGCAAGAATCCCGAAGATCTTTGGGCTCATCTGGCCGACTATGAAGACCGGACCGGCGGTGATGTCCTTGCCATCCCCCACAACGGCAACCTGTCCAACGGGCGTCTGTTTTCGGTCTCGAACTTCGACGGCTCACCTCTGACCGAAGACATGGCCCGCCTGCGTGCCCGTTTCGAGCCGGTCATCGAAACCACACAGATCAAAGGCGATAGCGAAGCACATCCGTTCCTCAGCCCCGACGACGAATTCGCCGATTTCGACACCTGAGACGCATCAAACCTGAACGGGACCGAAGCCAAGACCGAGGACATGCTGCAATACGAATACTCGCGCGAGGCTTACAAAACCGGTCTGATGCTGGAAGAGACGCTGGGCATCAATCCCTTCAAGGTCGGTCAGATCGGTTCAACCGACGCGCATACCGGGATGGCAGCGGTCGAAGAAGACAACTTCTTTGGCAAGCATTCGGGCGTTGAACCCGAACCCAACCGCTGGGAACATCTGGTGATCGAAGCGCCTGATCCGGAATTTTCGATTTACGGATGGAAACAGGCATCAGGCGGATATGCCGCCGTTTGGGCCCCGGAAAATACCCGCGAAGCAATCTTTGATGCGTTGGAGAGACGCGAGGTTTATGGAACCACCGGGTCCCGCATCATGGTCAGGTTCTTTGGTGGATGGGACTTTACACCGGATGACGCCCTGTCCCGCCTGCCTGCGGATCTGGGATATGCGAAGGGCGTTCCGATGGGCGCTGATCTGCCACCCCAAAGCGGCGATGGTGCCCCCAATTTCCTGATCGCGGCCCTCAAGGATCCGTTCAGCGGAAATCTGGATCGCGTTCAGGTCATCAAAGGCTGGCTGAACGCCGATGGCACACGGGGCGAAAAGGTCTATGACGTGGCGTGGAGCGGCGACCGTCAACCGGGCGATGATGGAAAGCTGCCATCGGTCGGCAGTACGGTCGATGTTGAAAACGCGACCTGGACCAACACGATAGGCTCACCGGAACTGATCACATTTTGGGAAGATCCTGACTTCGATCCGTCTCAGAAGGCATTCTATTATGTGCGCGTCATCGAAATTCCCACACCAAGGTGGACTGCGTACGAGGCGAAACGCTTTGACGTTCAAATGGACCCGGACGTTCCTATGACCACAACCGAGCGGGCCTATACCTCGCCGATCTGGTTTACCCCAAAAGGATAAGGAGTCAGGATCGGGCCGCGATTTCCCGTTGCGGCCCGTCTGGATTTTTTCGTCAATTCAGGGCATGACAGCGGCCAAGTGAAAAGCAGCACGGGGCGATGCCATGAAACTCTTTGTCGGATTGGGAAATCCGGGCCAGAAATACGCCCGCAACCGACATAACATCGGGTTCATGGCGTTGGACCAGATCGCCGGTGATCACGCTTTTGGCCCATGGAAATCCAAGTTTCAGGGCGAGATTGCCGAAGGGCGGCTTGGCACCGAAAAGATCTTGCTGTTGAAACCAATGACCTTCATGAACCGGTCCGGCCAGTCGGTCGGTGAGGCGATGCGGTTTTTCAAACTCGACTCGACGGACGTCACCGTCTTTCACGACGAACTGGACCTTGCCCCCGGCAAGGTGCGGGTAAAGGCAGGTGGGGGCCATGCCGGGCATAATGGCCTGCGCTCGATCCATGATCATATCGGCGCGGCCTATGACAGGGTGCGGTTGGGCATTGGACATCCCGGCAGCAAGGACAAAGTCTCGCCCTATGTCCTGAGCGATTTCGCAAAAGCCGATGCTGAGTGGTTGGATAATGTTCTGCGGGGCGTATCCGATGGCGCGCCAAATCTGGCGGCGGACGAAGGCGGGAAGTTCATGAACGCCGTGTCCCTACGCACGGCACCTGCACGATCTTCCAAAACCACAAAGCCCGAGGCACAGGACAACGCAGCCAATCGCACCACCGCGCCTGCGGAACCGGCACCTGACACGCGGTCTCCGATGCAGAAACTTTTGGATAAGTTCAAATAAGGCCGCAAACCACACCCAAAATTGCCGCCACGTAGAGATTGCGCAAACCGCAGACACGCGCTCCAATACCCATGTAGATGGAGGGGTGTAATGCGAACAATCCTGAAATGGCTCGGCCGTATTCTGTTGGCATTGATTCTGGCAGCAGCCGTTGTCGGATTCTGGAAGCGCGAAGAAATCAAACGCCTCATGGCGGTGAATTCGTTGTTTTCCGAAGAAAATATTGTCCACAACTTCTCCAACATGGACGCCGCTTTCCTGACGGCCCCCTTGCCGCGCGGCAATGGGCCGACAAGCGAGCTTGCCTATGGTGCCGAATACACCCTGCCGGAAGACGCCGCCGGGTGGATCGAGGACCGGGCCGTGACCTCTCTGCTTGTCATGCAGAACGGTGATATCAGGTTCGAGGAGTATTTTCTGGACACCACCCCCGAGGACCGCCGGATTTCGTGGTCCATCGCCAAAAGCTATCTCTCGGCCCTGTTCGGCATCCTTCTGGCCGAAGGCGAAATTGACTCCCTGGACGATCCGGTGACGAAATACGCACCCCAGCTCAAAGGTAGCGCCTACGAGGCCGCGACCATCCGAAACGTCCTGAATATGGCCAGCGGGGTGACCTTTAACGAAGATTACCTCGACTATAACTCGGATATTAACCGCATGGGCCGGGTCGTAGCGCTTGGCGGAGAGCTGGACGATTTCGCGGCCTCCCTGACAGACAGTTTCGCACCTCCCGGAGAAACCTGGCAGTATGTCTCGATTGATACCCATGTGATTGGAATGGTCGTCCGCGGCGCCACGGGGCGCAGTGTCACCGAATTGATAACCGAGAAAATCATCCACCCACTGGGACTTGAGAGGGATGGATACTACATCACGGACGGCGCAGGTGTTGCGTTTGTGCTAGGCGGGCTGAACTTCACAACGCGGGATTTCGCGCGGTTCGGGCAGATGATCCTTGAAAACGGGATGTACAACGGCCAACAGATCGTCCCCGCCGAGTGGATATCGGAATCCACCTGGCCCAGCGCCCCGACCGCTTCGGGCAAGATCGGCTATGGGTATCAATGGTGGATACCCGTCGGCGCGCATGAGGGCGAGTTCATGGGGCGCGGCGTTTATGGGCAGTATCTGTATTTTGATCAGGCCCGTAACGTTCTGATCGTGACCACAGGCGCGGACAGAAAGTTCCGCGAACCGGGCGTGAATGAGGCGAATATCGAAATGTTCCGCAAAATCGCACAAAGCCTGTAAGATGGATTCATGCAGAAAGAAGACAGCATAAATGTTCTGGGCGGCGTCCTGTCCCCATGCTCGCGAAATCCGCTAACCGGGTTCTTTCGGGATGGCGCCTGCAATACCTGCCTCGAAGACAGGGGCAGCCATACGGTCTGTGCCGTTATGACTGCAGAATTTCTGGCCTTTTCTAAATACGTCGGCAACGATCTGAGCACACCGCGCCCGGAGTTCGATTTTCAGGGACTTAAACCCGGTGACCACTGGTGCCTATGCGCGGCCCGCTTTCTTCAGGCCCATGACGAGGGCTGCGCCCCAAAAGTAAATCTGGAAGCAACCCACAGGCGCGCGCTGGATATCGTGCCAATCAAACTTCTGGTCGAACACCGAATTGATAGCTGATCCGGATCAGCCCAGATCAGAACGCCATCTGCCAGGTCAGGCTGACGCTGTAGCTTTCAAACCCGCTTTCGCCGATCCCGTCATAGAACATGTTGGCCGACAGCACGCTGCTGTTTTCAAGCAGATAGTCAAAGCCCAGATCGGCGCGTCCGCGCGCGGTATCTCCGATCGGTGATACACCCGGCGCGACACCCGTACCAGACGTGGTACTCCAGACTCCGGACAGACCACCGGTCAGGGTCATCTGTCCGCGCTTGACGGGAAGCGGACGGCTGAAATCCAGACCCAGCTTGGCCGTGGTCAGGCTGAAATCCTGCTGAGGGATCAGATTGCCCAGACTGTCGACATAGGCGTCCTGATCATCGCTGACATAGCTTACGTCCAGATGCGGCATGAGGGTTGTCTGACCGCGCAGCATTTCACCGGTTACCCGGGATTGCAGCAACCAGCGATCACTGTCGAACTTATCGCGGTAGGTGCCCAGCGGTGAGATTTCGTTGCTGGTTTGCCCATAAAGGGCGCGGCCTTCGAAATAAACCGGGTGGTCGGGCAGTTTCGCCACAAGATATGGACCGATCAGCCAGCCAGTGCCGTCAACCTCGGACGACCCGCTTTCGCTTTTGGCGTAATCGAACTGCAGCATGGCCCCGACCAGCAGGTTCTGGTTGATCCGCCGATGCGCCCCCAGAACAGCCAGCGCATATGCACTGTCCACGTTATCCTGCGAACTCCAGTTGCCGGTTACATTAAACCAGACCGGCAGGGATGGATCGCTGGCAAACTCCAGATATCCGACTCCGCGGGTGACAGACGTATCCAGCACACCTGCTCCGGTTCTCTGCAAAAACTGCGTCAGCTTTGGCTGGTTGGTCGCCAGATTGTTGGCCCGCGCATATTGAAAGGCCTGAATCTGTCGCTGGGTATCCTCGACAATCCGATTGGCAACGGTCACCTGGTTCGAGGCAACGCTGGGGTTGCCCGCCAGATCTTCGGCTGCGCCCGCTTCGACCACGACACCAAGGTCTCCGCCCCCCGATGGCGTAATCATCGCAGAATAGGATTGTGGCCCGCCGGAAAGCGCACCAATTGTCCCGTTGGTGACTGAAATACCTGACGTACTGAAATTCTGAACAGCTTCGGAAAATGTGAAGGTGACCCGGATGGGATCAAGGCTGTTGAAGTTCGAAGGAAGACCCGAAATGGTCACCGTCGGCCCGGATGAGTCATAGTTAACGGTCACCGTGTTCGAGGCCAGATTGGTATTCCCCGCCGCATCGGTAAACACCCCGGCCGGGATCGACAACTCAACCAGCCCGTTGGCCTGAGGCGTCAGTGTCGCGGTATAATTCTGGCCCGATCCGGTCATCGTGGCGGTCGCGTTGACCAATGCCAGATCACTCACGACGAAATCGGTGCTGGGTTCACTCAGTGTGATCTGCGCGGTAAAAGTTCCGCTCCCCGTCGATGCCAAAGGCGCAATGGTCGCCGTTGGCCGGGTAACATCCGCTGCGGTGCGCGTGTTGATGAACTGCGTGGTTGTCGCTCCGGACAAGGCCATTTCGTACCTGTAAAGTGTACCGCCCGGCGCTTCGCGCGCCGTGAAAACGACGCCCATATAGTCATCCGTGGCATACGTCCCCTGAGCACCGTCCTGACTGATGATGGTGACGTCCAGCCAGCCCATACTGGCAAGGCCAGCCGGGGTGATCGCCGCCTGAGGCACGATTGAACCTCCGGAAAAGATCATGCCGCCCGGCACTTCTCCTACAAGTCCAAAGGAAAGAAAGGCGGTCGTACTGGGGCTCACTGGAATGTTGACGACGGTAACCTGTTGCCCATTTGGTGACGAAGCAGATGTTGTAATAAACGGAGGGCCAAGCGCCGCACCTTCCCGACTGGTTCCCGCCAAAAATATTACGGCCAACAAACACAGGCACACAATTCTGCGTACAAGGGACCAAACCATCCCGACCTCCTACAGCGCCATCGAGGCGCAAACACACGCACGCGAAAAAGGAAACTGCCTTCCCCTGCGCACCACTTCCGCTCCCGCTACATTCGGGGCTCCCCAAGACTGACAACCTGAAATTGCAAGTCGAAGGGAAAGTTAAATCAAATCTTAAGAGTTGTATAGCTGCCGGAATTTCACGACCCGTTCAGCCGAGTCCGCCCGGATTGGCACCCTGCTGGTTCTATAGGCAGCCAACCCGAGCGAAATACAGTAACAGTCACGAATGATTAACAAATCCCGGATCTTTGCCAGCCACGTCTCCTACGGGGTTGGTACATTGCAACAACGCCGAACAATGGGTTTTTGCTGCAAAACAAGATACAATCCCAACAAATTGACAGCAATTCGCAAGTATTTGAAACATTGCCAACGGCCCTGATAGTAAGCCCAGTCGAATCGACCGGGCTACCGTTTACCGTGTCAGGAATCAAATCCAGGTTGTTCCTGACTTCACCCAGCCTGACGCCCTTCGGTGTCCGACATGTCGAATCCAAGGAAATTGGCAACAGTCTGAACGTCCTTGTCCCCGCGTCCACACATGTTCATGCAAATCAGGTGATCTTTGGGCAGGTCAGGCGCAATCTTCATGACATGGGCAAGTGCGTGACAAGGCTCAAGCGCTGGGATGATCCCCTCGGTCGAACAACACAGCTGAAACGCCTCAAGCGCCTCCATATCCGTGATCGACACATACTGGGCACGCCCCACCTCGTGCAGCCAGGAATGCTCGGGCCCGATACCCGGATAATCCAGACCTGCGGAAATCGAATATCCTTCCAGAATCTGCCCGTCATCGTCCTGCAGCAGATAGGTGCGGTTGCCATGCAGAACACCGGGTCGGCCACCAGTCAGCGAGGCACAGTGTTCCATCTTTTCGTCGACACCCTTGCCACCAGCTTCGACACCAATGATGTTGACCGATTTGTCATCGAGGAACGGATAAAACAGGCCCATCGCGTTCGAGCCACCACCGATGGCGGCAATGATGGTATCGGGCAGACGGCCTTCGGCCTTATGCATCTGTTCCTTGGCTTCCTTGCCGATGATCGACTGGAAATCGCGAACCATTGCCGGATAGGGATGCGGCCCGGCCACGGTACCGATGCAGTAGAACGTGTCGCGCACATTGGTCACCCAGTCGCGCAGCGCGTCGTTCATGGCGTCTTTCAGCGTGCCACGGCCAGAGGTCACCGGAATCACTTCAGCGCCCAACAGGCGCATGCGGAACACGTTCGGAGCCTGACGCTGAACGTCATGCGCACCCATATAAACCACGCATTTCAGGCCGAATTTGGCGCAGACGGTGGCGGTCGCCACGCCATGCTGCCCGGCGCCGGTCTCGGCGATGATCCGGGTCTTGCCCATGCGGCGTGCCAGAATGATCTGACCCAGCACGTTGTTGATCTTGTGCGCGCCGGTATGATTCAACTCGTCCCGCTTGAGATAGATTTTCGCCCCGCCCAGATGCTCGGTCAGACGTTCCGCGAAATACAGCGGCGAGGGGCGGCCCACGTAGTTGGCCCACAGATCATCCATCTCGGCCCAGAAGGTCGGATCGTCTTTGGCCTTTTCATACTCCTCCTCCAGCGACAGGATCAGCGGCATCAGAGTCTCGCTGACGAACCGTCCGCCAAAGATACCAAAACGGCCCTGCTCGTCGGGGCCGGACATGAAGGAATTGAAAAGATCGTTGGCCATGGGTGTCTCCATCGTCGTACCCGTCGTTCATAGGAGGTGGCGCAGGGATTTTCCATGGCAAAAAGTACTATCCTGTTGCAATCGGATTTTGCCGCCAAAACCGATATGCCTGATCACGGGTTGGAACCCCGATGCAGGGAAAACAGCACGACCGATAGGTGATCGCCAGACGCGAAGCAGTCTGGATTATGCGACGATGAGGCCCAGAATGGGCGAATGTCAGCATTGCCTCGGCATCCTGCCAGACGCTGAGGGAAAACCAGAACTCATCGCGAGGGAACAGGTCGGCATGAAAACAAAGCGGGTCATCCTGTGCCTGCCTCAATGCCTGATCCGAACGCCAGCGGAGCTCCGGATTCAGAACCCGGTTTTGCGGACGAAACCCGCCAATCGCTGCCAACATCTTTGCGCCCTCCTGAACAAGGGGTACGCAAAGACAGGTCTATCAGATCACCGGGCCGCGTTGATAAAGGCCTGAATCAACGTTGCATCCTTGACGCCCGGCGCACTTTCCACCCCGGAAGACACGTCAATCTGACGGGCGCCGGTCATTCGAATGGCCTCAGCAACGTTGTCGGGTGTCAGACCACCGGCCAGCATCCAGGGCTTGCGCCAGTACTTGCGCCCGGCAAGAAGGCGCCAGTCGAAAGCCAGACCATTTCCACCGGGTAACTCCGCGTTTCGCGGGGGTTTGGCATCAATCAGCAACTGATCCGCCACGTCCATGTACAGGTCGATCTGCGCCAGATCCTCGGCATCGGCGATTCCAATGGCCTTCATCACCGGCAGACCGAACCGGTCTTTGACCTCCTGCACACGTTCAGGGCTTTCTTTGCCGTGCAATTGCAACATGTCCAGCGGAACATCAGACAGTATGGCCTGCAAATCCTCATCCGTCGCGTTGACGGTCAGGGCTACTTTGGCGATCCCGGCCGGCACGTCCTGCGCCAACTGGCTGGCAGTCGATACACTGATGTTGCGCGGCGACTTGGGAAAGAAAACAAACCCCACATACCGTGCGCCCGCATCCACGGCGGCACGCACCTGTTCTCTTGCGGTCAGACCGCAGATCTTGATGCTGACATCATCGGACATAGGATCGCCTCAGCTTGCCTCATCCAGCAGCGCAAGCACCTCGTCCTTACCTTCGTTCTGCTTTTTCTTGAGCTTGTTTACTTCACGCTCAAGTTTGCGAACTTCGCTTTTCTTTACTACGGCGTCCTTGCGGTGCTTATGCTCGCGCAGCCATTCCCAGATGAAACCGATGATCAGGCCGGCCACGACCCCACCCAGAACCACAAGGAACAACGGCAGCGACGCCGAGAAGTTGAACCCCAGCAATTCAGCCAGAGCGTCCGGCATCAGTTTCAGTTCCACCGCCGCGCGGTTGGCCAAAGAGACGGAGACCAGAATGATCCCCAACGCCGCCAGAAAGGCATAGCGAAGATAACGCATCATGAGTTCAGGCTTTTCCGTTTAAACGATCCCTGAGCAATTTGCCGGTCTTGAAAAACGGCACATGCTTTTCTTCTACTTGCACTGTTTCGCCGGTTCTGGGATTGCGACCAATCCGCGCGTCACGCTGTTTGACCGAAAATGCCCCGAAACCGCGCAGCTCGACCCGGTCACCGCGTGCCATCGCATCGGTCACCTCTTCGAACACGGTGTTCACGATCCGCTCGACATCGCGCTGATAAAGATGCGGATTCTCATCGGCGATTTTCTGAATCAATTCTGAACGGATCATGCGCTCTTCCCTCCCAGGCCACCGGTTCGTGTCGTCTACTGCTCTGGTAGTATAGAAAAAAACCCGGATCGGGGGAACGTAAACTCTGTGTGCTTTGGGACCATTTTTCGGCAATACAGAAGATTTTTTAGGTTCAACCCGCGTTTCAGAGCCAATTGCACACGCAATAGGGGAATTTGCCCTCAAATTTGGAACTTATTGATTCGCAACAAAAACGGCCCCGTGCAATTGCACGGGGCCGTAATTCTGCACCTTGATGGCGTGTCGGCTTAGTCGCCGGATTTCAGCGCTGCACCAAGGATATCGCCCAGCGACGCGCCCGAGTCGGAAGAACCGTACTGTTCCACGGCCTCTTTCTCTTCGGCGATTTCGCGCGCCTTGATCGACAGACCCAGACGGCGGGTCTTGCTGTCGACATTGGTGACGCGAACGTCGATCTTGTCACCGACCGAGAAACGCTCGGGGCGCTGTTCGGCACGGTCGCGGCTCAGATCCGAACGGCGGATGAAGGATTTCATGCCTTCGTATTCCACCTCGATGCCGCCATCTTCGATTGCGGTCACTTCGACGGTCACGATCGAACCACGCTTCACGCCGCCCACGGCTTCGGCGAACTTGTCACCGCCCAGGGCTTTGATCGACAGCGAGATACGCTCTTTCTCGACGTCAACTTCCGAGACGACGGCCGAAACCATGTCGCCCTTGCGGTAGTTCTGGATAGCATCCTCGCCACGCTCGTCCCAGGACAGGTCGCTGAGGTGAACCATGCCGTCGATGTCGCCTTCGAGGCCGATGAACAGACCGAATTCGGTGATGTTCTTGACTTCGCCTTCGACCTCGGTGCCCTCGGGGTGTGTTTCTGCAAACACTTCCCATGGGTTGCGCTGAGTCTGCTTCAGGCCCAGGGATACGCGACGCTTGGCGCCGTCGATTTCCAGAACCATGACGTCGACTTCCTGGCTGGTCGAAACGATCTTGCCGGGGTGGACGTTTTTCTTGGTCCAGGACATCTCGGAAACGTGCACCAGTCCTTCGACACCGGCTTCCAGCTCGACGAACGCACCGTAGTCGGTGATGTTGGTGACGCGGCCCTTGTGCACCGAACCCAGCGGGTACTTGGCGCCGACCAGATCCCACGGATCATCTTGCAGCTGCTTCATGCCCAGGCTGATGCGGTGGGTTTCCTTGTTGATCTTGATGACCTGAACGTTGATGGTCTCGCCGATCGTCAGGATCTCGGACGGGTGGTTCACACGGCGCCATGCCATGTCGGTGACGTGCAGCAGGCCGTCAACACCGCCCAGGTCAACAAATGCACCGTATTCGGTGATGTTCTTGACGACACCCTCGACGGTCTGACCTTCGGACAGGTTGCCGATGACTTCGGCACGCTGTTCGGCACGCGATTCTTCCAGGATTGCGCGGCGCGAAACAACGATGTTGCCACGGCGGCGGTCCATTTTCAGAATCTGGAACGGCTGCTTCAGACCCATCAGCGGGCCAGCGTCGCGCACGGGGCGGACGTCAACTTGCGAGCCGGGCAGGAACGCAACTGCGCCACCCAGATCGACGGTGAAGCCACCTTTGACGCGACCAAAGATTGCACCTTCGACGCGCTGGTCGTCGGCATATGCTTTTTCCAGACGGTCCCATGCCTCTTCACGGCGGGCCATCTCGCGCGAGATGACGGCTTCGCCACGGGCGTTTTCTGCGGCGCGCAGGTAAACTTCGACCTCGTCACCAACAGCGATTTCAGGGGCTTCGCCGGGATTTGCGAATTCTTTCAGATCAACGCGGCCTTCCATTTTGTAGCCTACGTCGATGATGGCTTGGCCGGCTTCGATCGCCAGAACCTTGCCTTTGACAACAGAACCCTCTTCGGGTGTGTCCATTTCGAAGCTTTCATTCAGGAGGGCTTCGAATTCCTCCATGGATGCGTTAGCCATGTGGCGTTGTTTTCCTTTACATACGTTTTTTCTGGCCGAGCGGTTGTCTCCGCCGGTCTTAAGGATTGGTCAGGCAATCTGACTTTTTCGCCACAAAACAAAGAGGGCCGGTTCTTGTCCGACCCTGCTCGTCTCTTTCTTTTATGGCTCAAATCGCCTTGTCGACGCGCGCTCTATACCCAGTTCACCGGGTCGCCGCAAGCCCCGCGCGATAAACGCAAGGAATGTCGCAAGCGGTCGCTCAGTATGCGGTCTTGTCTGTTAGGACTGTCGTGAACTGCACAGGAGCGGCGCATGTCGGACAAACTGAACTTTCTGGTCATCATTGCGGACGAACACCGCAAGGACGCCATGGGATGCGCGGGGCATCCAATCGTGAAAACGCCGAATCTGGACGCGCTGGCCAAACGTGGCACCATGTTCGACGCCGCCTATACACCTTCGCCCATGTGTGTTCCCACCCGGGCAGCTTTGGCAACCGGCGATTGGGTCCACAAGACCGGACACTGGGACAGCGCCACACCCTATTCAGGAGAGCCACGCAGCTGGATGCGCCAGTTGCGCGACGCCGGGCGCGAAGTAGTGTCCATCGGCAAGCTGCATTTTCGGACCACCGAGGACGACAACGGATTCAGTCAGGAAATTCTGCCGATGCACGTGGTTGGCGGCGTCGGATGGGCCGTCGGGTTGCTGCGCGAAAACCCACCGGAATATGATTCGGCGGCGGAACTGGCCGGAGATGTCGGTGTGGGCTCCAGCACCTATACCGACTATGACCTCGATATCACGCAGGCAACCGAAGAATGGCTGGCCGACCCCAAGCGGACCGAACAGCCCTGGGCCGCCTTTGTCTCACTGGTCAGCCCGCATTACCCGCTGACCTGCCCCGAAGAATGGTACGCGCTTTATGATCCTGCGGACATGGACCTGCCGGTTGGTTATGGGCAGGGACTGCCCGATCATGAGGAACTGAAGAACATCGCCGGTTTCTTCAACTATGACGACTATTTTGACGAACAGAAAATGCGCGAGGCCAAGGCCGCGTACTATGGCCTGACGTCATTGATGGACGATTGCGTCGGTCGCGTGTTGCGCGCCCTCGAAGCCAGCGGCCAAGCCGAAAATACCGTGGTTGTCTATGTCTCGGACCACGGGGACATGATGGGCGATCAGGGTTTCTGGACCAAACAGGTAATGTACGAGGCCAGCGCGGGCGTACCGATGATCGCTGCCGGTCCTGGTCTTCCCGAAGGCCATCGGGTTACCACCTGCACCAACCTGACGGATATTGCCGCCACCGCTCGCGACGTGTGTGGCGTGGCCGAGGACGCAGGCAATGCAGGTCAGCCCGGCCAGTCATTGAGAACCATCGCCAACGCGCCCGACGACCCAGACAGAACGGGGTTCAGCGAGTATCACGATGGCGGCTCCAAAACTGGCAGCTTCATGGTTCGGTGGGGAAACTGGAAATATGTCCACTATGTCGGCCATCCACCGCAACTGTTCGATCTGAATGCCGACCCGCACGAGCAAGTTAACCGCGCCATCGAAGGTGTGAACGACCCCCGGATCAGTGCAGCACTGGCCGAGGGCGAACGGCGCCTGCGCGAAATATGCGACCCCGATCAGGTCAATGCCCGTGCCTTTGCCGATCAGCGCAAAAAGATCGAGGAACTGGGAGGGGAAGAGGCCTGCCGCACGGCGTTCGTCTTCAACCACACGCCAACGCCATCCGAACAGGATAAGATGCGCGAGGGCTCGCCGCTTTAGATCAGAGTTCCTCGCCCTTTTTCAACAACTCGTCGATCAGGGCGCGCTGCAGGTTGTTGCTGTCGCCACCGCCAAACTGCGCCGCGCCGCCGGTGTAAAGCGTGCCATAGGTCTTGGCCACGTTCACGGTCTGCGCCACGCCCGAGATGAACTGATCCTTCTCCAAGGGTGACAGCGGGTGGATGAAAACGGCCCACAGCGTGTCGTTCGCGATGGCATAGCGCGCATCCAGCGCGCTGTCGAAATTGGCCTGCATCATTCGGCGCATATCCTCGGAGGACAGCTCCTGCGCGCTGCGGATTGGAACCATTGCACGCATTCGGTCGGCTGTCGGATCGGTGATGACCAGAACAGGAACGTCCGACACGGTCAGTTCGAAACCCGGGCCACGGGGCTGCGCATCAGGGTCGAGGACAAAGATGATCTTGCCCAGCCGCTCATATGTCATGGGCGGTTCTGCCTCCTGAGCGGACAGGCTGCCGGCAAAAAGGATCAAGGCAACAACAAGTCGGATCATCACGGTACTCCTGCGGTTTTCACGCCAACAATAGGGGGCGATCCGGACACTGGCCAAACAAAGCTTGGTGAACGGAATTTTGGTATCGCCCTGAATTTCCGAACGATCTGCAATGTTTTGCGGCCTCTCTGCGATAACGCGTTCAAACCTTTGTTCCTACCTTTTCAACACCGGCCGGAAACGGCGTGGAAACTGATCCGAAAAAAGGAAGGAAAAACCGATGAAATCCCTTGTTCTGACCGCCCTGATTGCCGCTTTGCCTCTGGCCGCAGCGCCCGCCTTTGCCGCGGACGAGATCAATGTTTCAAACGGCATCTCAGCGGGGGGTGCGCCGCTGGCTGCGCATGGGGTCGACCTTGTGGCGCTGGTCAATGACGGCAACCCGGTCGAAGGCTTTGCCACTCACTCAGCCACCTATGACGGCGCGTCCTATTACTTTACCACCGAAGAAAACCACGACGCATTTGTGGCTAATCCGGCTGCCTATCTGCCGCAGCACGGTGGTTTTTGCTCTTACGGAGTTTCTGTGGGCAAAAAGTTTGACGGCGATCCCGATCAGTATGTCGTCACCGACGGAAAGCTGTTCCTGTTCCTGAATGCGGCGACCCGCGCCAAGTTTCTGGAAGACGTGAGTGGCACGGCTCAAGTCGCAGATGGTCAATGGTCGAAAATCCGCAGCATTGCGGTCGGCGAACTGTAACCCGGTCTGATCTGGCGGGCCATCTTGCCTGCAACTCTGCCTGCGTCGCTTATGTCTTCGCGGGCAGTTTTGACCGGACCTGTGCGATGGCACGATCCAAAGCCTCTTCCACCGACAAATTCGATGTATCAAGCAAAACCGCATCCTCGGCGGGTTTCATGGGCGCCGCACTTCGGCCCGCATCACGCGCATCCCTTTCGCGCACGTCTGCAAGGACGCCATCACGCGTGACGTCCTCACCTTTGGCGCTGAGTTCAAGAAAGCGACGTTCGGCGCGCACTTCGGGGCTGGCGGTGACATACAGCTTTACTTCAGCTTGCGGGCAGATAACCGTCCCTATATCCCGGCCATCCAACACCGCACCGCCGTCACGCTTGGCAAAGGAGCGCTGAAAATTCACCAAAGCGGTGCGGACCTCGGTATTAACCGCAACTTTCGATGCAGCCTGCGCCACATCAGCCGTGCGTAAATCACCCTGATCCAGTTCTTCCGCCGTCAACGCCTGAGCCGCCGCAACCGGGTCTTCGCCGTTCAGCACCCGGCGTCCGACAGCGCGATACAGCAGGCCCGTATCCAGATGGGCAAACCCAAAATGCGCAGCAACCGCTTTCGAGATCGTCCCCTTTCCGGCGGCGGCTGGACCATCGATGGCTACGGTGAAACTCATCATCTTCTCCGGAAAATCTGTACCCCAAGGCCTTAGCAACAGGACCCCCAAAAAGGAACCTGAAATGCGCCTTGCCCGGCGAAGCCCGCCCCGCTTCACAGTCAGAAGCCGAGTTTCACCAGAAGCCGCAATATCCCGAAACCGGACCGCTGTTGATCAGATCAGCCGCGTGCCAGTTTGGCCCCAAGCCCGCCCATCAGCGGCTCGAAGATCGGAAAGGAAGTGGCAATTGGGCCGCCGTCATCCACCGAAACAGAGCTTTGCGCGCCCATGCCCATCACCATGAAAGACATGGCAATGCGATGGTCCAGATAACTTTCGCAGGTGCCGCCGCCGGGAACGCCACCGATGCCCAGCCCTTCGACGGTCCACCAGTCGTCACCTTCTTCAACCGTGACGCCATTGGCGCGCAATCCACGCGCCATGGCGTCGATGCGGTCGCTTTCCTTGACGCGCAATTCCTTGACGCCACCCATCATCGTGGTGCCCGTGGCATTGGCCGCAACAACCGACAGGACGGGGTATTCGTCAATCATCGACGCCGCACGCTCGGGCGGAACGGTGATCCCCTTCATGTCCGGCGAATAACGGGCGCGCAGGTCGGCAACCGGCTCGCCACCTTCTTCGCGCTCATTTTCATAGCTCAGGTCGGCCCCCATTTCCCGCAGAGTGGTGAACAGACCCGCGCGGGTTGGGTTCAACCCGATCCCAGGCACCAGTACGTCCGAACCCGGCGTGATCAGAGCGGCACAAACAGGAAAGGCCGCGCTGGACGGGTCGCGCGGAACCGCAATGACCTGCGGTTTCAGCTCAGGCCGCCCGGTCAGGGTGATCACGCGCCCCTCATCGGTATCTTCGACCGTGATTTCGGCACCGAAACCGGCCAGCATCCGTTCAGAGTGATCGCGGGTCGCCTCCTGTTCGATCACGACCGTTTTGCCCGGTGCATTCAGCCCTGCCAGCAACACTGCGGATTTCACCTGCGCCGAAGGAACCGGCACCTCATAGCGCACCGGGACTGGATCGGCTGCGCCCACGATAGTCATTGGCAAACGCCCACCGGAACGCCCGACCGATTTTGTTCCGAACAATGCCAGCGGATCGGTAACCCGCGCCATCGGCCGCTTGTTCAGGCTGGCATCCCCGGTAAACGTTGCCGAGATCCCAGATGTGGCCATCGCGCCCATGATCAAACGCACACCGGTGCCGGAATTACCGCAATCGATCACCTGATCGGGTTCGGCAAATCCACCAACGCCTACGCCGTGGACCGACCAGTTGCCGCCTCCGTGATCGATCACTTCTGCCCCAAGGGCACGCATCGCCTTGGCGGTATCCAGAACATCCTCGCCTTCCAGCAAACCGGAAATCTTCGTCTCACCTACCGCCATTGCCCCAAGGATCAGCGACCGGTGCGAGATCGATTTGTCGCCCGGAACCTCAGCCGTACCCGTCAGCGGGCCGCAGGGATGAGACGTCATCGGGATGGGCGTGCCGTGTCCGGACATGGGGGCTCCTTTTGCGCTATCAGTCACTGCCGATTAGCGAATTGGCGCCGCAGCGTCCAGCGGCAATACTAGGTCGCGTTGCTTTGGCCCTTGTTCTCAGATCTCGCCCAGCCATCTGGCGGGGTTTTCTTCCGCGATCTGGCGGAACACTTCTTCACCCAGTGCGTTCCTCAGGCGGAAACACACGGACCGCTCGGACAGCTTTTCCTGTCGGGTCATGTAATAGTCTGAACCAAATAGAACCCTTGATCGCAGGCGCGCGCCTTCTTCGTCCTCTCCCATCAGGAAGATACGCAGGAAGGGCACGAAATCTTCGAACTGAAACAGGGTATAGGAAATATCGGTCCATAAGCCCGGATAGTCACCACTGCCAATCATACGGCGGATCGCCACCTGCCAGTTTCGGCTGTAAGCATCATCAAGCGGATCATTCCGTTCCGGATTGACGTATGCCTCCCAGTCGCGCTGCCCGCCGAAATGTGCAAGACATATCCTCAACCCGGGAAAGGCGCGCATGACCGGAATATAGGCCTCGGGCTCGGTATACCGATCTGCCCAGTGATCCGACAGGTCCCGCCCCTGAACCCCGCCACGCGAACAATGGGTCATCAGCGGCAGTCCGTTGCGTTCCATCTTCGGGTAGACGCGTTCCATCAACACCGGATCATCCGGTGCAAATCCCAGACGCGGATAGATCTTCACACCGCGAAAGCCAAGCGTGTCTATTGCGCGCCACAACTCCGTTGCCTGCGGGTCCGCACGCGGGTCAATCGTCGCGAACGGGATGACCGATCTTCCAACTTCGGGATTCCGCGCAAGTTCGGCCAGCTCATCATGTTGGGCACGCAATGAAACGGCTGGCGCGCCAAATCCAAAAGCGGACAGTTCCATCGGCAGAACGACGAAGCGGGTGCTGTCAGGATAATGGCGTCGCATGTTGTCCAGAATGGACCGCTGACTATCTGCCGTTGTTTCCTTTTGAAAGCGATACAGCCGGTCAAGCTTGTCGGCGACCGGATGTTGCCCGATCATACGTGCGCCAAATGCCAGCACTTTTATGATCCAAGGCATTCGTTTGAACGGCTTCAGGGCCGGATAGGGATAATCCTCGGGCACGTGCTGCCCGTGAAACAGGTGCGTATGGCAATTGGTAATCTGAAAGTCGGACATGGCAATTCCTGAAAGAACGTCTGGAAAGGGAAGTGCAATCTGCCCCCCATTCTAACACAGCTCTCAGGTCTTGCGGGATCGTGATGCGAATTAGTCGCCTGTCCGGCGGAACGTCAGATAGTGCGGCAGCCGCCCCTCGCGCAGCGCCTTTTGTTCGTAACGGGTCGATATCCAGTCATCCCATGGCTCGCGCCAGTCGGCGGGGCCTTCGGCCAGCCATTCGAAACCAGCGCGCGGCACCTCCTCCAGTGTTTGCCTCACATAGTCGGGGATGTCAGTTGCCACACGAAAGATCGATCCCGGTTTCAGGACGCGCGCCAGCGGTTCCAGATGTTCAGGCGTGACGAACCGTCGGCGATGGTGGCGCTTCTTGGGCCAGGGATCAGGATATAGAAGAAAAGCGCGCGAGATACTTTGTTGAGGCAGCACATCGAACAGATCGCGGGCGTCCCCCGGGTGTACAGAAAGGTTATTGACGCCTGCACGACGAATTTTACCCAGCAGCATCGCGACACCGTTGATGAAAGGCTCTGCACCGATGATGCCGATATCCGGGTTTTGCCCAGCCTGATGCACAAGATGCTCGCCGCCGCCAAAGCCGATTTCCAGCCAGACTGGTTTGCCCCCAAACAGTCCATCCAGATCAATGGGGGCGCGCTGAGGGTTGCTGTCCCAGTCCACGGCGCCGGGTGACAGTGCCGCGAGGTCTTCGCTCAGATACGTCTTTTGACTGGGCTTCAGGGTTTTTCCTTTGAAGCGGCCATAGAAGTTTCGGCGGGGGCGTTGCGGGGTCTCGGTGCTCATGGCGGTGGCCATACTGCGGAGGCTTGCCCGTTGCAAGAGGGGCCGTTCCGCGGCTGGATGTGGGGCCAACCCCCACACCCCCGAGATATTTCAGGCAAGAGGAAACGGCGCAGCCTTTAGGATGCGCCGAACCCTCGTTTTTTGTTAGACGGCCCGTTTCAGGGCGTCAGCCAGATCGGTGCGTTCCCAGCTGAATCCACCATCTGCATCGGGCTCACGGCCAAAGTGACCATAGGCCGCCGTGCGCTGGTAGATCGGCTTGTTCAGCTCGAGATGTTTGCGGATGCCGCGCGGTGTGAGGTCCATGACCTGACCTACGGCCTTTTCGATCTCGGCATCCGACACCTGACCGGTGCCGTGGGTATCCGCATAGATGGACAGGGGTTTCGAGACGCCAATGGCATAGCTAAGCTGAATTGTGCAGCGTTCGGCCATACCCGCCGCAACCACATTCTTGGCCAGATAGCGCGCAGCATAGGCTGCCGAGCGGTCAACCTTGGTCGGGTCCTTGCCCGAAAACGCACCGCCGCCGTGCGGCGCGGCACCGCCATAGGTATCCACGATGATCTTGCGGCCCGTCAGGCCCGCATCCCCGTCCGGTCCGCCGATGACGAACTTGCCGGTCGGGTTCACATGCCATTCTGTTTCGCCGTTCAGCCAGCCCTCGGGCAGGGTTTCGCGAATATAGGGCTCGACGATCTGGCGGATGTCATCCGAGCTCAGCGTCTCGTCCAGATGCTGAGTCGACAGAACAACCGAGCTGACGCCAACCGGCTTGCCATCGCGATAAACGACGGACAGCTGCGATTTCGCATCCGGACCCAGTGCCGGTTCGGTCCCGTTTTTGCGCACTTCGGCCAGACGGCGCAGGATTGCGTGCGAATACTGGATCGGAGCAGGCATCAGCGCAGGGGTTTCGGTCGTAGCGTAGCCGAACATGATACCCTGATCGCCCGCACCCTCGTCCTTGTCATCGGATGCATCCACACCCTGGGCGATATGGGCCGACTGTTCGTGCAGCAGGTTCGTCACCTCGACGGTTTGGTGGTGAAACTTGTCCTGCTCGTAGCCGATATCCTTGACACAGGCGCGTGCGATTTCATCGATGCGCCCCATATAGTCGTGCAGTTTGTCCTGATCCGACAGACCAACCTCGCCCCCGATCACCACGCGATCAGTCGTTGCGAAAGTCTCGCACGCGACGCGCGCTTCGGGTTCTTCGTTCAGGAATGCATCAAGCACGGCGTCCGAAATCCGGTCGCAGACCTTGTCGGGGTGCCCTTCGGAAACGGACTCCGAAGTGAAAGTATAATTCTGACGGGACATAAAAAGTGCTCCATTAGGGTCAAGCCCACCACGCCAGGAAGCCGTTGTGACAGGCGAAGATCGGGATACGCGCAGGGACACCGGGGGTCAATTGGAAATTACCGCTTACCCCGGCGAACGCTGCGCAAAAGTAACGCAACCAGCCCCAATAACGCGAAAAAGACAGGACCGTCGCCCAATCGGCTATAAAATGTCGGGGGCAAAGGCTGGGGTATCTCGGCATCGATGAAACCGGCCTCACCCAAGGGCAACGAACCGGTGATGCGTCCAAGCGGATCGATGACGGCGGAAACACCGGTATTTGCAGATCTCAACATCGGCACGCCATGCTCGATCGCCCGCATTTGAGCCTGCGCCAGATGCTGATACGGCCCGGACCGGGTGCCAAACCATGCATCATTGGTGATCTGCAACAGGAACGCGGGACGTTCGGGCGCAGACAGGACGTCCTGAGTGAATACTGCCTCATAGCAGATAAGCGGCAGAGCCAGACCCAGCCCGCCAAGGTTCAGCACGGACGCCCCCGGCCCGGCGCTGAACCCCTGCCCTGCGGTGGTGGCAAATCCGTGAATGCCTATTCGGGACATGAGGTTCCCCAAAGGCACATACTCACCAAAGGGAACCAGGTGGTGCTTGTCATACAACCCGGCCTGCTGGCCGGTCTCGTCCAGATACACCATCGAGTTATAGATACGGGCACCCTCGCTGCGCTGCGCGCCGAGGATAACCGGAACGCCCTGCGCAGCCAGCGCGATGGCGTCAAGAACATGCCCGGCATTTTCCAGCCAGACCGGAATCGCGGTTTCCGGCCAGACGATCAAATCCGGACGCGGGCCAGCGGAGGTAAAGTCGATCTGGCGATTGAAAAACAGGGGCGCGTATTGTGGGTCCCATTTCTGATGCTGCGGGGCGTTCGGTTGCACCAGCCGGACAACATCGCCCGAAAGCTCCGCTTCGGGACGCGTCAGCCCATATCCCAAAGCCGTAACCGCGAATCCAACGGCCACCACAACCGGCCACAACAAGGCCCGGTTCACCCGGCCGGAGGACAAGGCGGCGCCCAGTGGCAGCGTGACGGCGAATGTCAGGGCGCCCAGTCCATAGGGACCAATCAGCGACAGCATCTGTGCAACGGGGGTATTTACCCAGATCTGCGCAACGCCTGCCCATGGGAAACCGGTGAACAGATATCCGCGAGCAACCTCGCCCAGTGACAGAAACAGGGTCAGCAACAGGCCTTGATCCTCAGGTGTCGCATCGGGTCGCCGCGCAAACCAGAACGCCGGAGCCCAGAACAACGCCATTCCACCCGCCATGAAGACCAGCGCGAACGGGGCCATCCAGGCGTGGCGCTGAGCGTCCACCAGAAAGGGCTCCACGATCCAGATCAGCGCATGGCCGAAATACCCGGTGGCAAACAGCCAGCCCAGCCAGACCGCCCGCTTTTTGCTTTCACAGGACAGAAACAGCGCAGGCAACGCAACCAAAGACAACAACGTTGCTGGCCAGAAACCAAATGGCGCTAATCCGAAAGCCGCGACGCTGCCCAGCAGGACCGCCAGTATGAGCCGCAGCCAGAATGGCCAGCGCGTGGCAGGGTTCATGCAGTAACGCCCGGCAGCATCACTCGCAGGCGCTTGATGCGGCGCGGATCGGCGTCGATGACCTCGAATTCAGGACCTTCGGGGTGGATCACGACCTCTCCGCGCGCGGGTACACGCCCGGACAACATAAAGACCAAACCACCCAGCGTATCTATCTCTTCCTCGTCCACATCCTCGTGACTCGTCAGCGATTGCCCGATCTCGGCCTCGAAATCCTCAAGCGGCACGCGGGCCTGAACCGTGTAACAACCGGGTTTGTCCTTGATCCACAGCTTGTCTTCATCCGCGTCATGTTCGTCGGCAATTTCGCCCACAACCTGTTCAATCAGGTCTTCGATCGTCACCAGACCGTCAACGCCGCCATATTCGTCAATCACAAGGGCCATATGGCGCCGCTCGGTCTGCATCTTGGTCAGCAGAACACCGATCGGCATGGACGGCGGTACAAACAGCAAGGTTCTCAGCATGGATCTGAGATCGAATTCTGCCGACTCTCCGTTAAAGCCGTGGGTAAGCGCAAAATCCTTGAGATGCACAAATCCAAGCGGCGTATCCAGCGTACCCTCGTAGACCGGGATACGGGACATGCCACTGTCACGAAACACCTGCGCCAGTTCTTCTTTCGCAGTTGTCGCCGGAACCGAGATGATCTCGGCTGTCGGAATTGCCACGTCCTCAACCCGCATTCGGCGCAAGTTGATCATCCCGCGCGGCTGCGCGGCCAAGACCTCTTGCCCGTTTTCCGGGGCAGTTTCGTTGTCATCATGAGAAGAGAACGCGTCCAGAATACGGGAAAAAAGTCCGCTTCTCTCTTCGAGTTGGGTATCGTCGTTCCGGGGTTGCGCGCCATGCGCCGCCATAGAACTGCCGTCTGTTTCGCCCATTTTCCTGTTCCAAATGATCGGGTCGGATGACCCCAATTACCCATTATATGGGTCATCGATACCCATCTTGCCAAGTATTTCGACCTCGACGCGTTCCATCAAAGTGGCGTCAGGGTCACGAATGTGATCATACCCCAAAAGATGCAAAACGCCGTGCACAATCAGATGAGTGACGTGATCGTTTACGGATTTACCCTCATTTTCGGCCTCGCGAGCGCAGGTATCGTAAGAAATCGCGATGTCGCCCAGCGCAATTTCGCCTGTGAAATCGGGCTGCGGAACAGGCGGAATATCCCCTGCCCCGGCAGGCGCCAGATCCTCGGCAGGCCAGCTCAGAACATTTGTCGGCGATGGCTTTCCGCGAAATTCGGCGTTCAGTTCGGAAATGCGGGCATCGTCACAGGCCAGCAGGCTGACCTCGCACAATTCCGGATCAAGACCGCAATGCTCGAGGGTCGCCTTAACAGCAGTGCGCGCCAACGGCTCAAGGTCCCGCCAGCGGGCGTCCTCAACTGTCATTTCCAGGTTCATCAGCGATCCCGATCAGGTTCAGCCGGTCGATGGCCGGCCAGCGTCGGCCTCATACGCCTCGATGATCGCCGCGACAAGCGGATGACGCACGACATCTTTCGAGGTGAAATAATTGAAGCTGATATTCGGGATCGTCTTCAACAGCCTTTCGGCATCCGCCAACCCTGACTGCACTCCGCGCGGCAGGTCGACCTGAGAACGGTCGCCGGTGATCACCATGCGACTGCCCTCACCCAGCCGGGTCAGGAACATCTTCATCTGCATGGTGGTCGCGTTCTGCGCCTCGTCCAGCACCACAAAGGCGTTGGCCAGCGTTCGCCCTCGCATAAATGCCAGCGGCGCGATTTCGATCCGCTTTTCCTCGATCAATTTGGCAAGCTGCTTTCCGGGTAGGAAGTCATTCAGCGCATCATAAAGAGGCTGCATGTACGGATCGACCTTGTCCTTCATGTCGCCGGGCAGATATCCCAGCTTTTCCCCGGCCTCGACTGCCGGGCGGCTGAGGATGATGCGGTCGACATGGCCGCCGATGAACATCGAAACTCCGACCGCTACGGCCAGATAGGTCTTGCCGGTACCGGCGGGGCCGATGCCAAAGGCCAGTTCATTGCTGAACAACGACTGGACATAGGCCTTCTGGGCATCCGTACGCGGTTCCACCAGCTTTTTGCGGGTCTTGATCTCGACCGTGCCGCCCTTGAACATCTCAAGCTGATCGCCGTCGCGCACACCGGTATCCTCTTCAGAACCGCCCATCCGCAATTCGCGATCCACATCGGCCGATTCGACCGGTCGACCACCTTCAAGGCGTTCGTACAGCGCCTGCAAAATCTCGACCGCCTGCTTTTGCGCGTCCTCGTCGCCGATGATCGCCAACTGATTTCCGCGCCGCAGAATCTGCACCGTCAGTTTTTGCTCAATATCGGCAAGATTGCGGTCGTATTCGCCGCACAAATCTATCAATAGCCGGTTGTCTGGAAATTCAACAAGCACCTCTGGCGGGGGCATGTCATCCTGCGGTGGGTTCAGGGCACCGATGGCCAATCCGTTCTCCTGTCTTGGCGTGTCCCCCCGAGCGTAGACAACATTTCTCGCCGGGTGCAAGCCACAGTTTTAAAATTTATTCCGGGTGAACCAAAACCGTTGCGGCAGACACCGTACTTGGCCTGCCAACACGATCCACAAATCAGCCAAATTCAGAATTTGTAGTTCAGCCCGAACCGTACGCCACCATAGGTCGGGGTCGACTTCGTCGACAGTGCTGACGAGAAATCAATCACTTTGGACTGGAACTGCACGTATTCATATTCCCCCGTCAGCGACCACTTTTCGGACAGTTGGTGCTCGGCACCGAGACTCAGCAGAAACCCGTTGCGACGATCGGATTCTTCCATCGAACTGCTGCTTCCCGATCCGGCACCCAAAAGTGTCGTCTCCACACCGCCGTTCACATAGCCGACTGAGCCGAAATACAGGGTTTTACCACTGCGATTCGTTATGCCGCTGCGAAACCGCAGGCTGAAAATGTCGGTGACTTCGGACTTGCCACCAAGCGTCCGACCGAATGCAGGCCCGGTTGTCGAATCCTCAAGCCCCGCAAGATCAAAGCCCAGCTCAAAACCATAGACATAGCTGCGGCCTTCGCCGATGGGCAGATTCGCGCGCCATCCGCCACGGATGCCGCCGAAGGCACCGTCGATCTTCAGATCCCCGATGTCGACGGTTGTTCCGCCATTGCGTACGCCAAAACGGTCGGATTTGCCCCAGCCATAGCCAAGACTGAACCCGCCGTAAAAATGGCTGAGGCCGCTTGAGACAGGTGTCGGACTGATAACCGGAGGTTCTATCGGGGCTTCGGACAAGGTGCCCGCCTGTGATGGGGTACCGGCAACCGAAATCAACGACACAACTGCCAGAGCGCGAAGACATCCGGCACCCAATTTCGCGAGCCCTGCTTTGTATGACACTCGCACCCTCCTGACCTTCGGCAACCTGATAACCAACTCTCCGGACCCCTTTGTCCAACCCCCTGATACACTGACAGGGCATGATCCATCTATCCTCGGAACATGGTTCCGAAGCATAAATCAAGGGTAAATTTTGGAAACAAACGCCAAATATGGTGTCTGACTGCGATACAGGTCAGGTCAGATCAACTCACCGGCCAGCGAATTCGCACCCGAGGATTTGACCCGAACGCGGCGCAGATCACCGGCCTGCACATCCGCGCCCGCGACGTGAACTGCGTGAAGATACTCGGATTTTCCGACCATCTGCCCGTCAAGCCGCCCCGGCTTTTCGAACAGCACGCTCACCTCGCGGCCGACCATGCCGTCCTGAATTTCGCGCTGGTGGCGGGTGATCAGCCCCTGAAGACGCTGTAGGCGGTCATCCGCCTCTGCCGCGTCCACCTGTGGGCGCTCTGCCGCCGGGGTGCCGGGGCGTGTGGAATACTTGAAGGAATAGGCGTAGCCGTATTTCACCTCTTCCACGAGATCGAGTGTCGCCTGAAAATCCTCTTCGGTCTCTTCCGGGAAGCCCACGATGAAGTCACCGGACATCAGGATATCCGGACGCGCGGCGCGAATGCGTTCGATCAGCCGCAGATAGCTTTCCGCCGTGTGGCTGCGGTTCATCCGTTTGAGTATCTTGTCCGACCCCGATTGCACCGGTAGATGCAGATAGGGCATCAGTTTTTCACAGGTCCCGTGCGCTTCGATCAGATCGTCCGCCATGTCGTTGGGATGCGAGGTGGTGAAACGGATACGCTCCAACCCGTCGACCTTGTTCAGTTCCCAGATCAGACCGGCCAGTGTCATGTCACCATTCGGACCGGCCCCATGATAGGCGTTGACGTTCTGACCCAGCAGAGTGATTTCGCGCACGCCCCGTTCAACCAGATCCTGCGCCTCACGCAGAATGCGGTCCGCTGGTCGACTGACCTCGGCCCCGCGGGTATAGGGCACAACACAGAAGGCACAAAACTTGTCGCAACCCTCCTGTACGGTCAGAAACGCAGTCGGACCACGCTTGGCCTTGGGGCGATTCTTCAGCTTCTCGAACTTGTCTTCCTCGGGGAAGTCGGTATCCAGCGCCTTTTCCCCGGCCTGTGTCTTTGCCTCCATCTCGGGCAAGCGGTGATAGCTCTGCGGCCCCACCACCAGATCGACAAGCGGCTGGCGGCGCATGATCTCTTCGCCCTCGGCCTGTGCGACACATCCAGCGACACCGATCTTGAGGTCGGGCTTGTCCGCTTTCAGTCCCTTGAAACGACCCAGTTCGGAATAAACCTTTTCAGCCGCCTTTTCCCGGATATGGCAGGTGTTCAGCAGGATCATGTCCGCGTCATCGGGGCTTTTGGTCTCGACATAGCCCTGACCGCCCAGCGCCTCGGCCATGCGCTCGCTGTCATAGACGTTCATCTGACAGCCATAGGTCTTGATATAAAGCTTCTTGGGTTCGGACATGGGGCTGGCCTTTGCATTCGCTGGACCGGCGTCATCTATACGGATCGGACGCCGCTTGCAATGCAGGCGCAATTACCCGAATTTGACCCGGAATTCCAGCAATGCAGGCAAAGGCCGGACCATGCAGTACGAAACCCTAGACGAATTTCTGAAACAGGGTTCAGCGGCACTTGCCCGTGGGCCGGTCGCGCTTGTCTTCGTCGAGGACGAAGTCGAAGTGGACAGCACGCTGCGCCATCATCTGGATCTTGGATTCAGATCGGTGATCGCATTCACGCCTCAGGACATTGCACCGGAACCTCAGCTCTCGGAACGTATTTATCGCGTTACGGGCAACTACTCTCAGGGCGCCAACGTTTTCGACACGATCAACCGGATCATCGACGCCGCGCCGGGCGTATGGATGTATTACTGCTTCAACGCGGAATACCTCTATTACCCTTTCTGCGAAACCAGAACCATTGGCGAGATGCTAGCCTTTCACGGGGAAGAGCGGCGCGACGCCATGCTCTCATATGTCATCGATCTTTATGCCGGTGATCTGGACGCCTGCCCCGGCGCGGTTTCGCTCGATCAGGCGATGCTGGACAGGACCGGCTATTATGCGCAGTCGCGCTATGACGCCGAAAACAAACGCCCTTTTGACCGGCAACTGGACTTTTCGGGCGGCTTGCGCTGGCGCTTTGAGGAACACGTGCCTTATGAGCGCCGCCGCATTGACCGGATTGCGATCTTCAAATCGAAACCCGGCCTTCGGATCAGGCCCAACCACACGTTCAGCGATCAGGAATACAACACCTATTCCTGTCCCTGGCACCACAATCTGACGGCCTCGATCTGTTCATTCCGCGCCGCAAAGGCGCTCAGGCGAAATCCGGGGTCGCGCAATGCCATCACCAGCTTTCGCTGGCGCAATTCGGTGCCGTTCGAATGGCACTCGCAACAACTGCTTGATCTCGGCCTGATGGAACCGGGGCAGTGGTTCTGACCGCCCCGGATTGCGGTACCCTCAGCGGCGGAACAACACCGGGAACCAATCTTCGCGCAGTCTCTGGCCCGGCTGCATGTCGTGTCCCGGATAGGGTGGCGATGTGGGGCCCGGCCTTTCGACATAGCGCGCGTCATCCCCCACCAGACGCAAGGAAAACGCTCGCCGGCGCGTGGCCGAGGTATTGCCGCGCGCTCCATGCAGAACGCGATAGTTGAACGCAACTGCGTCGCCGGGCTCCATCTCGAACTCCACCACCTTCATGCCTTCGGCATCGGGATCGGGTATCGGCATGTACTGGCCCTCATCCGCAAAGAATCCTTCTTCGGAAACCCAGCGGGTCGGCAGCACTTCTTTTTCCCAGCGATGCGAACCGGCGACACAACGCAGGGCTGCCTCTTTCACCGGATCAAGCGGCGACCAGAAGCTGACGGTCTGCTGACCTTCGACAAAATAGTATGGCCCGTCCTGATGCCACGGAGTCGCCATTGACGTGCCCGGCTCTTTCACCAGTACGTGATCGTGGAACATCTGCACGCTGTCGGATTGCATCAAATCCGCCGCCACTTCGGCCGCGGGCGAGGATTCGATCACATCCCGGAATTGCGGGATGCGTGTCCAGTTGCAGTAGTCGTCAAAGAACCGCCCGGATTCGCCGTCCTTCTTATTCTCCGACGCATACGGGCCGGGATCGGCCATATTCGCGGCAACGCCGTCGCGCAGTTTTTCCACCTGCTCTGCAAACAGCCCTTTGACCAGAACGACTCCGTCCTGTCTGTACGTATCGATCATGTCCTGCGTGACGAGGGGATGAGGCATTTCGAACTCCGCTTTTAAACCTGACTGATCTGCGCATGTTTGCAGCCTCTGTTCAAATAATATCTTTTAAAGCTATAAATAAATTCATGTTATATATCTCACTCCGCCAATACGAATACGTCTGCGCCATTGGCCGGTATGGCAGCCTGTCTACTGCGGCTCAGCACCTAAACGTTTCGCAACCCGCCCTGTCCACTGCGCTGACCCGGATCGAAGAGCATCTGGGCCATCCATTGTTTTCGCGCAGGCGCGGTTCGGCGATGGCCGTGACACCGCAGGGACGCCAATTCATCGAACAGGCAGAGCTATTGCTGGCCAGTGCAGCGCAACTGGAAAACTCGGATCGTCCCCATCTGGGCACGGAAAGGCTGCAACTGGGATGTTTCGTCGATCTTGCGCCATTTCTTCTGGCACCCGCCCTGCACCAGTTGCGCAAAGTGATACCGAATGTGACCGTAAGCTATCGCGCCGACAGGTTCGAGGCACTGCTGACGGCGCTCATCAAAGGGCAGATCGACCTTGCGATCACATATGATCTGGGAATGGACGCAGGGTTCACGCGTCGCCCCCTGTTCGTAAGCAGGCCAAATGCGATCATGTCGCCCGACCACCCCCTGTCTCGCGCCGGTCAGGTTTCACTGGCGGACCTGACCGAATACCCGCTGATCCTGTCCGAAGAGGGCCTGTCTGCACAGCATATCCTTGGTCTGTTTCGGCGCAGCGGGCTGACCCCGCAGGTGAATCACCGTGCCGCGTCGCTTGAAATTCTCCGAAGTCTTGCGGCGCATAACGAAGGTGTCGGTCTCAGCTACGCCGACCCGCCCGCCAGACGCAGTTATGACGGCAAGCCGATTGTCAGCCTGCCGGTTTCCGACCCTGAGGCGTCCGAGGCCGTGGTACTGGCCCGGCACGGAACCGGCCCCGTGACAGCAGAGATCGCAGCAGCCGAAGCTGCACTGATCCGGATTTTCAAAACGGAATGATTATGGCTTGCGGCGCAGGCGGATCACAACATCGACCGATGCGATCTCGACACCGTCAGGTGCGTCCGGCAGGCGCTGAATGACCAGCTGCTCCGAGGGCGCATCACTCAGACGGCCTTCGTCTTCCCAGAAGAAATGCGGATGGTCGTGTGTATTGGTGTCGAAGTAGCTCTTCGATCCGTCCACCGTGATCTCCTGCAGAACACCGGCCTCGCAGAACGCCCGCAACGTATTATAGACCGTGGCCAGCGATACGGCGGCGCCGGTTTTCTTTGCCGCTTCAAACAGGCTTTCCGCTGTAACATGGCGATGCCGTCCGTCGCCCACCAGCAACTCGGCCAGGGCCACACGTTGACGCGTTGGCCGCAGCCCGGCATCAGCCAGCCAGTTGGTTGCGATTATTTGGCTTTGCGGTGTCATTGATCCGATACCCGTATTTGCTAACGCTATATAAGGGCTGTGGAACCGGAATTTCAAATGAAATTCATTCGCAAGAATGCCGTGTCTGCAGAAGGATGTGGCGTACCCGCTCTTGCAGGACCTTGCAAACGGGTGCTAGACGAGGCCAGATAAGACGAACAGACCCTGGCAGAAGAGGCGGCAGAATGGCCCAATTCCCAAGCAGTTTTGACAAGGACGATCTGCTGAAATGCGCCCGAGGCGAGCTATTCGGCCCCGGTAATGCGCAATTGCCTGCCCCGCCGATGCTGATGATGGACCGGATCACCGAAGTTTCCGCGGATGGCGGTGCGCATGGCAAGGGTCACATTCTGGCTGAATTCGACATCACTCCCGATCTCTGGTTCTTTGACTGCCACTTCCCCGGCAACCCAATCATGCCTGGCTGTCTGGGGCTCGATGGCCTTTGGCAGCTGACCGGATTCAATCTGGGCTGGCGCGGCTGGCAGGGGCGTGGAATGGCCGTGGGCGTTGGCGAAGTCAGGCTGACCGGCATGGTGCGCCCCGACCGCAAGATGTTGACTTACAAGGTTGACTTCAAAAAGGCTATTCAGACGCGCCGCCTGACCATGGGTGTGGCGGATGGTATCGTCGAGGCTGACGGCGAAATGATTTACGACGTAAAAGACATGAGAGTCGTTCTTTCAGAAGCCTGAGCCTGACCGGCCCGAAATAAGGAGCACGCACATGCGTCGAGTAGTTGTCACCGGCCTGGGGGTTGTTTCCTCCATCGGGAACAATGCCGAAGAGGTTCTGGCCTCTTTGAAAGCTGGCAAATCCGGCATCGAGACCAACGAACAAATGATCGAGCATGGCTTTCGCAGCCAGATTGCAGGCCCTTTGCGTATCGACGTCTCGGAACACGTGGACAAGCGCACGCTGCGGTTCATGGGACCGGGCGCAGCCTATGCCCATATTGCCATGCGGCAGGCGATCGAAGATGCCGGGCTGACCGAAGATCAGGTCGTGAACCCGCGCACCGGTCTGGTTGCAGGGTCCGGCGGCCCGTCGACCAGCGCGATGCTGACAGCCCATCAAACCGTCCTCAAGACCGGCGCCACCAAGCGGATTGGGCCGTTTGCGGTGCCGAAATGCATGTGCTCGACCATCTCGGCCAACCTGGCGACAGCGTTTAAAATCAAGGGTATCAACTATTCGATCACCTCGGCCTGCTCGACCTCTTTGCACTGCATCGGCAATGCAGCCGAACAGATCATGATGGGCAAACAGGACGTCATGTTCGCCGGTGGCGGCGAGGAACTGGACTGGACCCTGTCCTGCCTGTTCGACGCGATGGGCGCGATGTCATCGAAGTACAATGACGCACCGGAAAAAGCCTCGCGCGCGTTCGATCAGGATCGCGACGGATTCGTGATCTCGGGCGGCGGCGGCATGGTCGTGCTGGAAGATCTGGAACACGCACAAGCGCGCGGCGCAAAAATCTACGCGGAAGTCACAGGCTTTGCTGCAACCTCGGACGGGCACGACATGGTTGCTCCGTCGGGTGAAGGCGGCGAACGGGCAATGCGACTGGCCCTGGCCACCGTGCCCGAAGATCGCAAGGTGTCTTATATCAACGCGCACGGCACATCGACACCGGTCGGCGACGTGGGCGAGGTTGAGGCAGTGCGCCGCATTTTCGGCCAGGGCAACGTACCACCCATTTCTTCCACGAAGTCTATGACCGGGCACGCGCAGGGCGCGGCCGGTGCTCTGGAAGCCATATTCTGTCTGCTTATGCTGGACAACGATTTCATCACCCCTTCCATTAACGTCGACACACTTGCCGAAGGCATTGAGCCGGGTGAAATCGCAACCAAAGTCATTGAAAACGCGGGACTGGACAGTGTCATGACCAATAGCTTCGGCTTTGGCGGCACAAATGGTTCCATGGTCCTTTCCAAGTTTCACGGGTGATAAGAATGTCAGAAGTACTCAAAGGCAAGCGCGGCCTGATCATGGGTGTCGCCAATGACCGTTCCATCGCATGGGGTATCGCCAAAGCCATGCACGAGGCGGGCGCAGAACTGGCATTCACCTATCAGGGTGAGGCATTTGGCAAACGGCTGGAACCGCTGGCGCAAAGCGTCGGAAGCGATTTCATGGTGGACGCGGATGTTACAGATGATGCGTCTCTGGACCGCGCGTTCGAAGAACTTGCCGCCCGGTGGCCGACCATCGACTTTGTGGTTCACGCCATCGCCTACTCAGACAAGTCCGAACTGGCCGGGCGGTTCCTGAACACCACCCGCGCAAATTTCAAACATTCGATGGATGTCTCGGCCTATTCCTTCATCGAGGTCGCGCGCCGCGCCTACCCGATGATGGCAGAGAATGGCGGCACACTGCTGACCCTGACCTATCAGGGGTCCAACCGGGTCATTCCGAATTACAATGTGATGGGCGTTGCCAAGGCGGCGCTGGAATCCGCGACACGTTATCTGGCCAACGATCTTGGCCCGGACGGCATTCGCGTAAACGCCATCTCGCCCGGTCCGATGAAAACTCTGGCCGGTGCCGCAATCGGCGGGGCGCGCAGGACCTACAAGTTCTGCGACCAGAATGCGCCCATGCGTTCGAACGCCACACTGGAAGCCGTTGGTGGAACCGCTGTCTACCTGACATCCGATGCGGGCGCCTGCACCTCGGGCGAGATCATCCGCGTCGATGGCGGCTTTCACGTACTGGGCATGCCGCAACCAGAATCCATGTGACTCTATCTTTCCCTGCCCCCGCCAAGATTTGACCATCTTTGGCAGGCAGGGATTGCCACATGAGTAAAGTCGATCTGATCCTTGAAAATTCCGCCCACCGCGGGCAGCCCCGTCGAAAATCAGGGCTGCTCAACAATCGGGCGCGTGTGATGTTGCTGACGCTGACCACATTGCTGGTCGCCTTCGTCTTTCTCACCCAGCCGCAGGTGCGCGACGCCGTCACCTCACTGCTTCCCTAAACGCAGGGTGAAATCCCTGCGTCCGGGAATGCGGGTTCAGGCGATCGAAACAACCTCGATATCAAAAATCAGGTCCTGTCCGGCCAGCGGGTGATTGCCGTCCAGCGTGACCGTTGCCTCATCGACTTCGACCACTGTGACCGGCAACGCCTGTCCATCAGGTGCCTGCATCTGCAATTGCGTACCGATGTCCAGCGGGATGTCATCTGGAATGCCTTCGCGCGGGATGGCCTGCCGCATGGCCGGATTGATCGGTCCATAAGCGTCGACGCAGGCGATCTCGACCCGCTTTTTCTCGCCCGTCGTCATTCCGGGCATGGCGGAATCTAATCCGGGAATGATCTGCCCCGACCCCACGACAAACTCCAGCGGCTCGCGGCCTTCGGAACTGTCAAAGACATTTCCGTCCAGCAATTTGCCTGTGTAGTGAATGCGAACCGTGTCGCCTTGTTTGATTTCACTCATCTTGGGTCTCCGGTCCTTTGTCTGGGCATGAACGCCCCACCCTAGGGCCTGTCACGCCAATGTAAACCCGCCCCCCTTTCACACAGATTTCTCCTGTGCCAACCTGCGCCCGATCAGGGGAGGATCAGATGCCAATCACAACTTGCATATTCGACGCCTATGGCACGCTGTTCGACGTGGCCGCCGCTGCCCGTCAGGCCGCCGCGGAACCGGGATTTGACACGCTGAAGGACAAATGGCCCGAGCTTGCAAATCACTGGCGCCTCAAACAGTTGCAATACACATGGCTCAGGGCTGTCGCAGATGCACATACCGATTTCTGGGACGTGACGCAGGATGGGCTGGACTGGGCACTGGAGGCCACAGGGCTGGACGGCGATGCCACGCTACGCCAGCGCCTGCTGGACCTATACTGGGAACTTCAGGCCTATCCCGAGGTTCCGGACATGCTTGCAGCCCTGAAAGCGTCCGGCAAACAGACGGCGATACTGTCGAACGGCTCGCCGCCGATGCTGGATGGCGCTGTGCAGTCGGCGGGTATCGGAGGAGTACTGGACGATGTGCTGTCGGTCGAAAGCGTCGGCGTCTTCAAACCCCATGCCCGTGTCTATGATCTGGTGCAGAGCCGGTTCGGCTGTGCCCGTGACGAAGTGTTGTTCGTCAGTTCCAACGGCTGGGATGCGGCCGGGGCCAGCGGCTATGGCTTTGTCACCGCCTGGGTCAATCGGTCAGGAGAGCCAATGGACCGGTTGCCGTGGAAACCCGATCACGTATTGTCGGATCTGACCTCGATCCCGCAACTGGCAGGCGCCTGATGCGCTTTTTCACTTCGTCCGATGGCAAACGCCTGTATTTTGAAGACGCAGGAACTGGCCAGCCTTTGCTGTGCCTGTCGGGTTTGACCCGAAACAGCAAGGATTTTTCCTTTCTCGCGCCACATGTGACCCACCTGCGCATGATCGCGATGGACTACCGTGGTCGCGGCAAGTCGGATTACGACCCCGATTACATGAACTATAGTATCGCGCGCGAAGCGCAGGACGTGATCGAACTGCTGGACCATCTGGGGCTGGGCAGAGTTACCATACTCGGCACCTCGCGGGGCGGATTGATCGCGATGGCGCTGGCCGCCAGCAATCCCGAACGTTTGTCCGGCGTGATCCTGAATGACGTGGGACCTGTCATTGAACCCGCCGGGATTGCGCGCATCATGGATTTCGTTGGCAACAAGCCGGCGTCAAAAACGCTGGACCAGTCCGCCGCAGCCCTGCAAAGCGCCATGGAGCAACAATTCCCCGGTGTTTCGCTTAAGACATGGCGCAGACAGGCCGAATATCAGTATTCCGAAACACCCGATGGTCTGGACCTGCGGTATGACCCGGCCTTGCGAACCGCGTTGATCGAACAGGCCACGACTGGGGCGACACCTGATCTTTGGGCTCTTTTCGACGCGCTGGCCCCAATCCCCACCGGCCTCATCCGGGGTGGGAATTCAGATGTTCTGGGCACCACGACCGTCAGCGAGATGAAAAGCCGAAAACCCGACTTGATACTGGCCGAGGTCCCCGACCGGGGCCATGTGCCGTTTCTGGACGAACCTCAGTCCCTGGACGTTATTCGAAGGATAGTAAACACCGCATGAGCACCTTGGAAATGATCGAATCCGCCGCCGCGCGTTTGGACGGCCACGTCAGACGTACGCCCATTCTGAATTCGCCCTTTCTGGACGAAATCGCAGGCCGTCGGGTGCTGGTGAAACCCGAATGCCTGCAACATACCGGCAGCTTCAAGTTTCGCGGGGCATGGTCTGCAATTTCTGCTCTGGACGAGGAAACACGCCAGCGGGGCGTGATCGCCTATTCCTCGGGCAACCACGCGCAGGGCGTCGCACTGGCGGCCTCAAGGCACGGGATTACCTCGGTGATCGTCATGCCGTCTGACGCCCCACAGTTGAAGATCGACAACACCCGCGCACTGGGGGCCGAAGTTGTTCTGTATGATCGGTCCCGCGAGTCCCGCGAAGAGATAGGTCAGGCTTTGGCATCCGAACGCGGACTGACCCTGATCCGCCCCTATGACGAACCGCAGGTGATCGCCGGGCAAGGCACCACCGGGCTGGAGATCGCACAGCAAACTGCCGAAATGGACGTGGGCAACGCTGATGTTCTGGTGTGCTGCGGCGGCGGTGGCCTGTCATCGGGCATCGCGCTGGCCCTTGAAGCGCACGCGCCGGACATGCGCGTGCGCCCGTGCGAGCCGCTGGGGTTCGACGACGTCAAACGCTCGTTGGCGGCGGGGCGCATCCTGAACAACGACGCGACCTCGGGCAATATCTGCGACGCCATCCTGACTCCGCAACCCGGCGACATCACCTTTCCGATCCTCCACCGCCTGTGCGGACCGGGCCTGAGCGTCACCGAGGAAGAAGCTCTGCGCGCCATGGCCCTTGCCTTTCTGCGGCTGAAAATCGTGCTGGAACCGGGTGGGGCGGTTTCTCTGGCCTCGGCCCTGTTCCGATCAGATGAAATCGAAAGCGACACGGTGATCGTGGTTGCATCGGGTGGCAACGTGGACGCTCAAATTTTCCAAAAAGCGCTGGAATTCCTGACGTGATCTGAAAATTGGACCGGCGTAAGCTGCTGCCGTATACCAATACCAAACACTCAACAGATCTCGGTTCCGGAACTGCAAAATGACAAGGCTCAAGCGATGAAGATCGCCAATCTCGGGGATGTAAATCTGCACTACCGGATCGACGGAGACCCGGACGGCGCGCCGATTGTATTCGCAAATTCGCTGGGAACCGATCTGCGCCTGTGGGACGATCTGCTGCCCCTTTTGCCCAAGGGGCTGAAGATCATCCGATATGACAAGCGCGGACACGGCCTGTCGTCGCAACCTCCGGCGCCTTATTCCATGGGTGCCCTTGTCCGCGATGCTGAGGCCTTGCTGGACCATCTTGCCGTCCGCGACTGCGTATTTGTCGGCCTGTCCATCGGCGGGATGATCGCACAGGGGCTGGCGGTCAAACGGCTGGACCAGATTCGTGCGCTGGTGCTGTCAAACACGGCGGCCAAGATCGGAACCGCCAACATGTGGCAGGACCGAATCGAGGCGGTACGGGCGGGCGGTATCGAGGCCCTCGCCGACTCGATCATGGAGCGTTGGTTTTCGAAACCATTCAGGAACGGGCCGGAGATTGAGATTTGGCGCAACATGCTGGTGCGCCAACCGGACGAAGGGTATGTCGGCTGCTCTGCCGCCATATCGGGCACCGATTTCTACACCCCGACCAGCGGATTGCGGCTGCCGACGTTGGGTATCGCCGGGACCGAAGACAAATCGACCCCACCTGATCTGGTCCGCGAAACCGTCGATCTGATCCCCGGCTCACGATTCGAACTGATCCGCAAGGCCGGGCACCTGCCTTGCGTCGAACGCCCCGAAGAATACGCAGAATTGCTGCGGCAGTTCCTGCATGAGATTGGCCATATCTGAGGGAGACAGGGTTGGCGGATTTTCTTCTGATACATGGGTCATGCCACGGCGCATGGTGCTGGCGTGACCTGATCCCAGAACTGACCGCATTGGGCCATTCGGCCCATGCAATCGACTTGCCCAGTCACGGCTCGGACCCGACCCCGATCCCGGACGTGACCATGGAGAACAGCCGCGACGCCATTCTTGCGGCCTCGACACCCGAAACCATCATCGTGGCCCATTCCTGGGGTGGATACCCCGCAAGCGCCGCTGCCGAGGCCGATCCCGATGCCATGCGCGGCCTGATATACCTGTGCGCCTACGTTCCGAAACCGGATACGTCGATGGTCGAAATGCGCAGGCAGGCACCGCGCCAACCGATCCTTGATGCTGTCATAAAATCGGCGGACGGGCTGTCCTATATGGCACGCCCCGACAAGATAAAGGGGCTGTTCTATCACGACTGCCCGAAAGAAACCGTGTCCTACGCTCTGCCCCGACTGTGCCCGCAGGCCATCGGACCGCAGGAGACCCCTCTGACGTTGACAGATCGGTTCGCCGGCGTTCCCAAAGCCTATGTTCGAACGCTGGACGACAGATGCGTTCCCACCGAATATCAGCAGGAAATGAGCTGCATAGCCCCCGATGACATGCGCCAAGAAATCTTCAGCTCGCATTCCCCGTTTTTCTCACACCCCAAGGATCTGGCTCAGGTCCTGAACCGAATCGCGGAGGGTATCTGATGGCGGGTTCCGTCTTTGACAGCGCCCTGTTCGCGCGTCTTTTCCCAACCGGCGAAGTGGGCCGCCTTTTTACCGACAGCGCCGAGTTGCGCGCCATGCTTCTGGTCGAAGGGATGCTGGCCAAGGTTCAGGGCGATCTGGGCGTGATCCCCGAACTCAGCGCTCAGGCCATTACCCGCGCGGCAATGGAGGTACAGCTTGATCCCGGTGCGCTGGCCGAGGCAACCGGCCAGAACGGCGTAAGCGTTCCCGCACTTGTCGCCGCTTTTCGTTCCGAAATGCAGGCACCTGAACACGCAGCCTTTGTGCATTGGGGCGCGACCTCTCAGGACATCATCGACACCGGACTGATGCTTCGGCTGCGGCAGGCATTGGGGCTGATCGAAGCTGATCTGAAAACCGTCCTGCGCCGACTGGCGCAACTGGCCGACACACACGCGACCCTGCCGATGCCCGCGCGCACCTATGGTCAGCATGCCACCCCGACCAGTTTCGGCGCGGTTGTCGCAAGCTGGGGCGCACCGCTGTTGGCCTTACTGGACGAAGTGCCTGAGTTACGGCGCACGTGTCTGCTGGTCTCGCTGTCCGGCGCGGCAGGCACCAGCAATGCGCTGGGACTAAAAGCCAAGGACATGCGTAAGGCACTGGCGGATCTGCTCAATCTTCAGGACCCCGGGCGCAGCTGGCATACGGACCGCTCACCAGTTCTGCGCATTTGCGACTGGCTGACCCGGGTCGTTCTGGCCCTTGGCAAAATCGGTGAGGATGCGATCGAGCTTGCACAGACCGGCATTGCCGAGATTTCCGTCAGTGGCGGCGCATCCTCGACAATGCCGCAAAAGCAGAACCCGGTATCGGCCTCGGTGCTGGTGGCACTGTCACAACAGCAAACCGGCCTGATGAATACCCTGCACAACGCGTGCCTGCATCGCCATCAACGCGACGGGGCCGCATGGTTCAGCGAATGGATGTGCCTGCCCCAGATCGTTCTGGGCGCTGCCGCATCGGTGCAAACCGCACTGTCGTTGAGTTCAGGCATCTCTCCGAACGCAGATGCCATGCAGGCGTCGCTGGACCAAAGCAAGGGCATGATCCACGCCGAAGCGCTGAGCTTTGCGCTGGCCGATCACATGCCTCGCCCCGACGCGCAAGCCGCAACCAAGGCCCTATGCCGCGAAGCGACCGAGACCGGCACGCCGCTCAGCGACATAGTCGCGCGCCAATGGCCGCAATTGGATATCAGCCGGATATTCGACGCCGCCCAGCAACTTGGCCTTGCCCCGGATGAGGCCCGGCAGTTTGCGGCAAAAGTGACGGAACGTCTACGCGACTGATCCCGGCAGAGTTCTTTCCCACCGGTCCAAGCATCGCTAGGGTCAGCCCGACCGAATTGGGGACGGGCTTTCATGCGACTGCCGTATTTCTTTGTGCTGAGCACGGTGATGATCGATGCAATGGGTATCGGTCTGATCATGCCTATCATGCCGGACCTCATCGTTGAGGTTCAGGGCGGCACACTGGCCGATGCCGCGATCTGGGGCGGTGTGCTCAGCACTGCCTTTGCAGCGATGCAGTTCCTGTTTGGCCCCGTTCTGGGCAGCCTGTCCGACGCCTATGGCCGCCGTCCGGTCCTGCTGGTTTCGCTGTTCGTCATGGCGCTAGATTATATTGTCATGGCCATTGCGGGCAGTATCTGGCTGTTACTGGTGGGCCGCATCGTCGGCGGCATCACGGCAGCAACCCATTCCACCGCCGCCGCATTCATGGCCGACATTTCCAAACCCCATGAAAAGGCCGCAAAATTCGGCATGCTGGGCGCGGCCTTCGGCGTAGGCTTTGTTCTGGGCCCGACGATGGGCGGCCTGCTGGGCGAATACGGCACCCGCGCCCCGTTCTGGGCCGCCGCCGGACTAGCCGGTCTGAACTTTCTGATCGGCATGTTCGTGATGACCGAAACCGTAACCGACGCCAACCGGCGCGCCTTTCACTGGCGGCGCGCCAACCTGTTTGGCGCAATCCGGGCGATTGCAGCACTTCCCGACATCAAGCCCCTGCTCTGGGTCTATTTCCTCTATTCTGTCTCGATATATGTCTATCCTGCGATCTGGGCCTATTTCACGCAGGAGCGCTTTGGCTGGTCCCCGCAGATCATCGGCCTGTCGCTGGGCATCTACGGGATCGGCATGGCCATGGTTCAGGGCGGGCTGATCCGCCCTGCCACCCGCTACCTGGGCGAGCGTGGAACCGTGATATACGGGCAGATATTCGATATCGTCGGCTTTGGCATACTTGCGTTTCTGACAAACGGCTTCATTGCCCTGCTGATGATCCCGGTCACGGCTTTGGGTGCGGTCGTCACCCCGGCCCTGCAGGCGATGATGTCAAAATCCGTGCCCGATTCGCAGCAGGGCGAGTTACAGGGCGTGCTTGCGGCTCTTCACGCACTTTCGATGGTCATTTCGCCCCTTTTCATGACGGCAGTCTTCGCCCAGTTCATCCGCGAAGACGCGCCAATCTATCTGCCCGGCGCACCGTTCCTGCTTGCGCTGGTATTGATGCTGGTCGGTTGCGTGATTTTTGTGCGCGCCCGGCCCGTCGTGGCGTAACAACGACACGTCCATGACGGTTTCCACCTTGCAGACCGCTCAACCACGCGCCACCGTGGCCTCTGAGCAAATGGGGGAGAGCCATGCAAACCATCAAAGCAGCCGTCTGCAGGGAGTTCGGAAAACCCCTGACCATCGAAGAGGTTCAACTCGCCCCACCCGGCATGGGCGAGGTCGAGGTCACGCTGGACGCCGTTGCCATCTGCCATTCCGACATCACCTATGCCAGCGGCGCATGGGGCGGCTTTCTGCCGTCGGTCTACGGGCACGAGGCCGCCGGGATCGTCACGGCCGTTGGTGAATCCGCCGGTGGCTTTGAACCGGGTGACTCGGTCGTGGTTACCCTGATCCGCGCCTGCGGGTCATGCCCGTCCTGCGCCGGTGGCAAACCAACCATCTGCGAAACGCCATATGACACGGTGAAAGGCCCGCTGCGGACCGGCGATGGCGGTCCGCTGGAACAGGCGATGGCCTGTGGCGCTTTTGCGGAAAAGGTCGTCGTGAACCACCGGCAGATCGTGAAGATCCCGCCTACGATGGACAAGGATGTGGCCAGCCTGCTGTCCTGCGGCGTGATCACCGGCGTCGGGGCAGCTGTGAACGCCGCTAATCTGCGCCCTGGACAGGATGTGGTCGTTATCGGTGCGGGTGGCGTTGGCCTCAACGCCATTCAGGGCGCGCGCATTGCCGGGGCCCGCCGCATCGTCGCCGTTGACATGACCGAGGACAAGCTGGAAATCGCAAAGGAATTCGGCGCGACCCACGGGGTTCTGGCGACACTGAAGGAACCGTGGCGGGCCGCCTTCAAGGCTCTGGGCGGGCGTGGGGCGGATGCCGTCCTGATTACCGTCGGCGCCATCCCGGCTTATGATCAGGCGCCCCGTTATCTGGGGCGCGGTGGCAAGGCGATCATGATCGGCATGCCGCATTCGGGGGCAACGGCCAGCTATGAACCAGTGATCCTTGCCGCCATCGGTCAGGGGCTGATCGGTTCCAAGATGGGCGACGTGGTCATTCAGCGCGATATTCCGTGGATGATCGACCTGTACCAGCAAGGTCGTTTGAAACTGGATGAGCTGATCTCGGGCCGCTGGACGTTGGACCAGATCAACGAGGCCATCGAAGACACAAAAACCGGCAGCGCCAAGCGCAACGTCATCATCTTCGACCGGGAAACCGCAGCGGGCTGATACCGCCGCAGAAAGGACGCCCGATGAAACTGCAGGACCTCGATGTCATCGTCACCGCTCCACCCCCGCCCGGCTGGGGCGGGCGGTATTGGATACTGGTCAAGGTCACCACGGATACAGGCATAACAGGTTGGGGCGAATGCTATGCCTCATCCGTGGGACCCGAAGCGATGAAGCATGTCATCCGCGATGTGTTCGAACGGCATATGGCCGGAGAGAACCCTGAAAACATCGAACTGATGTTCCGCCGTGCTTATTCCAGTGGCTTCACGCAGCGCCCCGATCTGACGGTTATGGGCGCGTTTTCGGGACTTGAAATCGCCTGCTGGGATATTCTGGGCAAGGATCGCGACCGGCCCGTTCATGCCCTGATTGGCGGGCGGATGAATGAACGTATTCGCGCCTACACGTACCTTTACCCCCTGCCGCAGCATAATCTGACCGATTTCTGGACGTCACCGGAACAGGCTGCGGACTGCGCGGCCGAGATGGTGCGGCGGGGCTATACCGCCGTGAAATTCGACCCGGCGGGGCCTTACACGCTGCGCGGTGGGCATATGCCTGCAATGTCCGACATCTCGATGTCGGTGGCCTTTTGCAAAGCCATCCGCGAGGCCGTCGGCGACAAGGCCGATCTGCTGTTCGGCACCCATGGTCAGTTCAACACCGCCGGTGCCATCCGGCTGGGTCAGGCGTTGGAGCCCTATTCCCCGCTGTGGTTCGAGGAACCCACCCCACCCGACATGATCGACGACATGGCGCGCGTGGCTCGCAACGTGCGCATCCCCGTCGCGACCGGCGAGCGCATGACCACCAAGGCCGAATTCGGCGCCGTCCTGCGCGCCGGAGCCGCCGAGATTCTTCAGCCCGCACTGGGTCGCGCCGGTGGTATCTGGGAGATGAAAAAGGTCGCCGCCATGGCAGAGGTCTTCAACGCCCAGATGGCCCCGCATCTTTATGCCGGACCAGTGGAATGGGCGGCCAACATCCATCTGGCGGCCTCGATTCCGAATATTCTGCTGCTGGAAACCATCGAAACGCCCTTCCACGATCAACTGATCAAAGGCTCGATCCGGATCGAAGACGGTTTTGTCACGCCTCCGACCGCGCCGGGACTGGGGATCGAAGTTGACGAGGATCTGGCCCGCGCACACCCCTACACCGGCGACGGTTTGCACCTGCAAATGCAGGAAGACCCGTGCGACTACGTACACGGGAACGCATTTCAGGGGGGCGCTCCTGCAACCGAGGGGTGACAAGACAGCTTGGGTTGGGGCATATTGCTCCAACTTTTAGCTACTACACGAGCAGATTGTGACAATTCAGGAAACAGTTTCTGATCCCCTTGCACCTGAAACGCCCGTCGACATGCAGGAAAGCGCCAGTCAGGCCGCCGCCTTTCTGAAAACACTGGCGCATGAAGGCCGTCTGATGATCCTGTGCCATCTTGGAGCAGGTGAGAAATCGGTTGGTCAGCTTGAGAAACTTCTGGATATTCGTCAGGCCGCAGTCAGTCAGATGCTGGCCCGCCTGCGCGAAGAGGGACTGGTCACGACGCGCCGCGACGGCAAGGCGATCTATTATTCGCTTTCGGATGGAAACACGGCACAGATGATCGGTCTGCTCTACACGCTGTTCTGCAAACCCCAATCCTGACGGGCGTCAGTTCGAAACGTATCCTGCGATGACCTGTAACAGCTTGAACGCTGTCGCGGCGTCGTTTTCAACCACCGCCAGGAATTCCTCTTCACCGATGCGCAGGCAGGTCAGGTCGGTTTCCGCCACCATGCTCAGCGCGCGCGGTTCTTTGCGGATCAGCCCCAACTCACCCACCAGTGTCCCCGCCCCCACTCGAGTGATCAACTGATCGGCAGCGTCTTTCTGAGGCAGATACAGGCCCGCCTCGCCGTCGATGATCATATAGGCGCCGTCCCTTGGCTGGTCATCCTTCAGGAACACCGTCTCGCCGGCCTTGGCCTCGTACCACTGAGCCCCAAACGCCAGCAGCCGCAGCTGTCTACGATCCAGTTCCGAAAACAGCGGCGTCTGTTCCAGCGCCCGCAGCTTGCGCACCAGATCGGCGGATGCCGCGCCGTCTTCTTCGACTTCCATCGGGGCCTCCTCTGACACAATTCTGCCCTGTCGTACTTCGATGTGCAAATCGAACACATCGGGGTCCTGGAAGTGATCATTCAGGTAGATTACCGTTGTCTCTGGCAAAAGAGCGCGAAGATTTTTGTACACGGCAACCTGAGTGGCCATGTCATAGCTTGCCAGCGCGTTTTCCAGTATCAGGATGTCCGGCTTTTTGATCGTCGCCCGTGTAAACGCCAGTGGCTCGGCAAATACCGCCGGCAAGTTCTGCCCACCCAGCGCAACGGGTACGTCATAGATCAACTCGATGACCAGAGACTGAGCGCCGTTTTCAGCCAAGGCGTCCGCGATGATTTTGCGCACCTCGTCCGAGCGCGCGCCCCCGACTTGACTGACCTTACCGAACAGGGCGTTTTCCAGAACCGTCAATCCCGGCGCGAAGCTGTCCGGGTCGAGGGGAACGAAAACATCATGCAGACGTTCCAAAAGCTCTTCCGAATGGGTTTGCCGCAGTTCCAGAATACGGCCCTTCAACCCGTCGGAAAAGGCTGGACCAATCTGTTCGGCCGAAATGACAAACGGCACCGCAAGCAAATTGGCCAGTTGCGCATCATTCAGTCCCGATGCGCCGTCCTTGCGGGTTTTCTCAACCAACTCAACCGCGGCCTCATAGGTTTTGGCCTCAAGTCCCAGCTTGCGGAACAACGGGTGATCGGTTCCGTCCAGACCAAAGATCTGGCGCAGCATCTCGATCACATCGCGCGTCAGGCTGACCAGTGTCTCGTCCAGTCCCAGTTCTCGCAACTGTCCAAGGAACACGGTCTGCTGCGCCAGCAGGTCCTGGGTTACCGGAACGCGGGGCGTCGCAAACAACAGGTTTTCAGCGACCGGCAAGGCGGGGTTGTATGCGTTGCGGTCAAAGACCAGCGCCTGATGCCCAAGCCCCGCATCCCGGATCGCCTGCTGCACCTGCGGGCGCAATTCCACCAATCTTGCTGCCAGTTCCGGATGCTCTTCAGCGTCAAAGACCTGATCCGCTCCGCGCCGGAACAAGGTATCGCCCGATCCCATCCCTTCGATCAGCTTCAGCCACCAGTCCCTCAGGCTATCGAAATCGTCAAATCCCGCAAGTGACGGGTCAAGCCATTCGGCCCCGAACGGATCGGGGCTGTTTCCGGCGCGCAATGTTTCCTGAAAATCGGGGTCGTCCGGAATGTCACCGACCGGCTGGTATCGCATCGGCATCATCACATTGTCGCCCAATGTGCCCTGAAACATGACCGGGCGCGAGGTCGCAAATCCGATCCGCGCGGCAACGACCCCCTGATGCAGCTCGGACAAATTCAAACCGCCGACTGTCACCTTGCCTGATCCGGGCAGAACCTCTCGTGTCAGCAACTCTCCCAGCGCACGGCGGTCTTCCTCGCTTGGTGCCGAGATTCCGATTGCCCCTCCGCCGGGAAGCGTAACGTCCAGGTCATCCAGAACATGGTTTCCATCGGCATCGCGCACCGACACGTGATCCAGAACGATATCGCCATTCAGCCTGGGACGCTCTGCCGGATCGCCGTCAAACAGGGACTCATCGACCATGCCGTCGGGTGCAAACCGCTCGATGACAACCTCCCAGCGCAGGGACATGTCCTGTGTCTGGTTGTAATAGGCCAGCAACTCTTTCCACGGCGAGCTGAGGTCCTTATAGGCCGCCAGCGCCGCGACCAGCGCACCCAGCGACACCTCGCCCCGTAGAACCAGATAACCGCCGACCAGATAGAACATGAACGGCGTCAGTTGCGAGATGAAGTTGTTGATGAACTTCATAAAGAACTTTTTCTGGTAGATATCGAACCGGATACCGAACAGCCGCCCCAACTGGTCCGACACCATCGCTCGGCGATAGCGCCAGCCGCCATTGCCGCGCAGGGTGGATGCGCCTGCTGCGCTCTCGCCGATCTGGGCGGCCAAAACCCGGACCTCCTGAATGCGTTTCTTGTTCAGCAGGTTGATCTGCCGCTGCAGTTTCGGGATCAACCACGCCTGCAAGGGGATCAGGGCAACCGCTGCCAACCCGAACCAGACACTTTGCAGGAACAGAAACGACAGGATCGTCAGCATCTGGCCCGCCTGCAGCACCGGCTGGCTGATCGCATCGCCCATCAGACCGCCCATCGGCTCGCTTTCAGCGGTGACCATCGATACCAGTTCGCCCTGACTGACGCGTTCGAAATAGGGTTGGGGAAAGCGCAATATCCGGCTGATGAGCTGATAGCGGAACCGCCGCAGCATCCGTTCGCTCAGAACGCCTTTCATCGTATTGATGCGCATTTTCATCAGGCCATGCGCCAATACCGCGGCCAGAAATGCAAAACACAGGATTACCAGAAACTGGGTCTGTTCGAAAGAAAAGCCCCAGAATTCGATCGTTTGGCTGGCGGATCCGATCGCGTCGTTGATGATGCGCTTGGGAAGTTCCAGTGTCAGATACAGCAGCGGGAACAGAGTCGAAGTCACGGCCAGCAGAACCAGCTGATCGCGTTTCGAATACTTCCAGATGAACCTAAATAACGTACGTTCTATGGGACCTGCCCCTGTCGGCTTAACCAGGTGGTTCAATTTTCGCGTCGACCACCAAATTTTTACAGGTTCAATTTATCGCATTCGTGTCAAGTGAAGCAAATGCTAGCGCTTTTTGCCATTCTGCGCCATATGTGAACGAGTTCATTTGCGTGAAACACTTTAAAACCCTAGTCTTGTAAACAGGACGATATCGGGAGGGCCGCCTTGCCTGCTTTGCTTGGCACCATATTTCTGTTGCTCTGCCTTTTGCAGATCAAACATATGTTTGCCGATTTTTATTTACAGACGCCCAAGATGCTTTCCGGTCGGGGCGAGTATTTTCATATGGGTCGGGCGCAACACGCGGCCGTTCATGTCATTGGATCAGTTGTTATTTTTCTGGCCGTCGGGTCGCCGCTCAGTTTCGTGCTGATCATCGCGGCACTGGAATGGATCATTCATTTCAACATTGATTTCGCCAAAGCCAACTATTCCGACAAAAAAAAGCTTCAGCCGACGCAAGCCGCCTACTGGCGTGCCGCCGGTCTGGATCAGTGCCTGCACAACCTGACCTATGTCGCCATGGTCTGGGCCTGGGCCAAATTCGTCGGGTAACGTTCCGCTTCAGGGTTCCACCGGTCGGTTACGCTTGATCGTCCGCAAAACCACATTTGTCTGCGCGCTTGCCACGGCGGGCAGACGGAACAGAAAATCCTCAAGGAACAGGTTATAGGCCGACAGGTCTCGACACAGCACCCGCAGATGGTAATCCGCCTGTCCTGTTGTTGCATAACATTCCTGAACCTCCGGGCTGTTCTCAACCGACCTTATGAACTCGACGATTTTGTCAGGGTCATGCCGGGTCAGATGCACGTGCACAATCGCCTCAAAGCTCAGCCCCATGACGGATGGATTTACGATTGCGCCATAGCGTTCGATCACCCCAAGTTCTTCCAGCGACCTGACGCGCCTCCACAAGGCGGATGCGGACATGCCCACCGCCTCGGCAAGGTCCGCGTTCGAGATGCGGCAATCGCGTTGCAGCATTGTCAAAATCCGCCGGTCGCGGTCATCCAGCTCAGTCATTTTGGTCAGACCTTTCAGAATTCACTGCCTATTTGGCACAGTCTTCCGACTATAAGCTCAAACTTCGGCAAAATTGGATCACATTTCCACAATACATGACCTAGAATTTCTCATCTACCAGAAATACCGAACAGGTTATCCAGATGAGCCGCCACGAGACATCCCTCCAGACATACCAGTTGGAAGATCGCTACAAACTTGAACAGGGCCGGGTTTTCCTGACAGGCACACAGGCCTTGGCTCGTATCATGATGGATCAGGCGCGCCGTGACAGGGATGCCGGGCTGAACACCGCGGGCTTCATCTCGGGCTATCGCGGTTCGCCCCTTGGCGGTCTGGATCTGGAGCTTTGGCGCGCACGGGATCGTCTGAAACAGGATCGCATCACCTTCATGCCCGCCGTGAACGAGGACCTCGGCGCAACAGCAGTACTGGGCGCGCAGCAGGCCTCGCTCGACCCGCAATGCGAAGTCGAGGGCGTGTTTTCCATGTGGTACGGCAAGGGGCCCGGCGTGGACCGGTCTGGTGACGCACTGAAACATGGCAACGCCTATGGATCGGCCCCAAAGGGCGGTGTGCTGGTCGTGGCGGGTGACGATCATGGCTGCGTCAGCTCTTCGATGCCGCATCAATCTGACGTGGCATTCATGGCGTGGTTCATGCCAACGCTGAATCCTTCCTCGGTCGACGAGTATCTGAGTTTCGGCGAATACGGGCTTGCCCTGTCCCGGTTTTCGGGAACATGGGTCGGGTTCAAGGCCATTTCCGAAACCGTGGAAAGCGCCCGGTCGGTCGAACTCCGACCGGACCGGCAGTTCATCTTGCCTGAAATCGACACACCTCCCAACGGCCTGCACGTACGATCGGCCGACCTGCCCTCGCCCGAGATCGAAACACGGATCAAACACAAGCTGCGTGCGGTGCGGGCCTTTGCCGAAGAAAACCCGATTGACCAGCGCATATACGATATCGAGGGCGCAAAATTCGGCTTTGTCACAACGGGCAAAGGGCATCTGGACCTTATGGAGGCACTGCGCCTGCTGGGGCTGGACGAGGCAAAATGCCGAGAGCTTGGCATCGATATTTACAAGGTCGGCATGGTCTGGCCTCTGGCCCGCCGCAACGCCCTGCGTTTCGTGAAAGGCAAGGCCGAAGTTCTGGTCGTCGAAGAAAAACGCGGCATCATCGAAAGTCAGTTCAAGGAATATTTCTATGACTGGCCTGGCGACAAGCCGCATAAAATGGTCGGTAAATACGACAGCCACGGCGAGCCTCTGATCCCCTGGACCGGAGAGTTGAGCCCCCTGATGCTGGCCCCCATCGTCGCCGCGCGCCTGCACACGTTTTTCCCCGAGGAAGGCCTGCCCGCCAAGGCCACGGCGCTGACCGATACGCCGCCGCAACTGATCAACGTGCCGGGCGCAACCCGCACGCCCTATTTCTGTTCGGGCTGCCCGCACAACAGCTCGACCAAGGTGCCCGAAGGCTCAACGGCGGCAAGCGGCATCGGATGTCACGTCATGGCATCGTGGATGGATCGCCAGACCGTCGGCTACGCCCAGATGGGCGGAGAGGGCGTGCCGCATGTGGTCGCTTCGAAATACAATGGCGGCAAGCACATCTTTCAGAACCTTGGCGAAGGGACATGGTATCATTCAGGCTCGCTGGCCATTCGCCAGGCGGTCGCTGCGGGAACCAACATCACCTACAAGATTCTCTACAACGACGCCGTGGCGATGACCGGCGGGCAACCCGTCGACGGCCCGATCAGCGTGGCGGGCATCGCCCAGACCTGCCGCGCCGAAGGGGTCGAGCGGATCGCTATCGTCTCGGACGACATCTCCAAGTTCCATCACGCGGATTTTCCGGCGCAGACCTCGTTTCACGACCGCTCGGAAATGGACTTGCTGCAACGTGAATTGCGCGACATCCCGGGCGTTACTGTTCTGATCTACGAACAGACCTGCGCCACCGAAAAGCGCCGCCGCCGCAAGCGGGGCACGATGGAGGACCCGAACCGTTTTGTCTGGATCAACGATCTGGTCTGCGAAGGCTGCGGCGATTGCTCGGTCGAATCCAATTGCCTGAGTGTCGAACCGCGCGAAACGCCGCTGGGTCGGAAACGCAAAATCAATCTGTCGACCTGCAACAAGGATTTTTCCTGTCTGAACGGCTTTTGTCCCAGCTTCGTCACGGTCGAAGGCGCAACCCGGCGCAAGCAAGCTGCCAAACTGGACCTGAGCACACTTGAAAGCGGTCTGCCCGACCCGAAACTGCCGATACTGGACAAGCCTTTCGACCTGCTGGTGACGGGGGTTGGCGGCACCGGCGTGGTCACGGTGGGCGCCCTGATCACGATGGCCGCGCATCTTGAGGGCCGCGGTACGTCCGTTCTGGACTTTACCGGCTTTGCGCAGAAATTCGGAACTGTCCTCAGCTACATCCGACTGGGCGACAACCCCGAGGCGCTAAATCAGGTCCGCATCGATCAAGGAACCGCAGATGCGGTGATCGGGTGCGATATCGTCGTCAGTTCGGCCCCAAAGGCTTCGGCGCATTATCGGAAGGGCACGCAGGTGGTACTGAACCGGGCCGAAATGCCGACCGGCGATCTGGTTCTGCGACGCGACGCGCAGCTTCGGACCGACGCACGGGAAGAGGCAATCTCACACGTGGTGGGCGCGCAAAACCTCGCGGGCTTTGACGCCAACGCCGCCGCTGAAACCCTGCTGGGCGACGCGGTTTTCGCCAATGTCATGATGCTGGGCTATGCGTGGCAAAAAGGTCTGGTGCCGGTATCCGCTACCGCTTTAGGACAGGCCATCCTGCTGAACGGTGTAGCAATCGAAGCCAACCGGCTCGCCTTTGCCATCGGTCGCTGCATGGCTGCCGATCCGGCAAAGTTGCAAGGTTATTCAGACCCGGCGCCTGAAACCGAAACGCTGGATCAGATGATCACGCGCCGTGTTGACTATCTGACCGTCTATCAGAACGCCCGCTATGCAAAACGCTATACGGATCGCTTGGCTAAAATCCGGACGGCCTTACCGGATGTTCCGGAAGATATGCTGCGTTCCATCGCCCGCAACCTGTTCAGGTTCATGGCCGTAAAGGACGAATTCGAAGTGGCACGCCTCATGACCGGGGACAGTTTCGCGCAAGAACTGGCGCAACATTTTCAGGGTGATTACAAGGTCAGATACCACATGGCCCCACCTATTCTGAACGGACGCCGCGATGCGCGTGGCCGGCCTGCAAAACGCGCTATCGGCCCGTGGCTGCGCCCTGTTCTTGGAGTTCTGGCACGGGCCAAATCTCTGCGCGGATCCGGATTGAACCCCTTCGGTTATCATGCCGAAGCCCGCCTGCACCGTGATATCCGCGACTGGTACAACGCTTTGCTGGATCGCCTGCTGCAAGATTATGATCCCGAAACCGGGGAAGCATGGTGTCAAGCCTTGGCCGCAGCAGATGAAATCCGGGGCTATGGTCCGGTTCGTGAAGACAGCTTTGCCAAGGCGCGTGATACTGTGGAAAGTACCTTGCAATAGCCCTGATCAACAGAATTTCGGCTGGCTCAGACGGGTTCCCCTTCCCAGTATTGCCGGGCATAGTCGCTGAATTCTTCGACCTCTTCAGGCAACGGTTCGACGCCAGTAAAGACGAACAGGTAATGCGGAACCAGCGCCAAACGCGTGGCCAGCGGTTCGTTCAACTGCGCCAGATCGTAACCGATCTGCATATAATAAAGCACGCGCGCACGGGTTTCTGCTTCGGTGTCCTGATACCCGTACCGCGCGAACATGGCACACAGTGCGGTCAGACGATTTGCGTCGGACTGATCCAGCATTCTGCGCACCTTGCCAGATCGGCGCGCCCAGTCCCGCACCGCGAAATCCAGCGCCGTATCGAACAGGGCCGTGTTCACCACGCACCGATGCACATTGCAGACCGCCGCCGTGATCGTCTTGGCGGGCGCTTCGGCCTGCGCGATCAACGCTGCCGTATTTGTGGCCTGCCACCGCGCCAGAAGAGCATCCAGAAGCTCTTGCCGGGACTTGAAGTACCAATAAAAGGATGACCGCGAGACGGCCATGCGCTCGGCAAGGTTCAGCACCTTGACCTGCTCCACCCCGTCCGAGATCAGAACGTCCATGGCCACGTTCAGCCAATCGTCGCGCGTGACCTTGACGTTGCCCACCAACGGCTCGGCATCGGGATCATCGCGGTGAAGGACTGGTTTGGTGTTCATCTGCTCAACTCTCCGGTGGTGCTCCGCCCTCGGCGCTGCGTCGGGCGACGAAATCCTTCAGAGCAGCGGCGCGATCAGCGTCATGCATTGGTGGTTGCGACGTTTCAACGATATTCTTCCATATTCCGGTGGCCCGATGGTTTGCATCGACGGCACCGCGTTCGCTCCATGTACCGAAATTCGACCAATCCCCGACCAGAGGTTCATAGAACTGCGTCTGGTATCGCTCCATCGTATGCGCCGCGCCAAAGAAATGGCCCGAGGGCTGGACCTCGCGCAGAGCGTCCAGCGCAATGTCCGCATCGGTCGCGGGGGTTCCGGCGCACAGCTCGGCCACCATCTGCAGTACTTCCAGATCGGTGATGATTTTTTCGAACGATACCGTCAGCCCGCCTTCAAGCCATCCCGCCGAATGGATCACGACTGTCGCCCCGGCCATCAGGCATCCCCACAACCCGAACTGCGTCTCATTGGCCGCTTGAGCATCGTTGATATTGGCGGCACTGCCACCGGCACAGCGCCACGGCAGCCCGACCTTGCGCGCCAGCTGACCGGCCACCAGCGAAGCGGTGAAATGTTCGGGCGTCCCAAACGCAGGCGCGCCGGACTTCATATCCACATTGCTAGTGAAAGTGCCGTAGCAGACCGGCGACCCGGGCTTGGCTAGCTGGGTCAACGTGATCGCGGCCAACGCCTCGGCATGGCTCAGCGTCATTGCCCCGGCGACCGTCACCGGCGCCATCGCACCCATCAACGTAAAGGGGGTGACGATGGACATCTGCCCGGCCCGGGCAAAGTCGATCAGACCCTGCGCCATCGGCATGTCGATCACGCGGGGCGAGTTGGTGTTGATGATCGTGTAACACCATGGCTGCGCCTGAAATTCATCATCGGACAGGCCCCGAAAAGTCCGGATCATCTCGAACCCGTCCATGACCTGCGGCGTGCCGCGAGAATAGATGAACGGGACCTTGTCACTCAGGGTCAATTCCGCCTCGGTCATCGCGTAGTGGCGCAGATGCATCGGAATATCCTGCGCCTCTACCAGAGGCGGCACCATGTGCAGCACGTCGAAGGCCTGGGTGATCTGGACCATCTCGCGGAAATCACTCAACGTTCCGGGGCGTCTGCCACGTTCAAGATCGGTGGCGTGGGGCGCGCCCGCACCGGGCTGAAACACCAGCCGCCCCAGTTCCAGCGTGATATCACGTTCGGGCACCGCCCCTTTCATGACAATGGACGGGGGAGCAGAGGCCAGCGCCGCATCGACCATCTCGCGACCGACAAAGACCATCTCGTCCTCGACCCGCGCCCCGCCCTGCTGGAACAGGTTGCGCGCTTCGGGCAGCAGGACCTTGATCCCGATCTCCTCCAGTACCGTCAGGGACGCCTGATGCAGCGCCTCGATACGGTCCTCGGTAAAAGCCGCCATCGGCGGGAATGGATTGCGCAGATTACGATAATCCACCTGTCGCAGTGGTGTATCCGCAGCGTCGGCGCGTGCTCGGCGGCCCCGGCGCGTCATGACCGCATCGCCTTGCCTTGGGGGTCGTAAGGTGAAGGGGCAACAACCCGGGCAGGCCGCTCGACCCCGACCACATGAACAGAAAGTTCAGTCCCCGGTGAAGCCCTGTCGCGGTCCAGCAGCGCCATTGCCAGCGACTTGCCGGTATAGTGGCCATACCCGCCCGAGGTCACGAACCCGACGCGTTCGCCATCGGCCCAGATCGGCTCGTACCCGCTGGCATCCGCATCCACCGCGTCGATTTCCAGCGTGACCTGCACCTGTGCCGAACCGTTTCCGTCACGCTCGGCCAGCGCAGCCTCTTTGCCGACGAACTCCTTGTCCCAGTCGATCCAGCGGTCCATTCCGGTCATGCCCGGCGTATAGGCTTGCGTGAATTCCGCCGACCAGATGCCAAAGCTTTTCTCAAGCCGTGTCGAGAGCATCGCGTTGAATCCGCACTCGCGGATGCCTTCTTTGGCTCCGGCCTCCAGCAGCATGCGGCGCAGCTTGATATGATCGCCATAGCGGCAGTTGATCTCATAGCCCTTTTCGCCGGTCACTGACATACGCGCAACGCGGGCGCGGACAAGACCGATGTCAAAATCACCGCAGCCCATGAATTTGAGCCCCGAGATATCCTGTTCCGCCAGCTTTTCGACCACCTCTTGCGATTTCGGCCCAACCACGGCGAACCCGCAATATTCCTCACCCAGATCGCGGATTTCGACACCATCCATCATGTGATCGTCGAACCAGCGCATGTGCCACGCGCGCAGGTAATAGCTGCCCATGATCCACCAAGTCCCGTCGCCCCAGTTGAGCACGGTCAGATCACCCTTGAGCCGCCCATTCTCGCCCAGCATCGGGGCCAGCTTTGCCCGACCCGGTGCGGGGAGTTTCGAGGCCATGACCTTGTCGAGCCAAGCTTGTGCATTTGGTCCGGTGACCTCAAACCGCGAAAAGCCCGAGATATCCATCAAACCCACGCCTTCGCGGACCACCTTGCATTCCTCAGCCACGATATCGTGCGCGTTGGACCGTTTGAGCGTCGGTGTCTCCTCAAACCCTTTTGGCGCGAAATACAGCGGCACTTCCAGATCCCAGCTCACGCCCCATTTGCACCCTGCCTCGCTCATCGCATCATGCGCCGGGGCCATTTTCAGCGGACGGCCCGCAGGCAGTTGCTCGTTCGGGTAGGTCATTACGAATCGGCGGGAATAGAACTGGCCCGTGGTCTCGCGGATATAGCGCTTGTTTTGGGCGAAATCGCCATAGCGCGCCACGTCCATCGGCCATGCATCGGCCTCGGGCTCGCCATGTATCATCCATTCGGCCAGCGTTTTGCCGACACCACCGCCCTGCAGGAATCCTGCCATCACCGCGCAGGCGGACCAGTACCCGCGCTTGCCCGGAACCGGACCGACCAGAGGGTTGCCGTCTGGGGAAAAGGTAAAGGCCCCATTCACCCAGGTCTTGATGCCCACATTCTGAATCGACGGATACCGTTCAAAGCCAAGGGTCAACTCGTTCTCGATCCGGTCCAGCTGTTCCTGAAACAGCTCCTCGCCATAGTTCCACGGCGCGCCGTCCATGGCCCAGTGTTCGTGATCGACCTCATAGATACCGACCAGAACACCTTTCTGGTCCTGTCTCATATAGGTGAACCCTTCCAGATCCACCGTCATCGGCATCTCGAAATCGGCCGCTGCAACCTCGGGAACTGAATCGGTGATCAGATAGTGGTGTTTCAGCGGAGACACCGGCAGTTCGATGCCCGCCATGCGCCCCACCTGCTTGGCCCAGAGGCCTGCAGCGTTGACAACATGTTCGCAGGTGATCGTGCCCTTGTCGGTCACGACCTGCCAGCCATCTTCAGTCTGGATCAGTTCTTCGACCTTGGTTTCCTCATAGTATTCCGCGCCACGTTTTTTTGCGGCGGTGGCATAAGCCTGCACTGTACCTGTTGTGTCGATATAGCCCTCGCGGTCGGCCCACATCGCGCCCAGCACGCCGTCGGTGGACATGATCGGGCAGCGTTTCTGCGCCTCTTCCGGCGTCAGCAACTCGCAATCGTCAATGCCGATGGACTGGAAGGTGCGATAGTTCGACTGCAGCCATTCCCACCGCTCGGGTGTGCCGGCCAGCGTCAGACCGCCGGTCATGTGCAGACCGATATTTTGACCGGATTCCTTTTCGATCTCGCTCAGCAGGTCGATGGTATAGGCCTGCAGCGCCGCCATGTTGGGATCCGCATTCAGTGCATGGATGCCCCCCGCCGCATGCCATGATGACCCCGAGGCCAACCGCCGTCGCTCAAGCATAACGACATCGGTCCAGCCGAATTTGGCCAGATGATACAGAACCGAAGCGCCAACGACGCCGCCCCCGATGACCACAACGCGATACTGAGACTTCATCCCGACCTCCCCTGGACGACTCGCAAGAGACGCTATGCGTACTGTTCACTTCTGTCTAGACATTTCTGTACAGTACTGGATGAAACCCTCGTATGTAATAAATTCAGGAAATTTTCAGATTTGGGCGCTTGGCCGTTCCTGAACGGCCTGGAACCAGTTCAGGGTTGAAGTGTTTCCTTCGGGAATGCGCGCTTTGATCACCCGCGCGAAGTCAACAAAAACAAAGGTCGAAATATCCGCAAGGGTGAAGTGATCGCAGGCAACAAAGGGGCTTTCCTTCAGCCGCTCCTCCAGCACATCGAAGAACCGGGCCAGCCGATCGGAACCGCGCTGTGCCAGTTCCGGTATCTGGGCATAGTTGACCGGCCCCGGAATGGCCCGATCCTTGAATGCCGGATGCGTGTTACGTAGCACTTCGCCGACGGGTAAACCGCCCTGCTGTTCGACAATCGCATTCCACATCAGAACCAACCCCTTTTCGTCGGGCGTTCGTCCCATAAGCGGAGGTTCGGGAAACTGCGCCTCAAGATAGGCGGCGATTCCAAGGTTTTCGGCCAGAACCGTGCCCTCGTCAGTGACCAGCACCGGAATGGTTGCCCGGGGATTGATGGCCCTGAACTCTTCCCCCAACTGTTCGCCCTTGGCGATCGAGACATCGCGGGTTTCGATCTCAAGCCCTTTTTCGGCGATGAACATACGGGCACGGCGTGGATTGGGCGCGGTCGAGCAGTCGTAGAAAATCATGTGTGGGCAACCTTTGATCCGGATGTCACCACGATATGATCAGGCCGCGCCCCAAGGCGAGGGTTTCCTGCCGTTACCCTGCGGAAGTTTCAGGTGATCGCCTGATAGACCGCCCGCGCAATCACCCGTTCTTCATCCGTGGGGATAACAAGGATCGGAATGCCGCCGTCTGAGATCACCGTCGAATTGCTGTCATTCGCTTCGGCGTTCAGGCGGAGGTTCAGAAATTCCATCCCTTCCAGAACCCGTTCCCGGATCGGCGCGGCGTGTTCCCCTATCCCGCCGCAAAACACGACCGCATCCATTCCACCCAGAATGGCCGCCATGGCGCCAAGCTCTCGCTTGATCCGGAATACATAATAGTCAATCGCCTCATTTGCGCGCGGGTCATCGCTGGCCAGCAGGGTCCGCATGTCGTGGCTGATTTCGCTGAGCCCCAAAAGACCGCTTTTCTTGTAAAGGATATGCGTGATCGCATCGACGCTGTGGCCCTGCTCCATCAGATACAGCAGGACGCCTGGATCAAGTTGCCCGCACCGTGTACCCATTGGCAGACCGTCCAGAGCCGAAAAACCCATGGTCGAACCGATGCTCTGCCCGTTTTCGACGGCGCACATCGACGCACCGTTGCCCAGATGGGCAATCACGACCTTGCCCGCCGCAAGCTCGGGGTAATCCTGCTGCAGCTTACCGGTGATGTAGTCATAGGACAGACCGTGAAATCCGTACCGCCTGACGCCCTTCTCATAAATCCGGCGCGGAATGGCAAACGCGTCGTTCACGAAGGGATGGCCAAAGTGAAAGGACGTATCGAAACACCCCACCTGCACCGCGTCGGGGAATGTCTCTTGCGCAGCACGCACGGCGGCAAGGTTGTGTGGCTGATGCAGAGGTGCAAGAGGAGATAGCGCGTCAAGTTGCGTCATCACATGATCAGTCAGAACGGTCGGACCGCTGAACGTTCGGCCACCATGCACGATCCTGTGCCCGACACCGGAAATCCGGTTCTGCCCCAGCCGTGGGCAAATCGCCTCCAGAATCGCTGTGACCGCGTTGGAGTGATCTGCCGGGCCTATCTGAAACGTCTGCCGGGCGTCGTCACCCTCCAGCACAAGACTGGCGACAGGGCCCAGATTTTCAACCTGCCCATGCCACAGCAACGCGGGCTCAGCCTCGGCCCGGTAGACGCCGAACTTGATCGAGGAACTGCCTGCATTCAATGTCAGAATTGCGTTCATTACAGCTCCTGCTTTCCAGACGTCCCTGTTTCTGGGTCTGTGTGGCTGTCAGCGACGATAGACGAAACACCGGCCTTCAACCGCGCCCTCAGGCAGCGAAAGTTCGGTCAGCCCGTCAAAATACATCCGGTCGCTCGACACCATCAGCCCGCCTTCTGCCAACAAAGGTTCGATCAAAGGGGAAACGAACCGTGCAAAGGCATCGTTCTTTTCCAGATTGTGCCCACCAAGATCGGCATGAATCAAACTGGCCGTTGCCCCGAAACGATCAACCGAGGCAGGTAGCGTTTCACGCACATCGCCCAAGATCAGCATCTCGTCGGGCGGTGTGGAATCGGGATGCGAGGCTACGTTGCGCTCGAACACATAGACCGGCCGGTCTGAAATGCGCTGTCGCATGTGGTGATAGGTCCGACCGTTGCCCAATCCCAGCTCAAAGACAGGACCGCCCATCTGCGCCGTTTGCGCGATAGCAAAATCCAGACAGGCGCGCTGGGACACCATGCGATCAATGAATACGTCAAGGCGACTTTTGGTGTCGGACAAGGGCGGGCTCTCCTCTGATAAGGTCAGGCCGGATCGCGCCCGGCGATGAGTTTCATGCCAAATACTCAAGAACTTGTGTAGTCGCACAGCGAAAGTTTTCACAATTCCGCGACGTTTCGGCCTAAGAACGGGTTTGACTAGTTGGGTCCAAGCGCGCGAAACTGTGATAAAAAAAACAGGGAGTTGTAAAAGCCGATGTCGATCTGCGACAAGACGGGTGGAAAACCCGAATGACCCCGTTGTTGTCTGTCCGGGATCTGAGCATCGGCTTTGGCACGGCGGACCCGGTCGTCAGGGACGTCAATTTCGACGTCGAGCCGGGCCAAACGCTTGCATTGGTTGGCGAATCCGGTTCGGGCAAGACAATCACCTGCCGCGCGGTTCTGCGTATTCTGCCCCGCACCGCCCAGATCCGTAGCGGGACAATGACACTGGGCGGCGGATCAGAACCGACGATCCTGTCACAAATCTCCGAGCGCCGGATGCGTGATATTCGCGGCGACCGAATCTCGATGATCTTTCAGGAACCGATGCGATCGCTCTCGCCGCTTCACAAAATCGGCAATCAAGTCAGCGAAGTGCTGTGGCTGCATCGCGGCGCGTCCGAGCGTCAGGCCAAACGCACGGTTCTGGAACAATTCGAACGCGTCGGGTTCCCCGATCCTGAACGGGCCTACAACTCGTACCCGTTCGAAATGTCCGGCGGGATGCGCCAGCGCGCGATGATCGCGATGGCGATGGTGTCCAAGCCGGACCTGCTGATCGCGGACGAACCGACAACCGCGCTGGACGTGACCACGCAGGCGCAGGTGCTGGGGCTGATCAAGGAGCTTCAGAGAGAAACGGGGATGGCCCTGATCCTTGTCACCCACGATCTGGGCGTTGTTGCCAATATGGCCGAACAGGTCGTCGTCATGCACAAAGGCCGCGTGATGGAGGCCGGAGCGGCGAACCTCATCCTCGAATCCCCGGCCCACCCCTACACGCAGCAGCTTTTTAATGCGGCGCCCGCCATTCCCGATCAGGATACGGTTGGCCTGCCGATGCCCGACGAAGACCTGATTTTGGAACTGAAGGGCGTCTCCAAGACCTATACCATGCGGTCCAGTCAAGGCTGGAAAGCGGAAAAACTAATCCATGCCTGCCGCGGTGTGGATTTCAAGCTCGCCCGCGGCAAAACACTGGCCATCGTCGGCGAAAGCGGGTCGGGCAAGACAACAGCCGCGCGGATCGCACTTGGAGCCGAATTGCCCGATCCCGGCGGCGAGGTTCTGTTCCGCCCTACCCCCGATCAGGAGCCGATTACTGTCCACAAGATGAGCCGCGCTGAACGAACGGCATTCCAGCGGCAGGCCCAGATGGTGTTTCAGGACCCCTACAGCTCTCTTAGCCCTCGCATGCGCATTCAGGACGCGATGACCGAACCGCTGGAAATCCACGGCATCGGCGGACCTGCCGAGCACCGGGAGAAAGCGGCCGAGATGCTAAGACGTGTGGGACTGAACGCCGACATGCTGAAACGCTATCCGCATGCCTTTTCGGGCGGCCAGCGGCAACGTCTGTCCATCGCCCGCGCCATGATGCTGGACCCGTCGCTGATCGTTTGCGACGAGCCGACCTCGGCCCTGGATGTATCCGTGCAGGAACAGATACTGACCCTGCTGGAACAGCTTCAGGACAGCCTGAACCTGTCCTACCTCTTCATTTCGCACGACCTTGCCGTTGTAGCCCGAATTGCCGACGAAGTTGCGGTGATGCGCCAAGGTCTGGTCGTCGAGCAAGCCCCGCCCGACACACTGTTTTACAACCCCAAACACCCATACACCAAAGCGCTGATCGCGGCGCAGCCGGAACCCGATATCAACCGTCCCATCGACCTGAATCTGGTCGCTTTGGGTGCGGGCTCTCCCGACAGTTGGGATGAAGCCTTTCGGTTTTCCGAGTCCGTGATACCCTCGCTGGTGGAAATGGAGCCCGGCCATAAGGTACGTTGCCATGTTTAAGACCCCTCGAAAATCACTGCTTCTGGCCACTGCGCTGGCATTTGCATCCCTCCTTCCGGCTGCGGCGGAAACCGTTCCCCCCGCTCAGGAAGGCGCGTTCTGGAAATCCGAAGTGGACGCGGGAAATCTGCCTCCGGTTCAGGAACGACTTCCCGCTGAACCGCTGATTGTCGACCTTGCAGCCAAGGGGCGCGAGTTCGGCACCGAAGGCGGCACACTGCGCACCATGGTCACCCGGTCCAAGGATTTGCGCCAGATGGTTGTCTATGGCTATGCGCGGCTAGTGGGCTATGACGAAAACTACGAACTTGTCCCGGATCTGCTGCAGTCGTTCGAAAACGAAGACAACCGGAAATTCACCCTGCACCTGCGCGAAGGGCACAAATGGTCGGACGGTTCGCCTTTCACCTCCGACGACTTCCGATACTGGTGGGAGGACGTTGCCAACAACGACTTTCTCAGCCCTTCCGGCCCGCCGGATTTCTTGCTTGTGAACGGTAATCCGCCCTCGGTGTCCTTCCCGGACGAAACAACTGTTGTTTATGAATGGGACGATCCGAACCCGAACTTTCTGCAAAGCCTGGCGCAGGCCCGACCGCCTTTCATCTATCGCCCGGCAGAATTCCTGAAACAGTATCACGAGGATTATGCGGAACCGGCTGCACTGGCAGCGGCGGTCGAGGACACACGGGTCAAAAGCTGGGCGGCGCTGCACAACAAGCTGGACAACATGTACAAATTCGACAACCACGAACTGCCGACATTGCAGCCGTGGGTCAACGCCAGCTCGGGCAAGAAAATCCGTCACCACTTTGTCCGCAATCCCTATTATCACCGGGTTGATGCCAAAGGCGTGCAACTGCCCTATATCGACGTCATCGAGATGGAGATCGTGGCCCCCGGTCTGGTCGCGGCCAAGGCCAATGCGGGTGAAACGGATCTTCAGGGGCGAGGATTGGACTTTCGCGACGCCTCGATCCTGAAAAAGGGTGAGGATGGGGGAGGTTACAAAACCTACCTCTGGGAAACCGGTGTCGCCTCGCAGATCGCGATCTATCCCAACCTTAACTTTACCGACGATGTCTGGCAAAAAGTGCTGCGCGACGTGCGGGTACGCCGCGCCTTGTCTCTGGCCATTGACCGGAAAACCATCAACCAGGCCCTGTATTTCAAGCTGGCAAAACCGGGGGCAATGTCGGTTCTGCCCGCCTCGGCCTTCTATAACGAGGACAATCAGGCGGCCTGGGCCCAGTTCGATCCCGAAACGGCAAATCGGTTGCTGGACGAGGCCGGTCTGGACAAGCGGGACAAGAACGGCATCCGCATGCTGCCGGATGGCCGCTCGATGGAACTGATCATTGAAACCGCCGGTGAACGTCAGGAAGTTGAAAACGCGCTGCAGATCGTGACCGACAACTGGCGGGACGTCGGTGTCAAACTGGTGATGCGTCCGCTGGACCGGGACATCCTGCGCAACCGGGTCTTTGCCGGCAACTCAATGGCATCGGTCTGGTTCGGCTGGGACAACGGCATTCCACAGGTCTATACCTCGCCCGCATATCTGGCACCCACCGATCAGGTGTTTCTGGCCTGGCCGAAATGGGGTCAATATCATCAGACCGGGGGTGAAGTCGGCGAGAAACCGGACATGCCCTCGGCCGAACGGCTGATGGAGCTGGCCCATGACTGGGACATGGCCTCGACGGATGAAGAACGCGCCGCTGCGTGGGAAGAAATGCTGAAAATCCACGCGGATGAGGTGTTTGGCATCGGCATTCTGAACGGGGCGCCTCAGCCCATCGTCGTTTCCAACCGGCTGCGCAACGTGCCGCAAAAAGCGCTGTGGGCCTGGGATCCGGGTTCGCATTTCGGAGTCCACCGCGTAGATGAGTTCTTTTTTGCGGAATGACGGGAGCAGCTGAATGATAATGCTGCGCTACGCAGTCTACCGCTTTTTCACCATGCTGCTTACGCTGCTGGTGGTATCGGCACTGATCTTCGTGATCATCAATCTGCCCCCCGGTGATTATCTGAGCAATCAGATCGCCGAGTTGCAGGCCTCGGGTCAGTCCGCGGGCGTGGCCAAGGCAGAGTTTCTGCGCAAGGAATACGCGCTCGACCGCCCCTTGTGGGAACAATACATGATCTGGATGGGTTTCATGCCCGGTCCACACGGGTTTTCGGGGCTCATTCAGGGCAACTACGGATGGTCCTTCGAGTTCGACCGGCCCGTGTCCGAAATCGTCGGTGACAGCCTGTGGCTGACCGTTGTCGTCAATCTGGCTGCCGTTCTGTTTGTCTATGCCGTTGCCCTGCCGCTGGGTGTTCTGGCGGCAGCGCGGTCCCGCACCTGGGTCGATTACACATCCGCCTTCGTTGGCTACCTGGGTCTGGCAACGCCGAACTTTCTGCTGGCGCTGATCCTGTTCTACTATGGCCACCGCTATTTCAACCTGCCCATTGGGGGCTTGATGGACCCGTCTTTTGAGGGCCAGCCGATGAGTTGGGAAAAGCTCAAGTCGATCCTGATTCACCTGATCGTACCGACCTTTGTTATCGGCACATCCGGCGCGTCGGCCATGATGCAGCGCCTGCGCGCCAATATGCTGGATGAACTTGGCAAACCCTACGTGGAAACCGCCATCGCCAAGGGGATGGCGCCGTCGCGAATGTTGACAAAATACCCGCTGCGCGTGGCCTTCAACCCGTTTGTCGCAGATATCGGCAACCTGCTCCCGTCGATGGTTTCGGGCTCGGTTCTGGTCTCGGTCGTGCTTGGCCTGCAGACCATCGGCCCGACCTTGCTAACCGCGTTGAAAACACAGGACCAGTTCCTGTCGGGCTTTGTTCTGATGTTCGTGGCCCTACTGACGCTGGTGGGCACAATGATCTCGGATATCCTGCTGGTCATGCTTGACCCGCGCATCCGCTATGAGGGGCGCGAGGCATGACGAAACTCCCCGACGGTCGCTATGTCGACGACGCCGAATTCGATCCGCAGGCTTCGCTACAACAGCTTGAGCGCAAGGATCTGGATGCACCGAACTGGGTGCTGGTCTGGCGCAAGTTCAGAACGCACAAGCTGGGGCTGGTTTCTGGCATCTTCCTTCTGCTGTGCTATCTGATGCTGCCTTTCGCCGGGTTCATCGCACCCTACGGACCGAACGACAGAAATGGCGAACACCTCTATGCGCCGCCCCAATCGGTAAACTGGTTCCACGAAGGAGAGTTCGTCGGTCCGTATATCTATCCGATCGTGGCCGAAGCCGATCTGGAAACCTTCCAGTGGAAATTCGTCCCCGACACGGAAAACCCGAAACCGATCCGCTTTTTCTGCCAGGCCTCTACCTACAAATTGGCCGGGCTCATCAAAACCGACAGGCACCTGTTCTGCGCGCCCGAAGGGGCCACGCTGTTTCTGTGGGGCTCTGACCGGCTTGGCCGGGACGTCTTCAGCCGTATCCTCTATGGCGCTCAGCTATCGCTTACGGTTGGCCTGATCGGCATTTCAGTGTCCTTCTTTCTAGGCATCCTTTTTGGTTCGATGGCCGGGTATTTCGGTGGCAAGATCGACTGGGTCATCAACCGGGTGATCGAAATCCTGCGCTCGCTGCCGGAACTGCCGCTGTGGCTGGCGCTATCCGCCGCCGTGCCGTCCAACTGGAGCCCCGTCGCGGTGTTCTTCATAATCTCAATCATCCTTGGGATTCTTGACTGGCCGGGGCTGGCCCGATCCGTTCGGGCAAAGTTCCTTTCCCTGCGCGAAGAGGAATATGTGCGCGCCGCCGAGATGATGGGCGCAAGCTCGGGTCGGGTGATCCGCAAGCACCTGTTGCCGAACTTCATGTCCCACCTGATCGCCTCGGCGACGCTTTCGATACCGGCGATGATTTTGGGCGAAACCGCGCTCAGCTTCCTTGGCCTCGGCCTGCGTGCGCCTGCGGTCAGTTGGGGAGTCATGCTGAACGATGCTCAGAACCTTGCCTCAATCGAGATTTATCCGTGGACGGCAATCCCGATGTTGCCGATCATCATCATCGTTCTGGCCTTCAACTTCCTCGGTGACGGTCTGCGCGACAGTCTGGACCCCTATCAGCAATGACCTTGCTGTCCTCTCTTCCTGCCCCGGATACCTATCGGTTGAAGGGGGGCGGTTATCGGCCCAGCGCATTTGCGGTCAGTGAACTTGCATCGGCGTCCTTTGCCACCGTCGGGCAGGAACTGGCCCGGCTTATGGTGGCGCTGAACCTTGCCCCCGAAAGGCCCGAGGTCAGTGTCGATCACCGGCTGGCCTCTCTCTGGTATGGCTGGTCGTTCAAACCGGACGGTTGGGAGATGCCCGGCGCATGGGACGCAATTGCCGGTGATTACCGCGCCTCGGACGGCTGGATCAGGTTGCACACCAACCTGCCGCAACACCGCGCCGCGGCGCTGCGCGTACTGGGGGTACCGCACGATCGCGATGCCGTTGCCAGTGAGGTATCGACCCGTTCCATCAACGATCTTGAAACCGTTATCGTGGCGCAGGGTGGCGTTGCAGCAGCCATGCGCAGCCGCGATGAGTGGCTGTCCCATCCGCAGGGTCGGGCGGTTGCCAGTTCGCCCCTGATCGACTGGCGGCATCCGCGCAACTGCAAACTCCGCCCCCGCCCTCAGGCTTCGGCACAACGCCCATTGGCCGGTCTGCGTGTCCTTGATCTGACCCGCGTTCTCGCCGGCCCGGTTTCGACCCGCACACTTGCTGCTTTCGGGGCCGATGTGCTGCGCATTGATCCGCCCGGCTGGGATGAGCCGGGCGTGATTCCCGACATCTCACTGGGTAAACGCTGCGCGTTTCTCGATCTCAAAAAATCGGACGGCCTCGACCGCCTGAAACAGCTTCTGTCCGAGGCAGACGTTTTCATCCATGGTTACCGGCCCGGCGCTCTGGACGGTCTGGGACTGGACCGGGCGACACGCGACACGCTGGCGCCGAACCGGGTCGAGGTTACCCTGAACGCCTATGGCTGGCGCGGCCCCTGGTCCTCGCGCCGGGGTTTTGACAGCCTTGTGCAGATGAGCGCGGGGATTGCAGATGCAGGCCGCGTCTGGGCCAATGCCGACAAACCAACACCGCTGCCGGTTCAGGCCCTGGACCATGCCACAGCGTATCTGATGGCCGCGGCGATTCTGTCCGCACTGGCCAACGCTGCCAGCGGCGAAACGATCGCACTGGCCCATCTGTCCCTTGCCCGCACCGCCGAGCTTTTGGCGGGGTTGAGCAAATCCGAAGAAGGGGATGAGATTTCCTCGACAGCGGCAGAGGACTATTCCTCTGCAACCGAAGATTCCGGCTGGGGTCTGGGGCATCGCCTTGCACCCGCCTTGCAGGTGGGACAAACCCGAATGACTTGGCCCCTGCCCGCCACAAAACTCGGCACGGCCAAGCCCGTCTGGTCCGAGACGTCGAACTAATCGCAACCGCCGCGCGGTACGCGCGGCCCGGCCCAACGCTTTGTTCAGTGTCTCTTCAGAGACGCGGATCAAAGGGGCGGGAGTATTCCTGCCCACATTTACCGGTCATCTCCTCCGGGGCCGACATCGTCCAGATAATCCTCGTCGATGGCAGCCTGCACGGCCCCGGTCACGGCCTCACGCTCTTTTGGCGTCAGGTCAGCGGGGTTCTTTTCATCAGCCAACCGAACCGTGACCTCACGGTGCGCGAACCGGACACCTTCGCGTGCAAACAACTCGCGTATTTCCTGATAGACCTTCTTGCGAACCAGCCACTGATCGCCCGGCTTGGTCATGAATTTCACCCGGATGATCATGGCCGAGTCCTGCATTTCGATGACACCTTGCGACTTCAGCGGCTGAATGAAGTTGTCGCCGATCACAGGGTCCGTCAGCAGTTCCTGCCCCAGCTTCTTGATCAGCTTGCGGACCTTTTCGACATCCGTGTCATAAGTGACCCTCAGCGGCAGCTTCATGATCACCCAGTCGCGTGAGTAGTTGGTCAGAACCTTGATCTCTCCAAACGGAATGGTGTTGAGCGCGCCCAGATGGTGGCGCAGCTGCATCGAACGGACCGAGATCTTCTCAACCGTCCCTTTGACGTCGCCGATATCGATATATTCGCCCTTCCGGAACGCGTCGTCCATCAGGAAAAAGGCACCCGAAAAGATATCCCGCACCAACGTCTGCGATCCGAATCCAACCGCCAGACCGACGACACCGGCACCGGCAAACAGCGGGCTTACGTTGATGCCAAGCTCCATCAGGACAATCAGAACGATGGTCACCACCACGACAGCCAGAATGGCACCCCGGAACAGCGGCAGCAGGGTTGCCAGACGGCTTTGCCCGCCCTCGCCACCTTCATCACCAAGCTCTGCCTCGGCGCCACCGTCGTCGGTTTCCTCGGCGATCTTGCTGTCGATCCAGATGCGGAAGAAATTGAACAGGATGTAGCCGATGAAAATGATCACCATGACGTCCAGCGCCCGTTCAATCGGCAGGTCATCGCTCCAGCCTGCTTCGGGATGCCAGATCACGACTAGCGCATAGATGCCGACCACAAAGGCCAGAATACCCGCAACCCGCCTTGCGAGGTCCTCATAGGTCAGAATCGCGTGCTTTCTCTGTTCGGCCTCGGGGGTTTTCTCGGCCTCGCCTACTTCACCGGGTTCGACGGCTTCGGCGTTCATTTCCTCGATCCTACGCGAGCGATCGAAATACCGCTCCAGCATGTAGTTCATCGCGCCATAGGCGATTACGACAGACATGAAGATTGCATAGGAACTGGCCACCAGCGGTACCGGTGCCGGATTTTCAAGGACCAAATCCAACGCCAGCCGGAACCAGCTGAAGATGATATAGACCCCCAGTGCCGGCGCCCACCCAAACGACACGAAGCGCAATATCCATGACACTTGCTCGGGCGCCCGCCCCCCCCGGATCGCATTGGAAATGGCCCGGGCGTTGAACAGGATCATAAGAATGTTGGCAAACGCACCGACCAGCGTCAGGCTGCCGTAAACCATGGCATATACGTTGTAGTTCAGGCCAAAGTCCGCCACCCATGTCGAAAACAGCACGACCGAAATATCAAAGGTCGCGATCGCCGATGCCCAGAGGAAAAGGCGCTTGGCATTGCGATCGGAAAACGGCGGCAGGCGGTACTGGCTGAGGAACGGCGACAGGACCATGCGCCACAGATCGGACACCGTGCGCGACAGGAAATAGGCCGTGAAAATCGCCGTTATGGTGAACTGGACCGAGATATCTTCTGCCTCGCCGAAGATCAGATACCCGACGATCAGCGCCATCAGCATCGCAAAGACGGTTCCGCCAATTCCCATCAGGAACCGGAATACGAGGAATGGCATCTTTTCGCGGTAGCCAATCGGATTTTCCTTGATCCGGGCAACGACAAAGCGCTTGGCGATCCGCTTGCCGTAAATCTCGACCGACAGCCATCGCCCCAGCAACAGCAGCAGGATGTTCCAGAACAGAACTTCGGCATAGGTCTGAATACGGCCGTCGGGGCTGGTCTGGCGCAGAATGTACTGCACCTCGAACACGGAATATGGCAGCGCTTCAAGCCGGGATTCGAGCGATGCGCGGAATTTCGAAAACCGCTCCTGCGCCTTCATCAGCTGCGACCCTTCAGCCATTGGATCTGCGGCGTCGGCCCCCGCACCGGACCCGGCGCCGGTCGCCCCGGTAACCACAGTGCCCGCGTTGTCGATCACGATGACGCTGGCGCCCGCCTCGGTGGCGGCACGGATCGCGGCGGCCAGTTCCCCGTCGGGTTTTGTCTCGGCCTCGCTCGATCCGCCGAGCGGATATCCCGGAATAAGCGATGTCTGCGCCGATGCACCCGGAGAGAGTGCCACCAGTACAGCCCAAAAGGTCAGGGCCAGTCCGACCAGAAACGTATGCTTCATAAGGTTTTGCGTCCAGTTCACGTGATGCAGGGCAGGTTACAGGAGGCCCTTGTCCTGTTCAAACACCTCCCGCAGGCTATCGCAAGATCGTGTCGCACCGTGTTCCTCGGGTCATGCAGGGGATATTGGTGTTTTCAACCCGGCGGAATTTGAATATGACCGGGGCAGAAAATCGCGAAATCCGGTTTCCTTTCAATTTCGTGCTATCACAAAGTTGGAACAACCACACGCATGGGACAGTACAAGGGCTCGCAATGATTGGCCGCAGCAATGTGACAATATCCGTTTTTGCGATCCGCGGTTCATGGACCTGGCGCCGGGCATCCCATCGGATTTCACCGTTTCACCCTGTTGCGAAATCGCAATGCTTCACCTTCGCGGGACCTCACGGCTTTCGCTTTGGCAAGCACTGCCGAAAATTATACGATAACAGGTGCTCACGCGCGAATTCTGCACAGAAACCGAGCTTGCGGGCGGAAGCATGAGTCAGAACAACAACACGTACAAGTCCGGGCGCGAGCCGCGTATCCTGTTCTACAGCCACGACACGTTCGGACTGGGGCATCTGCGCCGGTCCCGCGCGCTTGCAGCGGCCATAACCGGGGCTGATCCGACGGCATCGGCACTGATCCTGACGGGGTCTCCGGTGGCTGGCCGCTTCACCTTTCCGCGCCGGGTCGACCACGTCAGGCTGCCGGGGGTAACCAAGCGCGCGGACGGGTCCTATGCCGCACAGACTATCGGCATGGGCATCGACGAGGTGACCGAGCTGCGTTCGGGCCTGATCCAGACCGCTGTCACCCAATACGATCCCGACGTTCTGATCGTCGACAAGGAACCAACCGGTTTTCGCGGCGAGCTGATACCCACGCTGGAACATCTTGAACGAACAGGTCGCACAAAGCTGGTGCTGGGGCTGCGTGACGTTCTGGATGAACCAGCCGTGCTGGCAACCGAATGGGATCGCAAGGATGCCGTTGCGGCGACCGAACGATTTTATCACGAAATCTGGGTCTATGGTCTGCGCTCGGTCTACGATCCGACCTCTGGCCTGCCACTCAGTGCCGATGCGCAATCCCGCATCCACTGGACCGGTTATCTGCGCCGTGATCTCGGCCCCATCGGCGAGCCGCCGGAACAACCTTACATCCTGATCACGCCCGGCGGCGGCGGCGATGGCAAGGCGATGGTCAATCTGGTCCTGTCCGCTTATGAGAAAGACCCCGATCTGGGGCCGCGCGCGGTTCTGGTTTATGGGCCGTTCCTGTCGGGTGAACTGCGCGAGGATTTCGAAACCCGCGTTGCCGCACTGAACGGACGGGTTACGGCAGTTGGCTTCGAATCCCAGATCGAAACCCTTTTTGCAGGTGCATCGGGTGTTGTCTGCATGGGCGGTTACAACACGTTCTGCGAAGTTCTGTCCTTTGACAAACGCGCGCTGATCGTGCCCCGTACAACCCCGCGTCTGGAACAATGGATCCGGGCATCCCGCGCCGAGGATCTGGGACTGGTGCGGATGCTGGATGAAAAGCGCGACGGGCTGACAACCGACGCCATGATTCAGGCCATACGCTCTCTGCCGCAACAATCCCTGCCGTCTCAGGCCATCAAGGGCGGTCTGCTGGACGGGCTGGATTATGTCACCCACCGGGTTGATGCGCTATTGAGTCAGGAAATGAGACAGGCCACCGCATGAAGGCAACTGCGCCCAAGTTGGCGGTGCTGGTCAAAGGTTGGCCGCGCCTGTCCGAGACGTTTATCGCTCAGGAACTGGTCGCCCTTCAGGAGGCCGGGCATCGTTTCGATATCTGGTCCCTGCGGCACCCCACCGACACCAAACGTCACCCCTTGCACGACCGGTTCACCGGCGAAGTCCGCTATCTGCCGGAATATCTGTACGAAGAACCCCGGCGCGTCTGGCGCGCCCGCGAAATCGCGCGAACCCTGCCCGGCTATCACACGGCCTACGAGGTCTGGCGCAACGATCTCAGGCGTGACCCGACACATAACCGCATCCGCCGTTTCGGACAGGCCTGCGTTCTGGCTGCCGAACTGCCGCCGGAATCCTGCGCGCTTTACGCGCATTTCATGCATACCCCCTCATCCGTAGCCCGCTATGCCGCGATCATGCGCGGGCTACCGTGGAGCTTTTCGGCCCACGCCAAGGACATCTGGACCTCGCCCGAGTGGGAAAAGCGCGAAAAACTGCGCGCCGATACATATGGCGCCGCCTTTGGCGCAACCTGCACGGCCTTTGGCGCCGAGCATCTGCGCGCGCTGGCCGACGACCCGGCGCGTGTTGATCTGGTGTATCACGGTCTGGACCTGACCCGCTTTCCAACACCGCCCGTCCGCGCGCTCCGCCAAGCTGATGCGGGTTTTCGCATGCTGTCCGTTGGGCGGTTGGTTGAAAAGAAGGGCTTCGACCGGTTGATCTCGGCTTTCGCCCTGCTGCCGCCCTCCCTTGATTGGCATTGGGTTCATATCGGCGGTGGCGGGATGCGGGACATGCTGCAGGCGCAGGCTCAGGCGGCAGGAGTGGCCGACCGCATCACCTGGATGGGTGCCTGTGACCAGCCCGAGGTCATCGGGGCCATGCAACAGGCCGATTTGTTTGTCCTGCCCAGCCGTGTCGCAACCGACGGCGACCGCGATGGCTTGCCCAACGTGTTGATGGAGGCCGCCTCGCAGAACCTGCCGATCCTGTCGACGCCGGTCTCGGCCATCCCCGAGTTCATCGAAAACGGAATTCACGGCATCCTGTCCGATGACGATCCGGATGCGCTGGCGCAAGCCATCAAAAGTGTCGCTGAAAACCCGGCGGGTGCCGAGCGTATGGCAAAGGCCGCCCGCGAACGGCTGGTATCGGAATTCGGCATGGCCCCCGGAATCGCGCGCCTGTCCGATCGGCTGAACGCGCTTTGTTCCCATAATCACCCATGACCCGCGTCGCCTTCTATGCCCCGATGAAGTCTCCCAACAGCCCGGTCCCCTCGGGTGACCGGGAAATGGCCCGCAACCTGATGCGCGCTATCGGGGCGCAGGGCGCACAGGTCGATCTGGTTTCGGAACTACGCATCTTCGACAAAACCGGTGACAGCCAGATACAGGCAGAACTGCAGCAGGCTGCCATTAAGGAAGTTGATCGCCTGACAGCGTCCCTGCCCGGCGACACAGCCCTTTGGGTGACGTATCACAATTACTATAAATCCCCCGACCTGATTGGACCTGCGGTAAGCGCAGCGCGCGGCATTTCCTATGTCCAGCTAGAAAGCACCCGCGCCACAAGCCGCCTGTCGGGCCCGTGGTCAGACTTTGCACAGGCTGCGCATGAGGCCTGCGACGCGGCCCACGTGATTTTCTATCACACCGCCAATGACCTCATCACACTGGAACGGGAACGCTATGGCCAGCAGGCTCTGGTCAATCTTCCCCCCTTCCTGCCGCTGACGGAATTGCCACCTGCATCGACACAGGCCGGACCGATGCTGACGGTCGGCATGATGCGGGACGGCGACAAGCTGCAATCGTATCGCATCCTGTCTCAGGCCCTCAGCCATCTGGATGGCGATTGGGCGCTGGATATCGCAGGTGACGGCCCAGCCCGACCGCAGGTCGAGGCATTGATGGTGCCCTTTGGAGACAAGGTCCGGTTCCTCGGCCAGCTTGACCGCGATGCCCTGCAGACGGTCTACCAACAGGCGGCGCTGTTCGTCTGGCCTGGCGTGAACGAAGCCTACGGAATGGTCTATCTTGAGGCGCAGGCCACAGGTGTACCCGTTGTGGCGCAGGACCGCCCCGGCGTGCGCGACGTTCTTCTGCCCGGCGAATATCCTTACGCCACGGATGGCCCGCAAGCATTGGCCCACCAATTGACGCAGCTTTGGAACAATGCTCCGATGCGCCACGATAAGGGGCAAATGGCCCGCGATTATGTAAGGGAACGACACCTAATGCCTGCCGCCTCGGGGATTTTCTGGTCCACCGTCAACCCATTGCTGGAGGCAGAAATTTGAAACGCCTCGCACTTCTGCGCCACGGACATACCGAATGGAACCGCGCGGGCCGCATTCAGGGCCGCACCGATATTCCGCTGGACGACGAAGCCAGCACCGGTCTTGCCGGCCTGCGCCTGCCAACGCCCTGGGACAAGGCAAACCTGTGGTCCAGCCCCCTTGCCCGGGCCCGTGAGACGGCGAAACTGGTCACCGGGCACGAACCGCAGATCTCCGGCGCTTTGATCGAAATGGACTGGGGTGACTGGGAAGGGCTGCGGGGCGCCGACCTGATCGAAGACCCCGATAGCGGCTATCGTCATATCGAAGACTGGGGCTGGTCCTATCGCCCCCCCGGCGGCGAAAGCCCTGCTGAGATCTGGCAGCGCCTTCAACCCTGGCTCGATGATCTGCACGGCGACACCGTTGCCGTCTGCCACATCGGGATCATGCGCATCATTCTGGCCAAGGCATGGGGATGGGATTTCAGTGGCCCCGCACCGTTCAAAATAAAACGCAACCGCCTGTTTGTGATCGACCTGACGACAATGACCCCGGAACCCGAACCAATCCGGCTGATCCCGGCAGAGGGCACGGCATGAAGGTGATGATCGCGGTCACCCATCTTTTGGGCACTGGCCACCTGAGCCGCGCCCTGACTTTGGGCCACGCGTTTCGCCGCGACGGGCACACTGTGTTCGTCGTGTCGGGTGGCATGCCCGCGCCACAGCTGAACAGCAACGGGATTGAACTCCTTGGACTGCCACCGCTACGATCTGACGGAACCAACTTCACCCGCCTTCTGACTGAGAGCGGAGAAGTTGCGGATGCCGGATACCTGCAGGCCCGCGCGGCTGCGCTTGGGGCTGCGGTTCGCGATTTTGCACCCGATGTCCTGATCACCGAGCTTTTCCCGTTTGGTCGCCGGGTGCTGGCGGAGGAGTTCGAAAGCCTTCTCGAGGCGGCCCATTCCCTGCCGCGCCGCCCGGTTGTTCTGAGTTCGATCCGCGATATCCTCGCGCCACCTTCCAAGCCAGCAAAAGTAACGCGTGCCGACGAAATACTGGAACGCTACTATGATGGTGTTCTTGTGCATTCTGATCCCGGAACAACGACGCTGGATGCAAGCTGGCCGGTATCGGAACGTCTGGCCAAAAAGCTCCACTATACCGGCTACGTTGCGCCCGGCCCTGCGGGACATCATCCGGAGAAGATGGGCGAAGGCGAGATTCTGGTCAGTGCTGGTGGCGGTTCGGTTGGCGATCCGATCTTCCACGCGGCCATCGAGGCCGCCCGTAAGATGACCAGCAGCCGCTGGCGCCTGCTGGTGGGCGGACAAGATGCAAAGGCGCGCATCACAAGGTTCCAGGCGATGGCCGAGGGCGCACCGGTAATCATCGAACCCGTCCGCCCGGATTTTCGGCAAATGCTGTATCACGCCGCCGCGTCCATCAGCATGTGTGGCTACAACACGGTTCTGGATATCCTGCAAAGCGGCGCCCCGGCTGTTTTCATCCCGTTCGATGACGGTCAAGAGGTCGAACAGGGACTGCGCGCACGCAGCTTGAGCCACATGCCCGGCATCGATGTCGTCACCAGCGCTCAGCTGAGCGGTGAAAATCTGGTTCAGGCGGTCGGACAAGTCGTGTCAGAAAATGCAAGGGACGCCTCTGGTCTGTCCTTCGATGGTGCAGAGCGTTCGGTGGACATCGCGAAACAGCTGCTTGAGGCACAAGGATGACCCCGGACTGGACACCCCTTCAGCAGGAACTCGCCCTGTGGGAACAGCAGGACCTGCGCCTGCCCTTCTGGTGGCGCGACGATGATGCGGTGACGGTGACGCCCCAGCTTGAGCAACTAGCTGACCTGTCTGCACAATCCGGCGTCCCGGTGCATCTCGCCATTATCCCGAAGGGCGCGGATGACAGCCTTGCTGCGTTTCTGTCTCAGACACGGCTGATACCGGTGGTTCACGGATGGGCCCACGCCAATCACGCGCCCGCTACGGAAAAGAAATCCGAATTCCGTCTGCATCGACCAATGCAGGAGATGATTGCCGACGCACAGACCGGGATGACCCGCCTGCAAGATTTGTTCGGCGGGCAGCTCAGACCGATGTTCGTTCCCCCATGGAACCGGATCGCGCCTGAGATCGCGCAGGAACTGCCCGGGCTTGGGTTTCGCATCCTGTCCACGGCAACCCCGCGCAAATCGCGCTTTGCCGCGCCGAGGCTTGAACGGGTCAACACCCATCTCGATCCGATCGACTGGCGCGGTACGCGCGGTCTGGTATCGCCGGACAAACTGATCATGCAAGCCACAGCCCTGCTGCGGGATCGCCGCGAGGGGCAAGCGGATAATGCAGAACCTTTTGGCCTGCTGACCCACCACCTTGTCCATGATGACGACATCTGGACCTTTACCCGGGAATTGCTGCACAGGTTCCTGACCGGCCCGGTCAGCCTGTGGACGGCACCCAAAGACTGAAATCAGGAGTTGTCGATGAGCCGACTGGATTCAATGCTGCGCCGCCTGACTGCCCAACGGGACGGTCTGAACTGGGCGGCGATGCAAATAACCGACAAGGATGGCGACGTCCTCGATATGGGCCTTGGCAACGGCCGCACATACGACCATCTGCGCGAGATTCTGGTCCAGCGGAGAATCTGGGTCATGGACCGTGTTCTGCAATGCCATCCCTCCAGCACTCCACCGGAACAGGATTTCCTGATGGGCGAGGCCGAGCCGATGCTAGAAAAACTGGCGGCCGGCGGCCCCCGCGTAATTCTGGCGCATTACGATTTCGGGCGCGGCATCAAGGACGAGGACGTGGCCGAGGCCGCACGCCTCAGCCCGTTGATCGCCCGGGTCATGCTGCCCGGCGGGTTACTTATTTCAGGTCAGCCGCTGGTTGGCTTCCAACAGGTATCCGGCCCCGAAACCATCGCCCCGGACCGGTATCTGTTCTATCGCACCTGATCACGCGACGCGCCGACCCCGCGACCATACAGCGTTGAGCGCGGGCACCCCTGCGCGCATTCTGAACCGGATCAGATCGGCACGTGTCCCGGCCCGAATTTCCCCGCGATCCTCTAGCCCCGCAGCGTGGGCGGGGGTCTGGGTCACGGTTTTCATCCCCCGCGCCATGTCGCCCCACATCTCCCCCAGTCTGGCCGCCGACAACAGCAGCGCCGAAGGAACATAGTCAGAGGACAGGATATCAAGATGGCCCAGCTCGGCCAGTTCATGCGCGGCAACGTTGCCGGAATGTGACCCACCGCGGATCAGGTTCGGCGCTCCCATGATCACCTTGATACCGTGATCGTGACAGGCCCGGGCGGCCTCGACGGTAGTCGGGAACTCGGCCAGGCGAATGCCATGATCCGCCGACACGCGCACCTGCTCGGCGGTAGTGTCGTCATGGCTGGCCAGCACGGCCCCGAAACGCCGCGCGGCTTTTACCGTTTCAATCTCGTGCTGGTCACCGTGGCGGTCCCGCAGCCCCTTCAACTGAGCCACGTGCTGCATGAACGTGTCATCGTCCATCGCATGTTTGCCCTTCATATAGGCCTCAAGCTTGGACAAATCGCGAAACTGCCGCTGCCCCGGCGTGTGATCCATCAGGGACACCAGGCCCACACGGTCCTCGGCCCCGAACTCATCCAGTTCATCCAACAGCGTTTCCGAGCAGACCTCGGCCCGCAGATGCAGGAAGTGACTGATCTTCAGCGCATCCTGCTCGCGCAGCTGCCACAATTCCTGCGACAACCCGCGCGCGTATTTCAGATACCGCGCCGCGCCGGACGGGATCGACCCCACGCGCATCGCGTCAAACACGGTGGTGATGCCCGTGCTGGCCAGTTCGGCATCATGGGCGATAATTGCCGCCGCATGGGGCCAGTCCACCTTTGGGCGCGGCTGGATATGACGCTCCAGATTGTCGGTATGCAACTCGATCAGGCCGGGGCTGACATAATCGCCTTCACAATCAATTGCGCCGGGGGGAACGGCCGCGCCGGTATCGACCGCTTCAATGGTCTCACCCACGATCCGAACACTGCCGGTGACGGTTTCACCGGGCAGCACAAGCGTAGCATTGGCAAGGATCAATTCTTCTGTCATCTGAACTTCACACAGTTTGAGCTATGGATCGGCCACACAGGTAGGAGGCCAATGTGACATTCACGCGATACGCGATTTATTTTGCGCCACCCGCTGACGCGGAATGGACGAAATTCGCAACCAACTGGCTGGGCTGGGACATGGAAACCGGTGCCGAGGTCGCGCATCCCGTTGTGAACGGCATCGACGTTGCCACAGTCACCGAAGTGCCGCGTAAGTATGGCCTGCACGCGACCATGAAGCCGCCGTTCCGCCTGTCCGAGGGGCAATCGCTGGCAGCGTTGCAGGACGCCTGCGCGCACCTCGCGAAGTCTCATGCGCCGGTCCTGCTGGATGGCCTGGACATCGCGCGGCTTGGCCGGTTTCTCGCTTTGCGCCCGCTGGGTGATGCCCAGGCCCTGAACATGCTGGCCGCCGCCTGTGTCCGTGACCTTGACAGGTTCCGCGCGCCTGCACCCGAAGCTGAACTGGCCCGTCGACGTGCAAGTGGCCTGACGCCGGAACAGGATGCCAACCTGACAGACTGGGGCTATCCCTTCGTGCTGGACGCCTTTCGCTTTCACATCACGCTCAGCGGCAAGCTGGACAAACCAACACTGGCAAGCGTGCAATCGGCGCTGGGCACCCATCTCGGCCCGCTTTTGCCCGCCCCGTTTCGGATAGATGATCTGGCCCTGATGGGCGAGGCTGAAGATGGTCGGTTTCACCTGATCCATCGCTATGCCCTCTCTGGCTGAAGACGCGCCAAAATTTCATCCACTGTCGCCTCCAGAGGACCGGAGTTATCAATCTCGATAACCCGGTTCAAACCTTCGGGCAGCGGCGCCTTGGCCCGGCCCAGACGCCGACCCTGCTCTGCCGCGCTTTCCCGCCCACGTGCTGACAATCGGCGCGCCAGAACCTCTGCGTCCGCGGTCAGTGAAATCACGATCAGATCGCCAAACACCTCCTGCGCCTGCAACAGCACGGCCCGGGACAGGTTGACCAATACAGCTCTGGCGTTTCGCCGCTGATCTGCAATCTCTTTCGGAACGCCGTAAAACAAACCGTGCGCAGGCCAGTGCAGCGCAAATGCACCGTCCCGTGCCATCTGCTGGAACACGTCAACCGAGACCCGGTCAAAGTCTTCGCCTTCCTCCCCTGCGGGCCGCGTAATAACCCGCCGCACCCGCTGAATGCCATCCGCACGCGCCTCAAGCGCCTCCATCACGCTGTCCTTGCCGACCCCCGAAGGGCCAACAACGGCTATGACGGGTGCAAGGCTCATGCCGCCATCCCCGGCGTGAAGTCCGAAACATCAACTTCGCGATCGCACACCCGTTCCCGCGCCTCGACGTCGTGGAAGATGCCGACAATCGCCGCACCACGCGCCTTGGCCTCTTCGATCAGCGACAACACCGTTTCCCGGTTCCGCGCATCCAGACTGGCCGTCGGTTCATCCAGCAACATCGCCGGATAGTCATGCGCAAAACCGCGCGCGATGTTCACTCTCTGCTGCTCTCCGCCCGAGAAGGTTGTCGGGCTCAGCGACCACAGCCGCTCGGGTATATTCAGCCGCGCCAGCAATTCTGCCGCCTTGTCCAGTGCCACCTGCCGGTCGCATCCGATGGCCAGCAATGGCTCGGCCACCACCTCAAGCGTCGGCACGCGCGGCACGACGCGCAAAAACTGGCTGACATAGCCCAGCGTCTCACGCCGCAGCGCCAGAATCTCGCGCGGCTCGGCCCGTGCCACATCCAGACCACCGACCATAACCTGCCCCGAGGCCGCCAGATAGTTACCGTAGATCACACGCATCAGCGTCGACTTGCCCGCGCCCGACGCACCGGTCAGGGCCACACACTCACCGGGTGCGACCTTCAGCGAAGCACCCTCCATCACCGGAATTACCGCGCCGCCCTGATTGTGCAGGGTAAAGCTTTTGCTGACTTCAGTTAACTCAATCATCGCTTCTTCTCGTCCCAAATACGGATTCAAACCTGCAACACACTCGATACCAGCAGTTGCGTATAGGCATGCTGCGGATCATCCAGCACCTGATCAGTCAATCCGGCCTCGACCACGTGGCCGTCCTTCATCACCATCAGCCGGTCCGCCAGCAGGCGCACCACGGCCAGATCGTGGGTGACGATGATGGCGCTCAGCCCCATCTCGCGCACCAGCCCGCGCAGCAGGTCCAGCAGACGCGCCTGAACCGAGACATCCAGCCCGCCGGTCGGTTCATCCATGAACACAAGCCGCGGACCCGTCACCAGATTGCGCGCGATCTGCAACCGCTGCTGCATCCCGCCCGAAAACGCGGTTGGGCGATCATCGACACGCGCCTCGTCAATCTCGACCCTGCCCAGCCAGTCGATGGCCTTGTCGCGGATATCGCCATAGTGACGATCACCGACGGCCATCAGACGTTCACCGATGTTGCCGCCCGCACTGACCGACATGCGCAACCCGTCGCGGGCATGCTGATGCACAAAGGCCCAGTCCGTCCGGCCCAGCATCCTGCGCTGAGGTTCGGACATCGTCACTGTATCCACCGGACCGTCGACACGGGTGTCAAAGACAACCTGCCCCGCATCGGGCTCCAGATACCCCGCCAGACAATTCAGCAGGGTCGACTTGCCCGACCCGCTTTCGCCCACGATTCCCATCACCTCACCGGGGTAGAGATCGAAACTCACATCCGTGCACCCGATCCGCGCGCCATAGCGTTTCTCGATGCCTTTGACCTGTAACAGAGGGGTCATGCCGCATTCTCCTCGGCCAGTCGGCCCACATGGCCCGCCTCACGGCGCGACCGGCAATAATCGGTGTCCGAGCAGACAAACATCCGGTTGCCCGCATCATCCATGATCACCTCGTCCAGATAGCTGTCTTCGGCCCGACACAGATCGCAGGGATGGTCGGCCTTAGTGGCCTCGAACGGGTAATCCTCGAAATCAAGGCTCACCACCTTGGTATGCGGTGGTACCGCGTAAATCCGCTGCTCGCGTCCTGCGCCGAACAGCTGGATCGCGTCCATTTCCAGCTTGGGGTTGTCAAACTTCGGGATCGGAGACGGGTCCATCACATAGCGGTCCGAGACCTTCACCGGATAGGCATAAGCGGTCGAAATCGCGCCATGCTGGCTGATATCTTCATAGAGTTTCACATGCATCAGCCCGTATTCCTCAAGACTGTGCATCTTGCGCGTTTCAGTCTCGCGCGGCTCCAAAAAGCGCAACGGTTCGGGGATCGGCACCTGATAGACGATGATCTGATCCTCGCGCAGCTTCGCCTCGGGGATGCGGTGGCGGGTTTGAATGACCGTGGCCTTTTGGGTTTCCTCGGTGGTCTCGACGCCTGCCGTGTTCTCAAAGAACTTGCGGATCGAGACCGCGTTGGTCGTGTCATCGGCGCCCTGATCGATCACCTTGAACGTATCATCAGGCGTCAGCGTGGCGGCCGAAACCTGCACGCCGCCGGTGCCCCAGCCATAGGGCATCGGCATCTCGCGGCTTGCAAAGGGCACCTGATAGCCGGGCACCGCCAAACCTTTCAGAATGGCACGGCGGATCATTCTCTTGGTTTGTTCGTCCAAATATGCGAAGTTATACTCGTTCATTTGATGTATCACTTTGTTTTTTGGTGTTTTTGTGGACGTTTGGGTTCTTGGTTCATTTTTATTGATCATGGTGATCTATTTGCTTTGGCATAAGCGTCACGCCAGACGGCGACGGCGCGCCATGCGCCGCGACACAACCGGAGAATGGAGTTCGGTTGACGTGTCGCATGCACGCGGGAATTCCAGAGAACACCCACCGTACCTCTGAGCTTTGCGGAACGGATCGCCCGCTTGGCATGCACGTCAGGATAGGCCAAGCTGCGCTCAAACATTTGATTCTCCACGATTTCGAAAGGGCGCGCGTTGGAGTATTTTTTCTTTTGGGTTATTTTTGCAGCCGCTGTAGGTTTCACAATTCGCGACCAAATCCGAAAGGAGAAGCGTCGAAAAACCCTGCGACGGGATGAGAACGGGGTTTGGCTCTGGGTTGATTTCGACGGCAGTGAACGCCGTTCTGACCTTCACCCTGCCCAACCCGGAGGGGCCTGGCACTCCGAAGGAGGAGACGGAGATGGTGGTGGCGACGGCGGTGGCGGGGACTGAACTCATTCCGCAGCCTCCCGTGGCGCGATCCGTTCCTCGGCCTCACGGCGCAGCTTGCGCACCAACTCCAGTTCGGACTGAAAATCCACGTAATGGGGCAGCTTGATATGCTCCAGAAACCCGGTGGCCTGAATGTTGTCGGCGTGGCTTAGAACAAATTCCTCATCCTGCGCCGGGGCGCCCAGATTGTCCTCGCCCAGTTCCTTCCACCGCAGCGCCCGATCCACCAGCGCCATGGCGATGGATTTGCGTTCGGACTGACCAAAGACCAGACCATAACCGCGCGTAAACTGAGGCGGCTCGGTTTTGGAGCCCTTGAACTGGTTCACCGTCTCGCATTCGGTCAGTTCGACCTCGCCGATTTCGATGGCAAAGCCCAGCTCGGGAATGTCCATCTCGACCGCGACCTTGCCGATGCGCAACTCACCGACAAAGGCGTGATTGCGGGCGTATCCCCGCTGGGTCGAATAAGCCATGCCCAGCACGAACCCTTCGTCCCCGCGCGTCAGCGATTGCAGGCGCAGCGGGCGGTTCGACGGAAACTCCATCGGTTCGCGCGTCAGGTCGCCCGGCACATCCTCGCTGGCCGGTTCATCCTGAATGATATCCTCACCCTTCAGGAATTCGGTGATATGCGGCGTTGGCTCCTGCCGCGCCATCCCTTCGGGCGCCGCCGAAACTTCACCATCCGCGGCCAGTTTGAAATCCAGCAAACGGTGGGTGTAGTCGAAAGTCGGTCCCAGAACCTGCCCGCCCGGCGCATCCTTGAACGTGGCCGAGATACGGCGATCACAGGCCATTTCGCCGGTTTCAACAGGGTCCGAGTATCCGAACCGCGGCAATGTCGTCCGATAGGCACGGATCAGGAAAATGGCCTCGATCAGATCGCCGCGCGCCTGCTTGATCGCCAGCGCGGCCAGATCCGGATCGTATAGCGAGCCTTCGGCCATGACCCGGTTCACCGCAAGGCTCAACTGCTCGCGGATCTGGGCAAGGCTCAGCTCGGCCACATCAGTCGATCCCCGGCGTTCTTCGGCCAGCCACGCATGGGCGTTTTCAATGGCCTTTTCGCCCCCTTTGACGGCTACATACATGGCTTATCCCTCCGCCTCGATCTGAGTGCTGCGCGGCAGGCCCGCCACCTGGTCCCGGCATGTCAGGAAAAAGTCGCGGCCCAGCGGATACAACACCGCGTTGGCCTGCATCGCGGGAATATCGGGCAGAGACAGATATGCGGCTTCCCTGATGCCCGGCCCGCGCAGAACAGCACCGCTCTGGCCCAGTTCATCGCATTCGATAATCAATGTCGCGGAGCGGTCCGGATATTCTGGCGTTCCCACCCGATAGGCTGACAGAGAGCCGAGTTCTGCCCAGCTCCCCACAGCAAAATCCGCCTCGGCTGGTCCAACCAGTGGCGCGCCCGTGTGAAAGGTCAGCCACTGACGAACCGCATCCGTATTCAAGCGTCCTGCAAGATGCACAGGCGTGTCCGGATCGCACAGCGTCAACAACAGCGTACCGGCCGCCACGGACAACGGCGCAGGTGGCTCAGCCCCGGAAAGCGCGCGGATCTCACCCGGTCGCGCCATCACGGTCATGACAGCGCGAAACGCATGGGCCGCATCAATGGGCGCGTTTCTAAATCCGCCTGAGAATTGCGTCTGGGCGTTCACTGGTCTTCCCCCCGAACCATTGTGAAAAAGTCGACTTTGGTCGCAGCCGCCTTGGCAGCGCGCTTGGTTCCTGCCGCCTGCATCTGCCGCTTCAGGGGGTCGAGCACTTCGGCCCGCACCTTTTCCGCCGCCGAAGTCTGCATCAGCGCGTCGACAATGGCCGCGACCTCGGCCTTCGGCTTGGAACGGCCCTGCACATAACCGTGCCCGACCGTGCCATCCTCCAGCACCAGCGAACAGCGCGTCACCGTCATTTCCCCCAGATTGAACGGGGCGCCGGTGCCGCCCGTCCGCCCACGGACCATCACGCCACCCACCTCGGGCGCGCGAAGCCACTCAAAGGTGGGGCGATCCGTAATGCGATCCCACACTGCCATTACCGCACCGTCCGGAGCCCGGGCCAGCAGCCCCATCCACTCCTTACGCGTCTCAGCCGCAATTTCTGTCTGTTTTGCCATCAAAGCCTCTTGGCCGGGTTGTCTACATTTACTATACAACTAGACAAATATTAACTCCTGAGGGTGCGACTCGCAATCCTCAACCTTGTGAAGTTTTGATGACATGAGCCGAACACCCGTCTGGAAAAGCATTGCCCTCAGCCTGACCTCGGACATCGCCGAAGGGCGGTATGACACAGGCGACCGCCTGCCGACCGAAGCACAATTGGCCGCGACCCACGGGGTCAACCGCCACACGGTCCGGCGCGCGCTGTCTGAAATGGCCGAACAAGGTCTGGTTCACGCGCGTCGCGGCGCCGGAGTGTTTGTCGCGGCGCGCCCGACGGATTACCCGATTGGCAAACGGGTCCGGTATCACCGGAACATCTCGGCCAGCGGCAAAATTCCGGGAAAGAAGATACTGGCACTCAACACCCGCGCGGCCGACGAGGCCGAAGCAGAAGCGCTGGGATTGCAAACCGGTGATCCCGTCCACGTCTATGACGGGCTGTCGCTTGCCGACGGGCAGCCCATCGCGGTCTTTCAAAGCGTGTTCCCGGCGGCGCGGTTTCCGGATTTGCCGGGCACACTGGAAGAGACGCAATCCGTCACCAAGGCCCTGCAGCTGAACGGCATCGCGGACTACACCCGCATTTCGACACGACTGACCGCCAGACAGGCCAGCGCCACGCAGGCCCTGCACCTGCAACTGAGCGAAGGCGCGCCGGTCCTGTTTTCGGTCGGCGTCAACGTCGATCCGGACGGGCGCCCGGTTGAATACGGCAGGACCGTGTTCGCCGGCGAAAGGGTCACGCTGACCATCGCGGACGATTAAGCGATCAGGCGGACCCGGTCAGGTCGTCACGCGTATTTCTCCAGAAACGCCTCGGCCCGCAGAGCCCGGAAATCCGGCAAGGCTGCGCGCAGACGCGCGTTGTCCCAGTCCCACCAGGCCAGTTCCATCATCCGGTCCGCGACATGTTCCGGGAATCGGCGACGGATCGGTTTCGCCGTAACGCCTGCAACGATGGAATAGGGCGCGACATCCTTGGTGACGACGGCACCCGATGCCACGACAGCCCCATGTCCGATCGTGACCTCGGGTTTGATGATCGCCGCATGCCCGATCCACGTGTCATGCCCGATCCGGGCCGTCCGACCAGCCCGATGCGCAAACCACTCAGCGTCATGTTCAGCATCGTCCCAGTAATCCCCCGAACGATAGTGAAAATGGTGCAGCGATGCCTTTTCCATCGGGTGATCCGTCGCGCCAATCCGGGTGAAACTGGCGATATTCGAGAATTTCCCGATCTCGGCATTGGCGATATCGCACGTCCGGTCGCAATAGGAATAATCCCCGATCACCGAATTTGCGATACGGCTGCCTGCGCCGATCTCGACATATTCCCCGAAACGGCTGTCGGTAATCTGACAGTCGGGATGTATGAAAGGCTGGTCCGAACGCAGTCGCGCCATCAGTGTCGTCCTTTATTGCAGATCACGGCAGGTGAAAGACTTTGCCTCTGGCCGCGCGCGGTTTGCGCTTTTTGCCGGTCTCGCCCTGAATCAGACGCTTGCGCAGCCAGCCCGAGAACCAGTCCATCAGCATCACCATCAGGATGATCAGGACGATGTAATAGGCCACCTCTTCCCAGTCCTTCTGCGTGATGATTGCCTGCGTCAACAGCAGACCAATCCCACCGCCGGTGATTGCCCCGATCACGGTCGCGCTGCGCGTGTTGGATTCGAGGAAGTACAAAAGCTGGCTCAGCAGCACCGGCGTGATCTGCGGGATCACCCCAAAGCGATAGCGCTGCGGCGCGTTGGCCCCGGTGGATTGCACCCCTTCGATCTGCTTCTGGTCCACGTTTTCCAGCGCTTCCGAGAAGATCTTGCCGAAAGTACCCGTATCCGTCACCAGTATCGCCAGCGCGCCGGTCAGCGGGCCGGGACCAAAGGCGCGGGCCAGAACCACGGTCCAGATCAGCGCATCGACCCCACGCACGAAATCGAATACCCGGCGAGTTACAAAACGCACCGACCGCAGCGGGTTAAAGTTCCGCGTCGCCATGAAGGCCAGCGGCAGCGCCACCATTCCGGCCCCGAGGGTCCCGAGAAAGGCCATCAGAATGGTCTCGAATATCGCCCAGGCCACATCCTGATGCCGCCACATCTTGTTGGTCCAGAAATCATTCAGGATCGCCCCGGCCTCGCCCGTTGCGGCCAGCGTCATCAGTTCGGGGAGAGATTTGCCATAATAGGGGCTGTCAAGCGTGAACCAGAACAGCTCCCACCCGTTGAAATACCGGAATACCTCGGACCGGTTGCGGGTCACTGTCAGACGGCCCGCGTCCGTGGTGACCGCCAACCGGTTTTTCGACATGTTGATCCAGTCCGGCACATCGCCCGAGGGCAGTTCCGCCTGCACACCCGCTGAGCGGCTGGGCGTGGCCCGGATGGTGCCATATCCGGGGATGTCATATTCCACCGTTTCCGGCCCGAACCGCACGACATGGCCGTCTTCCAGATCGATGACGGTGGTTTCACCCAGCGCAACCCAGTCCGGTGACTGACCGTCGGGATAGGCACCCTTGCGCTCGCCTTCAATGGCGACGGACACCGCGCCGTTGCGGTTGTCGCGCGTTACATGCGTTTTGTAGCTGTAGCTGTCGGAAACCAGAATCCGGCCATTTTCCCAGTTCGCACGCCCGGCCAGACCGGGAATGTCGAAGGCAAAGAATACATAGACAAGATACGCCAGAACCAGCGCAGGCAATCCAAAATTCACAACCCGTTTGCGCCGGAACAAGCGCCCGGCCTCGTCCTTGAGGGTTCCGGCAGGCAGATCGGTGGCAAAGGTGCTCATGCCCGTACTCCAGCATTGGTTCCGTGGGTCAGGCGATCACGCAAAAGGCCCGAGATCTGGTCCACGACCACGATCGTCACGAACAGAAGAATGAAAATGGCCGCAGCCTCATCGTATTTGCCCTGCCCCCAGGACATGGCATTGCGCAGCTCATAGCCCAGACCGCCCGCACCTACGAAACCCAGTATGGCCGAGGCGCGAATGTTGATCTCGAACCGCAACAGGGCATAGCTGACATAGTTCGGGCCGACTTGCGGGATCACGCCCAGATACATCCGCTGCGCCCAGCTTGCGCCGACAGACTGCAACCCCTCGACCGGCTTGAGTGAGGCGTTTTCGTTCACCTCCGAATACAGCTTGCCCAGTGCGCCCGCCGTATGAATCGCGATGGCGATCATTGCCGGAACAGGGCCGCCCCCAAGCACAAAGATCAGGACCAGCGCGATCACGATTTCCGGGATGGCCCGGCAAATATCCGAAATGCGCCGGAACAGCGGGATCAGCGAGGGCCACAGCGCCATTCCGCGTGTCGCCATCAGCGCCAGAAAGGTACCCCCGATCGTGCCGATCAACGTCGCGGCGGCGGCGATATTCAGGGTTTCGACCAGCGCTGGAAAGAAGGTGACAAGATGCGCGGGCATCTCACCGATCTTTTCCCAAGCCTCGGCCAGCACCTCGGAAGGGTAATCCAGTACGCGATGCCAGCCATCGCTAAAGCTTCCGGCGTTGCGGCTGTCGGCGGTGCGAAAACCGGCGGCCATCAAGGCCACGAACAGGACCAGAAGGATACCACCATAGACCCTCTTGCGTCGGGTCATCGCAGTGTATTCGTCGCGGATCTGATCGACGCCCGGGGACCCGGCAGTCAGGTCTGTCATGGAATGCTCCTGAGGGAAACAAGGGGCCCGGCTGCGCCGGACCCCGATCATTGATCATGCAGGCTTAGTTGGACTTCAGCTTGCGGGCTTCGATGATGACCTCGTAGGCGTCATGGGAGATCGGATCAAAGCTCTTGGCTTCACCCGCAGCCACACCGTAGAAGCATTCGCGGTCCTTCTCGTCCAGGGTATCCCAAAGAGCGGTTACCTTGGCTTTTACTTCGTCAGGCAACTCCGAGCGGACAACGACGGGGCCTTCCGGGATCGGCTTGGACTTCCAGATTTCGACCATGTCATTCATGTCGACCAGACCGGCATCCACCGCACGGCGCAGCGCGCCCGACTGATAGCCATCTTCCCATTCACCCAGACCATCGGCCCAGGTCACACCGGCGTGTACGTCGCCATTGTTGACGGCAACGATGGTTTGCTCGTGACCGCCGGTGAATTTCACTTCACCAAAATAGTCGCCCGAGTCCATGGTCGCGCCAGTGGCCTGAGGAATTTCGATGGACGGGATCAGGTAACCCGAGGTCGAGTTGGGATCGCCGAAACCAAAGGTCTTGCCCTTCATGTCTTCCAGCGAGGTGATGCCGCTGTCCTTGCGGGCAAAGCCAACCGAGTAGTAGCCGTAGCCGCCATCGGTGTTGACCTTGACCAGAACCGGCTCAACCGCTTCGGGGTCGGACAGATAGGTTTTCGCATAGCCCGACGCGCCCAACCATGCCACGTCGATGGTACCGCCCAGCAAACCCTGGATCACACCGTTATAGTCGGCCGGAGCGAACAGTTTGGTCGGCACGCCCAGCGCCTCTTCGGTGTATACGCGCAGGCACTCGTTGTTGTTCAGACGGTCCTGAGCGTTTTCGCCGCCCAGAATACCAATGCGGAACTCGCTGATCTCTTGGGCCATGGCCGGGGCGGCAATGGCAGTTGTCGCAACAAGGGCGGCAATCAGTTTTTTCATCTGTCTCTCTCCAGTTTGATTACCCCGACCTCTCATCGGGCCGGGCGATGAAAGGGGTGGGGGTGGCTCAGATGGTGGCCTCGGCTTCCATCAGGGCCTTCTGGGTCGCATCCAGCGTCTCGATCTCGGTCGAGGTCGCCTCTTCCGAGAAGCTGGCATCGGCGCCGTAAATCTCGCGGGCGACACCGGTGGTCAGTTGTTCCGGCAGCCCGTCGAACACGATGCGCCCGTCGCGCATACCAACAACGCGGTCGCAATAGCGGCGCGCAGTGTCCAGCGTGTGCAGGTTGGCAATAACGGTGCGGCCATCCTCTTCGTGGATGCGGCGCAGCGCCTGCATCACCACCTGTGCATTCATCGGGTCCAGCGAGGCGATGGGCTCGTCCGCCAGAATGATCTTTGGGTCCTGCATCAGCGCCCGCGCGATGGCGACGCGCTGCTGCTGACCGCCCGACAGGGCCTCGGCCCGTTTGGGCGCGTGTTCGGCAATCCCCAGACGATCCAGAATGTCGATGGCCCGGTGGATGTCTTCCATCGGGAACAGGTTGAACATCGTGGCCAGCGTCGAGTGGCGGTTCAAAGTGCCGTGCAGCACGTTGGAGACGACATCAAGGCGCGGCACCAGATTGAACTGCTGAAAGATCATCGCGCATTCCGCCTGCCACGCGCGCTTGTCCCGACCCTTCAGCCGGGTCACGTCGCGACCTTCGAACAGGATCTGACCATCGCTTGCGTCCGTCAGCCGATTGATCATCCGCAACAGCGTCGACTTGCCCGCACCCGAGCGCCCGATGATCCCGATCATGCATGGCTTGTCGACATCCAGCGTCGCAGACTCCACGGCAACATTTTCGCCGAAACGCTTGGTCAGTTTTTCTATGCGCAGCACGTGCCACCCCCAGTTCATGTTGGGCGGTCAGCTACAGACTGGACTCAACGGCTATGTGTCAGTGTGGTGAAAGTTTTGTAACGGTGCTCAGCAAGCTACCTGAGGTGCTTGCGCAGAAAGTCCACGGCTGCACGGGTCTTCGCGGGCAGATGGGCCTTGCTGGGATACAACATCCATGCGGCTGTATCGAAGGTCGTTGCGGTGACCTGCCGATCCGGGAACAGATCGATCAGTTCGCCGCGTTGCAGACTGTCCCGGACCAGCCAGTCTGCGAGCAACGCGGGACCCAGCCCGAACAACGCCGCTTCGCGCAGTGCCAGCGGGTTCGAGATCATTACCGGCCCGGAAACGAAAACGTCACTATCCACACCGGCGGCATCCCGAAACAGCCAGCGTTCTCGGTGGTTCGGCAATGCCAGCCCCAGACAATCCCGCTCTGACAGTTCGTCCGGAGTTTCCGGCCGGCCATGCGCCCTGATATAGGATGGCGATGCGCAGACGCGATATCGCGTTGTGATCAGGCGACTGCTGATCAGGTTTCCACCCGGCGCGGGGGCAAGCCGGATCGCCAAATCAATCTGGTCAGAGATCAAATCCACATTCTCGTCCGTCAGGATCAACTCCAGCTCTACTTCGGGCAACGTGGCACGAAACTGTTCAAGCAGCGGAACCAGACACACCTGCCCGAACGCTACAGATGTGGTCAGGCGCAACCGTCCCTTGGGCTGCATCGCTCCTTCTGCCGCCAGATCCTGCGCCGCATCCAGTTCTTCCAGCAACGGCTCAATGCGCCTCAGATAACTTTCACCCGCATCAGTCAGAGACAAATGCCGGGTACTTCGCTGGAACACTCGAAAGCCCAGTTCACCCTCAACTCCCGAGACCAACCGGGACACCGAAGATGGGTCAACATCAAGCACCCGCGCGGCGGATGCAAAACTGCCAAGCCGTGCGACCAGCGTAACCGTTTTGAGGGCGTTCAACTCCATTCGTGCAAAATACGCACGAACATAATACTACTCAACGTCTTTTTCTGCATGATTAGCCAGCTCTAGATTGCGGCTGTCGAAAATCGGAGAAGCACATGACCCATCTTCAGGGAAAGACCACCGTGATAACAGGCGCGAGCCGCGGCATCGGCGCAGCAACCGCCCTCCACTTTGCCGAACTCGGAGCGAACGTTGTTCTCGCCGCTCGAAGCACCAGGGCAATCGACCAGCTTGCCCGCGAGATGGGTGATCAGGCAATTGCCATTCCCTGCGATGTCCGAAACCGGGCAGAGGTTGAAAACCTGATGGCTCAGACGAGCCTGGAATTCGGCGGGATCGACGTCCTGATCAACAACGCCGGGATGATCGATCCGATAGCCCGGTTGACAGAAAGCGAACCGGACGACTGGCGGCAGGTCGTCGATGTCAACCTAATGGGTGTCTATCACGGGCTGCGCGCCGCTATTCCCATGATGCAATCGGCGGGCGGCGGCACCATCCTGAACCTCTCTTCCGGGGCAGCCACCAGCGCGCTCGAAGGCTGGAGCCATTATTGCGCGACCAAGGCCGCCGTCCTGTCGCTCACGCGTTGCGCGGATCGGGAGTATCGGGCACACGGCGTCCGGGTCATCGGGTTGAGTCCTGGAACTGTGGCAACGTCGATGCAAAAGTCGATCCGGGCCTCCGGGATAAATCCCGTCAGCCAACTGGATCCTGACGCCCATATCCCGCCGCTTTGGGTCGCCAAAGCGCTCGCCTTCCTTTGTGGTCCGGGCGGTGACGCATATCTGGGCGCGGACTTCTCACTCAAGACCGAGGAAGGGCGCCGCAAAGCTGGGCTGCCTTCAATCGCGGCCTAGCCCTGTCCCTTTCGCCGGAACAGAGGTATACGCGCCTCCGACTCATTCATGTTACGAGGCCACCATGAGCTTTGACCGCACGATCAAGATCGCCCCTTCGATCCTCTCCGCCGATTTCGCCAATTTCGGGCAGGAGATTCAGGCCATCGAGGCGCAGGGCGCCGACTGGGTCCATGTAGATGTGATGGACGGGCATTTCGTTCCCAACCTCACCTTTGGTCCCCCTGCGGTCAAGGCGTTCCGCCCGCATGTGAAAACCGTGATGGACGTGCACCTGATGATCACGCCGGTCGATCCCTATATTCAGGCCTATGCTGATGCAGGCGCCGATATCCTGACAGCGCATATCGAGGCCGGGCCGCACACCCATCGCACCTTGCAGGCGATCCGGGCAGCCGGAATGAAAGCCGGTGTAGCACTGAACCCCGGCACCCCGGCCGAATCTGTCGAGCATCTGCTCGATCTGGCCGATCTGGTCTGCGTGATGACCGTGAACCCGGGCTTTGGCGGGCAAAAGTTCATCGACCTGACCGACAAGGTCCGCCGTCTGCGCCAGATGATCGGTGACCGCCCGGTTCATATCGAAATCGACGGTGGCGTCGATCCGCAGACCGCTCCGCTGGTTGCGGCGGCGGGAGCGGATGTTCTGGTCGCCGGTTCCGCCGTGTTCAAGGGCGGCTCGGTCAGCAATCCAGACGTTTACGGGAGCAACATCCGCGCCGTGCGCACAGCCGCGGAAAGCGCGCTTTAACGGATAGCCCGGAGGTCTCCCGCCAGTCGTCGACGTTCCTTGCGGAACGCCTCCTCCTGTTGGGCCCGGCATCGCGCCTTGCGCGATGCCGGGCCCAAGGCCGCAAGCGGGATAGGCAAAGCCGATCTCGCGCGGACGCGGGAGCATACGGGTTGCGCCTATCGCAACCTGTCGGCAAAAACCTTCAACAGTTGGTGCTTGAGTATCTTGCCGGTAGCTGAGGCAGGCAATTCGCGCGCCACAACGATCTGGCTGGGCCGCTTGTAACCGGCAAGCCGATCCGCAACGAAATCCAGCAACTCGGCCTCGGTCAGGCCGGGTTCTTCGGCGATCTGCACAAAGGCCACCACTTTCTCGTCGCCATCCACGATCCGCCCAATGACCGCCGACTGAACCACAAGGGCATGATCATTCAGCGCTGCCTCGACCTCGGGCGGATAGACGTTGAAACCGCCATGAATGATCAACTCCTTACACCGACCCACGATGTGCAAGTGCCCTCGTTCGTCGAACTGGCCCAGATCGCCGGTCCTCAGCCACACGCCGTCAAACGCTGCCAGCGTCGCATCCGGATTGCGATAATAGCCTTTCATTACATTCGGGCCGCGCACCAGCACCTCGCCCACACCATCCCCACCGCCCTCGACCGTCTGATCGACGCGTACCTCCACCTCCGGTATCGGCGGGCCGACCGAGATATCCGGGTCCCCCAATGCATTGCGGGACATGCTGACGGCAGCCGTGCTTTCCGTCATGCCGTACCCGTTCTGAAGCGCGATCCCATAGAATGCCTCGGCCTCACGTTTCCATGCCGGATCAAGCGGCGCCGCACCGGACGAGGCATAGCGCAAGGTGTTGTTTGGCAGCCTGTCGTACCCCTGTTCCTTGGTGTACTGCATCAGCAGGGCATGCATCTGCGGAACCGCCGAAAACAAGGTGATCCCGGAATTCAGCGCCTCATACGTTCTTGCCACCGAAAACCGTGCCTCAAGGCGCACAAGCGCACCGGCACAGATGGCGGCCGTCACGACCGAAGCCAAACCGAACACATGTGTGATGGGCAAAACACCGTATATCACGTCATCCCCGGTCAGACCTCTCAGCTCCGCCGAGGACCTCCCGGCAAAACACAGGTTTTCGTGGGTCAGCATGACCCCCTTGGGCGCGCCGGTCGTTCCGGTAGTGAATAGCATGACGGCCACATCAGCCAGAACAGGGTCGGGAAGGCCGGGGTTTGGGCGTGCCATATGTAACGCTCCGAACGCGCCATTGATCTGAATGGCATCCAGCCGCCGGGCATGCTCCGCCGCCTCTGCCGAAGATGCCGAGGTGAACAGAATGGCCGCAGGCTCTGTGTGTTCGATAATGCGTCCGACCTCACTGGCCGTCTGGCGTGCATTGACCGGCATCGCACAGGCCCCGATCCGCGAACAGGCAAACAGGGCCGCCACCGCAGAGCAACAGTTTTCAGCCAGAATCAAGACCCGATCATTGCGGCGAACACCAGCATCCGACAGCGCCCGGCCCAGATCCGTCGCCGCGCGGTCCAGATCGGCATAGCTCCACCGGGTTCCCCCATCATCCTCGAATGCAGGGGCATCCGGTCGATCCTTGATCCGGGCCGCCAGAAAGTCATGCCAACTGCTCATCTCCGCGAACCCTCCTCCGACTCTGAATCCGCAGCGCTACCGCTGTTTCGCCACGGTCTTTCGCTTGAATACTCCCGCAGCCGTTGCAACCAGATCACCATTTTCATGCCTTAGCTCACCGGAAATATGTGCCAGCTTACGCCCGCCGCCGACAGGCCGCCCAATGGCCGTCACCCGACCCTCATTCACCGCCGACGCATAACTGATGTTCAGCGATACGGTCAGCACCATCGGATGGGCATCCCGGTCAAACCAGGCCGAGGCCGCATTTCCGCAGGCCACATCCAGCAACATGGCGATGATCCCACCATGCAACAAATCCTGGCCGTTCAGGTGATCCGGGCGAATTTTCAGATCGCACCGTGCGCAGCCCTCGGGATCGGACATGTCAATCTCGAATCCTACGGCATTCTGGCACCCGGACCGTCTGGGTCCGGGTCGATCCTTATCAGGCTGCGCTGAGGGCAATGAACCGCTCCAGATGATAATCCGCATCGCCGAACCGGTGATCTGCCATGACGATGCGCTTGGCGATATGGGCCAGCTCATACTCCTGCGTCATCGCGATCCCGCCGTGCATCTGAATGGTTTCTTCCGCGACCAGACGCCCGGCCCGCGCAATCAGATTGCGCGCCGCTGCAATCTGCAGATCACGATCTTCGGCCTCCAGATGACCCGCCGCGTTGATGACGGCAGATCGCGCCTGTTCCAACTCGATCAACAGGTCGGCAAAGCGATGCTGCAGCGCCTGGAACGTCCCGATCGGACGGCCGAACTGTTGCCGGGTCAGCAGGTACTGACGGGTCAGTTCCACCGCACTTTCCATCGCACCCAAGGCCTCGGCTGCCAACGCGACATTGGCAGCGGCAATGGCCGTCATCAAGGGCGCATAGCCCTGCCCGGCCTCGCCAAGACGAGCCGTCGAGGGAACCCGGACCTCGTCCAGCGTAACCTCAGCCGCGCGGCCACCGGCCAGCATCGGATAACCGCGCAGGTTCATGCCCCGTGCATCTGCCGGAACCAGAAACAGGGAAATGCCGTCCAGATCAAAGAACCCGCCATTTTCCCGTGCCGAGACGATCAGGTAACCGGCGGCTTCGGCATTGACCACAACCGCCTTGCGCCCACTCAGAACCACGTCATCCCCGTCGACCCTTGCCGAGGTCTCCACCCGGCTCAGATCATAGCGGCTGGCAGGTTCGCCATGGGCCAGTGCCAGATGCAGGCTACCCGCGATCACATCGCCCAGCAGGCCCTTCTGTGTCTCACTGCCCAGCGACGCGATCAGATGCCCGCCCAGAATGGCCGTATCCAGAAATGGCTCCACAACACCCGCGCGACCCAGCTCTTCAAAAACCGTGGATATGTCAAATCCGGTACCGCCGAACCCGCCGTCCGATTCCGGAAACAGCGCGCCGATCACACCCAGATCGGCCAGTTCGCTCCAGATTGCGGAATTCAGGCCCGCGTCGCTGTCCAGCGTCTCATTTCGCACAGCTGTCGTGTATTTGTCTGCCAGATACCGCCGCAACGTATCCTGCAGCATTTGCCGTTCTTCGGTCAGATTGAAATCCATCCGTTCAGCCCCCCATCTTGACCTTGGCGATGATCCCGCGCTGGATCTCGTTCGACCCACCAAAGATCGACAGTTTCCTGTTGTTAAAATACTGCGCCGCCACCGGGCCCGCGTAATCCGGCCCGATCGGATCGTTGTCCCCCTCAACCGCTTCCGAGGCAAAAGGCATCGCATAAGGCCCGACCGCGCGCCGCGTCAGGTCATTTATCTCCTGCCGGATGATCGTCCCCTTGACCTTGAGCATCGAACTTTCCACCCCCGGTGCCTGCCCCGCAGCCGCCTTTGAGATGATCCGCATATTCGTCGTCGCCATTGCCATCAGATCAATCTCGATCTTCGCCAGCCGCGCCGCGAAATGAGGGTTCTCGATCAGGGGCCGTCCGTTGGCGCACTCGATCCCCGCAATACGCCGGACGGCATCCAACCCGGCCTGACTGAATCCCACGCCCGCAATGTTGGTCCTCTCATGGGTCAGCAGATACTTGGCATAGGTCCAGCCCCTGTTCTCCTCCCCGACAAGGTTTTCGACCGGCACCCGCACGTCGTCGAAAAACACCTCGTTCACCTCGGGCGTGCCATCCAGCAGCACGATGGGCCGCACCTCGATCCCCGGCGTGTCCATATCGATCAGCAGGAACGAGATACCCTCCTGCTGCTTGGCATCCGGATCGGTGCGCACAAGGCAGAAAATCCAGTTGGCATACTGCCCCAGCGTGGTCCAGGTCTTTTGCCCGTTGACCACATAGTGATCCCCGTCCCGCACAGCGCGCGTCTTCAACGAGGCCAGATCGGACCCGGCACCGGGCTCGGAATAGCCCTGACACCACCAATGCTCACCATTCAGGATTCGCGGCAGGAAATAGTCCTGCTGCGCCTTCGATCCGAACTTCTGCAACACCGGCCCCAGCATCGACAGGCCAAACGGCACAATGCGCGGGGCATGGGCTTTGGCACATTCCTCTTCGAAAATATGGCGCTGAACCGCATTCCACTCTGCCCCGCCAAACTCGCTGGGCCAGTTGAAATTCAGCCACCCCTTTTCGTTCAGCGTGGCGTGCCACCACTCGTGTCCTTCCTTGCCCAGGCTTTGCCCCGCCTGCACTTTGTCGGAAACGTCCGCGGGCAGTTTCTCGGCCAGAAAGCCGCGCACCTCCTCCCGAAACGCCTGTTCTTCAGCGGTATAGTTTAAATCCATCCCTGCTCTCCTCCCCAAAGCCGCAAGTGGTACAGTGCCAGCCCGGCGTACCACGCCGGGCCGCGCCGGACCCGCCCTCGATGGGTGGGTCCGGCGCCCCTGATCAATAAATCTCGAACAATCCTGCAGCGCCCATGCCGCCGCCAATGCACATCGTCACGACACCCAGCTTCGCGCCACGCCGTTTGCCCTCGCGCATCAGGTGGCCAACCATTCGGGTGCCCGTCATGCCAAACGGATGCCCGATCGCGATCGAGCCGCCATTGACGTTGCAGATCTCGTCATCAATGCCCAACTTGTTCCGACAATACAGCGCCTGTGACGCAAACGCTTCGTTCAGCTCCCACAGGTCAATATCCTCAACCTTCAGCCCATGCCGCTCCAGCAGACGCGGCACCGCAAAGACCGGGCCAATCCCCATCTCGTCAGGCTCGCAGCCCGCGACACAGAACCCCTTGAAGGCGCCCATTGCCTCAAGCCCGCGTTTTTCAGCTTCGGTGCTGTCCATCAGGACCACAGCCGCCGCCCCGTCCGACAACTGGCTGGCATTGCCCGCAGTGATATAGTTGCCTTCACCGCGCACCGGATCCAGCCCGGCCAGACCGTCCAAGGTCGTGTTGGGGCGATTGCACTCATCTCGGTCAACCGTCACCTCGCGGGTCGAGACCTCGCCGGTTTCCTTGTCCTTCACGCCCATCGTGGCCTGCATCGGCACGATCTCGTCATCGAACTTGCCAGCAGCCTGCGCCGCCGCAATCCGCTGCTGCGACCTCAGGCCATATTCATCCTGTTCCTCGCGACTTATGCCATAGCGGTCGGCCACGATATCGGCGGTTTCGATCATCGTCATGTAAATCGCAGGCTTATGCTCTTCGATCCATTTGTCCTGCGCCCGCCGGGCCTGCGGCTGCACCATCGAGATGCTCTCGACCCCGCCCGCAACCATCGGACCCGACCCGCCTTCGGTAATTGCCTGCGAGGCCAATGCAACCGTCTGCAGCCCGGACGAACAGAACCGGTTCACGGTCATGCCCGAGGCCGTCACCGGCAACCCAGCCCGGATGGCAATCTGCCGCCCAATATTGCTGCCCGTTTCACCTTCGGGATAGCCGCAGCCGATAATGCAATCCTCAACCTCGGCACCGTCCAGCCCGGCGCGACTGACGGCCGCCTGAACGGCATGGCCACCCATTTCCGCGCCATGGGTCATGTTGAACGACCCGCGAAAGGACTTGGCCAAACCCGTGCGTGCAGCGGATACGATCACAGCCTGTTTCATCACAAAGTCTCCTTGTTCAGATCATCAAAGCTTCGCCCGTCCGCCACCAGTTTCTCAAGCAGCGGTGCGGGTTGCCAGAAATGGCTGTCTTCCTCGGCCCATTTCCGGATATCGGCCAGCAAACCGGGCAACCCCTGAATGTCCGCCCATTTCAGCGGCCCACCCCAATAACGTGGGAAACCATAGCCATACAAAAGCGTCACATCCACATCGAGCGGACGCCGGGCAATGCCCTCACCGACCACCTTGGCCGCCTCATTGACCATCGCCGCCATGTATCGGCGCACGATCTCTTCATCGGTGAAGTCACGCGGCGTGATCCCCTGCGCTGCGCGATCCGCCTCGATCAGAGGCATCACGTCCGGGTTCGGCACACCGCCGCGCTTTCCGGCCTCATAGACGTAATAGCCCTTGCCGGTTTTCTGCCCGAAGTGACCATCCTCACACAGTTTGTCCGCGTAAGTGCTGTCGCGCGCGCCCGGGTCCAGCCCCTCGGCCCGTTTACGTTTGCGCACCGCCCAACCGATATCCAATCCGGCCAGATCCGCCACGGCAAACGGACCCATAGCAAAGCCAAAACCGGTCAACGCCTTGTCGATCTGATAGGGGCTGGCCCCATCAAGGATCATGTGGTCGGCACAGGTGCGATAGGTGCTCAGAATGCGGTTGCCGATGAAACCGTCGCAAACCCCGGCGCGCACCGACACCTTTTTCAGCCGCTTGCCAAGGGCAAAGCCGGTCGCAACCACATCCGGCGCGGTCTTGTCGGCAACAACGACCTCAAGCAGCTTCATCACGTGAGCGGGTGAAAAGAAATGCAGCCCGATCACATCCTCGGGCCGCTTGGTGATGGCCGCAATGTCGTTGATATCCAGATAGGATGTGTTCGACGCCAGCACCGCCCCCGGTTTGCAGACCGCATCCAGCCGGGTAAAGACCTGTTTCTTGACCTCCATATCCTCGAACACCGCCTCGATCACCAGATCGACGGCACTCAGCGCTTCATATTCCGTGGCGAGTGTCAGGGTGTTTTCAAGGATTTCGTCATGCTGCTCCTGACTGATCTTCCCGCGCTTCAGCGCACCGCTCAGGTTCGCAGCAATCCGCCCTTTGGCTGCCTGCGCCGCCTCGGCTGACATCTCCAGCAAAACCACCTGCAGGCCCGACAACAGGGCCGCCGTCGCGATTCCCGCACCCATCGTACCGCCGCCGATAACACCGATCTGGCGCAGCGCCCGCGGCTCCACCCCATCCAGTTCCGGCAGCTTGCCAACGGCGCGCTCGGCAAAAAATGCGTGGATCAGGCCCTTGCGCTGATCCGAGGCCATCAGTTCCGAAAACAGCTCGCGTTCCCGGTTCATCCCCGCATCAAAGCTCTCGGCCTCACAGGCGGCCTGAACCGCGCGCACGGCAACCGCCGGGGACAGTTGGCCGCGCCCTTTTTTTAGGACCTGCTCATAAACCGCATCGAAATCGACCGGTGCAGGGGCAGGCATGTCACACACAGCACGGCGCGGTGCACCGCTGCCCAGCAACTCGCGAACATAGGCCAGACCTACCTCGCGCGGATCGCCATCCTGCACTTTGTCGACCACCCCAAGCTGCGCGGCCTCAGCGGCCTGCACATGACGGCCCGACGTGATCATGCCCAGCGCCGCCTCGACCCCGGCCACCCGAGGCAGCCTCTGCGTGCCGCCAGCACCGGGCAGAATGCCAAGGTTCACCTCGGGCAGGCCCACCTTCGCCGAAGGAAGCGCGATCCGATAGTGGCTTGCCAGCGCCACCTCAAGTCCACCGCCCAGCGCGGTGCCATGTATCGCGGACACGACCAGCAGGGGCGATGCCTCGATCCGGGTGCATAGCGCAGGCAAAAACGGGTCCTGCGGCGGTTTGCCAAACTCGCGGATGTCTGCACCAGCAAAATAGGTCCGGCCCTTGCCATAGATCAGAACCGCTTTTGCGCCTTCACCTTCGGCACGCTCTATCCCGGCCTGCAGCCCGCGCCGGACATCGACACCCAGCGCATTGACCGGCGGATTGTTGGCGGCAAGCACCGCAATGTCACCAATCAGTTCATATTCAATAGCCTCGGACATCCACGCCTCCTCAAACGGTCGGGCGCTTTGTCGGGCCGCCCTGAATTACATCCCATGTTCAGATCGCAATATCGCATCTGACATACAGAATTCCGCCTTGCGGAATTCCGTTTCACAGCAAACTACCCAGACCGCGCCCAATATCAACCCCATTTGCCAATGGTGACGGACGGTCAGTCCCGCGCACTGGCCTGGCATCTTGAAAAGACGGTATCCCGGAAGTAACCCGTTTGGCGACCTCTCCCAACAAACAGCCTGCCGGGAACAAGAATGCACCTCGCCATCCTGATGACCAACACCGACGAAAGCGCCTTTGCGCAGGCCCACCCCAAGGATGGTGAAGCCTTCACAACACTCATCCAACTGGTCCGGTCCGACTGGAAGACCACTGTATTTTCCGTGAAGGACGGCATCTTTCCCACAGACCTGTCGGATTTTGACGGCGCGTTGATCACTGGCAGCCCAGCCTCGGTACGCAGCGGCGAGGGTTGGGTTCTCAGGCTTCTGGATCTGATCCGGGACATGCACCGGCTCAGACAGCCGGTATTTGGTGCCTGCTTCGGCCATCAGGCCATTGCAGCGGCACTGGGGGGCACGATCGACTGGAATCCAGGCGGCTGGGTGCACGGACTGACCGTCAACCCTGTTTTGTCACGACCGGGTTGGGCTGATGACCTGCCCGACCAGATTCGCCTGTATGGCTGTCACTCGGAACAGGTCACCCAACTGCCGGAGGGCGCGGTGAATCTGACACGCTCGACCGAGGCCGCAACGACCGGTTTCGCCATTGGCCGCCACATCTATACCACCCAGCACCACCCCGAGATGACCAAAGAGTTCGTCATCGCCCTGACCGAAGAAATTTCTGCCACTCTCGGGCCGGATGTTTGCCAGCGCGCACTGGCCTCTTTGGCCGAACCCGCCGATCAAAGGGTCTATGCCGAAAGCATCGCGCGCTTCTTTGAACAGGCGAAACAAGGCTGACCGCGGCAACAACAAACGCACATGTTACCTCAACCCGCGTAAATTTCGCGAAGATCATGCTAGCTTCTTTCCCAAGCGATGTATCTGAAACGGGGCGTCGCACCAATATGCCAGGGGAGAGAACGAATATGTGCGACGTTTGCGTAATGAATTCTGTCAAAGACCGGATGCTGTCTCGTCGGTCCTTTTTCAGGGCCGGTGGCATGATGGCGGCGGGGGCCGCTCTGGGTGCGGTGACAGCACCACCGGCGATGGCGCAAGGACATGGTGAGGTCGTGGACATGACACATGTCTACGACGCTGACTTCCCGACCTATTTCGGCGCACCGGGGATCGAGACCACGCAAGGTTTCAATCTCAAGGAGCACGGTTTCAACCTGCTCAATCTGGCCGTCAACGAACACACCGGAACCCATATTGACGCCCCGCTGCATTTCTCGGCGGACGGCCAGTCGGTTGACGAGATTCCGGTCTCGAATTTGGTCTGTCCGCTATGTGTCGTGGATATTGCCGCACGCGCCGCCGAAGATGCCGATGCGCAGGTCACGCCGGACGACCTGAAGGCGTGGATCGACGCCAATGGTCCGATCCCCGATGGCGCCTGCGTGGCGATGTATTCAGGCTGGTCCGGAAAAACCGGCGGCGCCGACTATCGCAATGCCGATGCAGAAGGAAAAATGCACTTCCCCGGTTTCCACGTCGAAGCCGCCCAGATGCTGATGGACGATACCGGGGCCGTGGCGATCGCGGTTGATACACTGTCACTGGATCACGGGCCTTCGGCGGATTTCGCGACACATTATGCGTGGCTGCCAACAAATCGCTATGGCATCGAAAACCTCGCCAATCTCGACAAGGTGCCCGCCAGTGGCGCGACACTGGTTGTCGGCGCTCCGACACATCGCGGCGGGACGGGTGGCCCTGCGCGCATCTTTGCCATGGTTTGAAACCGTACCGCTATCGCGAGGGCTATGGGTTGAGTGACTAAACCAACGCCTTCGCGAAAACCAACATTTCTGCCGCAGATTTGCGCCTGCTGCACGGCTGCTATTCCCAATCACGACTGGCTGGCGTGGCCTTGGGCGCGTAAACGGAACTCGCAAGCACATACGCTGCCCGAGGTTCAGGACATGGCTCAATCGACAACACACCGTTCCCCCGTCATCACCCTGTTCGCACTTGTTGCGGACATCTTCGTGGGCATTTTTGATGCGCTTACCCGCATTGGCGAAGCGAACTCGAAGGTGCGCCAGATCAAGGCGCTGTCCGACATGAGCGACGACGAGCTGGCCGCCCGTGGCATGCGGCGCGAGGATATCATCCGGCTGGTGATGGCCGACGTCATCTGAACCGGCGCCCCGCCGCCAGAGCGGCGGGACCAACCGTCAATTACATCCCTGCGATGGCTTTTGCCCCTTCGGCATAGGCGGCTTCGCACAATTCAAAATCAGCATCGGTCAGGGCAAGGGAGGGATAGGTCTTGCCCGCCGCCTTGAACATGCCGTTTTCCATGAGAACCGCATTGAACTTCGTCGCCTTGGCCGTGTCCGAGCCAAAGACGTCGCGATAGTCGCGGATATCTCCGGTCGTGAACACGATCTCGAACAGGGTCGGGTCGCCAACGATCCGGTGGGCGATGCCCTGCCCGTCAAGCGCCGCCTTCGCCATATCCATCAGACGCTGACCATTGGCCCGCAGCCGGTCGTATTGCCCGTCGCGCCGCAGCACCTCCATGGTCTTGAGGCCCGCAACGGCGGCAACCGGATTGCCTGACAGCGTACCCAGTTGCATCAGCCACTTTTCCGCACCGACCGCTGCCTTGTCGAAATGCGCCATGATATCGGCACGCCCCGCGATGGCCGCCAGCGGAAAGCCCCCGCCGATGATCTTTCCCAAGGTCGCAATATCCGGCGTGACGCCGTAAAGCTCCTGCGCCCCGCCATAGGCAAAGCGAAATCCCGTCACCACCTCGTCAAAGATCAGCACGATGCCGTATTTGTCGGCCTCTTCGCGCAGCAATTGCAGGAAGCCGGGTTCAGGCGGAATGATCCGCTGCAACGGCTCGACGATGATACCCGCAACGTCCTTGCCGTGTTCCGCCAGCAGCGACCGGATGTAATCGGGATCGTTGAACGGCGCGATCAGCATTTCCGACCGGACGCTTTCCGGAATTCCGGCACTGTCCGGCACCGCCTGCGGGAAATTCACCATCTTCGCGGGCGCAAGGCTCATCTGTGCCTCGGCGCTCATGCCGTGATAGCCGCCTTCGAATTTCACGATCTTGTCCCGACCGGTGAAGGCGCGTGCCAGCCGGATCGCATACATGTCCGCCTCGCCGCCGGACGAGACATAGCGCACCTGTTCCGAACAGGGAACGGCAGAGCAGATTTCCTCGGCCAGTTCGATGGCACGGGCGTTGTTGGCAAAGAACGTCATGCCCTTTGGCATCTGTTCGGCCACCACCTCCAGCACCTCGGGATGGCCATGGCCCAGCAGCATCGGGCCGGACCCGATCAGCAGATCGACATATTCCTTGCCGTTTTCGTCCCAGACGCGGCTGCCGTTGCCATCGCGAACGAAGATCGACGGGTCGAAATTGCCAAACCCGCCACCCGGAAGAACCGCTCTGGCCCGTTCCGCCCAATCGGTCTGTGTAAGGATTTTGTCCATGGGTTTTGTCCTGTTGCCGTGTGGATTTTCAATTTTGACCAAAAAGTCAAAAATCAGTCAAGGATCATGTGCGGCGCCGGAAGCGCCTGCCGGTCGGGCGCCACGCCAAGCCCTGCGCCCGTTGGCGGTGCAATCCTGCCTGCGTCCCGCACCGGCCCGTCCGGCGCCAGCCGGGGCGAGACATAGCCCGACAGGTCACAGACATTCATCAGATGCGCCGGATCGGTCGCAGCCCCCAAATGCAGCAGCGCGGCGGTCGTGATGTCCGACCCCCAAGTATCTTCAATACACATCTTCGCCCCCAGATGCAGGCAAAGATCACGCGCGCGCCTTGACGGCGACAGCCCGCCGAATTTCGACAGCTTGATCGCCACCGCGTCCATGCATCCCTGCCGGTGCCCTGCCAGCAGGCTTGCAGTGTCATGGGCGTTTTCGTCCAGCTTCATCGGCAATCCGGTTGCGGCGCGAACCCGCGCGCAATCCTCGATCGTGGCGCACGGCTGTTCCAGCATAACATCCAGATCAGCCACCGCGCGCCCGACACGTGTCGCATCCAGCGACGAGGCCCCGCAATTCCAGTCACCGTAGACCAGCGGCCCGTCACCCACCGCCTCGCGCACCTGCCGGAGCCGGGCAACATCGGCCTGCCAGTCACCATCGGCACCCAGCTTGACCTGAAATTGGGTCATGCCATTCGCCAGTGCGTCACGCGCGATCCGCGCCATTTCATCCGGCGCGACGCAGGTGATGGAGTGATAGAGCGGCATAGTTTCGGCACGCCGCCCTCCAAGCAACGTGTGAAGAGGCAATCCTGCCGCCTGACCGGTCAGATCCCACAAGGCGATATCGATGGCGGATTTGGCATAAACATGCCCCTGCAGATGCCGGTCCAGCCGCGCCATCAGCGCCTCGGGACCAACCGGATCGGCCCCCAGCAGCACCGATGACATCTCTTCTATCGCCGGGGCGACGCCGCCTGCGTAGGCGGGCAAATAATGGGGGATCGGACAGACCTCTCCCCAACCGGTCAGCCCTTCATCGGTGTCCAGGGCAACGATCACGGTATCGACCGTATCGCAGGTCTTGCCGTCGGCCATGTAATAGGGCTGGTGACTGCTGAGCGGCACGTGCCACAGGGAAACTCGGTTGATCTTCATGGATGTCTCTCAGGGATGGGGGGCAGGAGGGATGAGGGCGCTGCCCCCTTCTTGGCCTGGGGCCAATTCACCCCCCAGAGTACTTCTGGCCAGATAAAGGGGCGGATCATCGCGCGGCCTCATAGGTTGCGACAGGTGGGCCAAGGGCGTCTTCGTCCGGGTGGACGCCAAGACCGGGTGTTTCGGGCAGGATCAGGTGACCATCCTGATTTCTTGGTCCGCGGCCGCCTGCGATATCGATGCTCAGCATGTCCTGACAGGCCCAGACGCCAAGGCGGTTGTGATCAGGGATGGTTGCAGCCAGATGCAGCGCCTCGGCATCGGCCAGAACCGAGCCGCCAGTGGCCATAACGAACATGTCGATACCATGCGCCAGCGCGATATCCCGCATCCGCGCGGCCTTGGTCAACCCGCCGACGCGGTTCAGCTTGATCCCGAACACCTCGGCCAGACCGTCTCGGGCGACGCCGGCAGCATCCTGAAGCGTCACCAGGCATTCGTCCACACTGACCGGGGCGGCATGCAGGGCGCGGATGGCGGCGATATCGTCCAGCGTTTCGCCGGGCTGCTCGAACATCACACCCAGATCCTCGGTCGCCTTCATCACCCGCAACGCCTGTTGCCGGGTCCAAGCGCGGTTGACGTCATAGAGGATGCGCTCGCCACGGGGGCGGTGCGCCTCGACATCGCGTATACGCTCGATATCGCGCTCCACATCGCCGCCCACCTTGACCGAATGCACCCAGTAGCCGCGGTCGCGGTAACGCTCCATGACCGCGCGGGTCTCATCGACGGTCTTGGCCCCGACGGACGAGGCGATAGGGGCAGGCGTGCGCGATCCGCCGCCCATCAGATCGGCGATGGGCAGGCCCGCCGCCTGCCCGGCGATGTCCCAGCACGCCATGTCGATCGGCGATTTGGCATAAAGGTGCCCGGGCAGGGCCAGATCCATCGCGCGCTCGACCTCGAGCACCTTGCGCGGGTCCAGCCCCAGCACGAAAGATGCCATCGTCGCGATTCCGGCGCGGATGCCCGGACCATGTGCCGGGACGTAGGTATGGCCCCATGGCGTGCCTTCACCCCAGCCAGTCAGCCCCGCATCGGTTTCGACCTTGACGAAAGTCGCATCCAGCACTTCGAATTTCAGCCGCCCGCCGGACAGCCAATAGGGGTGCTCCAGCGGCAGGTCGGCATGGTAGACCGAAATTCGGGTGATTTTCATGAGGTGAACTCCGCAATTGGGGGGCCGAGGCTGTCGAAATCGGGTGTCACGCCCAGCCCCGGCGTGTCCGGGGTAAACAATTTGCCATCCTCTGCAGTCGCCCCGCCAATACCGGTCGAGCCGGTGTTATAGTTCATCAAATCGGTGGTGTTGTGCAGGTACTCGGTCGGCGTCGTGGCGGCGAAATGGGATAGCGCGGCCGTGGTGATCTCGCCACCCCAAGTATCCTCGGCGACCACGGGAATGCGGTTTTCGACCAGATAGTCCCGCACCCGTCTGGCCTTACTGAGACCGCCGAGGTTCGAGATTTTCAGGCAGACCAATTCGGCCGCATGGTCGGCCACGATCCGCTGCGCCATGTGCATGCCGGTGACACACTCATCCAGCTTCATCGGCAGGTCAGTCCGGGCGCGCACCTGCATGCATTCCTCGTAGGTGCGGCAGGGTTGTTCAAGGATGTAGTCCAGATCCCGCGTGGCGCGCGCCACGCGCAGCGCATTGTCGGCGCGCCAACCCTGATTGGCATCTGCCATTGCCTTTTCGCCGGGTTTGAGAAGCGGCACTGTCGACCGGATACGCTCGATATCCGCTGCCCAGTCGCCACCGACCTTGATCTGGAACTGGCGGTACCCCTGTTCACGATACGCGTCCATTTCGGCCACTGTCTCTTTGGTGCCCTTTTGCGGCGCGACCCGGTACATCGGCGCCCCATCGGTCAGTTTGCCGCCCCACACCGTATAAAGCGGCGCGTTCAAGGATTGCGCCAGAATATCCCAGCAGGCCGCGTCGAAGGGCGACTTGGCATAGCCATGCCCCTGCACCAGATGGTCCATGATCTGTTCGATACGCGCCACGTTGCGCGGGTCCTCGCCCAACAGATGCGGCGCCACCAGCCGGGCCAGCGCAGACACACCTTCGGAATGGGCCACCATGTAGTTTTCGCCACAGGGCGTGAACTCACCACATCCCTGCAAACCGGCGTCGGTGTCGATCACCACGACCGAGGCGATGGCCGTTTCGATGGCATTGCCCGCCCCCCAGACATAGGCCCCGCCCACATAGGGAAGGCCAGTCTGAAAGATGCGGATACGGGTGATTTTCATGCGGCGTCCATTTTCGGCAGATCGGCCATCCCCTCGCCCCGCCACAGAACAAAGGTCAGGATCGGCTGGTCCGAAGTGATCATGGCGTGGCTCTGCCAACTGGCATGGACCCGTGTCTGGTCTGGCCCCACCAACGCCTCGTCACCCTCGATGCGGAACATTGCACCGCCTGCCAGGGTCAAGTACAGTTCCTCTGCCTGATGGCTGTGCCAATCATAGTTCAAACCCGCACCCCAATAACCTATGTAACCGCGCAGCTGGGTCGAATGGAAATGCCCGGTAGGACCAAAAAGCTCATAATACCCGTAGCGTTGCAGGAAATCTGCCCCGACTTCTTCCTCGGTATAGGTCCGTTTCCAATGCGCCAGATGCGTCGTCGCCCTGACGGCATCGATCAGCGCCTGCGTCCGCCCTGTTCCGGGGCGATCAAAATCCCTCACCAGGTCCGCCGCCGGAACCGCGCAGGGTTGCAGGTCTGTCGCGGACAGATCGGTGGGCCAGGGCCCGAATTCGGAAAGAGCCGTGTGTGACTGATGCAGGCGCTGCGCGGCTGCAAGAACGTCGTCCAGTGTCATGGGATCACCACAATGTTGCCGGTATGGGTCTTGTCGATGAACGCCTGCTGCGCTTCGCGCAGCTCGCTCAGAGGATAGGTCGCGGCCAGAACCGGCTGCAGTTTACCCTGTTCGATATAGCGCACGACATTTTCGAACACCTCGGGCGGCAGAACGGTCGAGCCGGTAAAGGTCAGATCGCGCAGGTAGAACGTGCGCAGATCGAACTCGACAATGGGTCCGGCAATCGCGCCCGAACAGGTATACCGCCCGCCGCGTTCCAGAATATCGATCAACTGGGGCCAGTAATCTCCGCCGACAACATCCGCGACTACTGTGATCCTTTCATCCCCCAGCGCCGCGCGCAGGTCACCCGGCGCGCGTGGCAGAATGCGATCCGGGCCAAGTCGGGCCACCTCGCCCTGCTTGGCCTCGGACGCCATGGCGATAACCCGCGCGCCGCGCAATCTGGCCAGTTGAACCAAGGCACCGCCCACGCCGCCGGACGCTCCCGGAACCAGAACGGTATCCCTTGGCCCGACACCCGCCCGTGCAAGCATCCCTTCGGCGGTTGTGTACGAGCAGGAAAAGGTGGCCAGTTCGGCGTCCGACAATGGCGTTTCCACCGCCGCTACCCCGCGTGCATCCGCCACCGCGTATTGCGCGAAACCACCATCGCATTCCGAGCCGTAATAACCCGTCCTGTCCATGTTCTCCGGCTCGGACCAGTCGCGCAGCCAGCCATTCACCATGACACGCCGCCCGATCAGCCCCGCATCCACGCCGTCACCAACCGCCTCGACCGTGCCCACAGCATCGGCCCCCTGAATGCGCGGAAAGGTCAGGGGTCGGCCGCCCCATGTCGGGTCCTCTTCGGCAACCTCTTCATAGGCGCCGCCGGTGGTCGCCTCGCTGACTGCTTTGGAATACCAGCCCGACCGGGTGTTCACGTCCGTATTGTTCAGCCCACAGGCGCCCACCCGGATCAATACTTCCATCGGTCCCGGCTGCGGGGTTGGCCAATCCTCATGCCATTCGTATTTGTCCAGACCACCGTGTCCGGTCAGGACCATGGCCTTCATCGTTGCGGGAATGGTCATTGTTGCGCTCCTGCTGCGGGTATCGGGGGGCGCTGCCCCCACCGCGCTTCGCGCGTCTCCCCCGGAGTATTTTGGAAAAGATGAAGCTGTGGTTTCATTCCGCAGGCTCCATGGCAACGTCCGCCCTCGGCAGCAGACTCTGCGGGTCATAGGCGGGTTCGCCCAGAATGCGCCCCTTGCGTGGCTGGCCCGCGATCACAACCTCGATCTGCGTCCCCGGCACGTTGGCGTGCGGTTTGACATAGGCAAAGGCAAGGATCTTGCCGACGGTGTGACCATAGGCAACCGAAGCGGTCGAGCCGACCACCTTGCCCTCGAGCAGCACCGCCTCACCGCCATGACCATCCTCGACCCCATCCGGTTCGATCTCCATATAGGTGCAGACCCACGGCAAGTCGGTGTTCAAGGTCTTGTCTTTACCCAGATAGTCCTTGTCGGTGCGCGCAAAGCGCAGAACATCCGCCTCGGCAAGTGTCACCTCATTGGTCAACTCACCAGCGCCCTTGAAGCCTTTTTCCATCCGCAGCGCGTTCATCGCGAAGGAGCCATAGTCGGTGATCCCATGCGCCTCACCCGCCGCCCAGAGCGCATCATAGACCGCCAGCGCGCTGTCGCGCGGGATATGCAACTCCCATCCCAGCTCACCGGCATAGGACATGCGGAACGCCCAGAGTCTGTGCCCGGCCACCTCAATCTCCTGCGCGGTCAGCCATTTGAACCCGGCATTGCTCAGGTCCGCATCGGTGCAGGCGGCCAGAACCTCGCGCGCCTTTGGGCCGTTCAGGCTTAACGCCGCCCAATCGTTGGATCGCAGGATGATCCGGGCATCTTCATCCGCGCGCTGGTGGTTCAGATGATCCAGCAGGCGTTGTTCGAAGAAGGCCGCGCAGACAAGGTAATAGCGTCCTTCGTCCAGCTTCACGACCGTGGTTTCCAACTCGATCCGGCCACGGCGGTTCAGCATATGGGTCAGAGCGATGCCCCCCGCCTTTTGCGGCAGGCGGTTTGCGACCAGCCGGTCCAGCAGCGCCTCGGCACCGGGTCCCGTCACCTCGACCTTGGTAAAGGCCGAGATATCCATGATCCCCACCGCCTCGCGCACGGCCTTGCATTCGGTACCGACCATGTCGTGCACCACGTTGCGGCGGAACGAGTAGTGATCGCGCTGTTCGACACCGTCTTTGGCAAACCAGCGCGGGCGTTCATGGCCATAGACCTCTTCGTAAACCGCGCCCTTGTCCTTCAGCCGTTCGTAGAGTGGCGAGGGTTTGATCGGACGCCCTTCCAGCCGGTTGAAATGCGGGAATGGAATCTCATGGCGCAGCTTGTAATCCTCATGCGCCTTGGTGACCTGCCAGTCCTTGGTTGCATAAGCCCCGAACCGGCGCGGATCGTAGTCGCGCATCGAGATATCCGCCGCCCCATGCACCATCCAGCGCGCCAGTTCGCGGGTCAGACCCGGCCCCCAGCCGATGCCGATTTGCGTCCCACAGCAGCACCAATAGTTTCGGACCCCCGGCGCAGGTCCGATCAGCGGGTTGCCATCCGGCGGGTGCGAAATCGCACCGTGCACTTCGCGCTGAATACCCAGTTCCGCAAAAATCGGCATCCGGTTCAGGCTTTCCTCAAGCCATGGCATGATCCGGTCGTAATCGGCGTCGAACAACCAGTTCTCGTAATCCCATGGGCAATGGTCGTGCCAGACGGAATTCGAGTTCTCTTTCTCGTAAATCCCGATCAGCCCGCGCTTTTGCTCCATCCGGATGTAGCCGGAAACTTTCTTGTCATCGCGGATGACCGGCAATTCCTTGTCCAGCCCCTCGAACACGGGCACCGGCTCGGTCACGAAATAGTGGTGCGTCATCGAGGTCATCGGCAGTTGCAGCCCCGACCACTCGCCCATCTGACGGGCATAGGTACCGCCTGCATTCACCACGTGCTCGCAGCGGATCGTGCCCTTCTCAGACTCGACCACCCATTCGCCGTTTTCGGCCTGCGTGATGTTCGTCGCCCGGCAATGACGGATGATCCTCGCCCCCAGCTGGCGCGCCCCGGCGGCCATCGCCATGGTCACATTGGTCGGGTCCACGTGGCCGTCATCCGGCGTGTGCAGCGCGCCCAGCACGCCTTCGAGATTGTAGAACGGCTGCAGCTCGGCCACCTTTTCCGGCCCCACCAGTTCGATGTTGAACCCCAGCGACCGGCCCACCGACAGCGTGTGGCGCAGCCAGTCCATTTCATCCTCGGTATAAGCCAGACGGAAGGAGCCGCAGCCGTGCCATGTCACTGCCTGGCCGGTCTCGGCCTCCAATGCGCCAGAATACAGGCCGATGTTGTAATCCACACATTTGCCCAGCCCGAAGGAACTGGTCGAATGGGTGATCTGACCGGCCGCATGCCACGTGCTGCCGCTGGTCAGTTCGGCCTTTTCCAGCAGGACCACATCGGTCCACCCTTCATGTGCCAGATGATAGGCCAGACCGACCCCCATGACACCTCCGCCCACGATCACCACGCGGGCCTGTGACGGCAGTTCCTTCCCGGACATGATTTTTCCTCTTCCCGAGTCGCGTTTCTGCTCGACAGGCTAATTCCACAAATGTACCATCGTCAATCATGAATGACACAAATGTATCATCAACCGTTCTGGACCGCCTGACCGAGGAATGGGACGCCCTGACGCCCGAGGCGCAGAAGGCCGCGCGCTATGTGCTGGAAAATCCCACGGATGTTGGGGTTTCAACGGTGCGCGAGATTGCCGAGGCCGCCAATGTCAAACCCAACACTTTCGTGCGCATGGCGCGGCAGGTCGGCTTTGACGGGTACGAGGATTTCCGCGCACCCTTCCGCCAAGCGATTCGACAAGGCGCGGTGTCGTTTCCGGACCGCGCCCGCTGGCTGCAGGGCATAGGCAAGTCAGGGGAACTGGGCGGGCTCTATGCCGATATGGTCGGGTCCGCGATCCGCAACATCGAAGAAACATTTGCAGGTATCGACGCCGCACGCCTGAAGGCCGCCGCCGAAGATATCTGGAACTCGCGCCAAATCTTTACGCTTGGTGTCGGCGTCAACAACTCGAACGCCCGCAACTTCACCTACCTTGCCTCGACGGGGATGAAACAGTTCCACGCCATCCCCCGCCCCGGCTCGACCCCGGTGGACGATCTGGCGTGGGCTGACAAGCAGGACGTTCTGATCGCCATCACCTGCAAACCGTACCGCACCGAAGTGATCGAGGCCGTGAAGCTGGCCCGCGAACAGGGGCTGACCGTTGTCGGCCTCTCGGACAGCCCGGCCAGCCCGATCATCCTGAACGCCCATCACGGCTTTGTCGTCGCCGCCGACACGCCGCAATTCTTTCCGTCCTCCGTTTCGACCATCGCGCTGCTGGAAACGCTGCTGTCCTTCGTGATCGCCGTCTCCAGCGACGAGATCGTCGAGCGGGTCGAACGGTTTCACCAACGCAGACACCAACTTGGCCTCTACGCGGAGGAGCCCGAATGAACGCACCCCTGACCCACTCACTGGACGCCCGGTATTACACTGACCCAGCGATCTTCGAGCAGGAGATGCAGGGTTTACTGGCCCGAACGTGGCAATTCGCAGGACACGTCGCACAGGTGCGCGAGACAGGGGATTACTTCGCCTTCGAGATCGCCGGACAGAACCTCTTTTGCATTCGCGGCCGCGACGGGGAAATCCGCACGTTCTACAACGTTTGCCAACACCGCGCGCACGAAATGGTGACGGGTGCAGGCAACACCCGCGTCGTGGTCTGCCCCTACCACGCCTGGACTTATGAGCTGTCGGGTCAATTGCGCGCTGGGCCGAACATCAAATCCGTCCCCGGCTTTGACCGAAGCACCATCTGCCTGACCTCTGTCCGCACCGAGATCTTCAACGGTTTCATCTTCGTCAACCTCGATGATGACGCCGCCCCGATGGACGAATGGTACCCCGGCGTGCGCGAGGAAATCCGCGCCTTTGTTCCGCATATCGACGATCTGGAACCGCTGGAATGGGTCGAGATTCCGGAAAACTGCAACTGGAAGGTCAGTGTCGAGAACTACTCGGAATGCTACCACTGCCCGACCAATCACCCGACCTTTGCCGAAGGCGTGGTCAAGCCCGAGACCTATGACATCCAGCCCGACGCAGGCGGCGGTTATGTGCTGCGCCACACGACGGAATGCCAAAGCCTCGACAAGATGACCTATCCCATCGACCTGTCAGTTCCTCATGCGGGCGACTATCAGTCGTGGTTCCTGTGGCCGATGTTCTCGTTCCAGTGCTACCCGGGCAATGTGCTGAACACCTATCACTGGCGCGCGGGTGACGCCGACCACTGCACCGTCTGGCGCGGCTGGTACACCGAGGGCGGCTCGGAAAGCGCGGTGATCCGGCAACTGGCCGTACAGGATCGTGAAACCACGGTCGAGGAAGACATACGTCTGGTCGAAAGCGTCCACCGCGGCCTCAAATCCCGCGGCTATCGCCCGGGCCCTCTGGTGCTGGACCCCGGCTGTGGCGTGATGTCGGAACATTCGATCGCCCGCTTGCAACAATGGATGCGCGAGGGTGTGGAAACATGAGGTCAACAGTCGCCACAGCCAAGGAAATTCGTCGAATTTTCTTGGTCCCGGAGCACGCGGAATGACCCGCCTTTCAGGTCAGTGCATGTGCGGCGCAGTAACGTGGTCCTCGACAGGGAACGTGACGCGCCGTTTGTCCTGCCATTGCGGCGACTGTCAAAAGGCCACTTCCTCTCCCTTCACGACCTTTGTCGGACTGGCCCCCGAAGCCGTTGAATGGGTGGGAGAGGTCAACCATTTCGAAAGTTCCCCCGGCACCCATCGTGGCTTTTGCCCCAAATGTGGATCACGTCTGTATTTCAGGTCCGACAAATGGCCGGGCGAAATCCACATTCACGCGGCAACACTGGATGATGATGCAGGCTACGTCCCAGACGCCCATGTGGTCATGGGCAGCGCAGTTTCGTGGCTGCAATTGTCGGATGACATTCCCAAACATCAAAGCTTTCAGGCCGATCCCGCCATAGCGAACAAGGAGTAACCCCATGCTCATGCCCGGAGAATGGCGCCCCGAACACAAACTGTTCCCCTATCAGGTGGGCTTTACCTCTCCGCCCTTCGACTTTGACGCGGCCCCTTCGGACTTCCTGCGAATGTGCCCCGAGACGGTGGGCGTGCATGGCTGGATGTTGCATGTGCCCGACTATGTGCACGGGCTGGACCAACGCAAAAAGAACTTTGGCATGCTCGAAGATTTCGTCCACTGCATGTCCCGCAACGGCGTCGATGTCTGCGGTCAGGTCGGCTCGAACTGGGTGCACGCCTGCGGGCTGGGGGTCGAGGGCGTGCGGCAGCATTGCGAGGACCTGTCCGACAAGCACGGCATCCGTTTTCACATGGCCGGTTACGCCATGGTCGAGGCCCTGCGCGAGATGAATGTGGAAAAGGTCGCCCTCAACGCCGCCTATCACTGGCCCGAATGGTGGCAGGGTACGGTCGGCTTTCTGCGCGAGGCCGGGTTCGATGTGCTTTATGCGGGTAACTTCCACGATCAGGGCTGGTTCGCCGATCAGGAAGAGGTCAACTCCTATCGCTGGGTATTTGACGGTGATCTGGCCCGTAAGAGTTTCGAATATGTTGCCGAACAGGCCCCGCAAGCGGACGCGATCCTGATTAACGGCATGTGCAACTTCCGCACTGGCCCCGGCGGTTTACCGCAACGCCCGCTGCATCTGGCGGACGAGTTGGAAACCGCTCTGGGCAAACCGGTCATCGGTCACGACATCGCGCTTTACTGGCGCATCTTCAAATCGCTGGGCCTTGCCCCAGAGACGCCGCGCGGGCGATTGTTACAAAGCCTGTAGGCGCACAAACAGGTTGTACAAACCGGAAGAAACCCCCTCAGAAACAGGTACAAAATGCACAAAATCCTTGCCCTCTGGGCTGTTCCCCGCTCGACCTCGACCGCCTTCGAATGGATGATGCGACAGCGCGGCGATCTGGACTGCCTGCACGAACCCTTTGGCGAAGCCTGGTATCAGGGCGAGGAACCCCTGTGGCACCGCTTTCAGCCGGGCGAGAAAACAACACCTGGCCTGACACTGGAAACCGTTTGGGCGGATGTGCAGGACCGCGCCCGCAAAGGGCCGGTATTCATGAAGGATTTCCCCCATTATATCAATCACATGTGGGATGCTGAGTTTCTTTCGAACTTCAACCACGCTTTCCTGATCCGCGATCCGGCCAAGACGATCACCTCGATGTACAAGCAATGGCCGGACTTCGCCGAAGGCGAGGTCGGCTTTCCCGAACAGCGTGCATTGTTTGACTTACTGACCGCCCTGAACGGTGCGCCGCCTTGCGTAATCGACAGCGACGACTTGCTGGAAAACCCTTATGGTATAACGAAAAAATTCTGTGAAACCATGGGGATACCGTTCATCGAAGAGGCCCTCACCTGGGAAGCGGGTGGGGATCCGTCGGCCCATAGCTGGTGGGATGGCGGCTCGTTTCACGGCAATCTCGCCAAGTCCACCGGGCTGACCCCGCAACCGCGCAAACACATTTCGCTGGATGAAGCCCCGGATCGGGTTAAACAGGTACACCGCCGGATGAAGCCGCACTACGATCACCTATATAAACATCGGCTGACAGCCTGACCCCATCACACCGACTACCACGGAGACCCTAATGGCAGACATCTTTGACGAAGACCTTTTCCTAAAAGGGCTGGAACAGCGCAAAGGCACACTTGGCGCGGAATATGTCGAAAAAAATCTTGCCGCTGCCGATGACTTTACGCGCCCGTTTCAGGAAGCCATGACAGCCTGGTGCTGGGGCTTTGGCTGGGGAGATGACGTCATTGACGCAAAAACGCGCTCGATGATGAACCTGTCCATGATCGGCGCCTTGGGAAAGATGCACGAATGGGAGATTCATTGCCGGGGCGCAATCACCAACGGCGTCAGCAAAGAGGAAATTCGCGCTATTATTCATGTGGTTGGAATTTATTGCGGCGTCCCACAGGCCCTGGAATGTTTCCGTGTGGCCCGCAAAGTTCTGGACGAAGCCGGGCAACTTTGACCCTTGGCCAATAACCCAAAAGAAGGCCCGCTTTTAGGCGGGTCTTTTTTTAATCTCATCCTGATATGTTACAGAATAAGTGTAGCTACCAATTATTCGTTACATTTCTCTTGCCGCGAATCGCTTCATCGCGTATTACCCGACCAATCGGTCACTTAATGACGCCCTACGCAAGACTGGAGTTTCTGACGCATGGACGCCTTTATCTGCGACGCACAACGGACCCCGATCGGACGCTACGGCGGTGCGCTGTCACAGGTTCGCACTGACGATCTGGCGGCGATTCCGCTTGCGGCTCTGAAAGAGCGAAACCCACAGGTGGATTGGTCCAGTGTCGATGACGTCATTTTTGGCGATGCCAATCAGGCCGGGGAAAGCAACCGGAACGTCGCGCGGATGGCCGCCTTGCTGGCGGGATTGCCGGTCGAGGTTCCCGGCACCACGATTAACCGGCTGTGCGCATCAGGAATGGACGCTGTGGGCATGGCTGCGCGCGCTATAAAAGCGGGTGATTATGACATGGCCATCGCAGGCGGCGTTGAAAGCATGTCGCGCGCGCCGTTCGTTATGCCCAAGGCAACAAGCGCCTTCACCCGCTCAAACGCGGTTTACGACACCACCATCGGCTGGCGCTTCGTCAACAAAAAGATGCAGCAGATGTACGGCACGGATTCGATGCCACAGACCGCTGACAACGTGGCCGATGATTATGATATTGGCCGCGCCGATCAGGATGCATTTGCCGCACGCAGCCAGGCCCGCTGGGCCGCGGCGCATGAGGCCGGGGTGTTCAAGGAGGAGATCACCCCGGTCACCATCCCACAGCGCAAAGGTGATCCAATCATCGTGGACACCGATGAACATCCCCGACCGGGCACAAGCGCCGACAAGCTGTCCGGGCTCAAGGGCGTCAACGGGCCAGACAAATCAGTGACGGCCGGAAACGCCTCGGGCGTGAACGACGGTGCCGCGGCAATCCTGCTGGCAAACGAGGCTTCCGCAGCCAAGAACAGCCTGACGCCGATTGCCCGCGTCGTAGGCATGTCTGTTGCAGGCGTTGAACCGCGCGTCATGGGAATTGGTCCCGTACCTGCCAGCCGCAAGGTGCTGGCGCGCGCCGGGCTAACCATCGACCAGATGGATGTGATAGAATTGAACGAGGCTTTTGCGTCTCAGGGCCTGGCCACCCTGCGCGAACTTGGTGTCGCCGATGATGCACCCCATGTGAATCCCAACGGCGGCGCGATTGCCATCGGTCACCCATTGGGCATGTCCGGCGCACGTCTTGTGATGACCGCAGCCTATCAACTGCAGCGTACGGGCGGGCGCTATGCGCTTTGCACCATGTGCGTTGGGGTTGGTCAGGGGGCCGCACTTATACTTGAACGCGTCTAAGGCGCGGACTGAACAGCGGGAACAGATAACATTCGCCGCGCGACAGAGAAAACGTGAGGAGATCCGATATGTACGCTCAGATGATCAAGACAGCTGGAACTGGCGTCAAATCCCGTGATGAAATGACGGATCAGGAACGTGACTTTCAGGATAAGATCGACGCAGATATCAAGATCGAGCCAAAGGACTGGATGCCGGATGACTATCGCGCAACGCTGATCCGTCAGATTGGCCAACACGCGCATTCGGAAATCGTCGGACAATTGCCCGAAGGCAACTGGATCACCCGCGCGCCGACACTCGAACGCAAGGCGATCCTGCTGGCCAAGGTACAAGACGAAGCAGGACATGGCCTGTATCTGTACTGCGCTGCCGAAACGCTGGGCGTGTCGCGCGATGAGATCACGGAAATGCTGCTGGATGGCCGCATGAAATACTCGTCCATTTTCAACTATCCGACATTGAACTGGGCCGACATCGGCGCGGTCGGTTGGCTGGTCGATGGTGCGGCGATCATGAATCAGGTGCCGTTGCAGCGAACCTCGTTTGGCCCCTATTCGCGCGCGATGATCCGCATCTGCAAGGAAGAGAGTTTTCACCAGCGGCAGGGCTACGATGCCATTCGGAAAATGGCGGAAGGCACACCTGAGCAAAAGCGGATGGCGCAGGACGCCCTGAACCGGCTTTGGTATCCGTCCCTCATGATGTTCGGACCATCCGACAAGGAATCCGTTCACAGCGCCCAGTCGATGGCTTGGAAAATCAAGATCAACACCAATGATGAACTGCGCCAGAAATTCGTGGACCAGACAGTACCTCAGGCAGAATATCTGGGGCTGACGATCCCCGATCCGCACCTGAAATGGAACGAAGAGCGCGGCCATTACGACTATTCAGACCCGGACTGGTCCGAATTCTTCGACGTTGTGCGGGGAAATGGCCCCTGCAACGTTGACCGGTTGGCAGCGCGCAACAAGGCCTGGGACGATGGGAAATGGGTGCGCGACGGTTTGCTGGCGCATGCCCGCAAGAAAAAAGCCACCGGCCTGGCCGCCGAATAACCCCACTCGTATGGAGGACTGCACATGAAAAACGAATGGCCCCTTTGGGAAATCTTCATCCGTGGCCAGCACGGCATGAGCCACCGGCACGTCGGTTCGCTGCACGCCCCTGACGCAGAGATGGCGATCAAGAATGCCCGCGACGTCTATACCCGCCGGAACGAGGGCGTGTCGATCTGGGCGGTCGAGGCCAACAACATCGCGGCAAGCTCGCCCGGCGACAAAGGCCCTCTGTATGAGCCGAGCGAAAGCAAGGTTTACCGCCATCCGACCTTTTTCGACATCCCCGAAGAAGTGGGGGCAATGTAATGACCCGCGATGAGGCATTCCTGCAATTCCTGCTGCGGATGGGGGACAACACCCTGATCCTCGGCCACCGTGTCAGCGAATGGTGCGGTCATGCACCTGTGCTGGAAGAGGACATTGCTTTGGCCAACACGGCGCTGGACCTGATTGGACAAACCCAGATGTGGCTGGGTCTTGCGGGGGATGTTCAGGGCGAAGGCAAAAGCGCCGATGATCTGGCGTTTCTGCGTGATGCGTGGGACTTCCGCAATGTGCTGCTGGTCGAAGTTCCCAACGGCGACTTTGGCCGCACTTTGATGCGCCAATTTCTGTTCGATGCCTGGCACTCGATCATGCTGGGTCGTCTGATGAAATCATCCGACGAACGTGTTGCCGCAATTGCAGAGAAGGCAAGCAAAGAGGTTGCCTATCACCTGGAACGCTCGGGCGATACCGTGGTCGGTCTTGGCGATGGAACCGAGGAAAGCCACGCCCGGATGCAGGATGCACTGGACTACCTCTGGCCCTACGTCGGTGAGATGTTTGCCGGCGATGACGTGGATGCAGAAATGTCTGCCGCGGGTATCGCGCCTGACCCCGCCGGGTTGCGCGAAGAATATGACGCCCTCGTCGGGCGCGTGCTGACTGAGGCGACGCTGACCATTCCCGAAAGCCGTTTTGCCCACAAGGGCGGGCGCGATGGACGGATGCATACCGAACACCTTGGGCATCTTCTGACGCAGATGCAGTGGCTGCAACGCGCCTATCCGGATGCGAGTTGGTAAATGACGATGACACGCGCCTCGGTCGATCAGATTTGGGAGTGGCTCGATACCGTTCCCGACCCCGAGATCCCAGTGATCTCGGTCGTGGATCTGGGTATCGTGCGCGATGTTCAATGGGATGCGGAAACACTGAAGGTCACGGTGACGCCAACCTATTCAGGTTGTCCGGCGACATCGGTGATCAGCATGGATATCGAAACGGCCCTGCGCGATCACGGCATCGAAGATATCCGTTTGGAAACAAGCATCTCTCCGGCCTGGACGACCGACTGGCTAAGTCAGAAGGGCCGCGAAAAACTTGAGGAATATGGCATCGCTCCACCCCAGCCCGCGGGTGGGCCGGAGCGATGCCCGAATTGCGGCAGCAAGGCAGTAGAAAGGGTTAGTCAATTCGGCTCGACCCCCTGCAAGGCCCACTGGCGCTGCACCGATTGCCTGGAACCATTTGATTATTTCAAGTGTATCTGAGCCCTAAAAAAGGAGAACAGCCGGATGGCACGCTTTCACGAACTGGAAGTCACAGACATCCATAAAACGATCCGTGACGCAGTGGTGGTCACGCTTGCACCGGTCAACGGTGCGGCCGAAGAGTTCGAGTTCACCCAGGGGCAGTACCTGACATTCCGCAGGGACTTCGACGGAGAGGAACTGCGCCGGTCATATTCGATTTGCGCAGGTAAGGATGACGGGGTCCTGCAAGTGGGCATCAAGCGCGTCGACGGCGGTGCCTTTTCCACCTGGGCCAACGAAGAACTCAAAGTCGGTGACAGATTGCAGGCCATGCCGCCAATGGGCAGCTTTTTCACCACCATCACTCCCGGTGCTGAAAAACAGTACCTTGGGTTTGCGGGCGGCTCGGGCATTACACCGGTTCTGTCGATCCTCAAGACGACACTGGCGCGCGAACCCGATGCTCGGTTTACCTTGGTCTACGCCAACAAGGGCGTGAACACGATCATGTTCCGCGAGGAACTGGAAGACCTCAAAAACCTTTATATGGGCCGTCTGAACGTGATCCATGTGCTGGAATCCGATGCGCAGGAAATTGACCTGTTCACCGGGCTGGTAACGCAGGAAAAATGCGCCGAGCTGTTCCGGCACTGGATCGATATCGAAAACGTCGACACAGCCTTTATCTGCGGCCCTGAACCGATGATGCTGGGTATCGCCGCGGCCCTGCGTGCGCATGGTCTAGACGACGGTCAGATCAAGTTCGAGCTGTTTGCAAGCGCCCAACCCGGACGGGCGAAACGCAAGGTCGTGTCGGCGGATGCCGCGACAAGTGCCAACCAGACCAAGACGTCGATCACGTTGGATGGGGCAACGCAAACCATCACCATGCCCAAGGATCTGTCGATCCTCGACGCGGCTTTGGAAAACGCCATGGATGCACCCTATGCCTGCAAAGCCGGAGTGTGTTCGACTTGCCGCTGCAAGGTCATCGAGGGCGATGTCGAGATGGTCGCCAACCATGCGCTGGAAGATTATGAGGTCGAGAAGGGCTATGTGCTGAGCTGCCAGGCCTTCCCGCTGACGGACACCGTTGTCGTCGACTACGACCAGTAAGGGAGAAGAACTATGGCCGAAGACATGACGATCGAAAGCTATCTGGCCGCCGGTGGTGTTCTGACCAACCCCACTAATGTCCCGCCGCGCTATCGTGCCGAGCTGATGAAACTGATGGCGACATTCGTGGACAGTGAGTTGGCCGGTGCAGCGGGTTTTGCCGACATCATCAATCAAGGGCCGGGCATCAAAGAGCGGATTGCAGCCGCCAGAATCGTTCTGGAAAAGACCGACCATGCTGACCGGGTCCTGCGCATCATGGGAGAGTTTGGTGCCAATGCCGAACGCTATGTAAGTCACCACCCGTGGACCACCCGGCTTGATCGTGGGGCGGATGTCGGCGCAACCAGATCCGAACATGACATGCGGCTTGCGGTGTTCAACTACCCGATTGAGGGTTGGGTAGACGCCGTTGTTATGAACCTTCTGATGAGCCGTGCCGTCGCCGTACAGCTGGCTGAGTTTTCCCTGATCTCATATCAACCGCTTGCCGAAGCCTTCCGGACCATTGCCCCGGTGGAGGCACATCACGGCGAACTTGCGCTGGAGGGTGCGGTGAAGCTTCTGGAACAGGGTCATACAAACGAGATGCAGGACGCCGTTGACTATTGGTGGCCGCGTGTTTCGGAAAGCTTTGGGACGGGGTCATCACAGAAGCTGGAAAGCCTTCGCGAGATGGGCCTGCGCAAGTCATCCAATTCCGAGCTCAAAACCAGATGGGACGCCGAAGCCGGCGCAATCCTGACAAACCTCGGCCTGAAAAAACCGGAGTAAATTACCCCTCCCGGGGTACTCCCGCCTGTCGTTGACGCCTTCGGCGCCGCTTCCCGTTGGGCCGGGCCGCGCACGCCGGAGCGCGCGTGGCGGGCGCACATTCATTCACACGAACGGCTGATCAGTCCAAACTTCAAAGCCCAGGAGCGAAACGAGCCGCGCTTTTTTCCGCTGCCGGTTTTGACCACAGCATCGTTCGCGCCGCCCTTACGGTTGAATTCATAGACGTCGATCACTTTTTCAGCGCAGCCACAGGCTTCGCCCAGCCCAACCTTGGTGAAGTAGAACTTCTCGAAACTTTCCGGGGTTTGCATCGCGATCCTCCCTGCCTCATTGAAGCAGCAATCTCGGAGGTACCCAAGTCAATTTATCGCGCGTCAGAGACCCTGAACACCATGAAGGGTCAAATTGCTGACCAGCTTGGCATAGTCCTCGCGCGCAGCCGTATCGGCCCCGGAATTCCACATGTAGTACCAGTTCAGCATACCAAAGACGGACATCGTCGTGGACCTGAGCTTGTTCGCCTCACCCCGGAACACGTCCGGGGCAATCTCGGTGATTATGCCGCTCAGGAACTCGATCATATCCCGCTGATACCCGCGCAGCAGCTTTTGCTGGTCCGACGGAAGGGCCGACATTCCACTGGTCTGTACCCGGTGTTCGTCATCGACACCCTGATAGGCCAGAAGGATTTCCGCCACCACCTTCTGCAGCCGATCCGCAGCGTTCAGACCATCGATGTCGATCCCGCAAATCAGATCGCGCAGCTCGCGCAGATAGGTTTCAAGGATGTCGAACAGGATCGCATCCTTGCTGTCGTAGTAGTGATAGATATTGGCTTTGGAGATTCCGCATTCGCGCGCAAGTTGGGTCATCGACGCGCGGTCGAACCCCTCGCGCGCAAAGACGCGCGCGGCGGATTTCAGTATCTGCGCGCGCTTCTGGTCATGGTCTTTGGCTATCGTGCGGGCCAAACCTCACTCCTTATCCCGGTTATCGACAACGCGCTTGGCCTTGCCCTGACTGCGTTCAACATCGCCGGGCTCGCCTACAACAATCTCGGTGGAAACACCAACAATGTCCTTGATACGCTTGGTCAGCATGCGGGCTGCCGCGGTTTTGCTCAGCTCGTCCGCTGCGTCCGGCAGAGCCTCGACAAAGACCCGCATGGCATCCATCCGGCCTGCCTTGTACAATTCGATCTGGTAATGCGGTGCAAGACCGCCCGTCGCCATGACCTGTTCCTCGACCTGACTGGGGAACACGTTCACGCCACGCAGAATGATCATGTCGTCCGATCGTCCGGTGATCTTTTCCATCCGCCGCATCGAGCGCGCGGTTCCCGGAAGCAGCCGCGTCAGGTCGCGGGTACGGTAGCGGATCATCGGCAGGCCCTCTTTTGTCAGGGTCGTGAACACCAACTCTCCCATTTCACCGTCGGGCATTACCTCACCGCTCACGGGGTCAATGATTTCGGGATAGAAATGATCTTCCCAGATCACCGGCCCGTCCTTGGTTTCAACGCATTCGTTGGCGACGCCCGGCCCCATGATTTCGCTGAGGCCATAGATGTCGACCGCATGCATGTCGAACGCCTGCTCAACCTCTTTGCGCATGGCGTCGGTCCAGGGCTCAGCCCCGAATACCCCCACAGACAATGAGGTTTCGCGCGGGTCCATGCCGACCTTGTGATATTGCTCAAGAATGTTGAGCATATAGGACGGCGTTACCATGATCCCGTCCGGCCTGAAATCGGTGATCAGGCCCACCTGTTTTTCGGTCTGGCCGCCGCTCATCGGCACGACAGTCGCGCCAAGACGCTCGATCCCGTAGTGCGCGCCCAGCCCGCCCGTAAACAGGCCGTAACCATAAGCATTGTGAACCATGTCGCCTTTGCGCAGACCGCTGGCACGCAGCGACCGCGCCACAAGGTCTGCCCAATTGTCGATATCGCCCTGCGTGTATCCGACCACTGTAGGCTTACCGGTCGTACCGGACGAGGCATGCAGGCGGATGATCTGCTCACGCGGCACGGCAAACAGGCCAAAGGGATAGTTGTCGCGTAGGTCGTTCTTGTAGGTAAACGGAAATTTCGCCAGATCGCCCAAAGACTGCATATCGTCCGGATGCACTCCGGCCTCATCAAAGCGCTGTCTATACATCGGTACATTGTCATATGCGTGACGCACCGACCATTTCAAACGGTCCAGCTGAAGCTTGCGGATTTCATCGATTGACGCGATTTCAATCGGGTCCAGATCGGATTTGTTCGGGGTCAGATCCTTCATGGTGTCCTCCTCGCCTTAATTCTCATCAAACAACGCACCTTTAATCGCGCGGGAAAACCCCCTGAATTCCGCGATCCTGCGTCCGTCCTGATTGGTTACTGTTACGTCATATACTCCGCTGCGCCCGGTCAGGCTCAGCTCGGTTGCCGTTGCGGTCAAACGATCACCCTGCCGGGCCGGACCAATAAAGCTGATAACATTGTGCTGAGCGACCGTGGATTGATTGCGGCTGTTGCAGGCAAAAGCAAAGGCACTGTCGGCCAGCATGAAAGTCACACCTCCGTGGCAAATGCCGTGCCCGTTGCAATGATGCGACACAACGGTCATCTCCAGCGCAGCGGTCCCCTCGTCGATATGAGTGATTTCCATTCCAGCCCATTTTGATGCGCTATCTTCGGCCCACATCGCCGCGGCGGCTTTTTCGGCGCGTTCCTTTGGCGTCATATCATTCGCCCCGGAACTTTGGTGCACGTTTTTCGAGAAACGCCGTGACGCCTTCCGCATAATCGGCGCTTTCGCCACAGGCCTTCATTGCGTCGGCCTCCAACTCCAGATGATCGGTCAACGTGTCAACCGCTGCGGCTTGAATAGCCATTTTGGTCAGACCTAGGCCCAGTGTCGGCCCGTTCGCAAACTGTTCGGCCATGGCACGGGCTTCGTCCATCAGGCGATCGTCAGGCAACGATTTCCAGATCAATCCCCACTCTTCCGCTTGTTTCGCGGGCAGCGGTTGCGCGGTCAGGGCCAACCCCTTGGCCCGCGCTTCACCCAACAGGCGCGGCAGATGCCAGCTGCCGCCAGTGTCCGGTATCAACCCGACTTTGGAGAAAGACTGAATGAACTTGGCGGATTCCGCCGCCAAAACGATATCGCAGGCAAGTGCAAGGTTCGCCCCTGCTCCGGCCGCGACGCCGTTTACCGCGCAGATCACCGGAAACTCCAGTGACCGGATCAAACGCACCAGTGGCGCATAGAAAGAACGCACTGTCTGTCCCAAATCCGGCGGTCCATCCATTTTTGACGGATCACGATCAGCCAGATCCTGCCCCGCGCAAAAACCACGTCCCGCGCCCGTCAACAGAATCGCACGTGCGCCATTATCACGCGCGGCTTCCAGTGCGCCCCGCAGGGCCGCGTGCATCTCAGCAGTGAAACTGTTCAGGCGATCCGGACGGTTGAGAGTTATTTCGACCCAATTTCCATGGTCCTGCGCAACAATCGTATCTGACATGACCTCCCCGCTTTTCAGATGTTGTTACAAATTTCTTGCATAAACCGAACGGTTGGTCAATAAATTCTTCGAATCTCGATTCCCGTGAAGAAAAGGGGGAAATGATGACTCGGAAAGGTTCAACTTGTCCGGCACAAACGGATCAGATTTGCAGTCTTTCTGAAAAAAATCGCGAAACCAAAGCCTTGGGGCCCCAGCAGAAACCTGCCCGATATCTGTTTCGCGATTCACCAACCCGTTGATAGTTACAAAATTGACTATTAACACATTAATGACTTATGTTTCGGAGGAGGATACCAGTCATGAAATTCACCAGGCTTTCAACCTTGCTTGCCACCGCAGCTCTTGCGGTCAGCGGAACAGTTGCAACGGCAGCCGACTACACGTTGACAATTTCCAGCTGGGCGCCGCCGACGCACGGCATCAACGCCAAGATGTGGCCCAAGTTCGTCGAGATGGTTGAAGAGGCCACAGACGGCAAAGTCACCGCCGAACTCAAGCTTGGCATCGCCCCGCCCCCGGCACAGATGGACCTGATCATGGATGGTGCGGCGGATGCCTCGATCATCTTTCACGGCTATCAGCCGGGCCGCTTCGTCACCACGAAGCTGATTGAATTGCCCGGATATGAGGGTTCGGCCGAGGCTGCATCAGTTGCCTATTGGCGCGCATACGACAAATACCTGAAAGACGCGGACGAGCATCGCGGGGTAAAGGTCGTCGCGTTGCACACACACGGCCCCGCCCAGCTGCACTCCAGCTCATCTGTTACCGAACTTGGTGAGATTTCCGGCCTCAAGGTCCGCATCCCAGGTGGTGTTGGTGGTGACGTGGGAACCGCGTTGGGCGCGACGGGCATTCAGGTGCCTGCCCCCAAGGTTTACGAGACGCTGGCCTCCAAGGCGGCTGACGGTGTCGTGATGCCCTTTGAATCCCGCAAGGGCTTTAAACTGACCGAAGTGGCGCAGAACGTTTACGAGATGCCCGGTGGCCTTTACCGTGGTTCCTTCGCCTTCATCATGAACGAAGACACCTTTGCCGACCTCCCCGCAGACCTGCAGGCGGCGCTTGACGAAAACGTCTTTGGTGAACCGCTGAGCCGGGAGATCGGCAAAATCTGGGACGAGATTGATGCGATCGGTCGCGAAGCCACGGAAAGCGCCGATGGCAATGCAATCAATGCCGCCTCGGATGCCGATCTTGAGAAATTCTCGGTCATTGCAGAGGATGTGCGCGGAAAAGTCATCGCCGAAGTCAGCGAAACCGGCGTGGACGCGCAGGCCGCTTATGACATGATCCGGTCGGAAATGGCGTCCAACTGATCCAGTCTGCGGGGCGGCGCGACGCTGCCGCCCCCAGCCAACCCCTTTCGGGAGCAGCCAAATGACCTCTCTCATCCAGCTTGTTCGGCGGGTCAGCATATTGCCGGTTATCGTAGCCAGCGCAGCGTTGTTCATCCTCATGATCATGACCTTTTGCGATGTGATCCTCAGATCCGTCTTCAATTCCCCGATCGAGGCAGCAACGGAACTGACCCGCATCCTGATGGCGATGCTGGTCTTTTCGGTCCTTCCGATCATATCGGTCACCAACGGCCATATTGCCGTCGACCTGACCGACGGAATATTCCATCGTCTGCGCCTGAGCCGAATTCGCGACGCCGTGATCTATCTGGTCAGTGGCGTGATGCTGTTCTGGCCCGTCCAACGGGTCTGGGTGCTGGCGGAACGCGCGCGCGACTATGGCGACGTGACTGAATATCTGTCGATCCCGACCTATCTCGTCGGCTGGTTCATCACCATATCCGTGGCAATCACGGCAGTGGTCATGATCATCACCGGCCTGCTTCATCTCTTTGCCCCCAATACCCTGTCGGAGCATGCCAAATGACCGCCGCGCTTATCGGATTTGCACTTGTCCTTGTTCTGGTACTTGTGCGCTTGCCCATCGTTTTTGCAATGGGCCTCGTGGGCACCTTTGGCTTTGCCTATGAACGCGGAGGCTCAATCTTCGATGAGCGCGGGCTCAAGGCCGCGATGTCGATGGTGGGCCGCCAGATCACAGACACCGCGCAGGATTACGGCTTGTCCGTTGTGCCGCTGTTCATCCTGATGGGTCTGTTCGTCAACAAAGGCGGCATGGCGCGCGAGCTTTACGCAGTTTCCAATGCCTTTCTGGGTCACATGCGGGGTGGGATCGCAATGGCGACCGTGGCGGCATGCGGTGGGTTTTCCGCCATCTGTGGCTCGTCCCTGGCCACCGCCGCCACCATGTCCAAGGTCGCCATGCCGCAAATGCGCCGCTATGGATATTCAGACGAGCTGTCCACCGCTTCCATCGCAGCAGGCGGTACGTTGGGCATTCTGATCCCGCCCTCAGTTATTCTGGTTATCTACGGCCTACTGACCGAAACCTCGATCGGAAAGCTGTTCATGGCCGGTATCATTCCAGGCTTGCTCGGCATCCTGTTTTATCTTTTTGCCGTGCGCTGGACCGTCTGGCGCAACCCCGAAGCAGGTCCGGCGGGTGAGCGCGCCGACTGGGGAGAGCGATTTCGGGCGCTGGGGTCGGTCTGGGCCGTGCTCTTGCTGTTCTTTCTGGTTATCGGCGGGCTTTACGGCGCCTTCGATTTCGAGCCGCTGAACCTGACGTTTTCGCCCACCGAAGCCGCGGGCATGGGTGCCGCCGGTGCATTCCTGATCGCCTTGTTCCGCGGTGGCCTGACCATTGGATCGACCTTCGAAGTGCTCAAAGAAACATGCTTTACAGCAGCCGCCTTGTTCGCGGTTCTGATCGGCGCACAGATCTTTTCCAACTTCATCAACCTCGCTGGTCTGCCCGAGGCGCTGATTGCGCTGGTTACGGCCTATGACGTTTCACCGTTTGTCGTAATCCTGATGATCCTGGGCATCTACATCATACTTGGTTGCGTTTTTGAATCGCTGTCCATGCTGCTGCTGACGGTGCCGATTTTCTTTCCGCTAGTGACCTCGCTGGGTTATGATCCGATCTGGTTCGGCATCGTCGTTGTTGTTGTGACGGAAATTTCCCTGATCACCCCGCCTGTTGGCCTGAACGTGTTCATCCTGAAGGGCGTGGTCGGAGACGTGTCAACGGGCACGATCTTTCGCGGCGTGACACCTTTCTGGGTCGCTGACATTTTCCGTCTGGCGTTGATCGTGCTGGTGCCGATTGTCGTTCTGTACCTGCCTCAGCAGATGGGCGCACTGGGTCACTGAAAACGGCGACCGGCTCAGCCGCCGGTCGCTGCTTCATTGCGTTAAGCATTCATTTATTGACCGATCATTCGGTTAATTATATCCTAACGATACCGTACTGCCCGGCGGTGTAACAGGAACAGGAGAGTCCGATGACCTTGCAACAGATTTCCAGTTTTGCCGCCGGAGAATGGATCGCACCCGACGCAGGCGCCCGAACCATCGCGTCGGCCATCACAGGCGAAGCTTTTGCAAGCGCCGGAAATTCGTCGCTTGATACCAATGCCATGCTGGAATTTGCACGCAACACGGGCGGTCCGGCCCTGCGCAAGCTGACCTTTCACGAGCGCGCAAAGATGCTCAAGGCGCTGGCTCAGGCCCTGACGACGCACAAGCAGGCGCTATACGATCTCAGCTTTAACACGGGCGCCACGCAAAACGACCACCTGATCGATATCGACGGCGGTATCGGCACGATGTTCGTTTTTGCTTCCAAGGGTCGCCGTGAGATGCCCGACAGCCATGTCTATCTGGACGGAGATGTTGAGCAACTATCGCGGCACGGAACCTTTTTGGGGCAGCACATCAGCACGCCGCTGCGCGGCGTGGCCGTTCACATCAATGCGTTCAACTTTCCTGTCTGGGGCATGCTTGAAAAACTGGCCCCCACCCTTTTGGCGGGCGTTCCCGCCATCGTGAAACCCGCAACCAACAGCTGTTATGTGACTGAGCTGGCCGTGAAAGTCATGCTGGACAGCGGCATTCTGCCCGCCGGGGCGCTGCAGCTGGTATCAGGTGGGATCGGCGACATGCTGGATCACCTGACCTGTCAGGATGTGGTCAGTTTTACGGGGTCGGCCGATACCGCACTGAAGCTGCGGCAGAATCCTGTGATCCTGCAGAATTCTGTCCGTTTTGTTGCCGAACAGGACAGCCTCAACGCCTCAATCCTCGGTCCTGACGCGGCACCCGGAACACCTGAATTCGACCTTTTCGTGAAAGAGGTCGCGCGCGAGATGACGACGAAGGCCGGGCAGAAATGTACCGCAATTCGCCGCATCATCGCCCCCGAAGGGCTTGTCCAACCGGTTATCGAGGCGCTTTCGGCCCGTCTTGCAAAAACCACCATCGGCGATCCCCGGCTTGAAACGACCCGAATGGGGGCACTGGTTTCAAACGGACAGAAGGCTGATGTCCTGGCCAAGGCAGAAATCATCGGGCAAGAGGCGGAGCGGGTTTTTGGTGATCCGGAGTCGTTTGCCATCGAAGGCGCGGATACAGAAAAAGGCGCGTTTGTCCCGCCGATGCTGTTTCACTGCGCCGACCCGGACAACGCCAATCGCGTTCACGATACCGAAGCTTTTGGGCCTGTCTCGACCATCATGGGCTATCGCGACACAGATCATGCCATTGCAATTGCCAATCGTGGTCAGGGTTCACTGGTTACCTCGCTGATCACACATGACCCGGACATCGCGCGCAATGTGGTTCTGGGGGCTGCGGCGTATAATGGGCGCATCTACATCAATGATCGCGACTCGATGAAGGAATCGACCGGGCACGGCTCCCCCCTGCCCCACATGGTGCATGGCGGCCCCGGTCGCGCGGGAGGCGGCGAGGAACTGGGCGGTGTTCGCGGCGTCCAGCACTACATGCAACGCACCGCCATTCAGGGCTCACCCGAGATGCTGACCGAAATCGGTCAAACCTGGGTTCCCGGCGCGACCGAAGTCAAAGGCCCGAGCCATCCTTTCACGCGGAAATTCGGAGATCTGTCGATTGGTGAGACACTGCATACCGCGTCCCGCACCGTGACGATGGACGACATCGAACATTTCGCCCATTTCACGGGTGATACGTTTTATGCCCACATGGACGAAGAAGCGGCCAAAAGGAACCCATTCTTCCCTGGCCGCGTGGCACATGGCTATCTGCTGCTCAGCTTTGCCGCAGGGCTGTTTGTCGAACCGAACGAGGGACCTGTTCTGGCCAATACCGGACTGGACAACCTGCGCTTCATGAAACCGGTCAGCGCGGGCGACAGCATCAAAGTCCGCCTGACGGTCAGGAAAAAGACCCGCCGCACCGACGAATACGGCGAGGTCCGCTGGCACGTTACCCTGACCAATCAGGATGACGACAAAGTCGCGGAGTACGAGTTGCTGACCATGAACGCTTATTGAGGTCCGTAGTCCAATCGGAACCCTCAATTTCGGTGTTTGTGTTTTTCTTATCCGCGCTAAGGGTTTAAACTGGTCCCATGACCAGTGACCAAAGGTGGTTCGAAACCGCAGTGGCCGATCTGACCGACCCGCACAATCTGCGCGTCTGGTCGATCATCGTCTCGCTGTTCGGCGACCTCGCACAGGAGCGGGGCGCACAGATTTCAGGCGGCGCGCTGACTCGCATCATCGAACCGATCGGCATCAAACCCGAAGCGATCCGTGTCGCGCTGCACCGTCTGCGCAAGGATGGATGGATTGAAAGCGCCCGCATTGGCCGAGTCTCTATGCATTTTCTGACTGATTTTGGCCGAACCCAATCCGCCCAGGTGACGCCCCGTATCTATGCAACCGAACAGGTGACGCCGGAGACGTGGCACATACTGATTGCCGAGGAAGGACCAGGCATCCGCACGCTGGATGATCTGCTGCTGACCCGTGATTACACATCCATGGGCAAGAACATTGCCATGGCGTCGGGATCACCGCCCCGGAATTGCGAGGGCCTTATGGCGTTCGAGGTAACCGCGCGCTCGGTCCCCATGTGGTTGCAGACCCGCATTTGCCCGCCGGAGTTGCGCGAAGCGTGCGAAAGCCTGCGTGATGCTGTCCGGCGCACCCATGATACACGCCCGCCGGGCTGGGACCTATCCCCGGCGCAAGTTGCAACCCTGCGCACACTGATTGTCCACAGATGGCGCCGAGTCGTTTTACGGCATCCGGATTTGCCACCGATTTTTTTTCCGAAGGACTGGGCCGGGCCGTCCTGCCGAACCGAAGTGTTCAGACTGCTCGGTACCCTGCCCTGCCCGAAAGTCGCCGACGTCAATCAATCGGATTGACCCAACGGCATCTGCTACACAGGCTGCGCGATCCAATTCCTTTTGTTACGCTTCAGGCTGAACGCCCAGCGGAGGATCGGCGCGCCATGACGCACCAGACCGACATGCTTATCATAGGCGCCGGTTTCTCGGGCCTTGTCATGGCGATCGAGGCGCGAAAGCGTGGGATTTCGGACATCACGATATTGGAAAAGGCCGGCGATATCGGCGGCACATGGCGTGAGAACACCTATCCCGGTGTCGCATGTGATATACCCTCGCACCTGTATTCAATGGCGACACACCTCAACCCGGACTGGAGCACTGCCTATGCCGGTGGCGCTGAGATACAATCCTATCTGCAGCGTGTCGCGCGGGATGAGGGATTGTATGATCTTTGCCACTTTCATCAGGTGTTCAAGTCCGCCAGATGGGCGGGCGACCGCTGGCATGTCGAAACCGAAGACGGTCACAGGTGGTCATCGCGCATTCTGGTGTCTGCGATAGGTGCGCTGCACATTCCATTGATCCCGGAAATACCGGGCGCCGACAGCTTTCCCGGCCCTGCATTTCATTCGGCCCAATGGGATCATTCCCGGGAATTGGCAGGTAAGCGTGTGGCGGTCATTGGAACAGGTGCATCCGCGGTGCAATTTGTTCCGGAAATAGCCAAAACCGCAGAAGAAATTACGATTTTCCAGCGCACTCCGCCCTATGTTCTTCCTCGCCCGGACGGACCGATTGCGCCATGGGTTCGCAAGCTCTACGGCCGGTTTCAGGCATTGCCCAGATTGCGGCGGGAACTGATCTACAGGATATTCGAATTCCGCCACCGCGTCTTTCGTGGTGAAGAGGGGGCCGTCAAATTCGCCATGAAGATGTGGCGGAAGTCACTGACAGACGCCATCTCCGACCCTGCACTGCAAAAAGCGTTGACGCCGGATTACCGGATCGGATGCAAGCGCATACTCAGTTCGAATGACTGGTATCCGGCCCTGGCCCGCAGAAACGTCGAACTGATCCCAAGTGGTGTCGAATACATCGAGGGAAACAGGATCATTGCAAGCGATGGCAGCCAGACCGAAACGGACGTTCTGATATGGGGCACTGGTTTTCGTGTTACCGACGCAATGGAACGGCTGAACATAAGCGGCGTCGAGGGGCAGACGTTGCGCAATGCCTGGGCCAACGGCATGCAGGCCAATCTTGGCACTGCAGTTGCAGGGTTTCCGAATTTCTTCATCCTGCTCGGGCCACATACCGGGCTGGGCCACAACTCGGTCGTGCTGATGATCGAGGCGCAGGTGGCGCATATCGGAAAGGTGCTGACACAGATGAAGGCAGGCGGGCTAAGCATCATAACTCCGGATGCCGAGAAACAGGCTGCGTTCACCCGCGAAATGCAAGAACGTCACTTAAACAGCGTGTGGCAGGCAGGTGGCTGCACCTCGTGGTATCAGGACGCTGAGGGCCGGAATACGACGCTTTGGCCGGGGACTGTGGCCGAGTACAAAAAACGCATGGCTCGCTGCGGGCTGGAACAATACCACGGAATTGATCCATCTGAATTGACCGGGGAAAATTGATATGAATGTGCTTTTGATCTTAGTCCTACTCATCGGTGGTCTACTGCTTGGGCTCCATCTCTGGACCCGGCGGCTCGCCCGGCAGGGATTGGAACTGGTTCCTCAACTTGGCAAGGTCATCCCGGTTGACGGCGGCAGCATTCACTATGTTGAAGCGGGGGACCCTGCCCGCCAGACTATTGTTCTGATCCATGGTCTGTCCGGCCAGTTACAGCATTATACCTACGCCCTGATGGACCTGCTTGCAGAGGAGTATCACGTTATCGCGGTCGACCGGCCGGGATGCGGATATTCCACGCGGGAAAGTGCCGAGCTTGGCACATTGCCCGAGCAGGCGCGCATGATTCATCAATTTCTTCAGATCAAGGGCGTATCAGACGCCGTTCTGGTCGGCCATTCTCTGGGTGGGGCAGTTTCACTGGCGATGGCGCTGGACTATCCCAAGGACGTCTCGGCTCTGGCCCTGTTGTGCCCGCTCACCCACAAAGTGCCCAACACACCGGCTGCATTCAAAGCTCTGGAGATACGCACCGGGTGGCTGCGAAATCTCATTGGCAACACCATTGCGGTGCCCATGGCGCGGAAAACTGCCCCGCAGGTTCTGGCTGATGTGTTCGCGCCCGAAAATGTCCCTGACGACTTCATCTACAAAGCCGGAGGCGCACTGGGGTTGCGCCCGTCTGCCTATATTACCGCGTCTCAGGACGTGGTTGGTGCGGACTTGAGCATCCAGCACCAAGCCGATCGCTACAATGACCTGACGGTGCCCGGGGCCATCCTGTTTGGCGCAGAGGATAAAATCCTGTCACCGCGGCAACATGGCGAACCGATGCGCCAATTCGGTATTGCTGTTGAGGAACTGGAAGGACGAGGGCACATGATCCCGATCACCGCTCCCGCAGAATGTGCCGCATTCATTCGAAATGTAGCGACCTCACATCAAATCCCGCAGGAGCCTGCCGGATCGCAATAACAGGTTTGAATGATGAAAATGGAAAGAGGGAAGAAACCGGTAATTCCACGGTTTTCCCTCTTGACCCTACCCCACACCTCCCTTAAATCGCCTCTCACTCATGGCGGAGTAGCTCAGTTGGTTAGAGCAGCGGAATCATAATCCGCGTGTCGGGGGTTCAAGTCCCTCCTCCGCTACCATCCCTCCCAGATAGATTTACTCTATAAAATCAAGGGAGCATGAGGTTTCTAGCTCAGTTTTAGCTTCGGGCGCAGATAGCCATCTGGGCGTGTTGAATCGCCGACTTTCTACAAAATCACACAACATGAAGTGGAAAATGAGTGGAAAAAAGAGGTGAAATTGCCCAACCCGCGACTCACTAAGTGGCCGCGTTAGCGGCTTACTTCCTCGTCATCTTCGTCTGGTTCGCTATCCTGATCTTCACGCTGGAGGGGGAAACCGCTTCGATCCAGCCGCATTGCGACTCTTTTCTGTTCGATCTTGTCAGCCCAAATACCTAGGCGGCTACCGGGATTGCTTCGCATCTCATATGCCATTCATTGCCTCCATTTAGCTATTTGACGCCGCCGCGCGCTGTCCTGCGCGGAATGCGTCGTTCTGAATCTGTTTCTGTGATTTGCGGAAGCTGTCAGCATCAGGCGTTGTGATGTTGAATGTCTGCGGCTGGCTGATGACTGTACCGCCTGCCGCACCGTTCGTGCCGCCCAGATCGACCGGAATCTTGCGACCCTTGCTGAGCGGAATCACCGCCTCATTGGGATGCAAAACGGCAGGGATGCCCGACGTATTTGCAGTCCCCTCCTTGTAGTGGGGTGCGTGACGATAGGCGGCGGGCGAAATCATCGGCCCGGCGTTAACCGCCGTTGGACTGCTGGTTAGCCCACCCTCAGCCGCGAAGAACGAACCAATGAGCGTACCGAAATTGAAACCTCCACCACCGGACCCAGAGGTGTTCCCGCCAAGAAGCGTGATCAGTTCTTTTACAGCCATGTCCGCAATGATCCGCGTGGCGGTTTGGAGGATGGATTGCCCTAGCGCTTCGATATCGAACTTACCCGTCGCGGCGAATTCGGCCACGGCGTCTGAAAGGGATCGAATTGCGCCCTCTTCGATCTGCCGTCCGGCTTCGGTCCAAGTTGGAACGGAGTCGATCCATTCTTTCACGGGATCACGCGCCAGACGTTGCAACTGATCATTCAACGTCTGGGCAGCTTCATACTGACGGATCATCGCTGCGGTCTGTTCGTCGATTGCACCACCGCCAAGCGTCATTGCCGCCGCCATCAATTCGGCAGTCTCTTGCGTTGAAGCTTGGCCAGTTGCCAGCAGTTCCAGAGCGGCGTTTTCCTGTTCGATCTGAAACAGGCGGTTGTTCATCTGCTTGGACAACTTCTCGATTTGGCGAGACTCCGCCCCCAATGCTTCAACGCGCCCGCCGCCTTTCCGGCCAGAGCCATTCTGTTCGCTGAGCTGCTTGCGCAAGGCATCCTGCTGCTTGGCTGCGGCCTCCAATGCTGCAATCTCGTTTGCGGCATTTGCGATCTGGTCAAGGCTGACGCCACTACCGCTCTGGGCCGCGTTCACCATGTCCTGCAACTGCACGGTGCGGTTCGCGGCGGCAGCACTCAGACCTTCGGAAATCTGCAATTCAAGGCTGCGGTTGGTAGCTGCAATACTGGCGAGTTGGTCTTTCACGCTGCCCTGGAATGTGCTGAGTGCTGAAGGTACAGAACCAAGGTTTGCGAGCAATGCGGCGGCTGCATCGGCTGCGGTCCCCAGCTCAGTGGACAGGGCGCTTGCTGCACTGCTGCTGCGGCGCGTGGCGTCAGTATTACCGTTGTTCGCTGCCAAGAGGCGCAAGGCTGCGTCTTCGGCCTGTACAAGCTGCACCAATACACCCCGCGCGCCGCCTTCAGCGCGGTCCAGACCGCCAGTCGTATCTTCGACGGCCTTACGCAGCTTAGAGACGGCTTCGGCTTGCTGTTCAAATGTTCGGGCGTTCTCAACGCCGTGCATCAAATCAAGGAAGATGCGCGCGCGGTCATTGGTGGTGTCGAAGGCGCGGCGGATGGCGTCGATGTCGTTGGTAAAGATATTGCCGTCGCTGGTCAGGGCGTCACGAATACCGGCGATCATGTCTGAATTGGCGGTTGCCGCATTCAGTTCTGCAACCTTGTGCAATCGCTCAAGGTGCGCGTCCAGTTCACTGTTCAGCGCGCCATATTCTCGGCGAAGCTGGCGAATGTTCCCACCAGACATATTGGACGTTGCGCGCTGCAAATCTGAAATGCGCGAATTGGCCTCGGAAAGGGCATCACTGAAGGACTTCGTTTCTTCGCCTGCTGCGAAGAACCACTTGGCAATTGCCGCACCTGCCGCAACTGCGCCGATGGTGATGAGGCTGAGTGGGTTCACGAGAGAAGTGAAACCGGCGAGCAAAGTGCGAAATACGCCGCCGCCTGCGGCCTTAAGGGCGTTCATCTGAGATGCGAGCTGGGACCCCTGCTGCAAAGCGATCATGCCGACGCTTTGAAAGCCCATCTGGCTCGTAATGAGCACATCGGAAAGCTGGTGCCCCAACATGATACCTTGCTGGGTGGTGGATGCGTTGCGCTGCATGGCGGCGGTGTGCTGATCGACTACGGCGGACGCACCGGCAAGTTGTTGCGCTGCGCGCTGACGCGCGTCAGCCGCAAGACGGGAGGAAATGGCCCCTTCACGTTCGGCAGTGCTGATTTCTTCAAGCGCAGTCTCATAGGCTTTGCTGGCCTGATAAAGCGGATTGTACTTTGCCCGGAGCCGATCCATTTGCGCAGCGTGATCCGCAGCACTGCGAGCCGCTTCCTCTGTTTGGCGAGCAAGCTGTGCCTGTTCTCCTCGCAGGTGCTCGGCAGCGACGGTGTTTTGAAGCAGGCTGCTGCGAAGGTCATCGAACTGGGACTTGGCAGAACGCACATCAAGGGTGCTTGTGGCGTTCACCAGATTGGAACGCAGGCGCGTCATGGCGTCGTTGAGCGGTGCAATGCCGCGCGCGTCACCGAGATCACCCATGCGGAGGGCAAGACGCTGTGCGGCCTGCTCCGAAGACCTGAGCGCGGAAGCTGATGCAAGCGCCGTGCGTTGGATGGTGGCGGCGGCTTTGTCTGTGGCCGTGCTGAGTTTTTCAGTGGCGGTTGTTGCCCGTGTTAGCGGGGAGACGTCAACCTGAGGATTGATTTTACTGAGTTTGGTAAACGCGCCCGTGCTGTCCCGATCTAGATCACGGACGGCTCGCTTTACAGCTTCCAACGCAGCAGTGAATTTGCGTGCACCGGATTCAGCGGTGGCTGCATTGATCTTCAAACGCAGTTCGTGCGTTTCGCTCATGTGCTTTGTTCTTTCTTCGGTCTGTTCTGAAAAGGGCTGGCGGCGTCAGAAACGGCCATGCAGACCCGCCGTTGCTGACGCTGCCAAGTCGTGCGCGGCAAAGAAGAAAAGCACCGCGCTCACTGACTGAGAGATATGCACATTATACAGGAGGACCGCTGTTTTCAGAAGGAAACGGAACGGAACGGGTCACTTAACAATGCAGCTAATTTCGCGACGGCATTCGAACACCGAAGTTTTACTAAGAGCTTACAGTGACACGTGATTCAGACGCCATTAGCAACGGTTTCTGGGCACTCAAACATTAGCCTACGTACCATTCGGCCTAGGCACTCGTTGGTAACACAACAAACTATGGTTTGGTCGCAAAAACTGAGAATGCAATCGAAGCACTCGGTGTCGTGCTCCACGTATCCGTCGACTCGCGTAATAGGTACGTGCCGTTAAATGGCGTTTCTCGAACTTCGACTACCTCTTCACTGATGAGCTGTGGACGCATGTCAGTTATCACAGTGCCTCTCTCCGAATAAAAGCCTTCGAAGGATACTCGAGGTGTTTCATCGCCAATTGGAATTGGAAACGTCTCTCTTGAAACTTGCGAGTTCGACGTCATAAACAGACGCCTGCTCGGATAAGAGTAGGCTTGCCCATTAACTCGGATAATTAGGCGAAAGTGCAATGGTGCATCATTCCAAGACAGAAAGGTCACATTGTCGATTGATAACCATTGTTGTACCTGCGGTTCGCTGGATTTGCCATCAAGGAGCTTTGGCACTAATGCTACAGCCAAGCCAGCAAAAGCTGTAATCACAGCAACAATGATTGCCTGTCTAGCGGTAATTTTTGCAACACGAACCTCTGAAGACGGCCCATCAGTCGGTTCGCCTTCTTTGCTTTCTTCGTCAGACAATGCCTTCCTCCACCACGTCTCCCTAAAAACACCTAAAGTAAGATGGTAGTATATATTTCCGGCTTGAGTCCTGTATTTTCGTCGAGCGTCCTTGCTGAGCGCCAAAGGACTCAACCAAGCTCGGCGTCAGATTGATGTTCAAAGCGAACATCGGGATAAATGATCTAACAAGTGCCTGCGACGCAACTTTTTTCGAATGAACCTGAAAATTTCTTGAGGCCAGAATTGAATCGAAACAGGGGGTGCCGATTTCCGGTTGGGTCCCCCGGTCGTGGGTGTACAACCTGTACAACCAGCGGTTTCTAACATCACTTTAGGCGGGTTACTCTGGCGCTGGCAGAAGGCACCTGCGCGCCTAACCGAGCACAGGGATACTGCCCCCTTGGGTCCCCTTGTGATTTATTTTCAGGCCGCTAACGCGGCGACGAACCAAGCCAATGTGATGTTAAGCTGCTTGTGCCAATCGCTTGCGTAGACGCGCGACTGTGTTGGGGTGCCAGCGACCTCCACGAGCGGTCTTAATCCCACGTTGATTCAACTCGTCTGCCTGTTGCCTTAGGGTACTGAAACCACCAATATCTAGGTCTGCAAGCACGTCTGCCAGATCGTTGGCACGCGCGTCAGCGCGGTCCCTTTGAGCGGCACAGGCTGCGCTATTGCCCTTGCCAGCGCGACGTAGGGCGGCTGCACCATTTGGGTTCCCGAACTTCTGACCACGGGCTTTTGCGGCCTGCATGGCTGCGCGTGTTCTGTCACCGATCATGCGGGACTCGGCTTGAGCAATCACGCTCATAATTCCGACCGTCAGGGCATTGGCATCGGGCATGTCACAGCACACGAAATCGACGCCGGAGTCCTGTAGTTTAAGGAGAAACGCAGCATTGCGGCTCAGTCGGTCCAGCTTGGCGATTACTAGCTTGGCCCCCATCACACGCGCTATTTTCAGGGCCTTTTCAAGCTCAGGGCGGTCGTTGTTCCTGCCGGACTCTACCTCTTGGAATTCAGCAACCGTCGCCGCGTTAGCGGCCTTGGCGTAGGCAGCGATAGCTATCTGCTGAGCTTCTAGCCCTAGGCCGCTGCGCCCCTGCTTATCGGTCGATACTCGAATATATGCGACGATCTTCACGGCAATGCCTCCAAATTACATCTTTCCCAAGGGTCCCTACGCAAGTTGTAACATTCCGAAAATCTGATTCGCGAGTCTTTTCAATGGGTTAAAAGATTTTTCCGTTAATTAATTAAAGGTCAATACAACTGACCCAATAGAGTTGCTGTTTGCGATGTCGAGGGCGGCTGAAGGCAGCAATCCGAAAAAAGTTCGCCGCCAGCGAACTTTTTTCTTGAACTTTGCCCAGCAGTTCTTATGTTTGATTTCAGTTGGTCACAGCGGAAGGAAAAGTCGTCACATCTTGAGCCGTCAGGCTCGCGGGAGGTTCGCCTCCTACCGCTTAACCGGCCCCACGGCCCACGGCTCCCCAGAGGACGCCACGGGACACGGTCGGCGAAGCAGAGACCCACGATGACCGTGGGTCTCTTGGTACTTTGGTTTGGTTGTCGTTGTCCGCACTTCTTGTTCGCGATGACACCCTGCCCACGGTGGGTATGGGTGAGCAAGAAGGAGACCAGAAATGGCCTTAGAGACTAACGAACGACAACAGCGATTGAAAAGAACGAGTAAGTGGCCTTCGTGGCTTCGCGCTCCGTTCCTGTTAAAGTGGGCAATCCGGCTTGGATGGCTCGCCTACCGCATCTGGCGGTTCTGGAATACCCTGTCAGGGGGTCCCGGTGACTAAATCGCTTCCACTGTATCCTAGCGTTGAAAGGGAAAACGAATGCTGTCAGAAGCACTCCGTCTTATCCGTGTTTTTCATGACATGAAGCAGCAGGAACTTGCAGACAGACTTGGCCTGTCCAAATCATATGTTTCGGAACTGGAAAGCGGTAAAAAGGCACCATCACTAGATGTAATACAGAAGTATTCCGATGCTTTTGGCCTGCCCCCGTCTTCGATCATGTTTTTTGCCGAAAATTTGGAGAACCCGTCCAAGGTAGATCGAACGAAAACTGCAATAGCAGGCAAAGTTCTTCAGTTTCTCCAATTCATTGAGGCCAAGACTGCAGATGGAAAAGCGTAAGTATCAATTGCGAGATAGCCCGTTCTTTCGGCTTCGGACAAAAGCGAAGTTGGCTGACTTGTTGCAGGTATCACCATCCAAGCTCAAGCGGCTCGTCAAGCTCGAGAACGGCTACATCAAGTTCCAAAAGCCTAAGAAAAACGGTGAAATGAGGGACATAAGCGCGCCCATACCGCCATTGAAATCTGTGCAAGCGCGGATAGCTAACCTGCTACACCGTGTAGCCCCTCCCGACTATCTGTTTGCGCCGGTCGAAGGGCGATCTTACGTCGACAACGCCGCGCGTCATATCGGCGCGCGCTCTGTGCGCCTGCTAGATATTGAAGACTTCTTTCCGAGCTGCACCATCAAAAAGGTGATATGGTTCTTCAGAACACGAATGGAGTGTAGCGACGACGTCGCGACGATTTTAGCACGCATTGTGACGGAGGAAGGCGTGCTTCCGCAAGGAAGCCCATGCAGCCCCATCCTTGCCTACTTTGCTTACATCGATATGTGGGAAGAAATCGAAGAAGCGGTGCGTACGGCTTCGTGTACGCTCAGTGTCTATGCAGACGACCTGACGATTTCTGGGGAGACTGTGCCGGAACGCACGATTTGGGAAATAAAGAAAATCCTGCACCGTCACGGGCATCGATATGCCGTGCACAAAGAACGTTCACGGCGAGATCGCCCCGCCGAGGTTACGGGCGTTATCCTGACACGCTATGGCGTGACTGCGCCCAATCGGCAAAGACAAAGAATACACGCTGTCAGGGACGAATTGAGCAAATCCAAATCGCCATCTCAAGTCAAGAGTTTCGAGGCTCAATTGCGCGGAAGGCTGGCGCAGCTTAATCAAATTCGCGCAGGCAATGGGCCGCGTGAAGACATATGAAGCTCAAGACGCATTCGGGCGAAATTGAATTGCACCCCTCGCGCCGAACACACATCACGAAACCGTAGTAAATCTAATTGGTGAGGTGAAGCGACCACCTCACCTCTCACCTCACTCGCCCTAAACCCTTATTATATTGGCCTAAATTGACTTGAAGTGAGGTGGGTGAGGTAAATGAGGTTGGTATGTTGTTCTATAGAGAGATAGTTTTTCCCATAGGGATGCTTACGCAAAGAAGGCAGAAAAAGAAAAACCCCTATAGGGCATGAACGCACCCACCTCATCACCTCACCCGCCTCACCTTTCCGGATTAACCCTTTAAAAATAGACGGTTGGTCAAGTGAGGTGGACCTCATAAACGCACCCCGCAAATAAAAGCACCTCACCGAGACACGAAAAAGGCCGCTGACGCGGCCTATCTCGATTTGCAATATTGCTTCGTGAGCGTCATTCGTCCTTCGGGATCAGCCTCCACACGGTACGTCTCTGGCGAGTTCCAGCCTTTTCGAGGCGGATTTCCACACCATCAATATTGAAGTACGCGTCAGCGTGATCGCCGAGGAATTTGCCCAATGCCGTAGCATCATAGATAAGGTCTGCGTCTTTGCGGGTTCTCTTTACCCCCTCAAGTTCAATATCTTCAGCGAAACACAAGGCCACCAAACCTTCATCCGTGCCAGCAACCATCTCTGTTGTGACAAACTGCTGCTGAGGATCATTTGCCTTTTCCCACCAGACCGCAATCAAGTTATTGATGCCCTCAGCTTCATTGATAGCCGCAACAGCATCCTTCTGGTCCTCGTTTCCAATGAACGTACTGACACCCGCGTTTTCGAGAACACCGCCAAGAACTCTTACCCACTCACTGTAAGACGCCATATGCGGGGCATTCTTCGGTCGGGGCATGCCATTCGCCACCCATGCCTTAATGAGCGTCAGCGCAGCCCACAGTAGTTCTCCGCGATGGTCCGAAACGTAGGTGCCTTCCAGATCAAACTTAAACTCCTTCCGGTCCTTCGGATTTTCCATCCTGGCGTCTAGGCGGATCAGGAATGCACGTCGCTTAAGGTCTTCGTTGAGGCGAGCATTGTTAGATGTCATCACGAACATTGCGTTTGCCGATACGGTTGCCATCTCAGACTTCCCGAGAACTCGCCCCTCAAAAGTCGTCGCCGTCAGAACTGAGGCCAATGCATCAGACGTGATTTCACCGGACACGTTGTCAAAAAGGCCGTACGGCTTCTGCTTTCGCAGGCTCGCAAAGATCGTCTTACGGCGTTCTTCTTCAGACGAAGGAAGTGCAGCGGAAGGTTCCGATACCCCGGCAGCAATGATGTATGAAGATGCGGCAAGCAGAGACGCGCCAGTGGCTACCTTAGGCTTCGAGATGAATGCGAGAGGCAACGGGCCATTGATCATCTGCCGACAATATGGGGTAAGCACCATAGCTAACGTATTCGCCATGCTGGCTGGAATCTCATCGGCCTCTAGTGGCTCGCCTTCACTGCGGCAGGCCTGACCGTCGAACGGAAAATCGCCAAACAGGTCACAAAGCATGCGCAAGGCGCGATCAATGTCTAGCTGTGTTGGCTTCTTCGGTACCGACGGGATGCGCAGATCGTTGGGCAGAGACATAAAGATGCCCGTCTCATCGTCATAACCGCTCATGTCGATCAGCCCCCCGTCAGGGGCGAAAACTGGGTAAGTCGCAATCTGTGTCAATTCTGGAAACTGATAGTCCCCATAGAAAAGCTCTTCGACCACATCCATAGGGGCGCTGATGCTCTGAGTTTCACCGTTCTGGTCTTCGAAGAACGGAGCATAGCGGTTCACAATAGGTCGGAGGCTTCGGGGAAACAGGATTTCCATTTCATCCTTGCCGGTCTTGGCGTCCCTAACGACCCGAACCAGTTCCTTTCCATGCCGGAACACGACCGGCTCAAAAGAGGCATTGACGTCCTTGATGCGCGTATATGCGTAATCCGCAAGGTCAGTGAAACCGAAGGTCCCCCGCACATTAGCCTCGCCATTCGCCTTATCATTCGCGACTGCCATCGCTGCCCACTCATATTCTGCGAAGTTGTGAGCTGCCTTGAGGTGGTTCTTGGGCAATGCCACCTTCCATTTACTGGCAATCCTGCCCGTGAAGATATTGATCTGAGGTGTGTCGATATTCGACTTCACGAGCGACATGTAAAACTTGGCCAACTCGAGATCGCTAAAGGGGTCATCCTCTCCCCGATCTTCAATTTGACACTTGAAATGACTTTCCATGTAACACTTCACGTCTCGGATTTCGTCAATTTCCCGAATGTTGAACTTGTTCCTAAACTTCTTCCCGTTGTCAGACATCTTAGTCCGAACCGATACCGTAGGTCTTCCCGGCGGGGTCATTGCAATCACGGTACCCATCACATTACCTTTGATCGCAACTGTTCTTCGCGAGATAGCGAAGCTGAAAATACTGAGTTGTTTGCCATTCGATTGTTTTCTCCTTTAGTCAGTTTTGCATCGTGGTTTTCCCTTCTGTTTGGCAGGGCGCTAACGCGCCCCGCGCTTTCTCCGGCGAGTGGGTGACACCACCACCGGTTTATCTTCTTCGACACCATCGGGCAGCGAACACGCTTCGAGATAGGAGTCGATCTGGTTCTCAATTAGCATTTCCCAATCGTGTTCAGCCGCTGCTGTCGCCGCGTTGCACATCAGTGAAAACCGCGTATCTGGATCACTTACATGCTGAAACTCGGCGTAGATTTCTCGGGATAACTGGTTGCCGGTCGTGCGCATCACGGCGTCGCTGGTCCGGGCAACTGATGACAACACATCAGCCATTATGTGCAAGCCCAGCATGTACCCATCGCCTTCAGCATTTCGGACATGCTTTTACGAGAGTGACCCACAGCCTCCAGTTCATTGACCAGCGCATAGATAAGGCCCACCACTTGATGAGGGTCTTCACCATCCCAATCAATTGCCACAAGCGCTGTGCGCGCGGCCTCAACGGTTCGCTGAGTCTTATCCATCACGCAGTCCTGCCATTAACCACGCCAAGCAGGCAGATAAGTTCCGCGCACATCATGCTGAGCTGCTCGTCACGCTCCAAAGACGGTTCCTTTTCGCCGACTTCCTTGATGTCGTGAGCCAGCTTTACAATCTGTTCGTCCATTTCATTTTCTCCTTTCGACTTCACGATATCGGTGTGTTCAACACCTGAAGAAACCTACTCAGCGACATGCTGGCACACAACGGATTCAGAAATAAGTGATTGATATTATATAGTTTTAAGCTTCAAGCTGAATTTATGGGGTGTCCAATTACCACTACTCAGCTTCAAGCTCAGTTTGTATTATTTCAGGTTGTAACAATCGGCTTCACACCGGGCGGTGAAAGTCGACGGCGCGCGTCAGCGCGTCACCAAGCGATTCCATGTTCACTACCTTGGATAAGGGCCAAGCGCCCTGCCTCCAACACCACTCGCCGTTTTCACCGGGCACGAACCCAGCGGAAGAAAGTACCCGTGTCGTTAAGCTAGGATCGTCGTCCAGATGCAACTTGATCCAATTGAACGATACATGAAGCCCGCCGCATGACCGGTATCGCGGATACCGATTTACGACGCTGTGGAGGATCGAAGAAAGCTCATAAACTAGCTCGTTATCGCCGCGCTTACGCCTTCCGTGTCGATCATAAATCTTGGTCTCGGGCAATCGCCCGTTGTGGAACGTCTGCATTATCTTCTCCAATTCAGTTTGTAATTTTTAGGTCCCCGGCGGTGACGTGGGCGTCACCGCCGGGGCATCGGAGCCGGTGTTCAAATCCTTCCAATAAAGTGAACCCCCACTACATTCGCAGGTTTAAAGTTTAGCCCCGAACTCATTGGCCAAAATGGCCTCAATGTTTCTGCCGATAGACGGCCATGCAGCCCGCCATACAGCCTCATCATTGCAAGCGATCCTGCTGGCATGCCACAACGCTACGCGTCGAAAGTACCGCGCCCGTGCGCGTTTCATGCCACTATGCCGCGTCATCTCGCGCCTCCAAAAATGCTCGAATCTCCATTTCTAGCCGCGCCTGTTCTTCAGCCCGTTCCCGATACGTCATGCGTGCACGTAGCGGCTGGACGTTTTGCCATTTGTCATCACGCGCCATTTTCCGTTTCACTTGAGCGGCAGTCATTGGAGGCGGCAAAGGTCCACCCGCAAAAATCGACTTTTCGGGTGGGTTAGTCATACCGACGCACCGCTGCTGGAATTGAGGTTCGACGATCTGTAGCGGTTGCTGCGGCACCACCCCCAAAGCGCCGTTTGATTTCTTGGTAAGCACGATCTGTCAGACGGTGTTTTGTAGGAAGGAACAAGAACCCATCACCGGAGACGTGGAACAATGCCCACCAAGCGCCGCCATGATCTTCCCGAATGATGGTCTCTATCTGATCCAGTGTCATGCCAGCCCCCATGCTCGCGCTTTGGCGAGCCTCTCGGACGGGCTGAGCGTCAGCAGCCGACGAAGCAGCGTAGCCTCGTCAGCGACCGAGGATGGGTCACTCGCAGGCGCAGCACCAGTCAGCCCAAGTTCGCGGGCACGTGCCATACGCTGAAAGCGCGGCAAACGATTAAGTTCGGCATGCGCGTCGTCTTCGCCCTGCTGCAACGCCTCGCGAAGTTCGCGCTGCCTGACCTGCTCCTTTACCGTTTCAAGAGCCTGCATTTCGCTCAGCATCTGTTCGGCATTGTAGTCGTCGGCAAGAACAGCCAATCGGACGGATGGAAGTGCAATCAAGTCGTCGTCAGAGTCGATACTCACACCAAGCTGGCTGGCCACCTGCTGAGCACGCTCACGCGTACCAAGCCAGCGGTCCCGCATAACCGGGTCCGTAGCGACCAAGTCGCGGAAAGTTTCGTTTGGGTCGCTCACCTATGCGGCCTCCTTTTCATAGAGATTTTCGTATCGGGCGTTGGTAATTGCGTACGGCACAGCCCAGTGCTCAAACGGCGGTAGTGCATCGGCATCGCCAAGGACGGTCCAACGCAGAACTGGGTCGGGCATTACAATCTTGAGCCTCAACGCTTCCAAGTGTTCAAAGAGCACTGAAGACTGAACAGACAGTGCCAGAGCATTGGTGAAAGCGACCCTCGCACCAAACAGACGTTCGACCTGTTCACCCTGTAACCATCTTTCCAAGCGGCTGGCACGGGCGACCGCATTGTCCCCTACCCACAGCTCTTCACCGTCATTCTTGGCCGCGCCGAAAAGGTCGGGAACAGCATCTCTCTCGCGCGGCTTGATGGACGGCAGGACATCTGCCAGCCGATAGAGCCGTGCACCCATCGGACCTGTGGTATAATCCAACCCACGCGTCCGGGCTGTCACAGTATTACGCGTCAGCCCGACCGCATGGGCCAGATCACTTTGACTTACAGTCAGCACTTGTTAACCTACTCACAAATAAAGGAAGTTTTCTTTGGATCATTCATCCCGTTGTGTGCGGATTATGCGCCTGAGCTGGGAACAAAGCAAGAAAACCGCAAAAACGGGTCAAGGTCAGTAATGCTGACCTTATTGAACCAAAGCGGCAAAGAGATCGGGCATACAGGCCCCCAATTATCCGCGACCCCTCACAACTCTTTAGTGTTTCTTCAAATTACGGCGTTGGAATCATCGCCTTTTACAGAGCTACCTATCGCTGGACCTCAATTGGTGGCACGCTTGTTCATACGTTGATTAACCTTAGTAGGTAGAAACCATTGCGGGAACAGGTATCATGGAACGATCTGAAGTCGAGAACCTATTGGCCCGGTTCGAACTGGCCCAAATCATTAAAATAAAAGAGGAGGTTCAGTCATCTCTTGATGGGCCGTCCAAGTTGATACTTGAACTAGAAGGCAAGGTCCGTTCCATGCGGCAACGCTTGAATATTGCAGCTACCGTTGCAGTTATTTTTGGGGTGGGCGGTGCATGGGGCTATAGCGTGCTCAGCAAAGCAACGTCTGAAATCAATGAACTACAAAGTAAGTTGTCGACCGCCACCCATCAAATTAAGTCGTACGAGCAGCTAGTTCAAAGCCACTCGGATGAATTAGAGGAACTCAACGCCAAAGCCGCAAAAAGTGCGACAGAACAGTTATCAAAAGCCGTCACAACTGCGATAGATGACTTCCAGCAAGGTGTTAAATCTGGGGAACTCAGAGACCTCAAAATTCGAGGACGATTGACGGCTGAGGAAGTTTGGGCCAACAGAGTGATTGTGACCGGAAAGGGCGGCGGCATCTATCTCACAATCCACAAAACAGGAGGCCGCCTTTCAATTGTTGGTGGGAGAGACAAGGATAGCCTAGTCGAAGTCGGTCCTTCTGCAAACGGTGGTGGTGATGTCGTGGTCTTCGACAAACAAGGCCGCGAAAACGCTTTTTCAACTTTAAGTCGGCAATGAAACATCCGCGATTTCGCGAGATTGAGTGGTAGGTTCGCAAATCTGCACGACGCTTTCCGGAAATTGGAGGGAGATGGTGATTTTCTCATGCGCCAACTGTAGTGGATTTGATTGCTTAATACTCAAACGGGTTAACCTGCTTCAAGCTTTCAAACAGGTACTGCATTCCCGCACCGTCTCCATAACCACCCTCAACGGCGTCCTTGTTGGTACGGCCTGTAAGGTAGCGGCGGCGCGCGTCGGAAGTGTTGGCACTGGCGGCTTGTAATTTCCATTTATTTACGCAATCTATATAGACATGCGGAATCAGGAGTGGAAATTTGGCTCACGTATTCAAAAAGACTGTGAAATCCAAAGGTGACACCACGCGGGATGTGTGGGTCGCACGCTGGAAGAACGAAAAAGGTAAGTGGAAGGAAAAGGCGACTTTCGCAAAAAAGAAAGACGCCCAGAATTTCTTGACCACCGTCGGTCCAGAGGCAGCACGACAGTTTGAACTATACCGCAGCGACAAGAGCTATATCGATGTCGCACGGGCGTATCGGCTGAGCTTGGTGGAGCCTACGGACGGTAGCGACCCAATCGGAGAGCAGACCAATCGGACATACAAGCAGTACCTGACCTATTCCGCGTATGTCCTTCAACAACACAAGATTGGTGAGGTAAGCGACGACGACATGCGCCGGGTCCGCGACTATTGCGTTTCGAACACAAACAGCACCCGCGCCGCTTCCGAAGCCTTCCGACTATGCAAAGCAGTAATGAACTATGCAGAGGAAGAGGGACTTATCGCCCGTGCACCGGGGCAGAAACTGAAAGTCGCGAAGAGCCGAACAGACCGGATGCAGGACCGCATTCGAAAGGTAGACCAAGTCTACACACCCGAAGAGATTAAGACCCTTCTCCGCGCTGCGGATGCACTGGCAAAAGATAAGCAGAAACAGCGCAGGGAAGCGTGGGTGCCATATCGGGCAATGACTTACTTTCTCGTATATACTGGCGCTCGAATTTCGGAAGTTCGGGGCTTCCCGCGCGCGGCGTTTCTGCACAATCGCGGCCTGATTCAGATACGCCAAAAAGCGACGGAAGGCGGTGAAATCGAGTTCCCGAAGTCGGCTGACGGTATCCGGGACATTCCGCTACATCCTGACCTAGTTGCGCCGATGCAAACAGCGCTGCGCGCCCACAATCGAGACCTTGTTTTTTCAACCCGCAACGGCGACCCGCTGGAACTTCGGAACCTCTACAACCGGATGTGGAAAGTTCTTCTTGCTAAAGCAAACGAACTAGCGGCGACCAAAGAGTCCGGCCTATCTCCGGTTCGGGAACTCGGATTCCATGCCCTGCGCCATGCATACGCCTCGCGACTGATTGCGGCCAATGTAGACCTAAAGAGACTGCAAGTGTGGATGGGCCACCATGACCCGGCGTACTCGGTCAAACAGTACGGGCACTTGATGGAAGACAGGGCCGCTGACGCGGCGTTGATGGAAAAAATCGCGATTTAGAAGTGGAAAATGGAGTGGAAAAGTAAAATCATATATCCATGATCCATATGATATTAAAATATAAATTTATTAATTGATACGCGCTATCATAATCCGCGTGTCGGGGGTTCAAGTCCCTCCTCCGCTACCACCACCTCCCAACTTTAGATTCTTGGTTTGAGATGAAGGCGCTTTTGTGTCCCTTAACCTCAACGGGATGGCGTCATTTTCCACCAAGGACACAACGATTTCAGAAATGAGAGACCTGATGACGCCCAGCGTTTGGGCCTCTGGTTTTTCAGCGGGCTTACCCATTGAGCTCACGAGACCCTGAATGGCGTGGATATTCTGTTTCAGAGTTGCGGGATCAAAGGAGACCGCGTAACTGCTCGCATCCGTCGAATGCAGTTCTACTCGCGCCGTCCTCAATTGGGTCTTCGCTTCAACGAGCTTTGCTTCCTCATTCCCCCGGTTCAATCGGCTCGGACGCCAGGAAAGTGGTCTACCAGGAAATCGATCAGAATCCGCACCCGTCGCGGCAGGAAGGTTGTTTCCGGGCGTAGAATGAAGATCCCGCCCCCGGCGTCTTGTTCAGTGCAATCAGTTAAGACTGGCACCAACTGGCCATCTAGCAGGTCTTGGGAGATGAGAAACTCTGGCAGCCAAGCAATGCCTCGCCCCGCGCAGCACGCTGCATGGAGAGCTTCCAGGCTGTTGCAAATGAAGCCAGGGCCAAGCCGTGCATGCCCGTGTGATGCTCGGGCAATCCCCCAATCCGAAAGGTGCCTCTCGTGGACCAAGCGCAGACATTTGTGTGTGGTAAGCTCTTCCGGTTGCTGAGGGATGCCATGCTGTTCGAGATAGGCAGGTGCGGCACATATCACCCGCCGGTTGGTCATCAGTTTTCGCGAGACCAGTGATGAATCGCGTAGGGCACCACTGCGGATCGCAAGGTCAAAACCTTCCCCGACCAAATCGACCAATTTGTCGGTCAGCAGCAGTTCGATCTCAACCTCTGGATGTCGCTCCATGAATTCGATCGCCAGGGAAACTACATACAGGCGACCTAGAGCCGCAGCGCTTGTTACGCGGATTGTGCCGCGCAGCCTGTCGCCATCGTCAGCAATATCCTCTTCCAGCGCTGTCAGGCGAGAAAGAAGGCCCCGCGCTTCCTCCACATATCGCTGCCCTGCATCGGTCAAGGCCATGCGCCGGGTTGAGCGGACAAGAAGCGGCACCCTCAACCGCTGTTCAAGCTGATGCACCCGTTTACCCACAGCGGACGGGGTGTATCCCAACACTCTGGCGGCAGCTGAGAAACTGCCGTGATCAACAACGGCCAGAAGGATCTCGATTTCTGTCTTTTGTGTCATCTGTTCCAAAATCTATCAAGACATGATCCAAGTAGCCAACTTATCATGCAAAGTGATCCAACGTATCTCAGGTGGAGATGAAAACTCCAAGGAAAACCGCTTTGCACACCGCTTCGAACGTCTCCCTTTTCTCGCCACTCACTTTGCCGAATGGGCATGTATTGAAGAACCGGATCATCAAATCGGCGATGTCGGATTCGTTGGCGGATGGCCAGGGAAACCCAACTCGTGCTCAGATGCGGCTTTATGAACGCTGGGCTGAAGGGGGGCTTGCCGCGTCGATCATCGGCGAGGTGCAGGGTGATCCGCGATATCCCGAGAAACCGGGAAATCTGGTACTGGATGGTGCAGCCGACGAGACAGCGTTTCGCGACCTTGCACGTCGCGGGTCGGCTAATGGAGCCCAATTGTGGCTGCAGCTTGGGCATGCCGGGGCAATGGCTCATCCTCCGATCAGCAAACCCAGAGGGCCAAGCGCTATCGAGTTTCCTGATTTCCGCAGCGAAGCTATGTCAATCGCCGAGATAAGGGCCGTTCCAGATAGTTTTGCCCGCACCGCACTGCGTGCGGCAGAATTGGGATTTGGTGGCGTGCAAATCCATGCCGCACACGGCTTCCTCCTGAGCCAGTTTCTGTCGCCACTATTCAATCGCCGAACCGATGCCTATGGCGGTTCGATACAGGTGCGGATGCGGCTACTCATTGAAACGGTGGAAGCTGTACGCGCGTCGGTCCCATCCGACTTTGTGGTAGCAGTAAAGCTGAATGCAACCGATCAACTCGACGGAGGCCTAACGGAAAACGAAGCACTCGAAGTCGTTGCCGGACTTGAAGGCAAGGGTGTCGACCTTCTGGATATCAGCGGCGGGACCTATTTCCCCGGGGCACCTTCCAGCTCAGAACGCGCGACGAAGGGTCCTTACTTTGTCGACTTTGCGCGCGCTGCGCGTCGACTGATATCAGTTCCCCTTATGGTCACCGGCGGTTTCAAACGCAAAGAAGAGGCAGAAGCTGCAGTCCGATCAAGGGATGTGGATGTCGTGGGAGTGGCAAGGGGTATTGTCCTTGATCCCTCTTTGCCCGCAAAATGGCAGGCCGGAAAAAGTGATCCCTCTTTCCCTCGATTTGCCACCTTGCCGCCCGGAGGAATGACTGCTTGGTTTACCATGCGCATGACCGATCTCGGAGAAGATCGAGAGGATCATGTTAACCGGGACATCAGTGAAGCTATTGCAGAATATGAGAAACGCGATGAATTGCGCGTCGTTCAGTGGAAGAGAAGGTTTTCTGCTCTGTAAGGTTTTCCAGCCCTGAAAGGGTAGCTTTCCCCAAATCGGTCATTGACCCAATCTGCAGCGGGAGGCAGGAAACCACCCGATCTCATTTGCATCATACGGTCCAGAGCGGTCACTCGTTGGGGTCGGGTCATGCCGCGTTTGCAGCCTACACTCCAGACAGTCGCTGCGTGCGCCGAATGAGGCGGAAAGAATACGGATTTTGTGATAGTTGCAATTCGACAGCCTACAAATCTGATCTAAAAAAGCAAAAGTTCAGCAATCAATTAAACGACGTGAAACCTAGGAAAAACTAGGGATTCAGATGACAGATAATTCATCAACTAGCTTTAGCGCATCTCTCACATCGGTAGTATGCTCACCTCCTTTTATCTTATCCAAAGCGGTACGCAGCTCAGGGATCGCACTGTGCGACTGTCCAAATAGTTTGCTTTGCTTTGTGTAATCTACGGACGTTCGAAGTTCGAACATCCTTGCCTTCTGGCTTCTCGCAGCGTCTAAAGCTTTAAGAAATTCCTTTTCCGCCAACTCATTCTTGCAACGTGCTAGCGCGTAGACTCGTTCCGTCTCAGGCCGAGCCCATCCTTCATTTGTGCGATGCTGCTGATCATGGGCCTGAGCCAGCATATCCAAGGCTCCTTTCCGGTCACCTATTTTCAAAGTGAGCTCCGCAACTAAGGTCAGAAAGAAGGGTTTGTAGTTTCCCGCGCCACTTTCCCACCATGCGATCGACGCTTTGTGTAACGCATCGATCGTTTCTTGTTTTGGCGAAACAAAGGCATTCACCCAGCTTCGCCAGAGGGCCGCAGTCAAAGACATGAATGTGAATGAATGCCCAGCTGAAATCTCCTCAAGCTCCTCAACTACCTCCAAGACTTTCTCGGGTTCACGACGCAGCAGGTGAAGCATGCACAAATATGTCAGTGACTGAGCAATGCTATGAGCGTGCTCTAGCTGTTTAGCACCCGCCACCGCTCGATTTTGTATCTTTAGGGCTTCGTCAGGGTTCCCGAGCATCCACACGGCTAAACTCAGAAAACATGAGGTAATTGCCGCATGGTCCGATCCATAGATATAAGCCAGCTGCCCGTCACGCTCTCGGCTGTAGAGGTCCAGTGCTTTGCTTAGGTGCTTATATGCCGGGCTTAGCTCTCCGATATGGAATAATACTGCTCCCATCGCGCGATGTGCCACCATCTGATGCTGCGTCTCACCGGTCGAGGCCGCCAAATCCAGCAATTGCCCTGCGACAGATCTTGCCAAATCGTATTCCGCACGGACCAAATGAAAGGAATACAATCCATTCAGAACCGGGAACAGGTGCTGTGTTTCTTCAACGCGATCACACAAGTCACGTATTCTTGCATAAACTGAACCGGTTTCATCGGCGGCAATCCCTGCAGTTGACCTCAGAACACCGGCCTTGAGAACCAGAATCTCAATTTCCCTACGATCCCGTTCAATGCTCTGTTCCAACTCGCCAAGCTGCTCAAGCGCCAGTGACAGCTGTGTACTAGCTTCGGTGTTGGCAGATCGCTGGATCGCACGCTGACCCGCAAGGTACCGATAGTCGACGGCTTCCTTGTTCATGCCGGCCATAGTGTAATGATGCGCCAGAATTTCCGGGCTCGCATCGCCCTTATGCGCCGACGTGTCATCCAATTGCTGCGCCACGCGAGAGTGTAGAACCCGGCGTTCACGCATCAAAAGACTATTGTAGGCAGTGTCGCGAATAAGGGCGTGGCAGTAGCTAAAAGTTTCAAAACCCTCGGCACGAGAAACCGTAACTATGCCAGCCTCCACCAAGAGCTCGAGACCCGCACGCAACGCTTTATCGCCGATGCCGGCCACTTTCGAGATCAACGGATAGGTGAATTGCGGTCCAATGACAGCTCCGATTTGGGCGACCTCTTTTGCGGAGCTCAGGCGATCAAGGCGCGCCATCAGCGCATCATGCAGCGTACTGGGCACCGAGTTCGCTGCCGAGACCCCACCCATCGAGTAGGTATCCCTTCCCCTAGTCAGGATGCCCGACTCAAGGAGATCTTTGGTCACCTCCTCCACATATAGCGGAACACCGTTAGATCTTGCCGCGACCACGTCATACATCTCATCAGCAATCGTCTCGCCTTCGGCGACTTCGTCGACAATGGTTTTGACATGCTGAAAGTCTAATTGCTTCAAGGCAACTTTTGTGAGGTTTGACTGAAGTGTCCAACTCGGATCGAACTCAGGTCGGAATGTCATAACAACAAGCACTGGAAGATCACGAATACGGTCGACGATCCGATCCAGAAGCAACTTAGTTGTCGGATCAATCCAATGGGCATCTTCAAAAAGGAAAAGAACCGGACCGCCCGCAGCCTCCGACGAAAGGTTGTTCACCAACAAATCTAGAGAATGATCCATAATCTGCTGCGGCGTCAGTTCCAAAGGTCCTAATTGATCTTCGAATGGAATGGAGAGAAGGGTAGCGGCCAACTTCAGTGCTTCGTCGGATTGATCGCCCAGCACGTCGCGGATTTTTTCAAGCTTTACGTAGCTTGGCTCGTCTGCACGAAGATTTGCCCTACTCTCAAGTTGGCGAACTACGGGATAAAACGCAGTCGCAAAATGATATGGAGAACATTGATATCGCGTTTGTGTGTGTGGAAAATCGGCAATGCTCTGTCGAAACTCTTCTACCAATCGCGACTTTCCAATTCCCGGCTCTCCTGAGACCAACACAACCTGCCCAAGACCTCCACTGGCAAGCGCCCACTTATCATTCAGCGCCTCCAGTTCTACAGAGCGACCGACCAAGGGTTTGAGCAACACGTCATCTATCGCCATGAAACGACTGACCGTTTCACGTGCCCTAGTCACTTGCCAAGCTTCGACTTCCTTAGCAAAACCCTTGAGCTTGAACGCACCGCGCAGAACATACTCAAATGCATCACCGGCCAACTGATGAGTGGTTGGGGCGATGATTACCGCCCCTGGATCCGCCATTGTCTGAAGACGCGCGGCCAGATTGGGCGTCTCGCCCATCGCCGTCCCGTCCTCAAACATTTTTTCGCCTCGCAAATCACCGACCACAACCAATCCGGTTGCAATGCCTATTCGGACATTGAGTTTCGCATGGGTGCGAATTTTCGGAATCTCATCGATGATACGCAGACCCGCACGGATAGCACGCTCGGGGTCATCTTCATGGGCGTGGGGAAACCCGAAAAAAACCATGATACCGTCGCCATAGTAACTTGCGATATGGCCATCAAACGCGGCGACGGCCGAGGCACAGGTTTCCTTGAAGAGCCGAAGAACATCAGCCAGATCTTCCGGATCGACACGTTGCGCGATTTCGGTTGAGCCGACCAGATCGATGAACATGACCGTAAGCTGGCGCCGCTCTGCCACGATTTCGGGGCCGTTGGACGTGATGGGTTGTTTCAGCGCCTTTTCAGTGCTTGCGCGAACAGCCTTGAGGAACCGCCTTCTCGGTCCGAGGGGAAGCCCAATTGTTATCAAGTCTTCGTCAGTTAGTTCTGACAGGTCGCCAAATTCGACTTCGTGTTCAGCAAAAGCAGCAGCATACTTGGATAAACCATGTTTCTGGAGCCAGGTCGCGATATCGGACATCAAATAGTTTTGCTTGCGGTTGTAGAGGGACCACTTCGTACACTTGCCAGCAAGCATCTCCCCGTTAACTTAAGTCCGCCATTTAGCCGGTGGTCTATTTGTCGAACAATGAGATCGTGTTTTGTTCTAATGAAGACTATGGCACCATATTAGGTCAAGGGCTTCATCGGCTCTATTTACGCTGTGCGGCGCTTCAAGCCAGATGTTCGACGCGGCAGCGAGATCAGTCGACGAACGAATTTACTGATCGTGGGACGGAACGGACCTTTAGCGCAGTTCACAAATGAACGGCGGACTGCGGTTTGTTCCTTTACATTGAACGAATGCTGGACCGCATCAAAAGGTCATGTCCAAAATCTCTATGCGGCTGCCACACTGTTTTGATGCGCTTGTGGAATTGCCAGCGTCCAGAATGTCCTCCCTGATGTACCCGATGTCGCGCAGATGGGTTGAATTAAGTTCACGCAGCGCTTCGCCTAATTTTTGACGTTCCACACGTTCCTCGCGATAGGCTTGAAAGGTTCGCCACAGTTTACCAGCGATGATGAGGTAACCATCTGTCGGTGCGGTTGAAGTCGGGTAGTCGGTCATTCGTCTTTCTCCTCCGTGTTATACAGAGAAAGCATGGCGCAACCTGCCTTCCGCAGGCTAGTTCAGGGCATTTTAGGCCCCGGTACAGTTTCTGAACTGGAACGGAATCCTCTTCAAGATATAATCTGAACAGGAGGGAGGAACGCTGCGATGCCCGCCAAATCCTATGGAATGATTTGCCCAATCTCAAAAGCCTGCGAAATTCTGACACCGCGTTGGACTATCCCGATTTTAACCGAAATGGGGTATAACGGCTACACCAAGTTCAGCGACCTTAAGCGGGTACTTGGCAACATTTCTCCGGCGATTCTCTCAAAGCGGCTGTCCGAGATGGAAGCAGTAGGTTTGATCGAACGGATCGAAAACAAAGCCAAGGGAACCATAGACTACTTGCCTACGGATAAAGCGAAAGCGCTCGTCCCAATTTTAGATGCTTTGGCCGAGTGGACCCAGAAACATATTGAAGCCGAGCTGGCTGTCTGCAGTTATGACTTGTCGCAACTTATGTGGTATTTGCGCCAGATGATCGTGGTTAACGAACTTCCTCGTCGGCGCGTGGTAGTGCGCATGAATTTTGCCGACGAAGAGGGGCCATTCCCAGTCTACTGGCTGGTCTACGAGCCCCACAGCGGCATTGTTGAGGCCTGTGTAGACGTGCCTTCCTTTGACGTGGACTTGTATATCGAAACGACCAAGTTGTCGTTTGGAGCTATTTTTTACGGTCGAACAAGCGTTGCCCGTGAGGTCGCGGAAGGACGCATGTTTTTTTCCGGAGATAAAGTGTTGGAACGGACCATTGATCGATGGCTGCCGCGAGCGGCCCTGGCATCAGTCGAAGGCACCCTGCAGTTGGCAGCGGCTGAGTAGCGATCTTTATCAGTATCTGACCTGCCTTCGATCGTCTCCAAAGGGCTCACTGTCGTCGTTTGAGCAAGCGCAGCATCTTGTCTTCAGTCGTGCCTAGCGCAGGACAGGACGACCCAAATCGGACATTCACCTCATCAAATCACGCCGCGGCGCAGCTTCAGAAATCCGGTCTATTGTTGCGTCCGCGAGATAAACGCGTGGCAAAAATCGGCGATTCGTCGATTTCATTGCAGTCACTGTTGGCGAGATTAAACCAGCAGGCGCTGAAGTTCTGTGTCACTCACTGTGAACCTGATGATGGTCGGTATGGCCATCTGGACGCTCTCGAAGCTGTGATCAAAAACAGTTTGACCTTCCACTTACTCGAAGCCGTAGGCCCCAAAGGAAACACATCACCCATGTGGAAACATGAAGAACGCCATTATGATTTCAGCAGTTCCAGCCACAGGTATCCCCGGTTACATTTTCTGGCCTGTCGTTGAATTCGTTCAATCGACCGCAAGCCAAACCACAACTCAGGGCACAGTGCTCGTTGACATCGTTCTGCCAGAAACACTGTCCACGAATGCGCAGATCGGCCAGCGGGGCATTGAAGCGAATTGTGCGGCCTCTCATGGACTGAACGGGGGCGGGCAGCAAGGCGTCGCGCCGCCGCTGGTCTATGTCATCTACGAGCCGGATCGCCACAGTGATGAGAGTTTTCAACGCGCTGTTGCACTGGGTGTCAAAAGCCACCATTGGACCTTCGGGAGCATGCCTCCTGTCGAAGGTTTGACGGGCGCGGATATTGCGATGATCATACAAGATGTGCACGAGTTGCAGCGCGCCAACGGCATCAACTGATCATGCAAAAGATTACCGGAAAGCGGATTGTCGCGACAACAACCTGGATCGCCATATCGATGCTGCTTGCGTCCCCATCAATGGCGGATCATGAGCTTCTTGAACGTGACCTCAATGCTGGTCAAGCGATGTACCAAGAGCAATGCGCTTCCTGCCACGGCAGTAATCTCGAAGGTCAGGAAAACTGGCGTTCACCCGACAGCGAAGGCATATTGCCAGCGCCCCCTCATGACGAAACGGGGCACACATGGCACCATGATAACCAGCTGCTCTTTGACTACACGAAACTGGGCGGGAGGCGCGCGCTTGCTGCAATAGGTGTGCAGGATTTTGACAGCGGGATGCCGGCATTCGACGACATTCTGTCTGACGATGAGATCTGGGACATCTTGGCTTATATCAGATCAACATGGCCTGAGCGCGTGCAGGATATGCAAGCAAGCCGCAACCCGCCGCATCAGTAATACGTAGCAATTCCGGCTACCCATAAAGTTGCTCAAAAAAACTGAGAAATATGCTTGACCCTCCACCTGCTGGAAACCCTATCTACTACAAAAGTCGAGCAGAAGAGTCATCAAATACAGGCCCATGAGAGTGAAGTGCACAGCCCTAAAGATGTTCCAGATCGTGATGACGGTCGGGCTTTTGGTGTTTGTCGCTTTCTCGTCAACACATGAGCATGTTTCGCAGGCAACGACAGTAAACACTGAACATGCCCAAATGGACCACGACCCCAATCCGGTGAACAGCACTCATGCAGAGACTTGCTTGGTTCATGTTGCGTGCAGTCTTGCTGCGATGTCGGGTCAGACAAACTTGGCGATTGCATTGCCCTTGTCCAAGACGATGACTCTGCCCCTTTACGACCTCGTACAACCGTCAGCCTTGTCGCTCACTGAAACGCCGCCTCCCCGCGCGTAAGAACGTCCTATCAGCCGCCCGGTCGCTTGACTGAACCCGGCTGATATTATCGTTCATCAAATTTCGTTGGCATTCAACGCGTCCGATCGCGATGCCGACGTCACTCCAAACTTGAGAAAACCAATGACAGCAACGCAATTCATGCGTGTGGCTGCCACTTGTCTTGTCGTCGGAATGACCGGGACAACAAGTGCGCTTGCCGACGTGTACGATATCACAGTGGACCGCATCCGGATCGATGCGGACACATTCAAAAAGAAGGGCATTGGCTACAATGGCAGCCAAACGCCTACTGTTCTTCGCTTCAAGGAAGGCGAGGATGTCACTATCCGGGTCAAGAACAACCTGCGGCAGTCGACCTCAATTCACTGGCACGGGCTGATCCTTCCCTATGATCAGGATGGCGTTCCAGAGATCAGCTTTGACGGGATCAAACCGGGGGAAACCTTCACCTATCAATTCCCCATCAAGCAGGCTGGGACCTATTGGTTCCACAGCCATTCCGGATTTCAGGAACCGGACGGGGCCTACGGTGCCATCGTGATTGAACCGAAGGGCGGGGAGAAGGTCCGCGCGGATCGTGACTATGTTGTGCAGTTAACCGATACGCATCCGCATCAGGGAAAGCGCATCATGCGCAACCTGAAAATGTCATCGGATTACTACAACAGAACACAGCGTACAGTTGCCGATCTTGTGCGAGATTCTCGCGCCGATGGGTTCAAACAAGCCATGGAAGAACGAAAGATGTGGGGGCGCATGCGAATGATGCGCACCGATGTTGAGGATGTTCAGGGCTTTGCCGCAATGATCAACGGTGCGACGACAAGCCAGAATTGGACAGGGCTGTTCAAGCCTGGTGAGAAAGTTCGACTCCGCTTGGTCAATTCTTCTGCCATGACCTACTTCGACGTGCGCATTCCTGGCCTCAAAATGACAGTCGTTCAGGCGGACGGAAACGATGTGAAACCAGTGGTGGTTGACGAGCTTCGTATTGCTGTGGCCGAGACCTATGACGTGATTGTGCAGCCGCGAAAAGCGCAAGCCTACAGCATCTTTGCGGAATCCATGGGACGTACCGGCGTGGTGCGCGGAACGCTTGCACCTGCCGAGGGCATGGTGGGCCCGATGTACAAACCGCGCACACCCCCACTGCTCACCATGGCCGACATGAGCGGCATGATGGGCGGCATGAACATGGAAGACCATGTGATGCAGGCGGACCATTCCATGATGGACATGACGCCAGCCGCCCCAGTCGAAAAGAAGAAACAGGGCGAGATGGACCATAGCCAGATGGACCATGGTGCAATGAATCATAGCCAAATGAACACTGATCAGATGGACCACTCGGCCATGGGTCACGACCAGATGAGCAATGATCAAGTGGATCATGCTGCAATGGGTCATGGCGAACCATCCAAGACCGCAGCAATGCCTGCGCATGCCGGTCACGGTCAGGCTCCCAACTCCATGAGTGCCATGTCACATGCACAAATGGGCCATGGCGCAGGGAACGGGGCTTCAGCACCGTTCTATGCCGATGGCAGCGGGTTGATCCCCGAGGCGGCGAACGGCGGGAGGTTCCTGTCATACCAAGACCTGTCGGCTGCAAAGCCGCTCTATCCGGATCGCCCACCGACACGTGAGATCGAGCTGCGGCTGACCGGAAACATGGAGCGCTACATCTGGTCCATCAACGGCAAGAAGCTCTCCGAGGCCGAGCCGTTGGTACTTTATTATGGTGAGCGGGTGCGCTTCAAATTCGTCAACGAAACGATGATGTCGCATCCCATGCATCTGCACGGTATGTGGTCGATCCTCGATACCGGCAAAGGCCGCAGAGACCCGATCAAGCACACAATCAACGTCAACCCTGGCACGACCGTTTACACCGAAACAGAGGTCGATGTGACAGGACAATGGGCCTTTCATTGCCACCTGTCCTACCACGCCGACGCAGGGATGTTCCGCAAAGTCGTTATCAAAGGAACACCGGCATGACATTGAAACGATCACTCAACCAACAGATGACAGCTTTGGCGCTGTCGATCGTGGCGGGTGGGGTCGCGCAGCACGCAAGTGCAGAAGCTCTCACTTACGGCATTCAGGTCGAGCAACTGGAATATCGTTCGACCGATGACGGCGGGACATATGTCTGGGATTTCGATGCTCTGGTGGGCACCGACGAATTGAAGTTCGTGTGGCGCAGCAAAGGTGAAGTCGCAGAAAGCTCTGGTGAGATCGAGAGTCTGGAAAACCAGCTGCGATTGCAGATGCCCATATCCAGATTCTTCGATGCGGTTGTCGGGGTGTACGCACAAACGCCAGACCAACTGCCCGACAGATATGCAGCTGTTCTTGGTGTCAAAGGACTTGCACCACAGTGGTTTGAAATCGACGCAGATCTCTACCTGTCAGACCGGTCGTTCCTTCGGTTTGAAGGGGAATATGAGGCTTTGCTGACCAACCGCTTGACCCTGATACCATCCTTAGAGGTCACTCTGCCTGTGCAGGATGATCCGGCTTACATGCAAGCAGCGGGAGGGGCCACTGTCGAGATCGGCGCGCGCCTTGGCTACGACCTCATCGACCGATCGGTCGCTCCTTACATCGGCATCAACTATGAAAAATCGTTCGGTGGCACTGCCGACATGATGCGAGCTGCCGGTGAGGAGGATGACGAATTCTCAATCGTGACCGGTGTCCGATTGATGTTCTGAGAACCCCGCGCGGCGGGATCACCGCCGCGCATTTTCAGTCTCTCCAACCTTAGAAAGGACAGTTTAATGAGAGCAGTATTTGTCAGCGCAGCAATGGTTTTTGCCATGTCAATTCCAGCGATGTCAGGGCCATCCGGCGGCAGCCATGGTTCGGATCATGGAGCGGGGCATGATATGGACCACTCGGCGATGATGACAGCGGGAATGCCCGGAAACAAAGGCGAAGCCCGCCGGGCAATTCGCGTCAACATGAAGGAAACCGACGACGGTGAGATGATCTTCACACCCAACAGATTTGCGGTGAAGAAAGGGGAAACCATCCGGATCAAGATCTCGAACCGCGGGGAGCTTGAGCACGAGTTTGTGCTGGATACCCGTGAGAACAACCAGACTCACAAGGAACTGATGGCAAAAGGGCAGGATGAAAACGCGCATCAGATGCCCAATGCAATCACTCTGCAACCGGGTGAGAAAGGTGAAATCGTCTGGACCTTCACAAATGCCGGCGAGTTCGAGTTCGCCTGCCTGATCCTTGGCCACTACGAATCCGGCATGTTCGGAACCGCCAGCGTCAGTTAATCGAGTCGAGCTGCGCGCTGTGGTGGCGCGCAGCCACACTGCAAAAGAATTCCCCAAAATGGAAACTATGATTCACGCAACGGCTGAAGCTGTATTGCGGTTCTTCGGCATCGCCCTGGACGACGACGTCCCCCAAGTGCTGCATGCATTGTTACACATTGTCCTAATTGTTGGGCCCGCTCTGCTCTCAGCGCTGGCGGTGTATTACTTGGCGCGCCTTACAAAGAAATTCAGATCGAACAGCGCCCGGCGAGCAGAGCCATTCATCGAAGTTGAAGGCGTGGAGAAGTCATTGCTCGCGCATGTCTTTGCTAGGACCCAACCAAGGCAAATCTACCTTGTCATTCTGAGCCTCGCAGTGATGCCCGTTTTCTACCTGACATTAGAGTTGCCCAAACAGATTGTGAACAATGTACTTGGCACATCACACCAACAAGACGTCAGCTGGCTCTATTGGTCGTTTACGCAGTCAGAGCTTCTGAGTGTCCTAAGCCTTTTGTTTCTGGCGGCCATATCATTGAATGGTTTAATAAAATATCAGCTGAACACGGCAAAGGGCCGGGTCGCTGAGCGTTTTTTACGCCATCTTCGTTTGCGTATCTATCGTGAATGGCGGTTACAGAAAACGTCAGCGAGAAAGCCGGAAGTGCACCAGGTCATGGGGCCCGAGATCGAACCTTTGGGAGGGTTCGCGTCAGACTTTTTGACCCTTCCGATCACCCAGGGCGGGACGTTCGTGACAATCTTGGTATTCATGTTTGCCCAGGATCCAATTCTCGGGGCAGCTGCTATCGCTATTTTGCCTGTCCAGCTTACGATCCTTCCCAAGCTTCAAAAGCTGATCAATCGACTAAGCCGCTTGCGCATAATGCACATGAGGCGGTTGAGCCATAAGCTAACGTCGCAAATGGAACCAGAGGGGGATTTGCCCGACGACCTATCCGAGATTATTGCAACCCTGCGCAAACTTGAAGAGACGCGACTTCGAATTCACCGCGCAAAATTTCTGGCCAAGGCCCTCACGAACTTCCTGACCTCACTGACGCCGTTCTTTTTTTACCTTCTGGGTGGATTCCTCGTTTTACAAGATCGCATCACCCTTGGAGCACTGATTGCTGTACTCGCGGCTCACAAGGACTTTTCCGCCCCACTGAAGGAGCTGTTCCGCTTTTACCAACAGCTCCAAGACACAAAAGTTAGATACCGGGAAGTCCTTCGCTTTTTGCATAGCGCATGTCACGAATGACCGAATTCATGGCTGCGCCGCGTCAGGAAAAGCAATTCAGTCGCAACAGTTTTCGTGCTGCGAGCGCTTGCAACATGAAAATCGACTCACAGGTTGGGCTCGTAACCGACATTGGAGACAGCGCGGCATCGACCGAACAACAAGTCACGCTAACCTCGCAAACGGCCTAAAACCGCCATTTGACCACGCTGCTGGTGTTGCAGTGCAACTTCGCCAACGCGAATATTGGTCTTTTTACAAACCGTGTCGGGGATACTCAGGTGGTTGAGTTACCGGCCTTTTCGTTAACAATCTCGAGTATTCTGTTTCTTTGGATTTTTCCCGACGGACCTTTAGGAAGATCAAGCAAGATGTGAACTTCATCGGGTGATTTGAAGCGACCTAGCTGGGCTTCGCAAATCTTCGACAAATCCAAAGGTGTTAGTTCAGAACCTTCGCGAATTTTGACAGCAGCCTCGACGGTTTCGCCATAGCTGTCGCTGGGGCGCGCAAAAGCGGCGGCTTCAACAACGTCGGGGTGGGAATAAAGCGCCTCGTCGATCTCGCGCGGCGCTATGTTTTCACCGCCCTTAATGATCAGTTCCTTTAACCGACCGGTGACAAATACGTACCCGTCCGCGTCCATTCGGGCGATATCGCCCGTTCGCAGCCAGCCATCAGAGGTAAATGTGCCTGCTGTTGCATCGGCGTCTTTGAGATACTCCAGCATCACATTTGGTCCGCGAATGACCAATTCACCTTCGGTCCCGTTTGGGACCTGTCGAAGGTTGGTGTCAAAGATCGCCGCCTCATTGCCGTACGCGACGCCTGGAGATCCAATCTTGCGAACACCCGGAGGCAACGGGTTGGACAAAATTTGCGCAGCGGTTTCCGTTAACCCCATTGTTTCAACGATTGGGATTTCGAACCGGTCTTCAAAGGCGCGTTGTACGTCCGGCGCCAATGCTGAAGATGCGGAGCGACCGAAACGCACACGCTGGCGGGTGTCCGCATCTGGCTTGGTATCGGAGTGCAGCAGGTGAGATATTATGGTCGGCACAACCGAAAACCAAGTTGCCTCAACCTTTCCCAGGTTGCCCCAGAATCTGCTTGCCGAAAAACGCTCACACATGGCCAGTGATCCGCCCGAAACAAGCGTTCCCATGACGGTTACGCACAGCCCGTTGATGTGGTAGATCGGCAATACGCAAAACCCGCGATCAATTTCGGACAATTCATGAGCCACCGCTGTGGTCCAGCCACCGGCCAACAGGCTGGAATGGGTGTGAACCACACCTTTTGGGCGACCGGTTGTTCCGGACGTGTACATCAAAAGCGCATGGTCGCTGGGTGATAGATCGTACAAGCCGTCAACAGCAACGTCGGATTCTGCAACTTGTAGTGGTGTGACCTTAGCGGGATCGGCCGTCCGAGCGAACATATCCATTTGTTCAGGATGCACAAAGCCATAGCGTGCACCGCTATGTTCCAGCGCGTAGGCCACGGCGCTGTCACCCGCGACAAGGTTGATCATTGTTGCCCGGAATCCTCCGTAGAGCACTCCGCAAAGGACTTCCAAGGCCTCCCGGCAGTTGGGATAGAGGATGGCGACGCTTTCCCCCTTCGCGACGCCCAAACCGGTTAACATGGCCGCTACCCGGCGTGCAGTTTCGCGCAATTCGCACCAGGTCAGATCCGGCGACCCGTCAGGGAAAACGAACCCGGTTCCTCCCTGACTTGCTCGTAGATCAAGCCAGTCACGGACGGTTCCCTTCGGTGGCTCTGTCATTTGCCAGCCTCCGACCAGTAGTCGCCGAAAATCTCGTCCAACTCTGGTTCACGCGGCGATGTTTCACGTACAATCTTGGTGGTCTGAACAAAATGCCGCCAGTGCAGGTTGTTATCGATGGAATTGCCCCCCCAACTGCCGCAGCCCATGGAGAGGGAAAAAGGCATTCCATTGGTGAAGCTTCCGCCGGTGGCGAAGGTATGCGCCTGGTTTACGATAACCCGGCAGGTGGGCAGATCCCGGCCCAATTCAAGCGCGTGGGTATCATCTGCCGTATGAATACCAACAGAGTGCCCGGCACCTTGATGCGCCAGAATGCGGGTGGCGGTCGCCTTCGCTTCTTCGAAATCTGCGGCACGATAAAGCGCCAGAACCCGGCTGAGCTTTTCCCCGGACAGAGGATGGTCCGGGCCTATGCCCTCGGTTTCTACCGCCAGAAACCTGGTCCCCTCTGGCACTTTATCGGCTATCCCCAGTGCCTGGAGCATTTTGTCGGCGTCCTGCGCTATGACTGAACGGTTTAAGTGGCCATCGGGCCAAAGCCTCATGATGATGTCACCTGCGTTCGAAGACGGCACCAAGGCACCACCTTCGGCGGCCATCGCAGCAACGAAGGCGTCATAAACCGTACTCACAACGACCACTGCATTCTCGGAAGAGCAGGACGTCGCGTTGTCGAAACACTTCGACGCAGCGATCTTAGCCGCAGCGGCTTGCAGATCAGCAGTTTCGTCCACGATCACTGTTACATTGCCCGCGCCAACCGCGACTGCAGGAGTGCCACAGGACTGCGCGCGCTGGACGTTGTTTTGACTGCCGGTGCAAATCACCCGATCAACAGTTTCCATCAGTTGCTGTGTCTTGGCTTTTGAACCAGGCGCCGGGATCATCTGGACCAGATCGCGGTCCAGTCCCAGCTTATCGAATTCAGAGTGAATGTAGCCAATCAACATCTCGCAGGATGCGACCCCCTTGGGGGACGGCGCGACGACGATGGCGTTACCGCCCTTGAGCGCATTGATTATGTTATTGGCAGGTGTCGCAGCAGGGTTTGTCGACGGTACAACCGCGCCAATTACGCCGATCGGCCGAGCGATCTCGGTGATGCCGGTTTCCTGGTTTTCACTGATGATGCCGTGGGTTCTTGCATCGGCGATATCACGCAGCAGACCCAGAGTTTTCCGGTGGTTCTTCGTGATCTTGTCCTGCACGTTGCCCAGACCGGTGGTTTCAACAGCAGTCTCGGCCAGAGCCCGATTGCGCGCTGGCTCCATGATGGCCCATCCTGCCGCAAGTGCCGCTTTGTCATAAAGCGCCTGACTGCCACCAGCTTCGAAATCCCTCTGCGCCTTGCGCGCCTGAGCCACGATACGATCTACTTCGGCTATTTCGGGTGAAATTCCGTCCTGAGCGTTCATCTTGGTCCTCAATAGGTTGATCGGGGCGGACCCGCTCCGCCCCGCTGTTTCCGTCCGGCTCAGAGACCGGCCAGCAACTCGTTCAGTGTCTGCTGACGCTGAGCCCACATCTCAATCACCTCATCACGTGTCATGACATGCATCGGTGAACCGCCGGCTTTCATCTTCTTGGAAACCCGGTCGTTGGCGAACATTTCCGGCACAGTTGCCGCCAGTTTCTCGATCACTTCCGTCGGCGTCCCCTTGGGCACCATTACACCCCGGAAATTGACCGAGGAATTGTCCACATCCAGCCCCTGTTCCATCATTGTTGGCACGTCCGGCAGAAATGCGTTGCGCTCCAGATCAGCGACACCAAGTATTTTGACGTTACCTGCCTCTTGTGCGCGGAACGCGTCCGACAGGTTGTTGATGCCGCCCATGACTTCACCGGCGATCACCGCTTTCATCGCTGCGGCCCCACCGCCTTTGGTCGGGATATAGGCCATCTTGGTTCCCGCTGCCTTGTCGATCTGCAGAGCGGCAATGTGGTGGCCGACAAAAAGACCCGCCCCGGATACCGTCAGTTTGCCGGGGTTCTCTTTAGCATAGGTGATGACGTCCTCCATCGAGTTGAACGCGCTGTCTGCACCAACCACAAAAACCGCCGGATCAGCACCCCAGTTTGCTATCGGTTCAAAGCTGTCAGTTGAATACTCTACGCCGCCCTTGATCGATTGAGCGATGAAGTGCGGTACATTATAGGCCGCCAGAGTGTAACCATCCGCGTCCGCCTGAGTGGCGAACCAGTTCCAGCCTACGCGCCCACCTGCTCCGGGTTTGTTGATAATGGCAATCGGCATACCCAGTGCATCTTCGTTTCCGGCGGTCATAGTGACGATCCGCGCCTGAAAGTCGGTCGCGCCACCTGCGCCGTAACTGACCATCATCATGATCGGTCGTTCGGGGTATTCTTCGGCGGCTGCTGCACCCGTAAGGCTCATGAGGGCTAGTGCCGCCCCAGCAAGTATATGTTTCATTTGCGTTTCCTCCCAGATTAGGTTCAGACGCGCCCTGCGCGGTCAGAACAAAATTTCCTTTGGCGTGTAGACGTTCAAAAGCGTGGCAAAGAGCCCGTACATTACCGCCACGAAGATCACCGTAATCAGGCATCGCTTGAGCCAGGTTTTGAGTTCGGAGTGCGGAGCTGGATCATAAATTGACAGCAGAATGAAAAACGCGATCGCTGTCGCAGTGTAGAACCCAAGCGTTTTTGCCGCCCAGAAAACGTAGATCACCGTGATGATCAGGCCCGGCAGCATGTTTGTGAACATCGTACGGGTCACACCGTTCCCGACTTTGGACAGCCCCAGCACCGCCTTGCCAAACGTCCACCCCGCCAGAACCACAAAGACCGATGCGATAAGACGCGGGAACAGAAACGCCTCGGCCGGTTGCTGGGTATAGCTGACCCAGGTCACCCAAAGACCAACTGCGAAAACCAGACCAGACCCAAATACGTGTTGTGAACGGTTCATGCCTGCGCCTCCTCTTTGGTGGTGTAGCGACGGTGGCGCAGTTCCATCCAGACCGAGTACGCGACTGAGGCCAGCACCACTGCGATCAGCAGCAAGTTCAATCCACCGGTCAGGAAATACGAAGCTTTACCCACGGTGGCGTCCGCGATCATTCCACCTTGAATAAAGTTGGCCTCAGCGATGGGTCCAAGGATAAGCCCCAAAACCAACGGCGCGGCAGAGAAACCAAAGCGCTCTAAAAAGAACATTCCGATGCCGAGACAGGCCATGACATAGACGTCGCCCATCGATCCCTGCACCGAATATGCCCCAAAGACCGACAGGGCCAGAACGATGGCTGCCATCACTGATTGCGGAACCTGTGCAACACGCGCTGCAAGACCGGCAACATAAAGGCCGAAGATGCACATCAAGACCTGACCGATCAGCATGGAATTGATGAAGGTCCAGGCCACATCGGGATGATTGTCGAACAGGTCTGAGCCCGGAAAAATCCCGTGGATCAGCAATCCGCCCAGTAGAACGGCAGCGGTAGGACTGCCCGGGATCGAAAGAGTCAGCAGCGGCACCAGAGAAGGGCCAACCATCGCATTATTGGCGGATTCCGCGGCAATTACTCCTTCGGAATGGCCGGTTCCGAACTTGTCCTTTTCGGATGAGAACTTTTTGGTTTGATCATACGCGACGAGGCCCGCGATCTGCCCTCCCACCCCGGGGATCAGGCCGATGATCGAACCTGTAAGCGTGCCGATGCTCAATGCCCGTGTGCGGCTGAACAGTTCGCGAACGGCAGAAAGGATCGAGTGTCGCTGCACTTCAATAACCTCTGCGCCTGTATTGTACCGACCCTTTGCAAACATCGTCAGTACCTGCGGAATTGCGAACAGGCCGATCAGTGCAGCAATGATATTGATGCCCCCTCCCAAAGCGGGGTGAAAGATAAAGCGCTGTGCCCCCATGATGTCGTCAAATCCGATAGTGGCCAGCCACAATCCGATACAGCCCGAGAGCAGGCCTTTGACCACTGACGCGGAATCCAGGGTGCCGATCACTGTCACACCCAGAATGGCCAGCCAGAACAGATGTGAAGGGCCGAATGCCAGTGCCCATTTTGCCAGAACCGGCGTCAAGAAGATCAGCAGGAGTACACCAAAAATGCCACCCACGGCCGAGGCCAGAAATGACAACTGCAGCGCCCGCGCACCCTGGCCCTGCTTGGCCATAGTATGCCCGTCCAATGTCGTTGCGATATTGGCAGGCGCGCCGGGGATCTTTAGCAAGATGGCGCTGACCGCTCCGCCAGCCACGGTTGACGTGTAGGCAGCGCCCAGCAGGATCAGACCCTGAACAGCTTCAAGTTGGAAGGTAAACGGTATCAGAAGCGCAACAGCCATTGTGGGTGAAAGCCCTGGTGTCGCGCCCAGGATCAACCCCCCGATCGTACCGCCAAGCAGCAGCATAAACGACAGCGGTGTGAAGACGTCTCCGAAGTAATAAATGAATTCCATTCAGGGCCTCCCAACCCGTCGGTTCATACTTTTACTTTTGTTGACAATTCAGGGTAGGCGATGAAAATAGTATTGCAAATGTTTTCATAAATTCGACCTTGCGGGAGGATATTATGACTAATTTTCAAAAGGGTAAGGTGGATATTGTAGCGGTCGCAAAGGCCGCAAAAGTGTCACCATCCACGGTGTCGCGTACCTTCAATCACCCGGATCTGGTGAACCCTGCGACTCGCAAAAAGATCAATAGAGCAGTCCAAAAACTGGGGTACATCCGCAACCGGGCAGCACAGACGATGCATGGCAAGCGGTCGGGCACCATCGGATTGGTAGTGCCCACGATTAACCATGCCATTTTCGCCGAAGTCATACAGGCCTTTTCGGATTCAATCGACAAAGCCGGTTTCAGCCTTTTGTTGGCGTCGCACGGTTATGACCTCGATCGAGAATATGCGATGGTTCGTAAGTTTCTGGAGCACCGTGTGGACGGAGTGGCGCTGGTCGGGTTGGAGCATTCAGACGCCACCGCACGATTGATCGAACAGCAGAAGATACCGGCCCTGGCGATATGGAATTTTTCGGAGGAATCTCCCCTTCCCTGTGTTGGGGCCGACAACCGGTTGGCCGGGCGGTTGGCGACTGAGCATTTGTTGGAATTGGGGCACAGAAACATTGGTCTTATCTTTCCCACAACCAGTGGCAATGACCGTGCGCAGCATCGGCTGTCGGCCGTACATGACACACTGGATGCAGTGGGAGTTTCTGTCCCAATCGAACATGCATCGGAAGCGCCCTACAGTGTATCTCAAGCCAAAGAAGCGGCATTGACCCTTTTGGCCAAACAATCTCGTCCGACGGCTTTGCTTTGCGGAAATGACGTGATTGCACAGGGCGCCTTGTTTGCGGCGCAAAACCTAGGACTAAAAGTTCCCGACGACCTGTCGATTATTGGAATCGGTGACTTTAAAGGGTCTGCAGATGTTGAACCGGGCCTCACGACAATTCGCATCCCTGCAGAAACCATCGGAATACTCGCAGGCGAAAAGTTCACCGACTACATTACATCGGACGATCCAGCTCCATTTCGAATCCGCTGCGATTTGGAACGGATTGTCAGAGGAACAACAAGCCGAGCATCTATTTCCTAGGCAACCAAGACAAGCCCCTTCTTGCGCCGAGCAAGCAAGATTTGACGTCTACCTAAGTGCGGAGGCCAGTTGCTTTGGCGAATTAGAACAACTGGTCTTTAAGCGTATTGAGTGTCCGGTTTGTCACCTAATCCAAGTCGTGTTGCATTTGCAGCGAGCTTCCGCTTCCCGCCCAAAATTCCGCATGAAATCTGGGATTTCACCCTTTCGTGGCCAAGTCCCGATGCATCTCTTCCAGTAGAATTTGTTCAGCTTCTGACAATGACACCGCCGGATTTGCGATCAAAAAAACAGATGCATTTGGCTCATTCTCATAAGGCGGAAGACGGAATAGTTCACCTCTTGCCGCGTAGGGGTCGGCCAAGTGAACGGGAAGGAAGCCAATTCCCAATCCGCATTCGATCATCCGTCTGACTTCGTTCACATGACTGGATTGACCCCTGACATACTGACCGATTGAGGCACGGGCGCGGAATGCGGTCACGTCTCCCATGTGGCTGCCTCCCAAGACGTCTGCCGTGAACCCTATGAACGGTTCTCCTCTCAGGTCGATAGCAGCAAGATCGGCCTGCCCGGCAAGATGGTAGCCGGAACCGCAATAGAGACCGAAACGTTCATCCAGCAATGTCGTCGAATTCAGGCTTTGCGGGATAACGCCATCGCACAGGCCAAACGTCGCGGACCCAAGTTCTACCATTCGGATGACATCTGCGGTCGTCGCCACCAAGATCTCAAGCTCAACACCTGGGTATTTGCTAAAAAACCGGGTAAGCCGTTCATTGAAAACACTACTTTCAACATGATCGATCGAGGCAACCGTGATTTTGCCGGTCAAGGCCCGGGGCGCTTTTTCAAACGTCAGCGGCAGCCTTGAAATCGCCGAGTAGATCTCGGTCGCCTGATCGTAGAGAGCTTGACCGGCGGGGGTAACGGAAATCCGGTTCCCCTTACGCATCAACAGGCGTTTTCCGGTGCTTTGTTCCAGACGTTTGACGGCCAGACTGACTGCGGGTTGCGAACGCAGAAGCTCTTCCGCCGCTTTCGTCATGCTGTCGTTCTGCACGACCACCATGAAAGTATACAGAAGGTTCCAGTCCAGATTTCGCGCAAAGTCACTCATGCCATCCCCATACACCATAAATTTGGTTAATGCCAAATCTAAAAACTATAAATTTGAATTAGGCAAAGGGATCGGGAATCCTCCTTCATCAAATCCAGCAAACGATCGGGAGGAACTCATGTTTGCGAAAATTTCACTGGCTGCCGTCGCCGTATCCGCATTGGCAACATCGGCAATGGCCGAGGACAAAACGGTCCGCATGGGAACCGAAGGTTACTATCCGCCTTTCAACTTTTTCGACAGTGCGGGCCAAATCAAAGGCTTTGACATTGATGTAGGTAACGCGCTGTGCGAGCGGATGGACGTCAAGTGCGAATGGGTGACGACTGACTGGGACGGCATCATTCCGGCGCTGAACTCGGACAAGTTCGACACAATCATTGCCTCGATGACCATCACGGACGAGCGCAGCAAGGTTGTCAGCTTTTCCAAACCCTACTACTTCAATTCGATCCGCTTTGTCGCCGCCGAAGGTCATGGTCTGGAAAATGCTCTGCCTGCGGACCTCAAGGGCAAGATTATCGGCACTCAGTCAGCCACAGGCGAAGTTGAAATTCTTGAGCAGTATTTCCCCGACAGCGAGCTCAAACTGTACCCCAAGCTGGACGACGCGCTGCTTGATCTGGAAACAGGCCGGGTCGACCTTGTTCTGGCCAGCCAGTTTGTACTAGGCGACTGGCTGAAAACCGACGAAGGTGCCTGCTGCGAATTTGTCGGCGAAACCTTCCTGCCCGACTTCGCCAAGGGCACCGGTATTGCAGTACGACAGGACGACGCCGAGCTGCGTGACGCGCTGAATGCGGCGCTGGACGAGATCGTGGCCGACGGCACCTATGACAAGATCCGGGGCGAATACTTCACTTTCGACATCATGACCCAGCCCAAGAAGGCATCCGAACTTCTGGGTAACTGAGCAGTACGGGGTCCGCAATTGCCTGTGGACCCCACCGCAACCGGGGGACTTCACCCATGACAGATTTGCTTTCGCTACTGGCCTTCGGCGACGACGGCTGGGGAGATGAGTTATTGCGCGGCTTCTGGGTCACGATGGCTCTGGCTTTGGTGACGGCCCCGTGCGCACTGGCGATGTCGTTTGTCATAGCCTGGGGCAAGCACTCCAAGCGCAAATGGGTTCGTGCATTGGCAAATGGCTATACGACCGTGTTTCGCAGCCTGCCCGAGATTCTGACCCTGATCCTCATCTACTACCAGCTGCAGAGTCTGCTGAACTTCGCGGTCAGGCTGTTCGTTCCGGATGCAAACATCTCTCTCAATGCGTTCGCCGCCGGTGTGGTCGCCCTGACACTTGTGTTCTCGGCCTTGGGGTCTGAGGTTGTGCGCACGGCCTATCAGGCCGTTGGTCAAGGTCAGTCCGAGGCTGCAGCTGCGATGGGCCTTCATAGGGCACAAGCCTTCTTTCTCGTGGTCCTGCCGCAGATGTGGCGGCACGCCATTCCCGCCTTCGGGAATCTGTGGCTGATCCTGCTCAAGGATACCTCGCTTATCTCGATCATCGCAGTAAGTGACATGATGCGCTACGCCAACATGGCGATCGCCACCACGCGCGAACCGTTCTTTTTCTATTCGATCCTTGCGCTGATCTACGTGGCGCTGGCCTTCATCTCGGGGCAGATACAGACCGTTCTGGAGCGCCGCGCCAATCGCAATCTGGTCGGAGGGCGCTGAGATGTGGTCGCATGTAACTGACAACCTCGATCTGTGGATCGAAGGACTGCAGAATACGGTCAGCCTGACGGTATTCGGCTTCATCCTTGGCTTCCTTGTGGCCATTCCACTGGCCGCCGCACGATTGAGCAAGAATAAATGGCTGTCCCGTCTTGCCTATTTCTACATCTACATGGTGAGGGGCACCCCGCTGCTGGTGCAAATCTTCATCATCTATTACGGGTTGGGCCAGTTCCACAAAGAGCTTAAGGCGCTGGGTGTCTGGTGGTTCTTCCGCGATGCATACTATTGCGGGCTGCTGGCCTTCACGCTGAATTCGGCCGCTTATCAGGCCGAGATTCTGCGGGGCGGTATACTGGCCATTCCCAAAGGGACTATCGAGGCAGGACAGGCGCTTGGGCTGCACCGTTTTCAGATTTTCCGCCTGCTAATCCTGCCGATCACCGTTGCCCGGATGCTGCCCGCCTTTGGCAATGAACTGGTACTGCTGCTCAAGGCGTCGGCGCTGGTCAGCGTGATCACAGTTCGGGACCTGATGGGACAGGCGCGTTACCTCTTCGGTGAGACCTTCGATCTGAGCGTCTTTTATATCGCCGCAGTAAACTACCTGATCGTCGTTCTGCTTATCGAAGCAATCTGGCGGCACCTCGAAAACCGCAACGTCTGGCTCAAGTATAAGGGATAATTGCGATGAAGATTCAGGCAGACGACATCGCGTTCGGTCGCGAAGGCGTGTTTCGCACCGCGGCCGGCCCGGACGGAACTCATGTGGAAATGCCCTATTCCGGCATCCGCACATTCATGCGCCGCCGCCCCACCGTCGATATGGATGGGGTTGATATCGGAGTTTATGGAATTCCGTTCGATCTGACCACCTCGGGCCGCCCCGGCGCCCGATTGGGTCCAAGCGCGTTGCGGGAAGCAACCTCTCACCTAGCTTGGGGCGAGGTCTGGCCATGGGGCTTCGACCCGTTCGATATCCTTTCGGTCGTCGATTGTGGTGACGTGCCGTTCCGGCGCGGTCAGGTCGAACAGATGCGCGACAGCGCCATCGCCATGGCGCGCCATATCACATCATCCGGGGCCAGCACGCTTATGCTGGGGGGCGATCACTGCACCACTTATACTGCGCTGAAAGCCCATGCCGAAAAGCATGGACCTCTGGCGCTGATCCAGTTCGACGCGCATCGCGACACGCAGAAAAGCGACTGGTTCGATCACGGTACATTCGTGCATCACGCGATGAGGGAGGGGTTGATCGACCCTGAACACTCGGTACAGATCGGCATCCGCACATTTTATGAGGATGATGACCCGATCACCATTCTCTACCGTGACTGGATGCATGATCACGGCTGGCGTGGAGCACTGGAAAAGGTCCGAGAGGTTGTCGGAAATCGCCCCACTTATCTGACGATCGATATCGACAGTCTTGATCCGGCTTATGCGCCCGGCACCGGTACCCCTGTCGTGGACGGGCTGACCCCGAATGATATCATCCAGTTCCTGCGCGGCAGTGTTGATATGAATTTCATTGGCATGGATATCGTTGAAGTGTCCCCTCCTTACGACCATGCGGATGTAACGGCGCTGCTTGGGGCGTCTCTGGCGCTGGAATATATCTGTGCCCGCGCCGCGCAGAGAAAGGCCGTTTCATGACCCACCGCGTCGCCATCATCGAGTTCATCAACGAAAGCAACACATTCACCGTTATGCGGACGGGAATGGATGACTTTCACGCCTCACATTACTTCAAAGGTGATGAAATTCCGGCCAACTTCCGCGGCACCGGGTCCGAGGTCGGCGGTGCGATTGAGGTCGCCGAGGCGCGTGGTTGGACGCCCGTCTATATCACCGCCGCCCATGCCGAACCAAACGGTCCCGTGACCGAGGGAGCGCGGGCCGAAATCACCGGCGAATGTGCCCGCCGCCTGCGTGAAAACGGGCCGTTCGACGGAGTATTTGTCGCGCTGCACGGCGCGATGGTAACCGAGACCGACCAGGACGGCGACTGCCAGTTCCTTCGCGAAATCCGGGCTGTTGTGGGGGATGAGGTTCCACTGGCCATCACGCTTGATTTGCACGCCAACATTTCGGACGAGACGGCAGAGCTGGCGCAAATCGCCGTGTCGTTCCGCACCTATCCACACGTAGACATGCGCGAGGTAGGCGTCGAGGCCTGTGAGCTGCTGCATCGGGCACTTGAGGATGAGATCGCACCAAAGCTGTTGATCCGCCGCCCGCCGATGCTGGTGGGTTGCGATGATGGACGCACGACTGAAAACGGCCCGATGTGCCGCCTGCTGGAAGATGCCGCAGAGGAAATGCAGACCCCCGGTATTTTAAACGTCGCGATCAATGCCGGGTTCACCGATGCCGATGTCTGGGCCGCCGGACCATCGGTTCTGGTGACCTATGACACGCCCACTACTGCAAGCGAAACTGCGGCAGGCTGCGCCGAACGGATGTGCGACAGAATCTGGTCGTTCCGCGATCGGTGGGACCTGCCAATTCCGTTGGAAGATTGTATCGCGCAACTCAAAACCTCTACAGCAGGCACTGGCCCTATCGTGGTTGCGGATTTTTCCGACAACCCCGGCTCGGGCGCATACAGCGACTGCACCGCGTTGATCGCAGCCATGTTGGAGGCTGGAATTCAGAACGCGGCAGCCGGGGCGCTTTACGACCCCGTAGCCGTCGCCCAGCTCGTCACCCACGGTGTCGGCGCCACAGTCACTCTCCCCCTCGGTGGCAAAACCGACGCGTCCGTGGGTGGCGGGCCGCTGGAGGTGACCGGTAAGATCATGGCCATCAGCGATGGCAGCTTTACCTTCGAAGGTCCGATGTTCACCGGCCTTCCGGGCTCAACCGGGCAAAGCGTCTGCCTGCGGGTGCAGGGGATCGACATCATGATCGTGTCCGACCGGATGCAGATGCTCGACAAAAACGTATTCCGAGTTGTGGGGATCGAACCGGCGGACAAGACCGTTCTGGCCGTAAAGTCGATGCAGCACTTTAAAGGAGCCTTCGGCCCGATTGCGTCGCGCATCATCATCACCGACGCAGGTGGGTTGTGCACCCCCAACGTCAAACGGCGCACCTATACGCGCCTGCGCCGCCCTGTCTTTCCGCTGGATGAGATCAATGCCTGAGATTTTCGACATCGCCATCATCGGGGGCGGAATTACCGGGGCCTCCGCCGCATTTTTTCTGGACGGGCAGCGTTCGGTTGTCCTGTTGGAACAGGAAACCTCGCTTGGCTATCATTCCACCGGACGCTCGGCCGCGGAATTCACCCGCAGGTTTCATTCGAAAGTGACAGGGCAGCTCACGCAAGCCAGCAGTGACTTCATGATGCGGCCACCATCCGGGTTTGCCGAGGTCGACCTGCTGCGCCCGCGTGGCAACCTATTGATCGCCGACGCCGAAAAGGCAGACCATTTGCTTCAGGTGTTTGAGCACGAACGGGCAAACACACCTGAAGGTACATCGCCGGTCGAGTTGCTGAACATCGATCGAACTTTGGAGAAAATGCCCTTCCTCGACCCTGATTGGGTCAAGGCGGCGTTTTTCGATCCCGATTGCTGGGATGTCGAGGTGGAAAGCCTGTTGCAGGGATACACGCGCGGGGCCAAGGCCAAAGGCGCCGAAATTCGCCAATCCAGCGTCGTGACCGCCGCCCGTCAGGAAAGCGACCACTGGGTGCTGGAAACATCCAGTGGCGAGGTAAGAGCCCGCATGGTCGTCAATGCCGCTGGAGGTTGGGCTGATCCGATTGCCGGGATGTTCGGCGCTGACCCATTGGGCATCGTGCCCCACCGCCGCACGGCAATCAGCGTCAAGGTTCCGGATTTCGATGTATCCCACATGCCCGAGGTCAATGAGATCGACGAAGTGTTCTACTTCAAACCGGACGCAGGCCAATTGATGGTCAGCCCCGCGGACGAAACCCCTGTCGACCCGCACGACGCTTGGCCCGAGGAATTGGATATCGCTTACGCGGCCCATTACCTGAGCGAATGCACCACGCTGGAGGTCACACATGTCGCCCATAGCTGGGCGGGATTGCGCACATTTGCCAAGGACAGATTGCCCGTCATTGGGTTCTCGGGACAAGTCGATGGCCTGTTCTGGCTGGCCGGTGTCGGCGGATACGGCATCCAGACCTCGCCAGCGGTAGGCCAACTCGCCGCGTCGCTGCTGACCGGCGCAAATATGCCCTCCAATCTGACCGGGGCGGGCGTTGACGCTACCCTGTTCTCCCCTTCCCGTTTTGAAAGCTGACTCATGAAAATTCTCGATGCTGAAACAACGGCAGGCGTGCTTCCCTTTGGTGGTTTGATCGATCAGATGGAAGGGCTGTTCGCAAGCGGTCTGACTGCGCCCGACCGCCACCACCACACCATGCCGATGCAGGGTGAACCTGACGCGACGCTGTTACTGATGCCAGCCTGGACCGAAACACTGGGCTGCGTCAAAGTCGTGACGGCCACGCCGGGCAACTCGGCCCGCAAATTGCCTGCGATCGCCGGTTCGGTGCTGGTCTTTGACCGGACGACCGGCGAACATCTGGCCTTGCTTGACGGCGCCATACTGACGGCACGGCGTACGGCTGCGGCCTCGGCCTTGGGCGCACGGCTTCTGGCGCGGGAAGATGCAGAGAATCTGCTGGTCATCGGGGCCGGAAAAGTTGCCGCTCAACTCCCCGACGCTTTCCGTGCAGTACGCCCGATCAAGACCGTGCGCATCTGGGATGTTTTTCCTGCAGCCGCGGAACGACTGGCAGACACCCTGAAAGTGGCTGGATGGGACGCTCAGGCGGTGTCTGATCTGGAAACAGCGGTGCCGCAGGCCGACATAATCAGCGCGGCGACGCTGGCAACGGAACCGTTGTTAAAGGGGGATTGGCTGACACCCGGACAGCATTTGGACCTGATCGGTGCCTTCACCCCGGCCATGCGCGAGGCTGACGACCGCGCGCTTCAACGCGCCCGCCTGTTTGTCGACACCAAATTCGCAACAATTGAGGCCGGAGAGCTGAAGACACCATTGGAAACCGGCGCAATCGCCCAGACGGATGTTCTGGGAGATCTCTACGCGTTGACACAGGGTAAAACCGGCCGCAGCAGCACACAGGAAATCACTCTGTTCAAATCGGTAGGTAACGCGGTGATGGACCTTGCTGGTGCAATCACCGCCACACGGAAGCTGGAGGAGAGCAACCATGTCTGAACTTGCAATTGAACGCGAAATCGACCGCTCGAAGATGCAGGTGAGCGACGAGGTCGCCATCGAAATCACCAACATGAACAAGTGGTACGGGGCATTCCACGTGCTGCGCGACATCAATCTGACCGTC
>NZ_JBQFRI010000007.1:0-260069 GCF_056537325.1 Ruegeria sp. CF5 | reverse complement strand
AATCACTCAGCGCAACCGCCCAAATCATAACCTCAGATGCCCCCAGTCTATCCTGAGCGTCTCCGCCGCTTCCGCCGCGTCCCAAGCGCCTCAGCAGCGCCGGTGAAGGGGGTTCTAAGGTTTACCCACAAAACCCGCAAGCACAAAATTACTCAACATCGAACTTTTTTAGTTTTCCATGTTTAACAAAATAAAATCATATACTTACCTCATATACAGGTACGCACTTTGGTTTCAAACCGATCAATACCCCGGCCAAACCATCCCACTGGTTTTTGTGCAAACGAGACTCGAACACAACATATAGGCGTCGGCGCAAGGGGGGATACAAGTGGGACCGAGTCGTTTCCCACCAAAGCGATTCACTTACCCGTATGCTCGACAGCAAACTTCAGGCTGCTTTTGCGATTCATCCCCTCTGAAAAAGACTCGGAACAGCCAGCTCCTCCATGCTTTCGGATATCTGTTTGAGAAACTGCTTGCCAATCGCGGAAACAGGTCGCCCTGCCGCAGTTACAATAACGACATCCAGCAGTATTCGCGGCTCGAACCGGCGCAAAACATATCCCTTCCGGTCGTCACTGGACAAAGTGAACGGGTCGACAAGCGTCACCCCCAATCCCTGCTTGACCATATTCAGTGCATTTCGGAACAGATCGGTGTGACACCTGATGCGCATGTGCGACCCATCCCTGTGAAAGGCTTCGCGGGCGCGGCGGTTCACCATGTGGTCAGAACCCATGACGATAAACGGTACATCATCCAAACGTTTTGGTGTCAGCACGTCATAGTCAACCAATGAGCTGTCTTCAGGCACCGCACACATAATTTCAAAGAAGAACTGCGTCTGTGTAAGCCCGTCGTGGCGCACCGGAGGTTCGCATATTCCAATCTCGAACAGGCCAGCTACCACCCACTCCTGAATCTTTGACGAATATTGGGATTGAAAGGCAATTGTCAGATTTGGCTTACCGGCGGCGAACCTTGCAATCTCACCTGGCATAAATCCAAAGGCCATTGCATGATTGGTAGCCACCTGTAGCTGCCCTGCTTTTTGGTTCTGCAAATCCAGCACGGCCTGATTTACGTGATCAAGGCCGCGGACGACCGTATCTATCTCCTCATACAGAACCGTTGCCTCGGGCGTTGGCAGCAACCGGCCACGGCTGCGCTCGAACAGAGTAAGCCGAGTGTGGCGCTCCAATTGCCCCAAAAGGTTTGAAATTGCGGGCTGAGATACACCAAGCAGCTCGGCAGCGCGCGTGACGGTGCCGCTTTCGATGGTGGCGTGAAAGGCCTGATAGTGGCGGAAATATGAGGACATGCAGAACGTATATCAGCAAAACTTATGGTTTGTGCATAAATTTATATTGGAAATGATAGATCGGACTCATCACACTACCCTCAACTGTAGGGAGGACACCGTGAGCGTGTTGCAAACCATCACAGGCTTTGACCTGTGGCATTTGGAATTGCCGGTTGTTTCGGCGCGCGATCATGGCATCGGGCGGGTCGAGGGATCTTGTGAAATTGTGGTGCTGCGCCTTACGGCGGAAGGAGGGGCGCAAGGATATGGCGAAGCCTCACCTTGGTCCGTATTCACCGGGACACCCGAGGCGACCTATGCGGCGCTGGACCGGTATATCCGGCCCTTGGTGATCGGGCGGCGGGTCGGAGACCGCGCTGCCATCATGGCAGAGGCGACCCGGGCGGTCGCGCACTGCACCGAGGCCAAGGCGGCATTGGAAACCGCTTTGCTGGATCTTGCCGGACGCATCACCGACCAACCCGTCTGGTCATTGCTGGGTGGCAAATGCCGCGACACGATCCCCCTCAGTTGCTCCATCGCCAATCCCGATTTCGACGCGGATATTGCCCTGCTTGAGCGGCTGCGCGAAGACAAGGTCGGTCTGATAAAGCTCAAAACCGGGTTCAAGGATCATGCCTTCGACATCATGCGGCTTGAGCGCATTGCACAGGATTTTCCCGAGTTTCGTGTGCGGGTCGACTACAATCAGGGGCTGGAGATTGAACAGGCCATTCCACAGGTTCTGGATGTCGCCGGGTTCTCCCCCGACTTTATCGAACAACCTGTCCGCTTTCACCACTTTGACATGATGGCGCAGTTACGAAGCATGACCGATGTGCCCCTGCTTGCCGACGAAAGCGTATTCGGGCCAGAAGATATGGTCAGGGCCGCGCGCGAAGGCATCTGTGATGGCGTTTCGGTCAAGATCATGAAGTCCGGTGGCCTTACACGTGGTCAGACTGTTGCGCGAATGGCTGCCGCAAATGGCCTGATGGCTTATGGCGGTGACATGTTCGAAGCTGGGCTGGCGCATCTTGCCGGTACCCACATGATTGCTGCAACGCCCGAAATCACGCTGGGATGCGAGTTCTATCAGGCCTCGTATTTCCTGAAGGAAGATATCTTGGAAACGCCTTTTGAGGTCCGCGACGGTCAGGTCGTTGTGCCGGATGGGCCGGGCCTGGGGCAGCGGCCCGATACTGACAAGTTGAATCATTACGCTGTTCGGAGGTCAGCGTGAGGCCCGTTGCCTCAAAATGCGGTGGCCGCACGCGCGGCCTGGTCGTACTGGCCCGACATCAGGCGCAGCAGGCTGGAAACACGACCAAGCTGTTCGGGTTCGATTCCGCATTCCTGCATCGCCTCAAGCAAAAGGGTCTCGCGTACCTCTTTATAGCGCGCGCAGGCGGTGACACCTTCGGGCGTCGCCTCGACCGTCTTTTCCTTGCCTTGACGGCCCACCTTCACCAATCCGACTTTGCTCAGTTTCTTGACCGAATAATTGACCGTGTGCGTGTCCTCAACGTTCAAGACAAGACAAATATCGGCCAGCTTTTTCGGCTTGTCCCGGTGTCGGACGGTATGCAGCACCAGCACATCCAGCGCAGAAAAGCCGGAATAACCTGCTGCATCCATCGCCCGCACCATCCAGCGCGCGTTTGCATGGCTTACAACGATCAATCCAAATTCGAATTCGGACAGTTCCGGGAAAGGTCCGTCGGCAAGATGGGCAGAGGACACGATTGGGCCAAATGTAGATCCAGACATAGGTGGAGCCTATGAGATGCACGCATTTTGTCAACAATTTGTTGACGTATTGTCAAAGTGTGTCACTCTGCCCGGAACGGATTCGCGAATTGGGCGCAATATGTGCGCTCGGAGAAAGCAATGACTGAGCAACCCAAGACCATCGCCATCATCGGTGCCGGAATTGTCGGCGTATCCACGGCCATCTGGCTGCAGCGCGATGGTCATCAGGTTGTGCTGATCGACCGCAAGGGACCGGCCGAGGGAACCTCGTTTGGTAACGGCGGAATTCTGGCATCCTGCTCGATCGTTCCGGTAACGGTTCCGGGCCTTCTTAAAAAAGCGCCACGGATGCTTTTTGACCCTAACCAGCCGCTGTTTCTGAAATGGGGGTACCTGCCGAAACTGGCGCCGTGGCTGATGAAGTATCTCAGCCATGCCAATGCGAACGAAGCCAGCCGGATCGCTGCCGCGCTTGCTCCCATCGTCGGCGACAGCCTTCAGGATCATCTGGCCTTGGCGGAAGGCACAGGCGCCGAAAAGTGGATCGTGCCGTCAGATTACCTGTTCATCTACGACGACAGGAACCATTTTAAGGGTGATGCCTTTGGTTGGGGATTGCGGCGGCAGCACGGATTCACCTGGGATGAGTTGGAGGGGGCAGAGTTTCACGAATATGATCCGGCCTTCGCCTCCGATCTCAACTTTGCGGCGCGGCTGAAAGACCATGGAAGGATCGCGGACCCCGGTCAGTATGTCAAAGATCTGGCTGGCCACTTTCAGGCGCAGGGAGGCCAACTGGTCAAAGCCGATGCCGAGGATGTTGTTCATGAAAACGGCAAGGTCATTGCCGTACGCGCGGCAGGGCAGAATATCCCGTGTGACGCGGCAGTGATCGCCACCGGGGTCTGGTCTGGCCCATTGGCAAAAAAGCTGGGCCTGAACGTTCCGCTTGAATCAGAACGCGGATACCATCTGGAGTTCTGGGACCCGTCGATCATGCCGAAGGCGCCTGTCATGGTGGCTTCCCGGAAAATCGTGGCCACCCCGATGGATGGCCGTTTGCGGCTGGCCGGTGTGGTTGAATTCGGTGGTACCGAAGCCGGCGCATCGGACGCCCCTATTGAACTGCTGCACAAAAGCGCAAAGGCGGTATTCCCGGATCTGAAAGCCTCGAATGTCACTGACTGGTTGGGCCATCGTCCGGCACCAGCCGACTCCATTCCGGTGATCGGCGAGCTGCCTCACATAAAGGGCGCGTTCACCGGCTTTGGACATCATCACATTGGGCTGACAGGCGGACCAAAGACCGGCCGCCTGCTGGCTCAACTCATCTCGGGACGGCAACCCAATGTTGACCTGAGCGTCTATTCACCGGCACGGTATACGAAGGCCGGAAACTGAAAACAGGCACTAAGAACTAACCAAACAGGGAGAAAAGCATGAAGAAGATTGCTCAACTGATGACCGCAACGGCGTTGACCGCAGCGGCAGCCGCACCGGCATTTGCCGAAAAATGGGACATGCCCATGGCCTATTCCGGTTCGAACTTTCATTCGGTGACCGGTGCGGAATTCGCCAAATGCGTCACCACTGGCACGCAAGGCGAGATCGAGATCGTCACTCACCCGTCGGGTTCGCTGTTCCCCGGCGCACAGATCAAACGCGCAATCCAGACCGGCCAGGTGCCGATTGGTGAGCGTCTGCTGTCCGGCCACCAGAACGAAAACGCCATCTTTGGTGTGGATTCGATTCCGTTCCTTGCAACCTCCTTTGACGATGCTGACAAGCTGTGGCAGGCGGCAAAGCCGACACTTGAAAAAGTGCTGGCCGATCAAAACCTGACGCTGCTCTACTCGGTGCCGTGGCCGCCGCAGGGGCTGTATTTCCGGGACGAGGTGAACTCGGTCGCGGACATGGAAGGCATCAAGTTCCGTTCGTACAACAACGCCACCGCGCGTCTGGCCGAACTGACGGGGATGCTGCCGGTGACCATCGAAGCCGCCGAAATCAGTCAGGCCTTTGCCACCGGTGTAGCGGATTCAATGGTCAGCTCGGGGGCAACCGGTTATGACCGCAAGGTCTGGGAAAGCCTGAACTACTTCTATGAAGTAGATGCTTGGCTGCCACGGAACTACATCATGGTGAACTCGGACACTTGGTCGGGCGTATCCGACAAGAACAAGGCCGTGATTCACGCCTGTGCCGAGTTGGCTGAATACGCCGGAACATGGCGCGCTGTGCAATATACAGACTTCACGCTCAAAGGTCTGACGGATGGCGGTATGACCGTATCCAAAGCCAGCGATCAGATGAAGGGTGAGCTGCAGCAGATCGGCGAAACCATGACCGCCGAATGGCTGGAAGCCGCGGGCGATGATGGCAAGGCCATTGTCGAAGCGTTCCAGGCATCCAAGTCGGAATAATTCCGGACCGGGGCGGGCTACGGGTCCGCCCCCAATCCCAAATAAAACAAACAGGGGGGCATCATGACCATGGCCCAGCGGCTTCGCTCCGCCCTTGATTTTCTGTACCTCGGCGCCGGTGTTATGGCTGCACTCTGCCTGATCGCGATCCTCGCGTTGATCGTGATCCAGATGGTGGCCCGCTGGACGGGTGAGGTATTTCCCGGCGCGCCGGATTATGCAGGCTACGCGATGGCTGCAGCCTCGTTCCTGGCCTTTGCAAACGCGCTCAATCGTGGCGCCCATATCCGCGTGTCCATCCTGCTGAATGCAGTCGGCCCCAAAACGCAAAGGATCATCAATATTTGGTGCTTTGCTATCGGCACGGCAATCGCCTGGTACTTCGTCCGCTACTGCGCCAAGTTCGTCTACTGGTCGTGGAAGTTCAACGATATCAGTCAGGGACAGGACAGAACCGCGCTTTGGATACCGCAATCCATCATGCTGATCGGCGCGGTGATCCTTGCCATTGCGCTGACGGACCACCTGATCAGTCTCATCTTCAACGGCGACCACCGGATCAAGCGTGATCTCGTCGATCAGAGCTTTGGAGAGTAAATCATGGAAGATTTTTCGATCATCATCCTGTTTCTCTTCGTTCTGTTCCTGCTGCTGGGCAGCGGCGTCTGGGTTGGACTTGCCCTGATGGGCGTCGCCTGGGTCGGGATGGAACTGTTCACCACGCGCCCTGTCGGCGACGTGATGTTGACCACAATTTGGACGTCGTCGTCCTCGTGGACCCTGACCGCCTTGCCGCTGTTCATCTGGATGGGTGAAATCCTGTATCGAACGCGATTGTCCGAAGACATGTTCAAGGGCCTCGCCCCGTGGATGGCAGGCTTGCCCGGCGGGTTGGTTCACACAAACATCGTGGGCTGTACCGTGTTCGCTGCGGTATCGGGTTCATCCGCCGCAACGCTGACCACGGTCGGTAAAATGTCGATCCCCGAATTGCGCAAGCGCGAATACCCCGAACCGATGATCATCGGTACGCTGGCGGGTGCGGCAACGCTGGGTCTTATGATCCCGCCCTCGCTGACGCTGATCGTCTATGGCGTGACCATCAACGAGTCGATTTCCAAGCTGTTCTTCGCAGGGATTTTGCCCGGCCTCGTCCTGGCGTCGATGTTCATGGCCTATGTGGCGATCACGTCGCGGGTGTCGAAGAACTGGAACCCGGCCCAGGAGCCACCTCTGACATTTGGGCAAAGGCTGTCGAACTCGCGCTTTCTGTTGCCGGTAATCTGCCTCATCCTTGTGGTGATCGGGTCGATGTACCTGGGCTATGCAACCGCGACCGAAGCTGCCGCGTTCGGCGTCATTGGAGGCCTGATCCTCGCCGCGTCACAGGGTTCGCTCACCTGGCAGACCTTCACGGAAAGTCTGATGGGGGCCACCCGCACCAGTGCGATGATTGCGCTGATTTTGGCGGGTGCGGCCTTCTTGTCGCTGTCGATGGGCTTTACAGGGTTGCCGCGCGGATTGGCTGATCTGATCGCACAGCTGGAGCTCAGCCGGTTCGAACTGCTGATGGTGTTGCTGGTCTTTTACATCGTGTTGGGCATGTTCCTCGATGGCATCTCATCGGTCGTTCTGACGATGGCGGTTGTTGAACCGATGGTCCGACAGGCCGGCATCGACCTGATCTGGTTTGGCATCTTCATCGTCGTCGTGGTTGAGATGGCCCAGATCACTCCGCCGATCGGGTTCAACCTGTTCGTATTGCAGGGCATGACGAACCACGAAATGGGCTTTATCGCCCGCGCGGCCTTCCCGATGTTCCTGATCATGGTCCTGATGGTCTTTGTGCTGATCGCCTTCCCCGAGATCGCGACCTGGCTGCCCGAGAATATCAGACAGGCGCCCGGCGGGGGCTGACGCGCTGACAAACGACACACGCTGGCCCCAATGGGGCCGGCGCATCTTTAATTCATCGGCCCGGGGCCATGATCCTTTCCTGCCTTACTTTCATCGCTCGCCACGGGAAACTTGGCCTGATCGCAGGTCTGGTTGCTGGTGTTGCATTCCCGGGCACGGCAGAAACCCTGCGGCACTGGATTCCAGAACTTGTGGCGCTGCTGCTATTCTTGACTGCATTCCGCATCGGTCCGGTGGAAACTGTCGAAAACCTTGGTGCCCTAGCCAGGACCACCATAACTGCATTGGCATTGCAACTGGCGCTGCCGGTGCTTTTCCTGTCCGGATTTCTTGTTTCAGGACTGCCATTAACACCACTGGCCCTTGCGGTCGCATTAATGCTGGCCGCGCCATCGGTCACCGGCTCGGCCAATTTTTCGATCCTCCTGAATCATGAGCCCGCCCCGGCGTTGCGCCTTCTTATTGTAGGAACCGCCATTCTGCCGCTTACCTGCATTCCGGTTTTCTGGCTGTTGCCGCAGTTCGGCGCGTTGTCTTCGGTGCTGCTTGCCGCCATCCGCCTACTGGCGGTGATCCTGTTGGCCGCATCCTTAGGCTTTGCTTTGCGCCACTGGGGTTTTCGATCCATGAATGTCGATCAACGCAGGGCGACCGACGGTCTGACAGTCATCGTGCTGGCAATCGTAGTCGTTGGGTTAATGTCCGCGATCCGCCCTGCATTCGAGCGCGACCCCGCCGAACTTGGTTTCTGGCTGACTGCAGCGTTTGGCGTCAATTTCGGAATGCAGATTGTGACCTATGCCATCCTGAAGGCGAAGGGGCGATCAGACGCGGTTCCTACAGCAATTGTCGCGGGAAACCGGAACTTTGCCTTGTTCTTTGTGGCCCTGCCGCCCGAGACGACTGATCCGCTGCTGATCTTTCTTGGCTGCTACCAGTTCCCGATGTATCTGACCCCTACCCTCATGCGGAGGCTGTATGACCCACGCTGATCTCTTTCCCATGGTGCGCAATGTCGGGCTAGACGGCATGCTTGTCACCTTCGCCAACACAATGACGGAAACGTCGAACCGGGCAGCGCTGGCGTTTCGCGGCGCCTTGGAAAGCCATGCGCTGGATGGTGTGATCGAAACCTCCACCTCACTTGCATCAGCCTACCTGCGCTTCGACGTCACACGGGTGTCGCACGATACAATCAAAACGCAGCTGGACAAGATTCTGACCCAGCGCGACTGGTACGCGGCTCCCCTGCCCACAGGTCGCAAACTGTGGCGGGTTCCTACGGTCTATGGCACTGACTTAGCCCCACAACTGGATGAAGCCGCCGCAGCCGCCGGACTTTCCAGCGACGAAGCCGTGCGCAGGCTCAGCCAGACCCGGGTTCGCGTTCTGACGATCGGTTTTGCCCCGGGCCAGCCTTACCTTGGCCCATTGGGACCTGAGTTCAACATTCCCCGCCTAAAGGAGTTGAACCCGATGGTGCCTGAGGGCGCACTGGTTCTTGCGATCTCACAATTTGTGTTGTTTTCGGGCCCGACACCGACCGGCTGGCGACACATCGGACAGACGGCGTTCCGGTGCTTTCGACCCGAAATGGAGCAGAGCTTTGCCCTGAATCCCGGCGACGAGATGCTGTTTGAACCGGTTAGCCGGGACGAACTGGAACGCATTCGCAACGACAACGGAGATGGTTTTGGCGGCGCAACCTTTCAGGAGATTGCAGCATGAGCCTGATCGTCCACCGAGTTGGCCCAGCCTGCACCATTCAGGATCAGGGTCGACAGGGTTATCTGGATCAAGGCCTTTCACGCTCGGGCGCTGCCGACATTCTGGCGTTGCACGAAGGCGCCGCCCTGCTGGGTCAGAGCCCCACACTCGCCGCGCTGGAAATGGCTGGAATGGGCGGAGAGTTCGAGGCCACCAAAGACACACGCATCGCATTAACCGGCGCGCCGATGCAGGCCAGCATTGATGGCTCACCGGTTCTCTGGAATGCCTCGCATCTGCTGACCATGGGTCAAAGACTGACGATCGGTTCGGTGCTAAAAGGCAGCTATGGCTATCTGCATGTTGGCGGCGGAATCGCCAGTGACGTATTTCTTGGCTCCCGCTCTGCACATCTGACGGCCAAGGTCGGACGTGCAGTTGAGGCCGGGGACCTTGTTCCAACTGGCCGGGATTCAGGCGAAACTGGCATGAAGCTTTTGCCGTCCGACCGGTTCTCGGGCGGGGTATTGCGTGTCATCTCCAGTTTCCAGACAGCAATGTTCGACGAAGCGACACTCGAGCGTTTCACCCAAACCGAGTTCAATCGCGGACCACGTGCCAACCGGATGGGAATGCAACTGGAGAATGACGGAGAAGGCTTTGCCGCTACAGGTCAACTGAACATCCTGTCCGAGGTCATCACCCCGGGTGATATTCAGATGACGGGTACAGGTAACCCGTTCATCCTTTTGCCGGAATGTCAGACGACAGGCGGCTATCCACGAATTGCAACGGTTCTGCCTTGCGACATGCCGCGCGCCGCACAAACGCCCGCCGGAAACAGGGTCAGGTTCCAGTTCGTCACGCTGAACGAGGCAACGACGTTGCACACGGCCTTCACCAAAGATCTTGACCAGCTGGCGCGCCGCGTTGAACCTTTGGTTCGCGACCCGCATGACATCCCGGATCTTCTGTCCTACCAATTGATCGACGGAATGATCTCTGCCAACGACTGAGGAGTGTGCCGATGAGCCGCGTCGATTTGAATGCCGATATGGGGGAAAGTTTCGGCCCTTGGAATATGGGGGATGATGCAAGCCTTCTGAAAATCATCACGTCGGCCAATATCGCCTGCGGCTTTCACGCAGGCGACCCGGACGTTATGTCGTCGACGATGAAACTGGCCGCAGAAAACGGTGTCGGAATCGGTGCGCATCCCGGTTTTCCTGATCTGCAGGGGTTTGGGCGCCGCAACATGAAGGTGCCGCATGAAAGCCTGCGCAACCTGGTTCGCTATCAGTTGGGCGCGGCAAAAGGCATGGCTGCGGCAGTCGGAACCAGTGTACGACACCTGAAACTGCATGGCGCACTGGCCAATATGTGCTCGGTCGATATCGACATGGCCCGCGCCTGTTATCAAGGCGCTCTGGATGTAGACCCCGATATCATCATCATGGTTCTGGCCGTCACCAAACAGGAAGAGGCGGTTCGTGAACTGGGTTGCAAATGGGTGGGCGAGATTTTTGCCGACCGCGCGTACAACGACGACGGCACTCTGGTCGACCGCAGCCTGCCCGGCGCGGTAATCCACGACCCCGAAATTGCCGGCCCGCGCATCCTGAACATGGTGCGTCAGGGCGCCATCATCACAGAAAGCGGCAAGCATCTGGAAACGTCGATCGACACCATCTGCCTGCATGGTGATGGGCCAACGGCCGTCCAGATAGCCCGTTCGGTGCGCGACTGCCTGATCGGAGGAGGCGTCGAGGTGACAAAGTTCACGCGTTGAGTTTCGGGTGTTTCACAGACGATTGGCACGACCAAACAAGAAACTGGCACCAAATCGAATGCAGGCATCTGCATGGCGACCCAAATCTCTGGCTTAGGTCAATTAATCTTGATGCCGGAGGTGTTTGATGAACCTGAATGCGGATCAAAATCTTTCCTTCCAAGACAGCCGGATGGAAATTGAAACCCTTACCTGCCAGCCTGACAACCTGCGAAGAAAACTCGCTTTGGTTCACCTGTCACGCGACCTTCAGGCCAGAGTATCCGAAGGCGACATTGTGCGTATCAAAGCCTCGCAAAAGACGGGCGCAAGCAGTTTGCCGGAGTTTTGGCAGATCGCGATGATCGAGAACAGAAAGGACCGGACATATGCCTATTGTGTTCCCGAACTCGCACTGAACTCTCGGGCGATGTTGTTGGTCTAACCCCTGCAAAAAAAGGGCTGCGAAATTTCTTTCGCAGCCAATGTTCTTCAGGAGAGAATGCCGGACCTTATGATGGCCCGATCATGAAACAGGTGACGTTGCGGGCCTTCAGTCGGCGACAGGCCAGATCAGCCTGCTCCCGTGTCATTCCCTGGAACGTAGCATCAAAGCCACGAGAGCTTTGGTTCACTTTTCGCAGAGTACCATCCAGTGTGGTCATTTCGGCTAACGCTGTTCGCAGCAGAATTTTCTCGGCTTCATACCGCGTGGTGTAGCGACCGACATTTACACCCCAAAGATGGCCGCCCGATGTGGACAGGCGGGTAACGACCTCTTGTTCAGGCTCGGGCTGAGTGGCCGGATCGGTCGAAGCCAGAACCAGATTTTCAGGCCGCAGCGCCGGACGGGTGTCAGAGCTTTCGACCGGCGGTGCAGTGGGCGCGATGTCCGCAGCCGCAATTGCTGCGGCAATGCCCGCCTGAATGCGCGTGCCGTTTTTAGCTGCGGTTTCTGCAACCGTCCCAGCAACCTGAATCGGCGTACCGATGCCCGGCCGCAGAACCGGGCGAAGGCTTTTTTGTGGAGCGCCGACAAGACGCACGGCATTGCTCAGACCTTCCAGCCCGGCATTGCCCGCATAACGGGGCCGCGCAGGTTTGCGGATGGGCGCCCGCGAAGGAGCCCGGCGAAACCCGAGGTCGAGCAATTCAGCGACCTTGGCGTTACGGGACGCGCCGGATTTACCGCCAAAAACAGTTGCGATGACCCGTTCGTTCCCCCGCTTGGCTGACGCGACCAGATTAAAGCCGGCTGCACGTGTGTAACCTGTCTTGATCCCATCGGCACCTTTGTAGGCGGCCAAAAGGCGGCGGTTGGTGTTGGGAACCGTCTTGATCCCCGCGTGCGTCGATTGCCGCGAAAACAGGTTGTAGTATTGTGGATAGTCATACAGCAAATGGCGACCCAAAGTGGTCATGTCACGGGCCGAGGACAGATGCCCGGCCTCGGTCAGACCATGCGCGTTCTTGAAGGTCGTTCGCGTCATGCCCATCGCCTTGGCCGTCCGTGTCATACGGCGCGCAAACGCCGCTTCGGACCCGCTGAGTGCGATACCAATTGCTGTCGCCGCATCATTGGCGGATTTCACTGCCGCGGCACGGATCAAATACCGAAAAGCAATGGTCTGGCCGCTGCGCAGACCCAGCTTAGACGGCGGCTCTGACGCGGCCTTCTGCGTAATACGGACCGGGGTATCCAACGTGATTTCACCGTTTCGCACCGCTTCAAACGCGATGTAGAGCGTCATCATCTTGGTCAGGGATGCCGGGTGAAGCCGCGCGTCAGCATTTCTGGAATGCAGCACCTCACCGGTGCGCGCGTCGATCACCATGGCCGCATATGGCGCGGCCATAACTTTCACCGGCATGATAAGAACAAGCCACGACAATACTATGAGAAATAGGCCCATTCGGGCCGGAACTGTCCGCCGAATCTGCACGATCTTTGCCTCTGTCTGCCTCGCGCCGCCAGGTTTTCCTGGTCGGCAAAATTGATTTTATTGTCTCAAGGCTATCACAGCAAAGCTGCGAAAGAAACTGTAAGCTGTGTTTTTGGGGATCAAATTATGTATTACGGACCTACGAAATCTTGTGCCTGCTACCCGGCAACACACAAAACCGGGGATGATGGCAGGATTTTGACCGAAGTCCGGTACATTTCCTGACGGATGGTACAGAACTGCAACAGGTCATGATAACGCCTTTACCAACACGGAGAGGCCTTTGAGGTCAGGCAATTGCCGATACCGTTGCTCGCCGTCCGGCACCTCGGCATGTTCGATTTCCCAGACCAATCCATGTGGAACGTGAACAGCCCAACATCCAGCCCGAAGGGGCGCGACCACGTCTGATCGCATAGAGTTTCCCACCATCATGGATGCGGCAGCGCCATGCCCATGCCGCCGGAAGATGGTTGTGTATGTTTCCGGCGTTTTTTCGGAAACGATTTCAACTTCGTCGAACAACTCACCCAATCCCGACTGCGCCAGCTTTCGCTCCTGATCAATCAGATCGCCTTTGGTGATCAGAAGAACACGGTGTGTTTCCGCCACTGCCTCGACCGCCTCGCGGGCGTGGGGCAACAGTTCGATGGGATGCCTCAGCATCTCCTGCCCCGCTTCGATCAACTGTCGGATGACCGAGGCGGGAACCCGGTTGTCAGTTACGTCGATGGCGGTCTCGATCATCGAAAGCGTAAATCCTTTGATCCCATAGCCATAGTGGCGGATGTTTCGTTTTTCAGCCTCCAGCAGACGATCCATCAGATGATCTTTTTCTGCATAATCCGCCAGCAACCCGGCGAAATGGGTCTGAGTCAGCTGAAAGAACCGTTCGTTGTGCCAAAGGGTATCGTCCGCATCGAAACCCACAGTCGTGAGCTTTTGTCTCATACCGAACTCGCCTGCTTCCTCTTTTCTCTCGTTGCGCTAAGGTTATATAAGCGCTCTATCAATTCGAACCCTGAATCGGACAGTTGCAATCATGCTGCCAGAGCCTTGGAAAATGTCGGATAATCCGGACGACGATGACAATACGTCCGTCCTTGTACAGACTCGCCCCAAGACCAAGCGGCCTCCGCTTTACAAGGTGCTGCTGCTGAACGATGACTATACGCCGATGGAATTCGTGGTTCACGTGCTGGAGCGGTTCTTTGGCATGTCACATGCGCAGGCGTTCGAAATCATGTTGACGGTCCACAAAAAGGGCGTGGCTGTTGTTGGCGTGTTCAGCCACGAGATTGCCGAGACCAAGGTCGGGCAAGTCATGGATTTCGCCCGCAGGCATCAACATCCCCTGCAATGCACCATGGAAAGGGAAGACTGAGGCGGTTTTAGAGCTGCACCGGCTCACCCCGAATGTCTTTGCGGAAATGACTATGTCCCCTCGTCTGAGTCTGGCTGTAGAACGCGGTCTGAACCTGTCCGGCCCCCTGTCGGTAGTTTTGCCGACTCCGGCGCATGATCTGTCGTCCCTGCCCCTCGGAGCCCAGATCGTGCAGCCGTTCAAACCCTTCCACGATCATTTCGCAGCGCAAGGTTTTGAGGTTGTACCCGAAACGGCCGAACCTTGTCGCGACGCAGTTCTTTTCCTGCCACGCGCCAAGGCACTGGCAAAGGCAATGATTTCCGATGCGTGTCGTCGGGCCTCTGGCCTTGTTGTTGTTGACGGTGGCAAGACGGACGGTGTGGACAGCCTACTAAAGGAAATTCGCAAACGTGTTGCCGTTGAAGGACCAATTGCCAAGTCACATGGCAAGATTTTCTGGTTTCCATCCGACGCCGATGTTTTCACAGATTGGGCCGCACCGGACACAATGCTGGCGGATGGATATCGGACCGCGCCTGGAGTGTTTTCTGCTGATGGTCTTGATCCCGCATCGGCCCTGTTGCTGAAGGCGTTACCAAACAAACTCGGGGCCAGGATCGCCGATCTAGGAGCTGGGTGGGGGGCACTGTCAGCAGGACTACTGCATGACGAAAGCATCACGTCCATTCATCTGGTCGAAGCTGATCACACTGCACTGATTTGCGCACAAGAAAATGTTCAGGACCCCCGCGCCCGGTTTCACTGGGCGGATGCCACAACCTGGACCGCACCGGAGCCCGTCAATACGATAGTAATGAACCCGCCTTTTCACACATCGCGCAGTGCAGATCCGTCATTGGGTCAGGGATTTATTGCAGCCGCCGCACGCAACCTGACGCGATCTGGCAATCTTTGGATGGTGGCCAACCGTCACCTGCCTTATGAAACCAATCTGACCGACGCTTTTGCACAAGTCGAGGAAGTAACCGGCGACAATCGGTTCAAGGTGCTTCACGCCTCTCGCCCCCGGCGGTGATCCCGGCTAACCTGCGCCGCAACTCAGGAGGAACTTCATGTCGTTTTCCATCGCGGGCAAAACCGCCATCGTCACTGGCGGAGCTAACGGCATCGGGCTGGCCATCGGTCGCCACTTTGCAGATGCCGGGGCGAATGTGATGTTCGCGGATATGGACGAAAAGCGCCTGACCGAGGAACTGGGCGAGCAGGCGGACGATAGCAATATCCGTTATTTTGCGGGCGATCTGCGCGAAAAGCTGACCATTGCCAATCTGCTGTCGGCCACCATCGACGCGTTCGATCAGGTAGACATTCTGGTGAACGGAGCCCGGCAAGTTATCCAGTCCGATCCGCTGGATGTAGAAGATGACTCGGTCCGAACCCTGCTGAACCAGAACCTGATGCCAGCCCTGAGGCTGAGCCAACTGGTCGCCAGACGCATGATCAAGCAGGCGGGTGATGACGATGAGGAGCCGGCAGGATCAATCATCAACCTGTCGTCTATTGCCGCGCGCCGCACACACCCCGACCTGATGGCCTATTCGGTTTCCACGGCGGCGCAGGATCAGATGACGCGCTCGCTTGCTGTTGCTCTGGCCCCCAACCGCATTCGCGTGAACTCCATTGCGTTGGGTTCGGTCATGAGCGCCTCTCTGCGCTCGACCTTGAAAGACAACCGGGACTTTCGCGAGGATATCGAAAAGCACACGCCCCTGTCGCGTATTGCAGCACCCACCGAGTTGGTGGAAACCGCGCAGTTCCTTGCCTCGGACGCGGCGGGTTTCATGACCGGCCAGATTCTCACAATTGACGGTGGGCGCACTCTGCTTGATCCCGTCGCAGCACCGGCACACTGATCCACGATGTTTGATACCAAAAAATCCACTGCAGCCGAGTGGTTCCGTCACCTGCGCGATGAAATCGTTTCCGCCTTTGAGGCTCTGGAGGACAGCCACGACACCGGGCCGTTCTCTGACGCCGATCCGGGCCGGTTCGAAGTCAGGGAAACCAGCCGCCAGTCCGATGACGGCTCAGATGCGGGTGGCGGCCTGATGTCGGTCATGCGAGGCGGACGGGTGTTCGAAAAGGTTGGCGTCAATGTCTCAACCGTTTTCGGTACACTCGGAGACCGGGCACAAAGCGCGATGGCGGCCCGAAAAGGTATTCCGGGCATGCAGGAAGATCCGCGTTTCTGGGCTTCGGGCATTAGCCTTGTGGCACACATGCAAAACCCGCATGTGCCCGCCGTCCACATGAACACACGCATGTTCTGGACACCGCATGCCTGGTGGTTCGGCGGAGGTTCCGATCTGAATCCATGCATCGAGTATGATGAGGACACCGCGCATTTCCATGCAACGCAAAAGGCCCATTTGGACCCTCACGGCCCGGGACATTACCCGCGCCTCAAGGACTGGGCGGACGAGTACTTCTATATTCCGCATCGAAAGCGCGCCCGGGGCGTCGGGGGCATTTTCATGGACGATTATTGCACCGACGACTGGCAGGCCGACTTTGCCCTGACGCAGGATATTGGTCGGGCCTTCCTGCCCGCATACTTGCCTTTGGTCGAAAAACGCAGGGTTCAGGCGTTTTCGGATGAGGACAAGACCGCCCAGCTGGTGCATCGCGGGCTATATGCCGAATACAATCTGGTCTACGACCGCGGAACCAAGTTCGGTCTGGAAACCGGGCACGACCCGGATGCAGTTCTCATGAGTCTGCCACCTTTGGCAAAGTGGGTATGAATTCCCAATCGCCCAGAGGGTTCAAATCGCCTAGAGCGTTTCGGGCTTAACTTGAGACACGAATAACATGCCACGCCTACGGCGTTCTCGGCCATTCGTGTCTCAGAACGATTCAGGTAAACCCCGAAACGTATTAGTTGAACCAGATTTCGTCCGCAGTGTTGTCGTAGCAATAATTCTGCGCCATCGCCGCGTTCATATTGTCGCCAATGCGTTTCACCTGCACCCCGAATCCGGGTTTGGTGTCTGAATCAGGGGGGGCCTGCAACGCGAACTGAACACCCTTTTTTCCGGGCTCGGAAACCGAAGGCCCAACGGCCTTCCAAAGATACACACGCTGCGTTGCCGAAGTTCTCAAAATGCGGATCGCATAATCCCCTGCTCCGCACCAATAGTCGCGTGGCACCGATCCGTGGTAGTTCACGACCTCAAAAACACCGCCACTCAACGCATAGACCCGCGCCTTGTTCCACGCTTGAAAGGCCAGCGCCAGCCCGGGGGCAGCTATCAGCAGGGAAACCGCAATTGCCTTGACTACTCTGTTCATGATTGCCTCCGGCCAAACCACTTTCTTTAATTCCAGTATCGTAGCGTGATTTCCAGCAGGCGCCACTCACAATCGCTTGCGAAATCGGTCAACCCTTGCCGGAACAACAGTTTTTCAAAACCGGACCAGCGATGATCGAAATCGAAAGAAACATTTTTCAGATTGAATATTTAAGGCTATCGTAAACAGAAGCGTCCAAATTGGTGAGGGTGATTGAAAGGCTCCTTTCCAAAAGACTGGTTCGATCTGTCGCCCGAAACCTATGCTGATTTTGGGACCTTGTTCTATTTGGCATCTCTGACCGATACGCACAGACAGCGCAGCCTGGCCCAGGTACTGTATGCCTTCGAAACACCGCTGCGACTTGGGCAATATCACATATTCCGGCAAAACGGCTTTCCCCGCGGCTTTGTGACTTTCGCGGGCCTGAGCCCGGAGGCCGAGTACAGATATGCCATTCAGGATCAACCTCTGACCGATGCCGATTTTACCAGCGGCCAATCTTTCTGGATCATCGACATGGTCGCGCCCTTTGGGCAATCCCGGCAAATGGTCGAAATCCTCAAGCGTGAGATACCGCATCCGCGCGTCAGGACAAACCGTATGGACAGCGACCTCAAGAACCAGCGGATCGTCGAGTGGACCCGCGATCAGGACGGAGACGTACAGATGCGGCTGATCAAAAAGAAGGTTTTTGAAAGGATGCTAAAGCAGGAGGGTCTCTGAAATGGTCTCGATCACCGGCACAACAACAGGGATCGTAACTGGAGATCCCCCAAACGTCGCGACAGGCGATCTGGACCCGAGCAGTCCCTTCACGATTAATTCAGAGGCTTGGTCAATAAGCAGCCCGCCCGCTCATGGTACGGCCAGCATCGACCCGAATACGGGAGAGTGGACGTATACGGTTGATCCCGCGGTTTTTGACTCGCTGGATTTCGGGCAGACTGTCCAAGACACCTTTACCGTGAGATTGGATGCCGTCGTTCAGACCCTATTTGGCCCATTCGCGGCCAGTGATACCGTAACCATCACGATCGACATTCAGGGGGTGTGCTTTACTGCCGGAACTTTGATTGAAACCGGTTCGGGACCGCAGTTGATCGAACACCTTGAGGTAGGTGATCTGGTCAGAACTGCGGATCACGGGTTGCAACCTATCAGGTGGATCGAAGCGCAGGAAATGACGAACAACCGATTGAAGGACAACCCGTCCCTACGTCCGGTGCGCATTTCCGCCGGAAGTTTGGGGCCGAATATTCCCAGGCGGGATTTGGTTGTTTCGCAGCAACATCGCATGCTTCTGCGCGGCCCCAAAATCGAACTGTTATTCGGCACCAATGAAGTGCTGGTCGCCGCCAAGCATTTGTGTTCATGGCCGGGCATCTCGATAGTGACGTCCCACCAACCCGTTGAATACATGCATATCCTGATGGACAGGCATGAGATACTGTTTGCCGAAGACGCACAGGCAGAAAGCCTGTATTTGGGTGAAGAGGCCCTGCACGCCATGTCTTCCGAAGGGTTGCAGGAACTGGCTGAAATTTTTTCTGGTGTGGAACAGTTCAGTGGCCGGATATTCGGCCCGGCAGCCCGGATGATCCTGCGAGAGCGTGAGGCAATCGCACTGGCCTAGTTGTCGCTTGCAGCGATATGCCCGCCAACATCCTGAGGCGCGATTGCAACCGTCTTGATGACGGCATGACATTCTGCTCCTTCGGTAAGGCCTAAGGCAGCAGCGGAACGGCGGGTGACACGCGCCAGAATCGTTCCGGCGCGACACCGGACCGAGACAATCGCTCCGGGGCCTTCACCGGCACGAATACCTGTGACACGGCCCTCCAGCACGTTCAACGCCGACAACCCTTCGGGCTTTCCTTTGGAAAGGATGACCTCTTGCGCCGCGATCCGGACACGAAGACTTTCACCAACACGATGAGGAACTTGCGGCAGGAACAACCGGTCACCGCCCGCATCCAGTTCCGTCAAACCATCGGTGTGGTGCGCAATTACTCTGGCCTGAAGAACCGCGCCTACCGCGCGAACACCAGCCGGGGCAACTGCGGGATCAGACAGGACCTCGGCTGCGGGTCCGTGTCTGGCCACCTTACCGTCCTGCAACGCTACGACGGATGTTGCCAGTCTGGCGACTTCGGCGGCTGAATGGGTGACATAGAGGATCGGGATCGAAACCTCGTCCCGCAACCGTTCAAAATAGGGCAAAATCTCAGCCTTGCGGGCGTCGTCGAGGGCCGCAAGGGGCTCATCCGCAAGGATCAGACGAGGCGAAGCCAGCAAGGCGCGGCCAATGGCCACCCTTTGCTTTTCACCGCCGGATAACAACGCGGGTCGCCGGTCCAGCAGATGACCGATACCCAGCATTTCGACCACATTGCTCTGGCTTTCCCGCCGCGCGTTTCTGGGGGCAAACCATCGGCCATAAGCAAGGTTCTGGCGCACCGTCAGATGCGGAAACAAGCGGCCTTCCTGAAAGATATATCCCAGCCTTCGACGATGTGGCGGCAGCCAAAAACCCCGCTGAGTATCGAACAGAACCCAATCACCAACCGCAACCCGTCCCGCCGTCGGCTTCATAAGCCCTGCCACTGCGTTCACGACTGTCGTTTTGCCGGAACCAGACCTGCCGAACAGAACCGTCACGCCCGGGGGCGCATCAAACGTCACGTCAAGGTCAAGGTTCGGTAACTGTTGGGATACGTGAACGGATAAGCTCATGCCCCGGCTACCCTCTGCGCGGCGCGGCGACCGACGTATTCAGACAGCAAAAGTGCGCCCATGGCGATCACGATGGATATGATCACCAGCCGCGTCGCGGCAGTTTCTCCGCCCGGAACCTGCAAAAAGGCGTATACCGCCGAAGGCAGGGTTTGGGTCTGACCGGGAATGTTCGAGACGAAGGTGATAGTTGCTCCGAACTCACCCATGGCCTTGGCGAAGGCCAGAATTGCACCGGCAACTATTCCGGGAAGGATCATCGGAAGGGTGATCGTCGCGAAGACAAATGGACGGGACGCCCCCAATGTAGCGCCCGCCTGTTCTAGTTTGGGATCCACCGCCTCAATCGACAACCGGATGGCACGCACCATCAGTGGAAAAGCCATGATTCCCGCGGCAAGCGCGGCACCGGTCCAGCGAAAGGCAAAGACAATCCCGATCTGGGCCAGCATACCGCCTAACGGGCCTTGCAACCCGAATGTCAAAAGCAACAGGTACCCGGTCACGACAGGTGGCAGGATCAATGGAAGATGCACCAGACCGTTCACCAATTGCCGCCCCGGAAACCGCCATCGCGCAAGTGCGTAGGCGACAAAAACACCGAAAGGCAGCGAGATGACCGTCGCCCAGAACGACACGCGAAGCGACAATGCAAGGGCATCCCATTCTGCCGGGCCAAGCCAGTTCATGGGCGTCACACCCCCGGCAGGGTGAAACCCTGCGCGGCAAATACGGCTTGGGCGGCGTCGCCTTGTAAGTAGTTCAAAAAGCCCTTTGCTGCGGCCTCATCAGATACAACTGCCGCCGGATAGACAATTGGCTGATGGGCGTCGGCGGGGAATTTCCCCACAACCCTTACCCGCCCGTCAGCCTGCGCGTCCGAGGCATAAACCACCCCCAACGGTGCGGCGCCGGTTGCAACCAATGCCAATGCCGCGCGCACATTATCGGATTGTGCAACGCGGTCACTGACATCGTTCCACAACCCCAGATTCTCAAGCGCGGTACGCCCGTAGATTCCCGCCGGGACAGCATCAACCAAAGCCATCGCTAGATACCCTTCGCCCAGTCGGTCCTTCAGATTGAAGTCCGGCCCAAGCTCTGCTGTCTCCGTGCCTTCTGAGGTTCCGATCAGGACCAGAGTATTGCCCAGCAAATCCACGCGCGCGGATGGATCAACCAGCTCTTGCGCCTCAAGCTCATCCATCCAATCCGTATTGGCCGAAATAAAGACATCTGCCGGTGCACCAAGCTGAATTTGGCGGGCTAAAACCGAGGAGGCCGCGAACGACACCGTGATCTTATTACCGCTTTGCTCTTCGTAGTCCCGCGCAACCTGATCCAGCGCGTTTTTCAAACTGGCCGCCGCAAAAACAAGCACATCATCAGCCTTGGCCCGCAGCGCAGTCGCAAAAACGGTCAGGAAAACAAGCAGCGCGGCAACGCAATAACGCGCGCGGAACAGCGTCATGGATACTCCCATCGGGATCAATGTCTTTACTTGGGAATATCGGAGCCGGGCAGCAACAAGCAAGTTCATTTCTCATCGACAGGACAATGGCACGCCGCCATATCTCTGGCCCGTCAGAACCGAAACGTTGGCGCGGGCTTTTCTTTTGGTGTCGCAAACGGCATTGAGTGTGGCAATCCTGCGGGTCAAAGCTGCTGCAAGGCCGCCGGTTCCGGTTGGCAGGAACACCGATTTCAACGACAGGACCTTGAGATGCTGCATGAAAAACCCGGCCTGATAGATGCCATTCGCGACCGCTTTGCCCATGTGGATACTTGCCCGTTTCAGGGACCCCGAATTTTCTTTGAAAATGCAGGTGGCGCGCTGACACTGAATTCGGTTGTCGAAACATCGGCCAAGTTTGCGGCAATTCCGGACAATCAGGGTCGCGACAATACCGCCAGCCATGCGCTGGTCGATATCATCAACAAATCTAAAAGTGATTTGGCGACATTCATGAACGCCTCGTCAGGCCAGTTCTTTGTTGGTGAAAGCGGCACCGAATTGTTGTTTCGAATGATCCGTACGGCCTGTGTAAATGCGCCCAAGGGCACTAAGGTGATTGGTAGTTCAATCGAGCACCCGGCCAGCCGCAGCGCCGCGCGCCGCTGGGCAGATATCGCGGGGCTTGAGTACGTCAACGTCGAACACGACGATGAAACAGGCTCTGTAACCAAGGACGATTACCTCGCCCAACTGACGCCGGATGTGTCAGTCGCCACGATTTTGCACGCCTCCCCGGTGACGGGCATAGGTATGGATGTCGCGGCCATTGCAAAGGCTATTCGGGAAATTGCCCCGGACTGTTTTATCATCGTAGATGGCATCCAGCACGCTGCGCATGGGCAACTGGACATCGACAGCTATGGCGTGGATGGTTACGCGATCTCTCCGTACAAGGTGTTTTCCCGCCACGGATACGGAATCGCCTGGATTTCGGACCGGCTGACAGATCTACCTCATGATATGCTGATTGATGCCCCCGCCACCGGGTGGGAATTCGGCACCCGCGACACGGGTTCATATGCCACCATGTCCGATGTGGTCACCTATTTCGATTGGCTGGGCGGCGAAGTATCGGATGCAACTGACCGGCGATCCCGAATCGAATCAGCCGGGCAGGCAATACACGCTTATGAGACACATCTGACCGATACCATGATAAACGGTACGGGAAACCTGCCCGGACTGCGGGATATGGAGCACGTTTCGATTCTGGCTGGCGCGGACAACCCCGCGCGTGAGGGGCTGGTTTCAATCGTGGTGGACGGAATTCCTTCGGCGGATGTCGTGACCAGGCTCAACAACCATGGAATTCGTACACATACGCGAAAGGCGGACCATTACAGCGGAAACGTGCTGAATCCTCTGGGTTTGAGTGACTGTATCCGCATATCCCTTTGTCACTACAATACGGAACACGAGGTCGCACAGTTATTGGCCGTATTGAAGGACATCCGGGACTGATCGCGATTTGTAATTGGACCGGGGCCAATCCAGCGCAATATTTTGTGTCAGACCCTCTTGCGTCTGCGCGCTGGCTTGGCTACATCCCCCCTCACGGGTGATTAGCTCAGTTGGTAGAGCGCTTCGTTTACACCGAAGATGTCGGGAGTTCGAGTCTCTCATCACCCACCACTCCCTTTCTTCTATATTTTACAGATACTTAAGGCGGTTCTCGCCGTATCTCGAGGTATTGTAGACACATACTGTGTGCGTTTTTGTGTTTAGTCTGTGTCTGTAGCATCCAGAGCTTCACGGGCCTGAGCAACCACATCAGCCTTCTCAAGTTGAGCATATTTCATGGTCTGAGATATGTTCGAATGCCCCAGAAGCATCGAAACTTGTTGGATCGAAAGCCCCCGCTGAACCATCCGGCTTGCGTATGTATCCCGAAGGCTATGCACTGTCGCCCTGCCCCGTGTCACCACAACCCTTTCTGACTTGTTACAGTGGGTTCGGATCACGTCACGCAACACCTTGATAGCCCATTCCATGTTCTGGAAAGGCTGATCCTGACTAAGCAAACTCTGAAACAAGTCATGGACCCGTTGCGAGATTGGAACCAATGAGACCGTATCCGTTTTTGTCCGGTAAACTTCTATTTCCCTTCTTGTCAGGTCAACGAATTCCCATTCCAGATTGACCGCTTCCATCAACCGAAGACCAGTATCAAGAAGCACCATACAAAGGGCTTCCGCTTTCCGACCAGTGATTGTCTCATTCTTAGCGAGAACGTCAAAGATGATCCATTCTTCACGCTCGGAAAGATACCGTGTCTTAATGAAGCCTTTAATGCTGGGATACTTCAGCTTGGGACAGTTGTACCGATGCTCAAGCTTGTTGAAGGCACGGCGGATCGCCCGAATGTCGCCCTTCAGGGTATTCTCCTTACGACCCTGTTCCCGGCGTAAATCCAGAAAGTCTTCAAGCATATCCTGTGTGAAGTCAGATGCGTTCATGCCCGGTGAAGGAACGTATTCGTATAGGATGTTGTAGGACGCCCTGTAGATGCGTCTGGACTGCTCTTTGTCCAAGCCAACCAAAGCCTGTTCAAAACAATTCTCAAGGCTAATCTCAGGCAGATCGCCAAACTGAAGTCGATCAAGAGCTTCTTGGTAGGCTTTCTGCATCACTGCCTTTGCCCCCTTTTTGTCGTTGGATAACCGCTTTGTTGAACCTCGGAATTGCCTCCCATCAACGGTGAACGAATACCACCAGAATGAAGAACCATTGCGTTTATACAGCTTCATGAGTTGGTCTTTCTTGCGCTGGGCGTACAAAAAAAGCCGCTCGGAATTATCCAAAGCGGCTCGTACGACGATTGTTTTTTTAAGTGATCTGATTGAGGTGGTGAGGTGTCAGGACAGCGAGGTCACGACTCGATAGACTGACCTTTCGGAGATGTTCAGGTGTCTGGCTATCGCCCGTTTGCTAAGCCCTTCTGAGAGCAATTGTTCAATGTCCGATGCTTTTGCTCTCGCAGTGGGTTTCCTACCCTTATATCTGCCCTCTGCCTTGGCCTTGGCGATGCCTTCCCGCTGACGTTCCAGCATCATTTCCCGTTCAAATTGGGCAACAGACCCAAGAACATTGAGCATCAGCTTCCCCGTGGCATTGGACGTGTCCAAGCCTAGGTTCAACACCCGAAGGCCGACATTCCTTGCTTCTAGGTCGTCCACAATTTCCCCGAGATGCCTCACAGACCGGGCCAGTCTGTCCAGCTTGGTTACAACTAGAACGTCGCCCTCCCGGCAGAACTCCATAGCGGCGTTGAGGGACTCTCTGGGGGCCACGGAGCTTATCTGTTCCTCGTACACCTTTTCACACCCAATGGCCCTCATGGCCTCTCTCTGAGCCTCTAAGGACGCTTTCTGTTCCAGTGTCGAGGTGCGAGCATATCCGATCATCATGTGATGGTCTCCTTGTCTGCCAATGATGTTTAGGAAGTTGCGGCAGGGTGTCTGCCAAAAGTCGAAACCGACTCCATAGACAGACATTTGCGCCACGCTCTGTGGCTGACACACGGGCAAGGTCTAGAGGCAGAGACTCGGAAGCTTTGCAGCGCCGGGCGTTGCGTGTGAAGCCTTGCAGTTCTTCGGCGTTTTATGGGGGGGGCGGGGTTTCGGAAAGTGACTTCAAAAAGCGGGGGTTATAAGTGTTGTTATTGTTGTTGTTTGGAAGTCGGCCACCTCACCACATGTCGGATGGAAAGCTGACGGCAAGGCGAAGAAAATACCGCGAGCATTCAGGAGAGTGCATCCTTTTTCATCTTGTAAGAATTAGGTGTTTCGAGCTTTGGGCAACGACACGATAGTTATTTTGCAAAGTTCGCCTCTAGGTGGTTGCGTCATCGGCGAATGTGAGGAATGGATACCTCCACGGGTCACAGCGCGTTAATGACGTTGCAATATCGAAAACGGGTAGAATATTGAAACTGCACAAAAATAACTGGCCAGCTACGGAAAATGCTTCTCGCTATCGATTGTTTTCAGAAGTCATGCTGGAACTAGTTCACCGGTCTTCATGGGATAGTTACCGCAGCCACACCCTCTCTACGATCAAAAAAGGCCAAGAGCTTTTGAGCGCTTTAGCAAAGGTGCAGCGCAAGGAAACCGGCAAACCTTCGCTTGAACCGCAAATCGAAGAGCTGTGTCACGCGGTCGACAATGATCCTGTCTTCAGGAAGATTGTGCAACGCAAAAGGATTCCTTTTGACGTTTTCAGGTTCTCATTCACACAGCCCACCGAGCGTCTCAAGACGAATTTACAGCTGTTCTTAGCCACAGTTTCAGACGAATATCAAAAGTGTTGCGAAGACGAGATTGTAAGAATTTGTGCCGAACAAGGATCAAAAATAGACCTTATTCTAATTTCCAAACTGTACACATCTCATTTAATTAACAATGGATTCAGCCCCGAGTTCCTATTTCGAACAATCAGAGAGTTTTTTTACACTGAAGACATCAAGAAATGCACCACTGGCTTGCTTAGGAGGTTCTTCAAAAAATTTGCGAAAGAAGAACGATCATTTGATGTCTACGTTTCAGCCAGTAGCGAGTACCTCAATTTCCTAAAGGATCAATTTGGATTCCAAACATTTGATAGTGTTTCAAGCTTATCAGGTGCGCTCGCAAAAAAGCTACCACCAAGCTTTGGAGAAGGAGCAAAAAAAGGAATTGTTCTGCTTCCAGATGTGCCAGAGGAAGATGCATTTTCTGCTGCAAAATCTGCTGAATCGATATTCTCACTTACTCGTTCCTTTTTGTATCTGCACCCTGAAAATGTAAAGGTGCACCGCGACGCGCACGCGCATGTAATAAACAAAAAAACCAAGGAAGTGACACACATCCGACTGGATGAAAGTTTCGTACCAAGAAGGGCGTCAAGGAACAAATCAGATCACGCAGAGTCTATTAGAAGTTTGACACAATATGTTTTCTCTTCTCATGGCTCTTCCAGCCAAGTAAACGACGGGAAGCATCGCATTTTCAGTTCTTTGAATTCAGCGTCCCTTGCGGCGAAGACTAACGATCCAGAATCCCGTTTGCTGTCAATATGGTCTGCTTTCGAGGCTCTCTTGCCCGACCCGGTGAAGGATGGACAAGGTGTGGTACGAATAGTGCACTTTGCTTCGCTTATTACGCCATGTGCTGTATTCGATTACTTATCCGAGACTTACTCGGAGTGTTTTAGAAATTGCAGCGCAGAATTTGGTCAACCCTTTGTCGACGCTGTAAACGACTTGGGGCATGGTGAAACAGAACCCGAGAAGTTTGCGAGTATATTTGTAGCTGACGAAAAGACCAAAAAAGCTCTGTGTGAAACAGTGTCTCAAAGCCCTTTGGTGTTAATGCGGTTTTCCAGACTCGAAAAGCTCTTAGAAAATCCAAAGAATGCATGCCGATATTTGGATATGCATGAAAAGCGTGTCGGCTGGCAAGTCAACAGGATTTATCGTGAAAGAAACCGAATTGTTCACAAGGCGCAAACAAGCACTTTCTTGAACGGTTTGGTGGAAAATGCTTATTCCTATTACAGGTCTGTTATACTCAGATTGGAACGAGTTCATTCTTCCTACCAAGTATCCCACCCAGACCAAGGTCTGGAAATGGTAAAGGCATTGTACAGTGAATATCGTAGCGATTTAAAGCGTATTAGTGAAAGCAAATCAATCGATGCAGCAGAGAGAAATTCAAAGTTCGTCAAGCAGGTATTCAAAAGTCGAATGCTGTAAAAAAGCGTGAAAACACATTTCGTGGAAAATTGAGTTGAATTCTGTTTCACCTAGATACCGAGTAACAATATTGTTTGGGAGTGGCTGTTTAGGGCACCCCAAACCATTCGCTATTCCAACCAACGCGCAACTTCTTCTTCGTAGATAACATCCATGTCAGCGTCAGAAAGCCAAGATACGACCAGGCCACGCCTTCAGGCTGCGCCCGGCCTCGCCGCCGAACTGCGCTTGGCCGCCGTTACTAAGGCTCAGTACCGAAAGCGCAGCGAAGGTTTGCTTGGCGGCCTTTCCGCCTCCATCTTAGAAGATTTGTCTTGTATCCGTGATAATATTCCCATTACAGCTTTGCTTAGGCCGCCAATGGGGCCGAAAACTCATTCAGCCTTCGAATGAAGTCAAGGTTTTTTCTAAGGTGTCTCTTCAATTCTCCTAGTGTCATTGGGACACGTTCCAGCGGTGTTTCCTTGGTCTCCATCACTCTGGGCTTAGGTTTGCTACTATTATATATGGTGACGACGTTTTGACGATCCCGATGGTTAGTCGGGTAAACTGAAAGTTCACTTGCGTCTGTTGGTGCCTCACCCGTCTCTGGTTCTGGTATATTGTCTCGAATGACTTCCAGCACACCCGCTCCCCAGAATTTTCTGCAGTAGGCATTTGCTGCTTGAGTGATGTTCCGGAATGATCTTGAGCGTCGGTGGAACGGCCACGGACATTCCTCAACTGTAGCGTATAAAAGTAACTGGTTGGTCAGGACCTCTCTGATCTTCTGATTGCCACCTCTGGCTTGATCAATAAGGTCCTTAACAAAGCCCAACCTCTCGGATGGCATCGAAGAGTACAAGTCTTCTGCCAGTCGCTTAGCGAAGTCGAACAGTTCTGTGTTCGCTCTGCGTTTGGTGGGGCGAGACTTGGCATTTACCGGGTTCTTTTGACGGTCTTTACGCTGATAGGCACCTTTGCGGCAGTTGGCTTGGCAGTACTTTTGATCTTTGCGACGAGGCTGAAATTCTTGGCCGCAGCATAAGCATTTCCGAGTTTTGGGTTGGTTTGTTTCGCTACGTTGGGTTGATTTTTGAGTTCGATCCATGGGGGCAAATTCCTCGGTCAAATTGCTTGCCCGACGAGTTTCGAAACGAAGCTACTCGCAGCTTCAGCTGTCGTAGACCGATCTAACGTAGCAAAATGGGCTTGGTTTAGGGCTTGTCTTAATTCTGTGTGCGATATGGGTGTCACGTTGTTCACGTCACCTCCTCTAGTGGTGTAAGGTTTGTCTGGATTGCTGTCGCAATGGGGAACGGAATAACCTCAGCAAATGCCTTTCACTCCGCCATTGGGTTTCAGGCGAAGTGGTTTGAGGTGATCATTCTTCCTTTTAAGGCCGTTTAAGGGTGCAGCGGGTAGAGAGGCGGCACGGGCAATCGGATCATTCTTCCTTTTAAGGTCGAATTTCTGTGCAGGGTTTGGATCGATGGTTTTAGCCACCGAATGGGCATCCACTTTACAGGGTGCAAATGGCGCAAATCGGTCAACTTGCCGGGACCGTTTAGGCACAAACTACAAAAGGGAACATGATGGTTGCGTCACCCACCTTCTGCCACTTCTCAAAAAACGGGGTGTGTGCGTTTATGTACCACTAGATATAGCGTAGATGTATGGGGATACCTAGTTAGGCAAGACATAACACATTGTTTTTATTAGGTATGGTCTAACTCAACAACTAGATATATACCCGCAAATACATACCGAAGATGTCGGGAGTTCGAGTCTCTCATCACCCACCATTCTTTCTTCACAAAGCATCAAGGTCTTGTGCGACTAACACCACCCGTTGCGCTGCGTATGAAACTGTGTCCGCTGCACTTAAACGGAATGGATGTCTCCAGCGAGGGTGAAATACACCCAGCACAACTGCGCAGCGATGCTTTTGAGTGGGAGAGCGCGCGGCTTGACTTGAACGTACGCCAAGCGTTTCTGCAGCTTGGCATAGCCGCGACAACAAGTTCGAGTATCTGGCTGCGGAGGACGACAATCGTATTGGCGGCTTCGAGCCCATAGCTGCCGCAGATCACACTTCAGTCTTTTGCTCATGCAGTAAGTCGCCAACCGCGGGTTGCCACCTTTTGCGTCGGACAACGGCAGTATTTTTGCCTGCCGCACTGCCGTAGGTCCGATTTGAGCCTTAAGCGCACGTTCGTATGGATAGAGTATGCCAACCGATATGAACCGGGGGTACAGGCATCAGTGGTGACAAACGTGAGTTTTTTGAAAGCCTCAGCCCTCGGGAGTATACCAAATTGGCGAAGTGTAGGCACGTTCCTGTGTTGACGTAGGTACCTCGGATGGTAGTTCGTCACCAAACCGGACGGCGTCGTAAATTGTCCACCTTGGTGTGGGAATTTCCAAGACGCGAACATAGTAAAAAGCGGGCGTTGAAGGATCGAACTCTGGGTCTGTCCAAAGGGTGATCAGTTCCGGCGACCCTATTGAATTGGTAAACGTTCCCGTTGCAACATCCACGGTGTTTCCCACCGCTGGTAGTTTGCCGTCCGCGTCAGGTTCTCGGTCTCCCGACCAAGCCACGTCAAAAACCCGCTCTTCAGTGTCGCCGTTGGCATTCAACCAACCTTTCACAATCTGAATACGGTCGAGATTGCCGGAAAACGGGTCTTTCAGGGCAGCGATGAGGAAAGTTGGGGCGTCCGCGCCCTCAGGAGCTTCTGAGAGGTCTCCACCCATCGGAACGCCTTTTTCATATCCGATTTCGGCGGGCAAACGAGATCTTGCATCAGCTTCCGTAAAATCCCATCCACCAAAGAAGCGAACCACGATGCGACTACCAGTTGTGCCATACACCTCTTTCCGTTCCATGGCGTCGAATATGGCTTCGCGCGTGTTATCTTCGGCCCAGACCGCTGCGTATCCAGAAGCTGCCATTTCCCACCCAAGGATCCTCAACGCATCAAACTCGCCGACGACGTGCTGCCAACGACCGGGCTCTGGCTCGACGCCGGAGTGTTTGCCGAAGAAGTTGTCTTCTTCCGCCGTTGCCAACGCAGTATGGCTGTCGGTCGAACCCACTACTCCGAACTTGTATGGATTGGTGCCCAGTTGAGCCTCCAGCTTGAGACCGTTTTTCAGAGCCTCGCGTGCATACTCATATTGGAGCATCCAATCTTCTTTGGGAGTCGGGCCGAGGTTGGATTTGTCCCAGGTTTCATAGTCTGCGAACTCATCGTTCGGGCTGAGAAACGGATGAGTTTCGCCATCACCCTTGATCTGGGTGATCTCATACATCGGCTCCCATTTTGCGCGCCGTTCTGCGTAGTCTGCTGTCAAAGGCTCACCCGTTTCCGGGTTGGTTTCGACTGGGAACATTAGACCGTTGGAGACATTTCCGTTGTGGGCAAGGGCCAGTACACGACCGCCAGTCTCAAGTTCATATGCTTCCATCCAATCCCATAACCGCTCCGGATTAAAGGTTTCTGCGGTTGTGAAGGGCAGCATCTGACGTGCGCGAATGGCATTATCTCGGTAGATCACGTTGCGGTGGAGGTTGTTGCCAGCTTCGGTGGATGTCCACTCGTATCCGATGAACGCAGTGAATGTGCCGGGGGCGTTGTGATGATCCGCAGTTTGCGTGAATTCGTCCCATACGGTTTGTACGAACCTACGATCTGAAACAGCCTCGGGCAGAGCGTCTCCTGTGATGCCCGCAAAGGTTTCAATGACTTCCATTGTGGCGCCGAGAGCGACGTCCCCACCGGCGTTGAGGCGTTCGTTCCAGTCTCGAAGCGTTGGGTCACGCATCAGCGTGGAGTTCCCTGCAACGATTTCATTCATGGCGCCCATGGCATCAGAGTGATCGGATACGACAAGCCAGTCGAGCGGACGCGACAACTTCACACGGAGGCCATGCGATGTGGTGACTTCCTCACCACGTGCAAACCTATAGGCATCGTCGGGGCTCAGAATGACGCCAAATCCGCGGGCATCGAGCGAATTTGACGTGTGCAGGTGGGTGTCACCCCACAGCGGGCGTGTAGGAAAGTCTCGACCTGCATAAGGTGAGAATTCAGCAGGCGCGGGTTCACGCATATCATCAACCGATATGGTCATCTCTCCAACTTGCCCACCTTGTGCGGCCTCTTGAGCATTTGAAGAGCTTGTTATGAATGCTGCGGAAACTATTGCAGTCGATGTCGTCAGAAAAAACTTCATTTGAACCTCCGAGCCGAGCTGAATGCTAGCCAATGGCAACATCTGACTTAGCTGTTCGTCAAGGAAAACAATGGTTTTTCTTAGTTGGGCAAGAGCGACCCATAATGAGGTTTGATCAATCCCGGACCGCAGTTTCGCCCGTAACTTTGACGTTCAGCCGCTTTGTAAAACTCCGCAACGCGTGGACGTTCTTGACGACTGGTGACTTGGTTCTTCAGTCTTGAGCCCGTGATCCTGATTGGAGGCGTTGTCATGAAATGGTTTTCGCGCACATTCCTATTATCCTTTTCTCTTCTGTTTTCCACCGCTGTTTCAGCACAAGACAAACCCAACATCGTATTCATATTTCTTGATAATTTTGGCTGGGGTGAACCCGGGTTCAACGGTGGCGGCATAATCCGTGGTACGGCGACTCCCGAGATGGACGCCCTCGCTGCTGAAGGACTGAGGCTCACGAACTTCAACGTGGAAAGCCAGTGCACGCCTTCCCGCGCAGCGACCATGACAGGACGGTACGGTATCCGAAGCGGCAACCATACAGTCCCACTGGGAGGCGGCGTCTACGGTCTGACCCAATGGGAAATCACGATGGCCGAGATGCTAAAGGATGCAGGATACAACACGGCCATGTACGGCAAGTGGCACCTTGGATGGACTGAAGGGCGCTATCCAACGAATCAAGGATTCGACGAGTTTTACGGAGTTGAGACCACTGACGTTACAGTCTGGCGCACGCTTCCGGGATTTGCTGAAGCCAACATGGAAGAGCCTGTTGTGATGCAGGGTGTTGCGGGCAAGCCGGCAACCATCGCGCGGGACTACGATCTGGACTATCGCGGCGAGATAGATGGCAACCTGACAAAAAGGGCTATCGACTTTATCGAAGCGAAAAGTGCAGAAGACGCGCCGTTTTTCATCTATCTTGCATATACGCAGACCCACTATCCAAACATCGCGTCCGAGGAGTTCGATGGCGCCACTGGAAACGGTGTCTGGGCCGATATCCTACTTCAGACAGATACGTACATCGGGCGCATAGTTGATGCGCTAGAGGCGGCTGGTGTTTCCGACAACACAGTGGTGATCTTTACTGCCGACAACGGCCCCGAAGCTCTTCCAGTTGGAAACGCAAATGTCTCGCCAGTGCCAGCGGTACATGGAACCGCCGGTCCTTGGCGCGGTACTCTGTTCACCAGCCTCGAAGGAAGCATGCGCGTGCCTTTTGCGATCAAGTGGCCGGGAAAGATCCCCGCGGGTTCAGAAAGCAACGATGTCGTCCACTCAATGGACCTTTACCCGACACTTGCGGCATTTGCAGGTGGCAAGGTGCCTGATGACAGGGCCTTTGATGGCATCGACCAGTCCAAGTTCTTTCTTGGTGTCCAGCCAAACTCAAACCGAGAAGGCGTGATCGTGTACATGGGAGAGCAGATATTCGGCGTAAAATGGAAAAATTGGAAAGTTCTTTTCAAAGAGAATACGACAGCTTTCGGAGCGACAGAGTCCTTCGATACACCAAGGGTCTACAATCTTCTGAATGATCCGCACGAGCGTGAAAGCGTACTTTTCCCCCACACATGGGCGGTCGAAAAGGCGCTGCCTCAATTGCAAGAGCACATTGCTACGTTCGAGGAGCACCCTCCAATTCCACCGGGAACACCTGATCCCTATGAACCACCCCAAAAATGAGCGGCGGTTTTGTCCGCACAGTGCCCGTCAGTGGGCTCGAGGCTCGCAGCCATGGCAAACACTTGAAGCGGAAGAGCTGGGTCACAACAGCGGCGGCTACCAGTGCTACGCCCACATAGGCAATCATCTTGATCGTACAGTCCGTTCCAATCACCATGGCGGTCCTGTCCTCGGTCAAATCGAATGCGAGCAGGCCAATTGCACGGTGCTCAGCCTTGTTCCCGGAAGCGTCACGACTTGCGCTCTGAAAAGGTGGCGAAAGGTGCGGTCTTTCAGAATGTCCAACACTTCAGAGATACCGGGAAATGGCACGCAACTCGTTCAGATCATGGGGACTGTCACCACCCAGGCAATGACCCACATGGTCGAGTATCAGTGCCCATTTGGCATTGTTTACGGCTTTTTCGACGGCGTGCAGTTGTAGGGCGAATTCAACACAAGCTTTGCCATCCTCAATCATCAAGATAGAGATCGCAGATTCCCCTCGGCGGGTTTGAGCCGGGCTGAGAGTACGGGATGGCTTGCGTGAATTTGTGGTTTTATCTTATAAGCCAGATAACCCCCAGGGGGGATATAACAAGATCGCAGAGGCACCTGTGAGCGTGAGAGCAGTTCAGAGATATACGCAAAATGCGATGACAGCTTTGCTCTGTCTGTCTTTGATCGTTTGGTCGCTTCAGCCAAACTCGGGCCATGCTCCAACAGTGATCGAAACCGTGCAGGAACATTTGCAGATTATTGCCGAGCACGGGCATACCCACGGCTTTGAAGAAGATTTGTTGTGGGCGATGCATGGGCACAGTCATGACGGTGCCGATCATGACCACAGCCAAATGGTTATACCGGAATTGGGCGATGCGCTTTTACTGGCGTCGCTCCCGGATGACTGGGCGTTCGACAGGGTGCCAAGCGGCCCCTTCAGGAATAACGGTATAGAACGACCTCCGCGCGTGTGACGTCGCCCCGATTGGGGTTTTCGACATCACATATCAACGGAGATCATCCATGAATCTTACCTTTCGGGGTCTGGACAGGCGCGCGACGCTCTTTCTGGCCCTTATCACTACCAGTCTGGCACTGAGCACATCTCAGGTGCTGGCTCATAATGTCACCGAAGGCGACGCAGGCTATATCCAGGAAATCTGGGGCGTGAACATCATCCCCTTCATGTATCTTGGGGCCAAGCATATGGTCACAGGTTACGATCACATCCTGTTCCTGCTTGGCGTCGTTTTCTTTCTCTACCGGGCCAAGGACGTCGGCATCTATGTCAGCCTCTTTGCGGTCGGTCACTCGACGACGATGCTGTTGGGAGTGTGGTTCGGCTGGGGCGTTAACGCCTATATCGTCGACGCCATTATCGGCCTTTCGGTCGTCTACAAGGCGCTCGACAATCTCGGCGCGTTCCAGCGCTGGTTGGGATTCCAGCCAAATACCAAAGCTGCAACGCTGATATTCGGCCTGTTCCACGGCATGGGCCTGGCAACCAAAATCCTCGACTACGATATCGCTCCAGAAGGGCTGCTCGCCAATCTGTTGGCGTTCAATTTGGGTGTGGAACTTGGCCAACTTTCGGCCCTTGCGATCATCCTCATCGTCATGGGGTTCTGGCGGAAAAGCCCGTACTTCTTCCAGCAAGCTTACAGCGTAAACGTCATCATGATGACCCTCGGGTTCATCCTGATGGGCTATCAAATCACCGGCTATTTTTTTGCCGCGTAAAGGAATTCAGTCATGTTCAATACACAAAGACCTAGTCTTGAGGAACTGCCAAGCTCGGCACAGCTCATCCGATCGACCGTCATTGCGGGGGCGTCCGCTGCTGTGATCCTTGTCACTGTGGTTCTACCGGCCGAATACGGGATCGACCCGACAGGCATGGGCCGTGTGCTGGGGCTGCAAGAGATGGGCGAAATCAAAACGCAGCTTGCAGACGAGGCCGAAGCCGACCGGGAACTTGAAAGTCAGGATCAGTCGAGCTTGCTGAACGATGTCCTTAGCCTTTTTGTCGGTACAGCTCATGCGCAAGAGGCCGAAGTTTGGCAGGATGAGACCAGCTTTACTCTCACGCCTGGAGAGTCGGCTGAGTGGAAGCTGGTTATGGAAGAAGGCGCGACGGCAGAATATCGCATGGTCGTGACCGGCGGTCGGGTGAACTTCGACCTGCATGGTCACGGTGGCGGTCAGTCGATCACCTATGACAAGGGGCGCGGATCGACCGGTGCCGAAGGAACCATTGAAGCGGCCTTTGCCGGTGAGCATGGCTGGTTCTGGCGCAACCGCGACTCTGGTGATGTATCCGTGATGGTACAAGTCCGCGGTGACTACAGCGAGGTCATCGAATAAGCAGATCCGGCCGCCGCACAGATATCTTGTGCGGCGGCTCTTTTTGCGCCGTTCGGCTCCTTTAGGGATGTCTGATAATCCGCTGCCCGCAGTGCTACTCGGGTGCGTTCTTCAGTGACGCCATCAGGTTGTGGAACTTTTCCCCCTGCACAGCGACATGTGAGCGCAATGCACTTGCTGTTTCCTCGGGATTGCCATTGTCGAGAGCACGCACAATTTCTTCATGCTCGGACATCGACTGTGCCATGCGGCCCCGAAGCCGAAGTTGTTGTCGCCGGAAAGGTTTGAGCCGTCTGTGCAGCTTAGACGCTTCCTGTCCCAAGCGGGCGAATGGCGGTTAAATTTAGTATTTCCATGACTGATCCTCCGATCTGCCATGCCCTCCCACAACGGCAATCCGACAGTTACCAAGCCGATGCTACAAGCTTCTATCGCGCTATATCCTGGAACAAGGTGGCGAAGAAATCGTGCTTATGAATTTTGTATCTTTAGCGTTTCTCTGTATTGCGAGGGAGACTGATCGGCCCAACGCTTAAAAGACCGGCGGAATGCCCTGTCGTCAGAGTAGCCGAGTAACTGTGCAATGGCATCGACACTGAGGTCAGGATTTGAAAGCAGGCGTTTGGCATTTGCCTCGCGCACGTCTTCAAGCATTTCCCGCAGTTCCTTGCCGTGCTGGCCGACGAGCCTTTGCAGAGACCTCAGGCTAAGGTGAAGTTTTTCTGCAAGGGCCGCTGCGCCATATTCGCCAACGGCAGCGTTCTCGCAAATTGCGTCGTGCACTTTCTGCAGGTCTTGGATACCCAGATTCGAGAGGCCGTTCTCCTCATGCGCACGCTCCAAATGCGCGCGTGCGTAATCATACAAAGGTCTGCTGGATAAACGGCTAGGTCTATCAAGCGCGTCGCTGGCAATCACCAGCGTATTCCTCGGTTGTTCGAATGTTACTTTGGTACCGAAAAACTCTTCGTACTGTTCATGTTCCAGAAAAGGTTTATGCGCGAATTGGACTTCGGCAATTGCGTCAGCAAGGTCAAACCACTCGCACATTGTCCGGTACAACAACGCACAACCGAACTCTGCAGTGCCACCATTATCCAGACCATCCATCGGGTGGTATATGCCTAGGCGCGTATGTGTGGGTGTCTCTTCAAGAGTAAGATGCAGTCGATCCGAAAGGACCGATCGGTACTGAACCAGCATTTCCAATGCGTCTCGGACCGTTGGAGCAAACTCGACCGCCGAACTCACATAGCCCAGGATTGAAAACGGCGTGACTTTTGCCAGATCCAGCGTAAACGGCTCGCCCGGCAAAGACGCGGCCATCTTGTTCATGATCTTTGGGAAATCGTCCTCGTTAATCCTGGCATTCGGGTTGAGCAGTTGAGCCGGGTCGATGCCCAACTCTTCAACGATTTCCGTGACCGGAACTCCGCGCGAAATGGCATAGCTTACCATGTTGGCAGCAGCCGCTGCGATGGTCTTGTGATTCAACGGATTGTCTGCGTTCGGCACTTTGAGAGTCTTTGTTTTGGCAGCTCACACGCTGCGTCGTGTTTCTAGTGGGGAAGTGAACTGGTCGTTGCCACAATAGGCATTCGTTCGTCTAGCGACCGGTTTGTGGAATGACAATCATTTGAACCGGAATTTCGCGCCGAGTGACCGTTCGGCCAGATCGCGCGCGCTAGAACGACAGATTGGCGCAAACTGTCCGGCTGTTTGCGTGAACTGTCCTTGATCGGATGGGGCTTGCCAAGTCTTACTATGCGTCAACTCTGAAACGAGTTCACTGAAAACAATAAACTCAAGGGTTGCAGATGCGGCGCGGCTTCAAAACGAAATGCCTTTCAAGTTCCAAGCGCTGCACGGATCAGAAATCGGCCCAGCGTGCCGAATTTGAGGCTGTTCAGTAAGCTCAAGAATCAAAAGGTCTCCTGTGAATAATAGTAAAAGTAAGCGTCACGAACCGAGGGTCGTGGCTCGTGGCGGACGTCTTGTGAAGTGGAAAGGAAGGGTCGCTAGTGTTGCGCCATCCTTGTTTCTAACATCAGCATCCTTTGGTGTTCTGGGTGCGGATCTGGTTGGCGCAGAAGAGATCTCGGCCCCGCAAACCGCACAGGCTGTATTTGCCATCGACGAAGATAATAGCGTCACTTCAACGGGCGCAGTCACGGTAACTGCAGGGACAGTGACCACGACCGGCGCAGCCGCGCCCGCCGTTACGATCGACACTGATTATTCCAGCGTATTCACCAATGACGGAACGATTTCGATTGAAGGGGGCTCTGAAGCAACCCTCTATGGCCTGTTTCTGAACGGAGCACTGGGTTCGACAGGGCAGATCGTGAACAACAGTACTATCCTGGTTGACACCGACCGGTCGCCCTTTGCTCGTGCATTTGGCTTTCGGTTTGATCAGTCGTTTGCTGGCCAACTCTCCAATTCAGGGGCCGTAACGGTATCTGCAACGTCTACTACAGCATACGCGAATGCCTTTGGTGCCCAATTTGACGAAGATGTCCTGGCGTCCGGCTTCGTCGAAAACTTGGGAACGTTCGACGTAACGGCCAATGGCGAAACTCAGGCCTTGGCGTCCGGCTTCTTCTTTTACGAAGAGATGAACACCGACTTTCAGAACTCCAACTCTATTAATGTAAGTGCCAACTCCGCGTCTTCGCGGGCAACGGCCTATGGCGTCCGCTATCGTCGCGCCGCATCGGGCAATTGGTCGAACACGGGTAACATCAACGTACAGGCTGAAGGCGCGGCAGATGCACTTGCTTATGGAGCCTATGTGCCGGGACAAATTACCGGGGATGTAACAAACGCGGGTACGATTACAGTAACCGCGACAGATAACGTCAATGATGATGCCAGGGCATACGGCTTATTCTCCTACAACGGCGTGACCGGGAGCATTCTGAACAGCGGCATCGTCGACGCCCGCGCCAATGGATATTCTTCGGCGACCGCTGCAGGCTACTACGCCCTTGGTCGGCTGACCGGTGATTTCACCAACTCTGGTACGATCAACGTTGTTGCGCAGGACCAGATTGCCAAGGCCGAAGCCTACGGTCTTCAAAGCGGAAGCGGCGTAGAGGGAAACCTCGTAAACAGCGGCAACGTCAATGTCCGTGGCGTCGGGGCTACAGCAGCATCCGCCATGGGGCTGTATGTTGGAAACTATGTCGGCGGGGCTGTTGAAAACAGCGGAACCGTTACCGTGGCCGCGACGGGGCAATCGGGGGTAGCATCCGCATTCGGCCTCCACATCAATAATGATTTCAGGGACACGGTGACAAACAGTGGAGCAATTCAGGTCAGGGCCGTCGCTGAAGGGATTGGGCGAGCCGTTGGGATTTACGCCTCCGACGACCTTGAGGGCGATTTCGAAAACTCCAACTCGATCAGCGTTGTCACAAGATCAAACCGTGGGCCTGCTACGGCCAATGGTCTTGAGATCGACGACGATGCAAATGGTAACATAACGAACAGTGGAATTATCGGCGCGCAGGCCGATGGCGTGGGCTTTGCATCAGCCAGCGCAGTTAGAATTTCTGACTACCTGAACGGTGATTTTAACAACTCGCGCACGATTAGTGCCATAGCGCTCGGTCAATCATCCGAAGCAGATGCGTACGGTCTGCGTGTCGACGAAAACATGACCGGAAATATCACAAACAGCGGCACCGTATTGGCCTACGCTGATGGTGGATCATCCGCCACGGCAGCCGGGTTCAGCATTCGCGGCAGTTTGGATGGCAACGTCAATAATTCCGGCACGGTCTCAGTCGTTGCAAGAGCAGCATCTGCGGATGCCGACGCTTACGGCCTTTATGTACGACAGGGTGTGGACGGTGGTTTCACGAACAGCGGAACCTTAAGCGCAACTGCAGATGGCTTTTCATCGGCAGAGGCATATGGGCTTTTCATCATACGGGGTCTTGATGGGAATTTCACAAATTCCGGCACAATTCAGGCGTCAGCGGTGTCTCAGGCGGACGAAGCCTACGCATATGGCGTGTACGTGAGCAGTAGTGATGGCGCGACCGGGAACATCCTGAATGAAGGGTCGATCCATGTTTTGGCCAATGGTTTTTCCGGCGTATCCGCCGCGGGCGTTTACGCACCGGGGGAGATGGTTGAAAGTTTCTCAAACACCGGAACACTCGTCGTAAGAGCGTTGGATCAATCATCCAGTGTAGATGCTTACGGGCTCCAACTTGAACGAGGTATGACCGGAAACATTGAAAACAGCGGTACAATCAACATAACGGCAAACGCGGCAACGGATGCGGACGCCAGAGCCTTTCTCATCGACGAAAATCTGGATGGCAGTTTTACAAACTCTGGCTCGGTAACGGTCGACGCGACGGCCAGAGACAGCGAAGCCGAAGCATTCGGCCTTTATGTCGGTGATGAAATGAATGGCAACATCGCGAATAGCGGGATCATTGATATTCAGGCCGATGGTTATTCTTCCGCAATCGCTGCGGGTATCAGTACCTTTGACAGGCTGACTGGCGATTTCAGCAACTCGGGTACGATCACTGCGTCTGCCACGGCAGAGGACTCGGAAGCAGATGCTTATGGTCTATGGGCCGACCAAGGCATGACTGGTAATATCGTCAATCAGGGGTCCATCAGCGCTCAGGTGGACGGCTACACATCCTCGACCGCTGCAGGGGTTTTCATTTCTCGCGGTCTTGCAGGGAATTTCGACAACTCCGGCACGATTTCTGCCTCTGCAAATTCGGAGAGTTCTGAGGCCGTATCTTACGGGCTGTTTGTCTCGGACGGCATGACCGGAGATATCTCAAACAGTGGGACAATCGCGGCTCAGGGCACCGGAAGCGAGACAGCCGCCGTTCACGGCGTGTTTGTTGCAGGCGACCTTGATGGAACAGTGCAAAATTCCGGAACTGTTGATGTGTCCGCGCAGGGTACAAAGGGTGATGCGTTCGGAATTGGATTTGCCGTCGTCGATGGGGACGCCACTGGAAATGTTGATAATCTCGGCGCCATTTCCGCCTCGGCACACGGCGGCGACGACGCAACGGCTGCAGGGCTTTATTTTGACGACAACCTGATCGGCGATTTTAGAAATTCCGGCCTTATCGCCATCACAGCCAATGCCGAAACAGACGACGCCGAAGCTTTTGGCGCTTATGTCGGCATCGACCTGGTTGGTAATGTGAATAATGGCGGAAGTATCACGGCCACGGCGTCCGGCGATGAGGATGTCACCGCAGGTGGAATTTATGTCGACAATGATCTTAGCGGAAGTTTCTCCAACTCGGGATCAATCGCTACAGAAGCCGTTTCCAATGCCGACGATGCGGCAGCCAACGCGCTTTACGTTGGCAGCAATTTTGCAGGCAATATAACCAATACAGGTTCAATGATTGCTCAGGCAGCCGGGGCACAAAGTGTAGAGGCAAACACAGTTTACCTTCGTGGCGAAGTCAAAGGCGTTGTGTCCAATAGTGGATATGTAAGCGCGACGGCCAGTTTGAACAACGCTACAAGCAGCGCCATGGCAACTGCGGCGGCGTTCAATATCGAGGATTTGCAAGGCGAGTTTACCAACAGTGGAACAATTGCCGCGTCCACAACCGGCGCAGGTAATGCAAATGCCTATGGGATATATATCAAAAGCCGTGACGGGTTCGCTGGGGATATTTCGAACTCTGGCTCGATTTCTGCACAGGCAGTATCCGAAAACGGAGATGTAAGTGCCTATGCTCTGCACTTGAGCGGCGATCTTATTGGTGATTTCGAAAATGCTGGCTCGATGACGGCCGAGGCGACCGGGGCGCAAAACGTCGTGGCAAACGCGGTTCAACTTGGCGGCGAAACTACCGGTGTTGTGTCCAATGTGGGATATCTGAGTGCGCGCGTTGATTTGGAAAATGCCACAAGCCAGGCCAGCGCTACTGCCTCAGCAATTCGTATCAACAATTTGCAGGGCGAGTTTGCAAATAGCGGAACGATCGAAGCGACAGCGTCCGGCGGGGCCGGTGCAAGCGCCTATGGTCTCTACATCGAGAACCATGACGGGGTGATTTCGGATGTGGGTGCAATCTCGGCAACATCAGAAAGTGGCGAAGCCTACGCTATCTACCTGGAGACGGGCTCCGGGTCGGTAAATCTGGACACCAGTGACACAGTTACAGGTACAATCCGGGTTGCGGATCACGATGTGAATCTGGATGCACAGGGTAGAAGTGCGGTGTTCTATTTCGAGGATGCGGCCCCTGAGAATGGAACGTTCACTACAACGGTTTCTGACGACCGTTCCGTTTGGTTCGTGCAGGATGAAGGTGGCACAGATCCGGTTTATGCTGCCGTCGATTCCAGTGGGCTCTTCACTTCGCGCGATGTCATTGCGACTTACGGCGAGGCCATCGGCAGCGTTCGTGACGCACTGAACTACGATGCAGTGCCGGAAGTTGGCCGAGCCTTGTCTTTCAGTGACACAGAACCCCTCACTAAATCCGGTCTCAAGCCCTTTGCGATGATTGACGCCCAAGGGAAACGATTTGAGGATAGTTCCGGGGACAGAACCGACCTTAGTCTGATCAATAGCAGCGCCGGAATTACGGGGCAGCTGGAGAACGGAGTATCCTTGGCGCTAGGACTGGGGGTGTTCTACGCCGATGGCGACAGTGATAATTCTACCTTTGACACGAACACTGTTTACCTGAGCGTAGCCGCCGGACGACAATTCGGAGAATATCTGGTCGAAGCTGATCTGGGTTTTGGATTTCTTTCAACTGACAGAACCCGAACTATCTCGGGCAGCCCAGACGCGGATGGAGAGTACGACAGCACTCTGTTGACAGTTCGCGCCGGCATTGAGCGGGCAATCAATCTTGACGCCGGCGTTGATCTGCTGGGGTTTGGTAATGTTCGATATACCCGACAGGACGATGACAGCTATACCGAAACCGGTTCTGACGTGAATGCTACAGTGGGCGAAGTAACGACAGAAGTGTTGGAGGCACGGCTTGGGCTGGAAGCGAAGAAGTCGATCAACGGTGCCGGTACGCTCATTGGTCAATTTGGCGGTGTGCACCGCCGTAATCTGGGGGACTCGACGGCAGACGTTACTGTATTCTCCGCTACAAACTCACTGACTTTTGCTGCATCTAGTTTTACTGGGGGCAATCTATTGCTCGGCTACGAAAAGGAGTTTTCGTCTGGAGCCAAGTTGGAGCTGACTGCAGAGAAAGAGTTCGGTGGCGGGGCTCAAGGACCCTACGTAAAAGCGGGTTTAAACTGGCAATTCTGAGCGGCTCGGATAGTGGCTCAAAAACGCGCAGCTAAGCTGATGCCAATTGTTACCGGACAGTCGAGGTAAATCATTGAGTGTCTGGTTCGTTGAGAAAATATGAGTTCGATCGCCCCCAGTGTTTGTACCTGCAGCGATAGGCAGGAATGCGGGCTACGGATGCATTATGCAGATGTCCAAGCGGTGGTCGGCTTTGGGCCGTCCACTGAACTTTGCCAAGCCCGGTTTCTGCACTTTGTGGGGCAGCTTTGAAAAACTGGCAGCACATTTGGTTGAATGACTAATCACATCCTCTGGCTTGTGTACGGTCGTCCGGAAGCCACAGGTTTTGATGGTTCACTGCGAGTAGCAACAATGGTTTCTCCAATTACATCGGGGACAAATCTCTAATTTGAGCCATCGGAATTGGAGCGAAAACTGAGAGAACTGATCAGAAAGACCTAACCACACCGGTCTGAGTTTTCGATCTAATCGGAGTAATTTCGAAAATTCATAGTTAAGAATTGAAGGGCGGCTTGTGCTGCCCCGGTGCTGTCCGAACGAGAAAGCGATCCAGTATAGAGAGAAGAGTTTCTTCTACGACGTCAGATAATTTAGGGATATCTGGTGCTGCTGGAGAGAATTGAACTCTCGACCTCTCCCTTACCAAGGGAGTGCTCTACCTCTGAGCTACAGCAGCGCTGTGGCGGGTGATTAGACTCAAACGAAACGCGGCGCAAGGGTGTCTGGACGGTTTTTTTCCCCTCCTGTAGAGAAAGGCCATGGCAGACAAAAGTTCACCAAAAAAACACGGTAAATCCGACAATGCCCGCGAGGATCGCCTGAAGGCCGCTCTCAAGGCCAACCTTGCAAGGCGCAAGGCGCAGGCAAAGGCGCGGGCCACGCAGGACGATAAGCCGGGTCAGGACGAGGGATAAGAGCAGATGGATTCGATTCTGGTAACGGGCAACGGGCCGCTTCACGGCCAGATTCCGATTGCGGGGGCCAAAAACGCGTGCCTCACGTTGATGCCTGCGACATTGCTGAGCGAAGAACCGCTTACGCTGACCAACGCGCCGCGCCTCAGTGACATCAAGACGATGACGCTGTTGCTGCAATCACTGGGAGCCGAGGTGTCGTCGCTGCAGGACGGTCAGGTGCTGGCGATGTCCAGCCATGATCTGACCAGCCATACCGCCGACTACGAGATCGTGCGCAAAATGCGCGCGTCCAACCTTGTGCTAGGGCCGCTGTTGGCGCGGTTCGGTCAGGCAGTTGTGTCCTTGCCCGGCGGATGCGCAATCGGCGCCCGACCGATGGACCTGCATGTCGAAGCGCTTGAGGCGTTGGGGGCAGAAATCGAACTGAAGGACGGCTACCTGCACGCGCAGGCGCCGGGTGGCCTGAAAGGCGCAGTGCATGAGATGCGTTTTGCCTCGGTCGGGGCGACGGAAAACATGGTCATGGCGGCCACTCTGGCCAAGGGAACCACGGTACTGAAAAACGCCGCGCGCGAGCCCGAGATTGTCGATCTGGTCGAGTGTCTGCGCCAGATGGGTGCGCAGATCGAAGGCGAAGGAACGTCGACTATCGAAATTCAGGGTGTCGACCGGCTGCACGGCGCAACGCATCAGGTGGTAACAGACCGGATCGAGCTGGGCACTTACATGCTGGCCCCGGCCATCTGCGGTGGCGAGGTTGAGCTGCTAGGCGGACGCAAAAAGCTGGTAGGTTCCTTCGTTGAGAAACTGGAGGCAGCGGGCATCAGCGTGGAAGAAACCGAAAACGGTCTGACGGTCGCCCGCAAGAATGGCCGCGTCCGTGCAGTGGATGTCACGACCGAACCCTTCCCGGGCTTCCCGACCGACCTGCAGGCGCAGATGATGGCCCTGATGTGCACCGCCGAAGGATCCTCGGTGCTTGAGGAGCGTATATTTGAGAACCGTTTCATGCATGCGCCCGAACTGATGCGGATGGGCGCCCAGATCGAAGTTCACGGCGGCACGGCAACCGTGACAGGTGTCGAGGGACTGAAAGGCGCGCCGGTCATGGCGACGGACCTGCGCGCCTCGGTCTCACTGATTCTGGCCGGGCTGGCAGCAGAGGGTGAAACAACGGTCAGTCGGGTCTATCATCTGGATCGCGGTTATGAACATGTGGTGCGCAAGCTGGAAGGCGTGGGTGCAAAGATCGAACGGATCAAGGGACAATGACGGACGCAACCTTTGAAGACGGGCGCGAAGCCCCACTGAACCTTGGCGCAGAGGATGCGAATGACCTGCAGGTTATTTCGACCCTCACGCAGGATGCCATTTTCCCGGTGACCGAGATGTCATGGCGCCCGTCCGAGCGGCGCTTTGCTCTGCTGCTCAACCGATTTCGGTGGGAAGACAAGGACGCCGCGTCGCGCCGGGGCCGGGCGTATGAACGTGTGCAGTCCGTGCTGGTCTTCGACAATGTTCTGTCAGTTGCCAGTCAGGGCATAGATCGCAAGGACAAGGATGTGATCCTGTCGCTGTTGTCAGTCGATTTCGAAGCCGCAGAAGACGGCGCCGGGCAGATTCTGTTGACCCTTGCGGGCGACGGCGCGGTGCGGCTTGCAGTCGAAGCCGTAGATGCAACCCTCAGGGACGTCACCCGCCCCTACCGGGCGCCATCGGGACACGCCCCGAACCACCCGGAATAGGTGCAGAACAAGCGCGGCATATCGCAGGCGTTTTCATCAGCGCCGGAGATTGAGTTGCGAAAGGCGGCGGTCTTCGACGCCTTCGACATGAGCCGTATTCTGATCCAATCCATCACCCGCCTATGCGCGGCGGATCATGAAGGCGATCCCGAAGAAATCGCGCGCTGGACATCGAATAAGACGCCAGTGGACATGCTTAACTGGCTCAGAGGCGATCATAGGCTGTGGCTTGCCTTACTGCGCGGGGTGCCTGCGGGTGTTGGGGCCATTTCTCCTGAAGGGGAGATTTCTGTTCTTTACGTCTCACCCGAAAGCACCGGTAAAGGTGTGGGTTCTGCCTTGCTGTCCGGACTTGAGGAAGAGCTGAAGCGGTCCGGTCACGCGGTCGCGGCGCTCAAAAGCACAAAAACCGCGCGGGAATTCTATCTGAACCGGGGATGGCAACCCGATAGGTCGTCAGAGGCCCCTACCGAAAACAGAATGATCAAGCCGCTGTAAGATCACGCCGCCCTGCGCAAATCGCTGCACCCTCGTGGTGAAGGCTTGAGGACACACTTGTCGGGCGATATGTCCCGGACAAACGCCAGAGGACCCGATCATGCCCGTCTTTCTAGATTCCACATCCCCCGACTTCGAATCTGCGTTCTTGGCCCTGCTCGGCGCCAAGCGCGAAGACAGCCCGGATGTGGATGCCGTGGTGGCGCAGATCATCGACGACGTGCGCACACGCGGCGATGCTGCCGTCATCGAACTGACGGCCAAGTTTGACCGGCTGGAACTGATATCGGATTCTCTGGCCTTCAGCGATGCGGAAATCGCTCAGGCGGCGAACTCGGTCTCCTCCGATGACCGCGCAGCGCTGGAACTGGCCGCCGAGCGTATTCGGGCCTATCACGAACGGCAGTTGCCGCAGGATCAGGAATGGACAGACGAAACCGGGGCCACTCTGGGCTGGCGCTGGTCAGCGGTTTCGGCAGCCGGGCTTTACGTTCCGGGTGGTCTGGCCTCTTATCCATCTTCGGTGCTGATGAATGCGATCCCGGCCAAGGTGGCAGGAGTGGAGCGGTTGGCGATTGTTGTGCCGACACCGGACGGGCAGGTGAACCCGCTGGTCCTGCTGGCCGCGCAACTGTCCGGCGTGGATGAGATTTACCGCATCGGCGGTGCGCAGGCGGTTGCAGCCCTGGCCTACGGCACCGAAACGATCCGACCGGTGGACAAGATCACCGGCCCCGGCAACGCCTTTGTTGCCGCAGCCAAGCGGCGGGTGTTCGGCAAGGTTGGCATCGACATGATCGCGGGGCCGTCGGAAATTCTGGTCATTGCCGACAAGGACAACGATCCCGATTGGATTGCGCTGGACCTGCTCAGCCAGGCCGAGCACGACGAAAGCGCGCAGTCGATCCTGATCACTGATGATGCCGCCTTTGGACAGGCTGTCGCGCAAGCCGTGGACAAACGTCTGGAAACCCTCGAACGGCGCGCGATCGCGGGGCCAAGCTGGCGTGACTTCGGCGCAGTGATCACCGTTCCTGATCTGGATACAGCCGCCACCCTGTCCAACCGAATCGCGCCCGAACATCTGGAGCTTTGCGTGGCCGACCCGGTCACGCTCAGCGCCAAAACCATTCATGCAGGCGCGATCTTTCTGGGTCAGTACACCCCTGAAGCCATCGGGGATTATGTCGGCGGACCGAACCACGTGCTACCCACCGCCCGCTCGGCGCGCTTTTCATCCGGCCTCAGCGTGATGGATTTCCTCAAACGCACGACGCTCAGCCAGATGACGCCCGAGGCTTTGCGCGCCATCGGCCCGTCAGCTGAGCGCTTGGCACAATCGGAAAGCCTTGAGGCGCATGGGCTTTCCGTGCGCGCCCGGCTGGATCGCCTGAACGGTTGATTTGACGCATCAGTCTGGCAAATGTGCCGGTTCCGTGCGTTGCCGATCGAATTTCGTTGATATAGGTCTGTCCCGACCCGAAAGGACCGTGATCAAAAGATGACTCGGATATCGCATATTGAACTGGATGACCGTAACCTGCCTCCGCCAACACCGGAGATCGAGCAGGAGCGCAAGGTCGCCATCTTCGACCTGCTCGAGGAGAACTCGTTCTCCCTGCCCAGTCGCGATGACCGGGTGGTGCCGGATGGTCCCTATCACGTGCAGCTTTCCATCCGCGAAAAGCGGCTGGTTTTTGATATCGAAACCGAAGACAGCCAGAAAGCGGCCGAGTTCCATCTGTCGCTTGGTCCGTTCCGGCAGGTGGTCAAAGATTATTTCCAGATTTGCGAAAGCTATTTCAACGCCGTGAAAACGCTGCCTCCCAGTCAGATCGAAACCATCGACATGGCCCGGCGCGGCATTCACAATGAAGGCAGCCGCGTCCTGCAGGAGCGGCTTGAGGGAAAGGCCGATATCGACACCGACACCGCCCGCCGCCTTTTCACGCTGATCTGCGTGCTGCATTTCGGAGGCTAACGCGTGCAGCCGCTTCCGCATTCGGTTCTGTTCTGTTGTGACCACAACTCGGTCCGCTCGCCGATGGCCGAAGGCATCATGAAAAAGTTCTACGGAACCGGAACCTATGTTCAGTCGGCGGGTGTCCACAACGACCTCGAAATCGACGGATTCTGCATCGCAGTCTGTCAGGAGATCAATGTCGAGCTTTCGCGCCACCGCTCGCGTTCCTTCGACGAGATGGAACAGTGGGGCGATGACCTCAGTTCCTTCGACCTGATTATCGCGCTGTCTCCGGCAAGCCAGCGAAAGGCGCTGGAACTTACGCGTTTTTTTCACCTCGATGTCGAATATTGGCCAATAATGGACCCTACCGGACTGGGCGAGGCGCGGGAACAGAAGTTACATCACTACAGACAAACCCGCGATCAGATCATCCAGCACCTCACGGAACGCTGGGGAGAACCCAGAGAGATATCATGAACCAGACCATCCAGAACTATTTCGAAGCCTTCAATGCCGGTGACGTTGACGGAATGCTGGCCTGCCTGTCCGATGACATTGCCCATCACGTGAACGAAGGTCAGATTCGCGTCGGCAAGGAACAGTTCTCTGAATTCTGCGCCCACATGAACCGCTGCTACAAAGAGCTTCTGACCGACATGGTCATATTCGAAGCCGAGGGCGGCACCCGTGCGGCGGCGGAATTCATCGTGAACGGCACCTATCTGGAAACCGATGCGGGCTTGCCCGAAGCGAACGGCCAGACCTACCGCTTGCCTGCCGGGTCATTCTTTGACCTGAAGGATGGCAAAATCACCCGCGTGACCACGTTCTACAATCTGGCGGATTGGGTAAAGCAGGTCTCGAATGGCTAAGGTTTCCGAGGTTCGCGCCCTGACCGGACCCGCGCTGGAAAACGCGCTGGACGACGTGGCGCGCCTTCGGATCGACGTATTTCGCGCCTGGCCGTATCTCTATGATGGCGATCTGGAGTACGAACGCAGCTACCTACAATCCTACCGCGACAGCGCTGGCGCCCTTGTTGTCGGCGCCTTTGATGGCGACACACTGATCGGCGCCTCAACCGGCGCGCCCCTTGTCGATCACGCCGACGACTTCGCGGCAGCGTTCGAGGGAACCGGACTGGATCTGGGCGACATATTCTATTGCGCCGAATCCGTCCTGCTGCCTGCCTATCGCGGGCAGGGCGTCGGGCATAAGTTCTTTGACCTGCGCGAGGCCCACGCCCGCAGTCTGGGTTTTCCCAAATGCGCCTTCTGCGGCGTTCAACGCCCCGCCGACCACCCCATGCGCCCAGACACCTATCGCCCGCTCGATGCGTTCTGGCGTGCGCGAGGGTACGAACCGCTGCCCGGAGCTATCGCTCAGTTCTCGTGGAAGGATTTGGGCGAAGATGAGGAAACGCTAAAGCCGCTGCAGTTCTGGATTCGGGATTTATAGCCCTGCTCACTGATTTTGGGCGTTCACGGCCCGAAATCTGACAAGGAAGCAGGATATTATCGACGTTGCCGGGGGATTTAGTCGCGCTGCTGCGGACCTATCCCAAGGCCGAGTTCGTCCCCGTAATGGAATATTGCATCGCTAGGTTTTTGGATCAGAGGTTGCCGGGTCGAAGTTCTTCTGAAAGAACCTTACTTTCGGCTTCCTCGTTGCCCGCTCAACAGGCGTAAGACAGGTAAACCAGAGCACCCCCCGGAAAATTGGACTGAGGGTGGCCGGACACCACCCTCAAATACTCTTTTATCGTGCGAACTTCTTATGCTTCAACCGTTTGGGTTCCAGCGCATCCGGTCCCAGACGGCGCTTCTTGTCTTCTTCATAGTCCTCGAAGTTGCCCTCGAACCATTCCACATGCGCATCGCCCTCAAAGGCCAGTATATGCGTGCAGATGCGGTCGAGGAAGAAGCGGTCGTGCGAGATGACCACGGCGCAGCCAGCGAAATCGACCAGAGCGTCTTCCAGCGCACGTAGGGTTTCAACGTCCAGATCGTTGGTCGGTTCGTCGAGCAGCAGGACGTTGCCGCCCTCTTTCAGCAGGCGGGCCATGTGGACGCGATTGCGCTCACCCCCTGACAGTAGCGAGACCTTCTTCTGCTGGTCACCGCCCTTGAAGTTGAAGGACGAGCAATAAGCGCGCGAATTGACCTGCGCGTCGCCCAATTGAATGATCTCGGCACCGCCGGTGATTGCCTCCCACACAGTGTCGTTATCCTTGAGGTCGTCGCGGGACTGGTCGACATAAGACAGCTCGACCGTGTCGCCCAGCGTGATGGTACCACTGTCAGGCTGCTCCTGACCGGTGAGCATCTTGAACAGGGTCGATTTACCGGCGCCGTTGGGGCCGATGACGCCGACAATGCCGCCGGGAGGCAGGGCAAAGTCCAGCCCTTCGATCAGTTGCTTGTCGCCCATGTGCTTCGACAGACCCTCGACCTCGATCACCTTGCCGCCAAGGCGCTGGCCGTTGGGGATGACGATCTGGGCGCGGGTCAGCTTTTCGCGTTCGGACTGTTCGGCCAGCTCGTTATAGGCGTTGATCCGAGCCTTGGATTTGGCCTGACGCGCCTTTTGACCTTGGCGCATCCATTCCAATTCGCGCTGCAGGGTCTTCTGCTTGGACTTGTCCTCGCGGGCTTCCTGCTCCAGCCGTTTGGCCTTTTGTTCCAGCCATGCGGAATAGTTGCCCTCGTAGGGAATGCCGCGGCCACGATCGAGTTCGAGGATCCAGCCGGTGATGTCATCCAGGAAATAGCGGTCGTGGGTGACGATCAGGATGGTGCCTTTGTAATCTATCAGGTGCTGTTGCAGCCAGGCGATGGTCTCGGCGTCCAGGTGGTTGGTCGGTTCGTCCAAGAGCAGCATGTCGGGTGCTTCGAGCAGCAACTTGCAGAGCGCCACCCGGCGTTTCTCACCACCCGAGAGATTGGCGATGTTGGCATCATCCGGCGGGCAGCGCAGCGCCTCCATCGAGACATCGATCTGGCTGTCGAGGTCCCACAGGTTTTCGGCGTCGATCGCGTCCTGCAGGGTGGTCATTTCCTCCATCAGCTCGTCCGAGTAATTCTCGGCGATCTCCATTGCGATCTCGTTGAACCGGTCGACCTTGGCCTTTTTCGCGGCCACGCCCAGCATGACGTTCTCGCGGACGGTCAGAGATTCATCCAGCTGCGGTTCCTGCGGCAGATAGCCAACCTTGGCGCCTTCGGCGGCCCAGGCCTCACCCGAAAAATCGGTGTCGAGGCCAGCCATGATCTTCATCAATGTCGATTTACCCGCGCCGTTGACGCCGACGACGCCGATTTTCACGCCGGGCAGAAAGCTCAGGTGGATGTTTTCAAAGCACTTCTTGCCACCGGGATAAGTCTTTGAGACACCCTGCATGTGGTAGACATATTGATAGGCGGCCATGTCGCGTCCTCTGGGTCGGGGAAATCAGGTTGGAACGCTGGATATCTGAGGCGGGCGGGCGGGGCAAGCTGGTGGTTTTGTGAATTCTGACGGGTGTAGGATTCAGTTAGATTAACTTCGTAAAAGGAAGGCGCGGTTTGTCAGAACTATCAGAGTTGATTGCCAGTTGGGCACAATCCGGAAGTATTTACTGGATCGGCCTGCGACCCGAGCGTCGGGTTAAGATGTTTGTAGTGGATGAGGCTAATATCTCAATCAGCGGACTGGATGGCGACCGCAGCCGCGCGGGCAAGCGCGCAGTGACTTTGATCCAGCAGGAGCATCTGGCGGCGATTGGCAGCTTTCTCGGACAACGGCCGGTCACGCCGGACGTACTGAGGCGTAATCTGGTCGTGTCTGGCATTAATTTGGCAGCACTTAAAGGGCGTGAGGTACAGGTGGGCGAAGCCATTTTGCGCCTCACCGTCATCTGCGCGCCGTGCAGCCGGATGGAGGAAGCGCTGGGTAAGGGCGGCTATTCTGCCGTGCGCGGGCATGGGGGATGGTGCGCCGAGGTGGTGCGGCCCGGTCGGGTCAGGCTGGGCGATGCGGTGCAACCGATTGATTGACAAGCCCTGCCGAATTTGAACATCAGCAAAGGATGATGCGGTATTCGATCCCTTATTCGCGACCCGGGCAGGTCGTGGGGCTGTTCGGCGGGTCATTCGATCCGCCACATCAAGGCCATGTGCATGTAACGCTGGAGGCAATGAAAGCCTTTGGGCTGGATCGGGTGTGGTGGCTGGTTTCACCGGGCAACCCGCTGAAGAAGAAAGGCCCTGCACCGCTGCCGCAACGAATCGAGGCGGCGCGACAACTGATGCGACACCCGGGTGTCGAGGTGACGGGGATTGAAGCGCTGACAGGGACCCGTGCGACGGCCGATACGCTTGCCGCTTTGAAAAAACTCTATCCCGGCGTGCGGTTTGTCTGGCTTATGGGGGCTGACAATCTGGCGCAGCTTCACCTTTGGCAGGACTGGCGGATGATCATGGATACGGTTCCCGTGGGTGTTGTGGCGCGTCCGGGTGATCGGATTTCGGCACGCATGTCTCCTGCGGCGCGTGCCTATGGTAGATACAGAATTGACGGTCAGGCCCGGCGCCTGCTGGGACGGGCTGCGGCACCTGCATGGTGCTTCGTGAACGTGCCGATGGTCAATCTGAGCTCGACCGAGATTCGCACGCGCGGCGACTGGAATTCCGGGTTGTTGCGGGAATAGCAACGTTGCGCGCATAATACGGGAAACGCTGTTGCATGGCGGCAGTCTCTGGGATTTTATTTACCCATGGTTGATCGGATTTCACGTCGGCTATTTCTTGCAGGTCTGGGCGCTGTTCTGACCCCGGCTGCGGGATTGGCCAATGCACCAGCAGTTTCTCTAAGACCCCAGTTGCGCGCGACCGACCTGAACGGAGTTGAACGGTTTGTCCGCTCGGCTGGACTAAAAGGTGAAGTTGTCTTTGCTGTCGCCGATGTCGGATCCGGATCGCAGCTGGAGGCGTTCGGGGGCGACGAAGGGTTGCCGCCGGCAAGCGTCGCCAAGGCCCTGACGGCGCTGTACGCTTTGGATGTATTAGGGCCAGATCATCGTTTTGAGACGCGGCTGATGGCTGACGGCGAGATCGAGAATGGCATATTGCATGGTGATCTGATCTTGGTCGGCGGGGGCGATCCGCTGTTGGATACCAATGCCCTTGCCACCATGGCCGCCAATCTGAGAGAGGCCGGTATCACCGAGGTCCGGGGGGCGTTCAAAGTCTATGACGGAGCGTTTCCCTATGTATTCAGCATAGATCCGTCACAGCCGGACCACGTTGGTTACAGCCCGGCTGTCAGCGGGATTTCGCTGAACTTCAACCGCGTGCATTTTGAATGGAAGCGCGCAACCACGGGCTACGCTGTTTCGATGGATGCCCGCAGTTCCAAGTATACGCCCGCCGTTCAGATGGCGGACATGCGGGTCGCAAAGCGCGGCTTGCCGATCTACACCTATCAGGCCAGCGCGCGGGTCGACAGATGGACGGTTGCGGACAGCGCGCTTGGCAAGGGTGGCGCGCGCTGGTTGCCAGTTCGCAAACCCGCCCTTTACGCGGGTGATGTGTTCAGGACTCTGGCGCGGGCCAACGGCGTTGTTCTGGGCCGCGTTCAGCTTATCCGTGAGGTTCCGCACGGTACCGTTCTGACGGTGCATCAAAGCACTCCACTGAACAGCATTCTCAAGGGGATGTTGAAATATTCAACCAACCTGACCGCCGAGATGGTCGGCATGGCGGCGACGCGGGCGCGGGGTGTCATGCCTGCGGACCTGAAAGGATCGGCCGACGAGATGAACCGGTGGGCCTTCGAGAAATTCGGGGCATCCCGGATAAGGATGGTCGATCACTCGGGGCTTGGCGACGCGTCGCGCATGGCGCCCGAAGATCTGGTTCTGGCATTGGTTGCCGCCCGTAAGGACGGTATGTTGCGCCCCCTGTTGAAATCGTTTTCGTTGAAGGATGCCAAGGGGCGGCCGATCAAGGGCCATCCGATCAAGGTTGCCGCCAAGACGGGGACGCTGAACTTTGTCTCGGGGCTGGGCGGTTTCATCACCACGGCCGGGGGGGCGGAACTGGCTTTTGCGATCTTCACCGCCGACATCCCGCATCGCGCCACGATCAGCCGCGAAAACCGTGAGCGACCGCAAGGCGCGCGCGCGTGGAACCGCAAATCGCGCAAGCTGCAGCAGGCCCTGATCGAACGCTGGGGTTCACAGTACGGCAGTTGAACCGGCGGATTGCAATGCCGTTTCGCCCGGCAAAATGAACATTCCGCGCGCGGGGGCGGATGAGCAAAGTTCCTCCAATATCCCGTCGTTAGCGGAACTTATGTGCTAACTTCCCTTGCTTCGTGCCCGGTGCGATGCCATATCCATGGGGCTTACGTTTTTCTATTTCGACCTACTGTCTCCGATTCCGGCGTTCAGTCTATCGATACAGACAACGACGCCAGGCTGTCACAATTCCGTGGGCAGCACCAATTCAGGAGACAACGGAATGCCCGCAGGCACCGTAAAATGGTTCAACACCACCAAAGGCTACGGCTTTATCGCACCCGAAGATGGCGGCAAAGACGTGTTCGTTCACATCTCGTCCGTCGAGCGTTCGGGCCTCACCGGTCTGGCCGACAACCAGAAAGTCACATACGAGCTGCGCTCGGGTCGTGACGGCCGCGAAAGCGCGGACAATATCGAACTGGCATAAGCCATTGCGAAGGTGGGCAAATTGCCCACCTTTCACTGCCCGACACCCACCACGCGCCCTGACTGGGTACGCGATTGTGTGGCGTATAAAATACATCACAAGTCAGTTACTTTTCGCCTCCCGATTGACCAAACCGGTTATCCTGCCAACACTGAATGGTATTGGTTTGGCAAGCATATGAGGCCCGCATGATCACGCGCCGCAATTTTCTGGCCGTAACGGCGGCTGCAAGTCTCGCCCCCGGGACATCAAGCGCCAAGAAGGCAACGGAATACGATCCGACCCCGCAATTCGTCCGGATCAAGAAACAGTTCCAGCCCGGTCAGCTGCTGGTCGTTCCAAGATCATTCTACCTGTATTACGTGACTGAGCCGCGCAAGGCCGTCAGATATGGCTGCGGTGTCGGTAAGGCAGGGCTGGAATTTACCGGCACCGCCACGATTGATGTCAAAAAGGAATGGCCCACCTGGCGTCCCACGGATGAGATGATCGAACGGGACCCCGTGGCCTATGCCAAGTTCAAGGACAACGACTATGTGCAGCCGGGTGGAGGTGACAACCCCCTGGGCGCGCGGGCGCTTTATCTGTTCCAGAACGGCGTGGATACGTATTTCCGCATCCATGGAACGACGCAGCCGCAAACCATCGGTCACGCCGTATCAAATGGCTGCATCCGCATGCTGAATGAACATGTCATCGACCTGTATGAGCGCGTTCCGATCGGAACCGTTGTTTCAGTCGTCTGACAAGCCCGCTTATCGTCCTGTCCAGTCCACATCACTGGCTTCTTCAATCCGCAGCAACCCATCGGGCCACGGGCGGGCAAGCGACAGAGCCTGATCAGGATCACCACTCAGCCATATGTGAAAATCCGATTGATCCAACAAAACGCCCATCCGGTGATGGATCGGTCGCACGTCCTCATTCGGTTCACATGTAACGGTTGCAAACTGATCCACGCGCAGACCACCCGGAGCCTGCCAACAGTCGGTGATTGCGGCAAACCACAATGGTCGGTCGTCTTTTGAGCTTATGCGCCACGCCGTTTTCCGGCGTTTTTCGCCTGTCCACTCGTACCAGCCATCGACCGGCACGATGGCCCGACCGACATCCTTGAACGCGGTTTTATCAAATACGGTTTCGGACCGGGCGTTGATGATCGTCTCCATGACAGGCCGTCCGCGCGCATTCACGCGTCCCACCGGGATCATGCCCCAACGCATGGTGATCAATCCGGTATCTGTCAGGACGGTGACGTCTTCACCGGGCTTTATGTTTCGGCGCCGTCCTTCATCCGCGATCTGGCCGTCCGCCACCCCAAGTGTTTCGGCGATCTCAGAAATTGGTCGGGTCAGAAACAAACGCCCCGGCATGTGCCCCCCTATTCCCTGGCTTTATCCACCAGTTGCAGAACCTGTGGCCCCAGATCCCGGACAATCAGCGCGACCCCTTCTGCATTCGGGTGAATGCCGTCAGGTTGCATAAATTTACGCGCAGCGTTCGGATCGCTTTCCGCGTCGAGGCCCGCTAAAAAATCTTCGGCATAGAGACTGTCGTATGCGCCGGACAAATCCGGATAGATTGCATCAAAGGCAGATTTATACTCGGCACCGAAATTGCCCGGCGCCTTCATCCCGACCAGAAGAACATCGACATCCGCCTGTTTGGCCACCATCAGAATCTTTTCAATATTCGCGCGGGACACAGCGGGATCGATGCCGCGCAACAGGTCGTTGCCACCAAGTGCGACGATCATTCCGTCAACCTCGGGTGTCAGTGTCCATTCCACGCGGGCTGCACCGCCTGCTGTCGTATCACCAGACACACCCGCGTTGATCAACCGGACGTCGGCCCCCTGCGCGTCAAGCCAGCGATCCAGTTGCGGGACAAATCCATCCCGCTCGACCAACCCATATCCCTGCGTCAGCGAATCTCCCAGCGCAGCGATCACCACCGGTTCGGCTGTGGCTGTAAAACCGCACCAGACAAAAATGGCCGACATCAAGACCTTGCGCATTTTCTGATCCGCTCCATATCCCAAATGATCCAGTTCCCCAGGAAGGCCCCATGTCGAAACCTGTACTTGTCCTAAAAGATGCTGCTTTGTCGCTGAATGGCAATGCCGGAAAGGTCGACATCCTGCACGAAATCTCACTGACCGTGAATCATGGTGAGACGCTGGGCCTGATCGGCCCATCCGGTTCGGGCAAGTCGTCGATCCTGATGCTGATGGGCGGGCTGGAACAGGCCACGGGCGGTACCGTTCATGCCCTTGGGGCCGACCTGACGACTATGGATGAGGATGCGCTGGCCCGGTTCCGCCGGGACAACATGGGCATCGTGTTTCAGAATTTTCACCTGATCCCGACCATGACGGCGCTGGAGAATGTCGCCACCCCCCTTGAACTGGCCGGTCACAAAGATGCCTTTGCCCGCGCCGAGGCCGAGCTTGATACCGTTGGACTTTCGCATCGCAGGGACCATTATCCGGCGCAATTGTCGGGCGGGGAACAGCAAAGGGTTGCGCTGGCCCGCGCTTCGGCACCAAGGCCGCAGATCCTGCTGGCGGATGAACCCACCGGAAATCTTGATGAAACAAACGGTGCCGCGATCATCGATCTGCTGTTCGGGCTGCGCGACAAGCATGGCGCAACGCTGGTTCTGGTGACACACAGTCACGAACTGGCTGACAAGTGCGACCGCATCGTTCGCCTGCGGGACGGGCGACTGGCAGAAACGGTCGAGCGTGAGGCAGCGGAATGAGTCTGCGCCTGTCCGCGCGGCTGGCCTGGCGCGAATTGCGCGGGGGCATTCGCGGCTTTCGGATTTTTCTGGGCTGCCTGGCCCTTGGCGTTGCCGCCATAGCCGCAGTCGGCTCGGTCCGCGAAGCTATTGAAACCGGACTGGTGCAGGAGGGCGCGGCGCTGCTGGGCGGCGACGCCCAGATGGAGTTCACCTACAGGTTTGCATCCGAGGACGAGCTGACATGGATACGTTCAAACGCGCGATCCGTATCAGAGGTCGTAGATTTCCGGTCCATGGCCGTGACGGAACGCGGGGGCGAAACCCAACGTGCGCTGACGCAGATCAAGGCCGTCGATGGTGCCTATCCTCTGGTCGGTTCGGTCATTCTGGCCCCCGACATGCCGCTGGAGGACGCTTTCGCCGGGCAGAACGGAACCCCAGGCGCGGTGATGGATCCGGCGCTTATCGACCGGCTGAATCTGGAGACGGGCGATCGCTTTCGGCTGGGCACGCAGGACTTTGTCCTGATGGCGTCGCTGCAGCATGAACCGGATGGGGCCGCAGACGGATTTGGCCTTGGCCCGCGCACGATGGTGCAAACCAAGGACCTGACGGCATCCGGGCTGCTTGAGCCGGGCACGCTGTTTTCGACCAAATACCGTCTGGCCTTGCCCGAGGGGACCGATCTGGCCACGATCGCCGAAACCGCCCGGCAGGATTTCAAAAGCAACGGCATGCGCTGGACGGATGCGCGCAACGGCGCGCCCGGCATTACCGAGTTCGTCCAGCGCCTCAGCGCGTTTCTTGTGTTGGTCGGGTTGTCGGGGCTTGCGGTTGGCGGGATTGGCGTTTCAGCCGCTGTTCGCGCCTATCTGGCGGAGAAAACAGATACGATCGCGACGTTGCGCACCCTAGGGGCGGATCGCGCGACCCTGTTTCAGACCTATTTCCTACAAATCGGCATTTTATCGGGCGTCGGTATCCTTCTGGGGATCGCATTGGGCGGGGTTGCGCCCATCCTGCTGGCCTCCGCGATCGAGGCCCGGTTGCCGGTTCCGGCAGTATTCACGCTCTATCCCGCACCAATGGCCGAGGCCGCGCTTTATGGTCTGCTGACGGCATTTCTTTTTACGCTGTGGCCGCTGGCACGAACCGAGGAGGTCCGGGCGGCGACGCTGTTCCGGGATGCCCTGTCGTCGGCCCGCCCCCTGCCACGGGCCAGATACCTTGTGACCACTCTTTTCGCGCTGATCGTGCTGATCGCAGCTGCCGCATGGTTCAGCGGCTCGTACCGGCTGACGATCTGGACAACCGGCGGCGTAATTGGTGCTCTTGTCTTGCTGGCGATATCAGCCTTGCTGATCCGCCTTGCCGCACGGGCTGCCGTGCCAAGATCCCGGGGCCGCCCTGCCCTTCGCTGGGCACTGTCGGCGATATCCGGGCCACGGGAAAGCGCGGTTTCCGTGGTTTTGTCGCTGGGGCTGGGGTTGTCGGTGCTTGCAGCCGTCGGTCAGATCGACGGTAACCTGCGCAAGGCCATCACCGGAAATCTACCGGACGTGGCCCCGTCCTATTTCTTCGTGGATATTCAAAAAGACCAGATGGAGGGCTTTTCCCAGCGGCTGGAAAGCGATCCGGCGGTCAGCCGGGTGGAAAGCGCACCGATGCTGCGCGGTATCATCACCCGGATCAATGACCGCCCTGCCAGCGAAGTCGCCGGAGACCACTGGGTTCTCGAAGGGGATCGTGGCCTGACCTATTCACCCCAGCCGCCCGAAAACACGCGCCTGACTGCCGGTGAATGGTGGCCACAGGATTACAGCGGCGCCCCCCAGATCAGCTTTGCAGCCGAAGAAGCGCAGGAGATGGGGTTGCAACTTGGTGACACGCTAACCGTCAATGTTCTGGGCCGCGACATCACCGCCCAGATCACATCCTTCCGCGAGGTCGATTTTTCAACCGCAGGCATGGGGTTTGTCATGTCGATGAATCCATCGGCACTTGCCGGGGCGCCACACAGCTTCATCGCAACTGTTTATGCCGAGGAACACGCCGAAAGCGTCATATTAAAGGACCTCGCAGATCGCTTTCCCAACATTACTGCGATCCGTGTCCGCGACGCCATAGACCGGGTCTCGGGGCTTCTTGCCGGGCTTGCCACGGCGACTTCCTATGGGGCGGGCGCATCGTTGTTGACCGGATTTCTCGTGCTGATCGGAGCGGCCGCGGCCGGTGAATCTGCACGCCGGTTCGAGGCTGCGGTCCTCAAAACCCTTGGCGCAGACAGAACGCGCATAATGCTGAGCTTCGCGCTGCGGTCCGCCTTGCTGGGTGCTGCCGCCGCCTGTGTGGCACTGGTATCGGGGCTATTGGGAAGCTGGGCCGTCGTCAGTTTCATCTTTGAAACCGGTTTTGTGATCATCTGGCCGTCCGCGCTTGGCATCGTTCTGGCGGGAACGACGGTTACGCTGGTTGCGGGGCTGTTGTTCGCATGGCGACCCCTGTCCGCCCGGCCCGCGCGCATCCTGCGTGCCAGCGACTGACCCGTTCCGTTTTCGGCAATACCGGATACGCTTTAGCGAACGCAGGCCACCGGCTGCAAAATCTTCAGCAGCTGAGTATTGTCACAAACCAGGGCGTCCAGCGTGATCTCGTCCAGCGATGCATAAAACGCCTGAGCCGCATCCTGCAGTGCAAGCCGCAACCGGCAGGCATCGGTCAGCGGACAGGTGTTGTCGGCATCAGCAAAACACTCAGCAATAGGCAAGCCGCCTTCCACGTGGCGAAAAACCTCGCCAATTCTGATCTGATCGGCGGGCCGACCCAGAGACATGCCGCCGTTGCGACCGCGCTGCGTGCTCAGGTACTTGAGCTGGCTCAGCTGATTGATGACCTGCGCCAGATGGTTTTCCGAAATGTTGCAAACCTCTGCGATCTCGGATTTCGTGACCAACCGATCCTGGTGGGCGGCGCAATACATCAGAAGGCGGACAGCGATATTCGTCCTTTTGGTAATACGCATGGGTACTCTCCTCAGATTTCGAGACGAACCCATATTGCATGTGCTTCAAAAAAACGGTTTGACATACATCAATTGCTCAAAGGACGTCACATCGCATGGCAGACCCCTATTTCTTTGGCTATGGCAGCCTGGTGAACCTTGCCACTCACGACTTCCCCGACCCGCGCCCGGCGCTTTTGCAAGGTTGGAGGCGCGCCTGGCGGCATACCGACCTGCGAGCCGTTGCCTTTCTGACGGCCGTCCCTGACCCCGACAGTGAAATCGAAGGCATGATCGCGCATGTGCCCGAAAACGACTGGGCCGCGCTGGACGAACGGGAATGGGCTTATGACCGTATCCCGACAACACGATCGGTCGCGCACCCCCTGTCGCATGAGGTCGAGATTGCGGTCTATGCCGTGCCCGAGCACCGGCATCGCGACCCGTCCGAGGGGCATCCTATCCTGCTCAGCTATATCGACGTGGTCATTCAGGGCTACCTGCGCGCCTTCGGCCCGGAAGGCGCGGACCGTTTCTTTGCCACCACAGACGGCTGGGATGCTCCGATCCTGAACGACCGGGCGGAACCCCGATACCCGCGTCATCAGCAACTGAAACCCGCTGAGACTGAATTCGTGGACGACCGCCTTCACAAAATTTCCGCCAGAATCGGACTGCCAGCTTAAAAGGAAAAGGGGCGGGCGCGGCGCCCACCTCTTCTTCTTGTCCCAAATACGGCTGCCGGAGGCACGCCGTCAGGCGCGTCTCATCATCCGCGCGCGCGGATCACCTGTAGCAACGGCAACAGCGTCGCCATCTCCGGCCCACGCTCCATGCCAGTCAGTGCCCTGCGCAGCGGCATGAACAGGCCCTTGCCCTTGCGACCCGTCGCCTCTTTCACGGCGCTGGTCCAGTTGCCCCAGGTTTCTCCGTCAAACGGTCCCTCGGGCAGCAATGTCATGGCGTGAGAAATGAATTCGCGGTCTTCATCAGCGATCAGCGGCTCGGCCCCGTCACGACACAACTCCCACCAGCCCTTCAGATCGCCCAGCGTGGTGATGTTTTCCCGGGCCATGGCCCAGAACGGTTCGGCCAGTTCTGTCGGAACGCCAGCCTCGGCCACTGCTTCGGCCACGTCTGCCAAAGGCAGCGACTGAAGGTGCTTCGCCGTCAGCGGAAACAGGTCCTGCACATCGAACTTGGTGGGCGCCGCCCCAAAACGGTTCACGTCGAACCCTTCGATAAGTTCAGCCACGTCCGCGCGCAGCTCAACCGGATCGGAAGAACCCAGCCGCGCCATCAGGCTGAGCAGCGCCATCGGCTGCACGCCCTGCTCACGCAGATCGCGCAGGGCCAGCGTGCCCAAACGTTTCGACAGTGCCTCGCCCTGCGGGCCGGTCAGCAGCGAATGGTGCGCGAAACGTGGGCACGTCCCGCCCAGCGCTTTGATGATCTGAATTTGCGTGGCCGTGTTGGTCACGTGGTCCGAGCCACGCACAACATCGGTTACGCCCATCTCGGTGTCATCAACCACCGACGCGATCGTATAGAGAACCTGACCATCGCCACGGATCAGCACCGGATCAGAGACCGAAGCCGCATCGATCGATATGTCGCCCAGAATGCCGTCGGTCCACTCGATCCGCTCGTGATCCAGCTTGAAGCGCCAGACACCATTACCACGCTCGGCCCGCAGGGCTTCTTTCTCGGCATCTGACAGGTTCAGCGCGGCGCGGTCATAGACCGGCGGCTTGCCCATGTTCAGTTGCTTCTTGCGCTTCAGGTCCAACTCGGTCGGTGTCTCGAATGCCTCGTAGAACCGGCCCATTTCGCGCAGCTTGTCGGCAGCCTCGGCATAGCGATCCAGTCGGTCCGACTGACGCTCAATCCTGTCCCAGTGCAGGCCCAGCCACTCCATGTCCTGCTTGATCGCGTCGACATATTCTTCCTTCGACCGCTCGGGGTCTGTGTCGTCGATACGCAGGATGAACGTGCCGCCCGCCTTGCGGGCGATCAGATAATTCATCAGTGCGGTGCGCAAGTTGCCCACATGGATGTAACCGGTGGGCGACGGGGCGAAACGGGTGGTTGTCATGGGTGTCTCCTGTTGGCGCGGCTCTTGTCACAGGATTGGCCAATTGTCCAGCCGAACACCCTTCGGCGCCGCGAGGTTGGAGTACCGTTCGAACTGATACTCAGGTCGGTTCGACAGGCCAGAGCCGGTCAAGATCGTCCAGCCCGGCGCGGATCAGTTCGGACAGAACAACTAGATCGATATCGGCAAGTTTGTTCACATACAGACAGGATTTGCCCAGCTTGTGCTTGCCCAGACGGGACAGGATATCCCCGAAATCGGCATATCCCGGCATGATATAGATCGAGTGCGCCGCCTTGCGCGGTGAAAAACCGGTCGCCAGAAAGTCCCCCTCGCGCCCCGTTTTGTAGCGATAGTGATACTTGCCATACCCGATCATCGACGGCCCCCACATCAGGGGCGTGAAACCGGTCACCTTACGAAACAGCTGGTCAAGCCTGCGCGCATCATCTGCTTTGCTATGGGGCTGCACGCCTGCCAGAAACGCTTCGACGCTCTGATCGGTGGGCACGGTTTTGTTACTGCTGTTTGCCATAAAGCGACGGTACCATGTGAATACAAGGAGCACAGCCCCGGACAGGCTGGAAGAGCAATCCACGCGTTCTATGTATCAGTCATCAGATCAGACAGGGAGTTCATTACATGGCGATCAAACTTACCCGTCGCTCGGCACTGGGGGCTGCAGTTGCCCTTCCACTGGCAGCAGGCGTGACACCCGCGCGCGCCGCCGGTTCAGAGCCCAAATCCGCGACCCCGAATACCCGATCCTTCCAGCTGGGCGACTTTACGGTCACCACCCTGCTCGACGGCAGCTTTCCACGGGACGGCGCAAAGGAGATATTCGGCGGCGGTGCCTCGGATGAGGAATTCGCCAGTGTTTCTGCGGAAAACTTCATTCCTGCTGATCAGGCCCAGTTCTTTTTCACCCCGACGCTTGTCGACACCGGGTCCGAGCTTGTGTTGTTTGACACCGGGCTTGGTCAGGGTGGCATTCAGGCAGCCCTGAACGAGGCCGGTGTTGCCCCGGATGCCATCGATGTCGTCGTTCTGACGCATATGCATCCCGACCATATTGGTGGAATGACAACCGACGGCGCACCGACCTTTCCGAATGCACGTTATGTCACCGCAGCGGCCGAGTATGATTTCTGGGCGGCGCAAGACGCGGGAAATCGGGTCGGCGATCTGGTTGCCGAAAAGGTAACGCCGTTGGCCGAGAAAATGACCTTTATCGAGGACGGCGGCGACGTTGTGTCCGGGGTCACCGCCAAGGCGGCATTTGGGCATACGCCCGGTCATATGGTTTATCACCTGGAAAACAACGGGCAGCGGCTGATCCTGACAGCCGATCTGGCCAACCACTATGTCTGGTCATTCGCGCATCCGGACTGGGAGGTCAAATTCGACATGGACAAGGCTGCGGCCACCGCCGCGCGGCGAGATGTGCTGGGTCTTCTGGCCGCCGACCGGGTACCGATGATCGGCTATCACATGCCCTTCCCGGCAGCTGGTTATGTTGAGAAACGAGGCGACGGTTTCCGCTTTGTCCCGGTCAGCTATCAGTTGATGGGCTGAACTGCATTGGCGCTAATCCGGTCACTCGGGCGATACGACTGGTGTCGTTATCGCCCAGCTGTGACCGGGTTCCGCTGGTGAGGAATATCTCAGAAATTGCACCCCGATAAAAACTCAGGCCGCAAACGCAGCCCATTTCCGTTTCACAGCATCCAAAACGGACAGGTCACTGTTCGGTTCAGGGTCATCACAAGGGGCCAACGGAGGGAATTCGGGACGGGTCCGGGTTGCCGACGAAGGAGTCTGTGCCCGGGCTTCGCTGCGCATCAAATCCGCGATTGCGGCATCTGTGCCCTCTTCGTCCAGTTCACGTGCCGGCGATTCCATGGTTTTCCATTTGATAGGCCCGTGAAGGGATTTTTCGTAATCGTTAAACATATTCGCACCAACTATCTTCAACTGACACACACCTGTCGGGCTATGCCCAAAGCGCGTCCACACCACCTAAGAATGACCGATGCCGCAACTTCTCTGGCTGCATTGCGTCACATTTGCCCCACTTGAGGCAAGTTTGGTTCTAAATTGTGGCGAAAATGTGGCAAAACGCCAATCGCGCCTTCAATTTTCGGCGTGTACTTCAAACTTTTCAATAGGTTAAAGGGCATCAGCCCCTTGACGCTGACTGCCATCATGCGGCCACATTCGAAACAATGTCGACTGACCAGCCAGATTGAAGAATTGAGGTTAACGACTCTCAGAGCAGCCGCTACATTACTGCCCGCTGTCACGCCACCTGTTGACGATCGGATAGCGCCGGTCCAGCCAGAATGCACGGCGCGTCAGGCGCGTGCCGGGGGCCGACTGAAAGCGTTTGTATTCGCTGATATAAATCAGGTGCTCGACTTTTATGGCGATGCTTTCGTCGAAACCGGCAGCAACGCAATCGGCAATCGAACCATCCTGATCGACAAGAATGTCGAGCAGGGCATCTAGCACTGGATAATCCGGCAGGCTGTCACTGTCCTTCTGATCTTCACGTAGCTCGGCGCTTGGCGGCTTGTCGATGACCGATGACCGGATCACTTCGCCCGCAGGACCCATCATCCAGTCCCGGTGATTGTCATTGCGCCAGCGGCAGGTCTGGAACACGCGGGTTTTGTACAGGTCCTTGATCGGATTGTACCCGCCATTCATATCTCCGTAGATAGTGGCGTAACCGACGGCAATTTCCGATTTGTTGCCGGTTGTAAGCAACATCTCTCCGAACTTGTTCGAGATCGCCATCAGCAGCAGGCCGCGCAGGCGGGATTGCACGTTTTCCTCGGTCAGGTCAGCTTCGTGCCCTTCAAACAAAGGCGCAAGCGTCGATGACACAGCGGACCGGCTGTCAGAAATCGGAACGTAATCGTAGTGGACTCCCAGAGCCTTGGCGACGGCCTCGGCATCGTCGAGAGAACCCTGGCTGGTATATTCAGACGGCAGCATAACGCAGCGGACATTTTCGGCACCGATGGCATCCACCACGATTGCCGCAACCAGCGCCGAATCGACGCCGCCCGACAGACCAAGAACTGCCTTTTTGAAGCCGGTCTTGCCCATATAGTCGCGCAGGGACTGAACCATGGCGCGATAGTCCTGTTCCCACTCATCCGGTTGCGGAGCAAATTCGCCCGGCGTAATGCGCCAGCCATCGTCGCCACGTTCAAGATCAACATGGGTGACGGCCTCGTCGAATACGGGCATGCGCAGAGCCAGTTCACCTCCAGGGTTCAGCGCAAATGTGCCGCCGTCAAAAACCTGATCGTCCTGTCCCCCGACCATGTTCAGATAAATCAGCGGCAGCCCGGTCTCGACCACGCGTGCCACCATGTGATTGATCCGCACGTCGTATTTGTTTCTGAAATAGGGGGACCCGTTCGGCACCAGCAGGAACTCGGCCCCGGTCTCAGCCAGCGTTTCGGCCACATCTTCGTGCCAACTGTCCTCGCAGATCGGGCTGCCGATGCGGGTATTTCCAACCGAATAGGGGCCGCCCAGAGGACCGGCGTCATACAGGCGCACTTCGTCGAACACGGTTTCGTTCGGCAGGTGATGTTTGAGGGTCTTGCTGGCTATTTTGCCGCCTTTCAGGATCAGATAGGCATTGTAGAGTTGGTCGCCTTCGGTCCAGGGACTGCCGATCGCCAGCGCAGGGCCATCCTTGCAGCGTTCCGCCAGATCGGTGACCGCAGCGATGGCAGCCTGATGAAAGGCCGGTTTCATGATGAGGTCTTGGGTGTTGTAGCCGGTCACGAACATTTCCGGCAGCGCAACCAGATCGGCTCCGTCCTCGCGCCCCTGCTCCCAGGCGGCAAAGGCCTTGGCTGCGTTGCCGTCGATATCGCCCACCGTGGGGTTGAGCTGTGCCAGAGTAATGCGGAAACGGTCGGCCATATTGCCCTCATGCCCTCGTCAGTCCCAAAGCCATTTATCAGATCACGCCGCAAGTGGAAGGCAAATGCGGCAAAAGACATTGCCCGGCGTCCGCAGGTACCTTAGTTTTGCGCAAACGATCGGGAAACAGCTTAAAACCGGGCAGGCAGGAAAGACCATGAAGATGATCCGTTTGACACTGGCAACCGCAATGTCAGGAGCCATGGCCTTTGGTGCACTTGCCCAGGACGGGCAGATCGTGACCAAGGACGACGAAGTTGGCGGTGTGTACGAGGGTACCTTTGAAAAGGGCCTGCGCCACGGAACCGGCACCTATAAACTGCCGAACGGCTTTGAATATTCCGGTGAATGGGTCGAGGGGGAGATTCGCGGAAAGGGCACGGCGCGCTATCCCAACGGGTCGGTCTACGAAGGTGATTTCGTCAACGGCAAGCCCGAGGGCAAGGGCAAGATCATCTATGCCGACGGCGGCACCTACGAAGGAGACTGGTCGGACGGCGCGATCAACGGCACCGGCGTGGCCGAATATGCAAACGGTGTGCGCTACGAAGGCGGTTTCAAGAACGCCCGGCATCACGGCCAAGGGATGATGAAAGACCCCGGCGGATATGTCTATGAAGGCGACTGGGTCGACGGCCTGAAACAGGGCAAGGGCAAGATCACCTATCCTGATGGTGCCATCTACGAAGGCGACGTTATGGCGGATCAGCGCCATGGTCAGGGCAGCCTGACCTTGCCGGACGGGATGATCTATACCGGCGACTGGGCAGAGGGGCAGATTACAGGCTCCGGCCACCTGACGCAGGCAAACGGGGATGTCTATGAAGGCCAGCTTGTGGCCGGACGCCGCGAAGGGACTGGCAAGGTCACTTACGCAAATGGCGACGTTTACGAAGGCCAGTTCTCGGACGATCAGCGTCACGGCGACGGTACGTTCACCGGAACGGATGGATACAAATACAGCGGCAACTGGTCCGGCGGCCAGATCGAAGGGCTGGGAGAGGTCACCTATCCCGACGGGTCCGTATACGTCGGTGACTTCAAGGCCGATCTGGCGGATGGCAAAGGGCGGATCACCTATCCCGATGGATCGAGTTATGACGGCGACTGGGTTGCTGGCGTGATCGAAGGAACCGGCACCGCCGCTTATGCCGACGGCATTGTGTATAAGGGCCAATTCCGGAATGCCCGCAATCACGGCAAGGGCGTCATGACATATACGAACGGGTACCGGTACGACGGCGACTGGGTCGATGGCGCTCGGCAGGGTCAGGGCAAGGCAACATACCCTGATGGCTCGGTCTATACCGGTGGATACGACCAGGGGCGGCGTCATGGGCAGGGCGAGATCGTCATGGCCGACGGCTTTAAGTATGCCGGCGGGTGGACCGATGGCAAAATCAGCGGGTTTGGCGTTGCGACCTATGCCAATGGCGATGTCTATGAAGGGAATTTCCTGGACGGTAAACGTCAGGGCGAAGGCACAATGCGCTATTCCGATGGTCAGGAAGAAACCGGCGTCTGGGAAAATGGCGCCCTGACTGAACAGAAAGATACGGATTCCGGAACTCAGGCGCCCGAAGCGGGTCCGGTTCAGGACGGATCAGAAGCCTCAGACGGATAAATCCGTTCAGAAAGACAAGCCCACGGGCCGGTTTGCGGTATTTTCGTTCTTTTCATTCCGAATTGGCGCTGTATAACTCGATTCCATGATCAACCACGCCGATATCCCATTTTCCGGTTCCGCCCTGCGCGGTACCGATCTGCGTGGCCTACTGATCCTAATCCGCCTCTGAGCGTGCCACCCGGCGCGCCCGCTCAGAGGAGGACGCCCGCGCGCCAAATGGCTTTAGGACAGAACAGAAAGACACCGACATGACCAACGTGACCGACCAAGACCGCGTCTTGATCTTTGACACCACTTTGCGCGACGGCGAACAAAGCCCCGGCGCGACGATGACCCATACTGAAAAGCTGGAAATCGCCGAACTGCTGGACGATATGGGCGTCGATATCATCGAAGCCGGATTCCCCATCGCCTCCGAAGGTGATTTCAAGGCTGTGACGGAAATCGCAGAGCGCTCCAAGAACAGCCGCATCTGCGGCCTGGCCCGCGCCAATATCACCGATATCGACCGCTGCTGGGAGGCGATCAAACACGCCGAGAAAAGCCGGATTCACACCTTTATCGGTACCTCGCCGCTGCACCGCGCCATTCCGAACCTGACTAAGGACGAAATGGCCGATAAGATCCACGCCACCGTCAGCCATGCGCGCAACCTGTGTGAAAACGTGCAGTGGTCGCCAATGGATGCGACCCGGACCGAGTGGGATTACCTGTGCCGCGTGATCGAGATCGCCATCAAGGCGGGGGCAACCACGATCAACATTCCGGACACCGTGGGCTACACCGCACCGCTGGAATCGGCTGACCTGATCAAGCGTCTGATCGAAACTGTGCCGGGCGCGGATGAGGTTGTCTTTGCAACCCATTGCCACAACGATCTGGGCATGGCGACGGCGAACTCGCTGGCGGCTGTTATCGGCGGCGCGCGCCAGATTGAATGCACGATCAACGGTCTGGGTGAACGCGCTGGCAACACCGCGCTGGAGGAGGTCGTGATGGCGATGCGCACCCGCAACGACATCATGCCGTATCACACCGGCATCGACACCACCAAGATCATGCACATCTCGCGGCGGGTCGCCACGGTGTCGGGTTTCAACGTGCAGTTCAACAAAGCCATCGTTGGCAAGAACGCCTTTGCTCATGAAAGCGGCATCCATCAGGACGGGATGCTCAAGAACCGAGACAATTTCGAGATCATGCGCCCCGAGGATGTGGGCCTGTCCGGCACCTCCCTGCCGTTGGGCAAGCATTCCGGCCGCGCGGCGTTACGCGACAAGCTGAACACCCTTGGCTATGAGGTGGGTGATAACCAGCTCAAGGATATCTTCGTACGGTTCAAGGATCTGGCGGATCGCAAGAAAGAGGTGTTCGACGACGACATCATCGCGCTGATGACGCTGGATGACGATGATGGCGATGACCGCCTGCAGCTTGTTTCGATGAAAGTGACCTGCGGTACAGGCGGTCAGGCCGAAGCAACGGTCGAGATGGAGGTGAACGGACAGGATGTCACCGCCACCGAGCATGGCGATGGTCCTGTGGACGCCACATTCCGGGCAATTCGCATCATCCATCCCAACACGGCGCATCTGCAGCTTTATCAGGTCCATGCGGTGACCGAAGGAACCGACGCACAGGCAACTGTTTCGGTCCGGCTGGAAGAGGATGGCATGATCGCAACCGGTCAGTCGGCCAATACCGATACCGTTGTGGCATCCGCCAAAGCCTATATCCACGCACTCAACCGCCTGATCGTGCGACGTGAAAAAACCGGTCCGGGCGCGGATGCGCGCGAGATCAGCTATAAGGATCTGACGTGACGGGCTGTGCGGCCTGTCGAATGTCCTGAAACATCAAGGCCGGATTGCGTATTACGCCAGTCCGGCCTTTTTCGCCCCGTCCAGAAAATGCCGAAGATCCTCATCGCGGCCATAGTGCAGGGTGGCGGCCAGATCATCCAGTTTGAAACCGGAATCGGCTGAACGGATCGCTTCGGCATGACGTCTGGCTCCGGCCTCATTCCCCAGCCAACCGTGACATGCGGCGACAAAGGCGTTCTGCGTGATGTCCAAAGCGGGCAGATGCGAGAAATCGTCGATTGCCTGCTCGTAATGGCGGCCACAGAACCGGGCCCGGCCAAGATGGCTCCAAAACCGGGCCGGGTAATGGGGGTTCAGCCGCATCGCCTTAAGTATCCATTCGGCCCCTTCGTCTGGGCTTCCTGACCAAGTCAGCAACTCTCCCATCTGCACGACGACAAGGTCGTAGTTTGGATTCAGCGACAGCGCCTTGTCCTGATGATAGCGGGCGCGGTCCAGATCGTTGCGCAGAATCTCGACCGCCGCCATCAGCCGGTGAACATCGGCATCGTTGTCATCCAGCGAAGCCGCCTTGAGGATCGCAGCCTCGCACAGCGCCAGCATTTCGTCACGATCGTCGCACCAACCGTATCCCCAAGCCTGACCGCGAATGCAGCCGCTCCAGGCGTGGGCATGGGCATAGTCGGGGTCCAGTTCGATGGCGCGATCGATCAGTCTGGTCGCCTCGATATTGTCTTCGCGGGTGCTACGGTGGTGCAGTACCTTGGCCGCCAGAACGCATTCATAGGCGGCAAAGCTCGATGGCTTCTTGCGGGCCAGCCCCTCTTGTTGCGATGCCTCGATGCGTCCGGGCAAGGTTGCCACAACCGCCGCCGTCACCTCGTCCTGAATGGCAAAGATATCATCCAGGTCGCGATCGTATTTTTCGGCCCAGATATGCGCATCGGTCTGGCTGTCGATCAACTGTACGGTCACCCGCAGTCGGTTGCCCGCCTTTCTGACGCTTCCCTCGACAATATACTGCGCGCCCAGCTTCTCGGCCACATCGCGGACGTTTACTGCCTGACCTTTATAAACAAAACTGGAATTGCGCGAGATCACGAACAACTCGTGCCTGCGGCTGAGTTCCGTCAGGAGGTCCTCGGTCAGGCCATCAACAAAAAACTCCTGCTCGGGATCGCCGCTCATGTTTTCCAAGGGCAGAACCGCGATCGATGGTTTGACAACCCTTGTTGCCTCTTCCTGCGGCGCGGTCAGGTCCTGATCGGCAGGCCGGTCCAGTTCGATGCGATAGGTATGCACCGGCTGCGACAGATTCTTGAGGCTGAGATCGCCAAGATCCTGAAACTGCAGGTCCATTCGCCCCGAAACCTGTTCGTGCACGGCGCCCGAGATCAGCACGTCACCAGCCTCCGCCGATTGCTCTAACCGGGCCGCGACGTTCACGCCGCCGCCGAAGATATCGCCATCCTCGAAAATGATATCGCCCAGATTGACACCGATGCGGAACTGAATGCGCTGTTCCCCGGGCACGTCCGTGTTTCTGCGTGACATCCTGCTCTGGACTTCGACGGCGCAGGCAACCGCATCGCAGGCGCTGGAAAATTCAACCAGCATTCCATCCCCTGTGGTTTTGATAACGGTTCCGCGGTTTTTCTGGATCGCGGGGTCGATCAGTTCGATCCGATGGGCCCGGAGGCGGGCCAGTGTGCCCTGCTCATCGGCTTCCATCAACCGGCTGTAACCCACCATGTCGGCAGCAAGAATGGCAGCAAGTCGGCGCTCCATGGCCCCCCCTTTCTGCAATTCTAGCGCCGCGCGGCCCTGTCAAACAAGAATTTTTGAATGTTCGCCCATAGCGTGCGTGCGTTGCCGAGTGATCCTGCGCAAACGGCGTCAAGCAGTACCGAGCCTGTCGAACAGTTGGTCCAGCGCGGCAGCCTCTTCGGAAAAACCAAAAGGTGCGTTGATCACGAACATGCCGGATCCAACCATCCGATGCCCCTCGCGCGCTGCGGGGAAACGGACCTCGTGGCAGACAGCCCCGGGCAGCTCTTGCTGTTTCAGCGCCGCGACCATGGCCTTTTGCCGCCCGTCCGTCAGGATCGGGTACCACAGGGCAATCACCCCGACATTCCATTTGCGGTGCATCTTTGCGATCAGGCCGGGCAACCGATCATATTCCGATTTCACCTCATAGCTGGGATCAATCAACATCAATCCGCGCCGTGGCGTGGGGGGCAGCAACGATTGCGCAAGCTCATAGCCGTCCCGGCGATAAACTTTGGCCTGTTGCGCAGCCATGACTCCGTTGAGGGCCGCGTTTTCCTGCGGGTGAAGTTCTGCGAAATGCAGGCTGTCCTGCGCCCGCAAAAGACTGGCGGCAATTAGTGGCGAGCCGGGATAGGCCGCTGCGCCGTGCCGGTCCTGTACTGCACTCAACGCGCGTGACAGAGGATGTTCGGGGCCGAACCACGTTTCGCGCTGCGCGCGCTCGATGCCCGCCGCCGCCTCACCCGTCTTGCGTGCCTCGGCGGCGTCCAGCTGGTACAGCCCCCGGCCCGCGTGCGTTTCAACGTAGCTCAGCGGCTTTTCCTTTTGGGTCAGATAGGCCAACATCCACGCCAGCAACGCGTGCTTTTGTACATCGGCCAGATTACCTGCGTGGTAAATGTGTTGATAAGAGAGCATGTTGCCTTCTAATGTCCTTGCAAATGAGGCGGAATAGCGCTGATTTACGCGGAATCAGCCCTTTTACCGGGCGAGATGGCACCCTATAAGACATGCGTCCCGGAACCGTCGAGTCGCGGGCAGTAGAAATTCTGACTAACGGGATCAGGAAAAACATGGGCATCTTTGGCAATCTGGGCGGCCTGTTCACAGCGGACATGGCAATTGACCTTGGTACGGCAAACACGCTGGTTTATGTCAAAGGGCGCGGAGTGATCCTGTCGGAACCGTCGGTTGTGGCCTATCACGTCAAGGACGGCGTAAAAAAGGTTCTGGCCGTAGGTGAGGACGCCAAGCTGATGCTGGGCCGGACGCCCGGTTCAATCGAAGCCATCCGCCCGATGCGCGAAGGTGTGATCGCGGACTTCGATACCGCCGAAGAGATGATCAAGCATTTCATCCGCAAGGTGCACAAACGCTCGACCTTTTCTAAACCCAAGATCATTGTCTGTGTTCCTCATGGTGCCACTCCTGTTGAAAAACGCGCCATTCGTCAGTCGGTTCTGTCCGCAGGCGCCCGTCGAGCGGGCCTGATTGCAGAACCCATCGCTGCTGCGATTGGTGCCGGTATGCCGATCACCGATCCGACCGGTAACATGGTTGTCGATATCGGTGGCGGTACAACCGAAGTTGCCGTTCTGTCGCTGGGCGATATCGTCTATGCGCGCTCAGTCCGCGTGGGTGGCGACCGGATGGATGAGGCCATCATCTCGTATCTGCGCCGTCAGCAGAACCTGCTGGTCGGTGAGTCCACCGCCGAGCGGATCAAGACCACCATCGGTACCGCCCGGATGCCTGATGACGGGCGCGGGCAATCCATGCATATTCGCGGCCGTGACCTGTTGAACGGCGTGCCCAAGGAAATCGAGATCAGCCAGGCGCAGGTTGCCGAGGCTCTGTCCGAGCCCGTCCAGCAGATTTGCGAGGCCGTGATGACCGCGCTGGAAACCACCCCGCCCGATCTGGCAGCAGATATCGTGGACCGGGGCGTAATGCTGACCGGCGGCGGCGCTTTGCTAGGCGATCTGGACCTTGCGCTGCGCGAGCAAACCGGTCTGGCCGTCTCAATTGCGGACGAAAGTCTGAATTGTGTGGCGCTTGGCACCGGAAAAGCGCTGGAATACGAAAAACAACTGCGCCACGCGATTGACTACGAAAGCTGAGGCGCGCACCCTCTGATCAGAGGGTCCAAAACACGGCGCGAGCAGCACCGGAAGGAGTCCTGTGGCAAAGGACCGTTCACAGCGCGAGGACTATACCGCCCCCCTGCGCCGGTTGCTTCTGGGGATTGTCCTGCTATGCCTTGTCGGGATTTTCCTTGTCTGGCGGATCGACAGCCCACGGGTCGAACGTTTTCGCGCTCAGGTCGTCGACAAGGTGGTGCCGTCGATGGAATGGGCCATGGTTCCGGTCACGGCAGGTGTAAATCTGGTCAGGGATTTCCAAAGCTACCAGCGGCTGAGCGAACAGAACCGGGAACTGCGCAGCGAATTGCGGCAGATGCGGGCCTGGAAGGAAGCGGCGTTGCAGCTGGAACAGGAAAACGCGCGGCTTCTGGATCTGAACAATGTGCGACTTGATCCACGCCTGACCTATGTGACCGGCGTGGTGATGGCCGACAGCGGCTCTCCGTTCCGGCAATCCGTTGTGCTGAATGTCGGCAGCCGCGACGGCATCGTCGATGGCTGGGCCGCAATGGACGGTATCGGGCTGGTGGGTCGAATTTCCGGTGTTGGTCCGGACACATCGCGCGTGATCCTTCTGACCGATGCCTCAAGCGCGATACCCGCGACCATTCAGCCGTCCGGCCAGACGTCACTTGTCACCGGGGATAACACGCCCTCACCCGCCATCGAATTTCTTGAGAGCCGCGAACTCGTTCGTCCTGGCGACCGGGTAATTACGTCGGGCGATGGAGGCGTTTTCCCTGCCGGGCTGCTGATCGGTCAGGTCGCGATGGACCCTGGGGGCCGACTGCGCGTCCGCCTTTCGGCTGATTTCGAACGGTTGGAGTTCTTGCGCGTGCTGCGCTATCACTCAGCTGAACCGATCCGAGATCCAGGCGGGATCGTCGGACCGGTTCGTCCCGAGGCCACTCTGACGTCAGAGGATGCCGCAGATGGATAAACATCAGACGCATCTCTGGTTTATGCGCGGACTATACGTCTGTCTGGCGATGCTGGTCCTGTTTTTTCATCTGCTGCCGCTTGATACGCAGCCGGATCGATGGCCGTTTCCCGATTTTCTGATCGCCCTGACGATGGCTTGGGTGTTGCGCCGTCCCGATTACGTGCCGACACTCAGTATCGCGGCGGTCATGCTGATGGCCGATCTGCTGCTGCAACGACCGCCCGGCCTAATGGCTGCGCTGGTGGTCGGGGGATCGGCTTACTTGCGATCCGCCGCGCCCGGAATGCGCGACGGGGGTTTCGCGGCGGAGTGGAGCTCCGTCAGCGTTGTGCTTGTGGCCATATTCGCTGCAAACCGCGTGATCCTTGCACTGTTGTCGGTTGAACAAGCCGCCCTTTGGCCAACAGTTGTGCAGCTTGCGATGACGATCGCCGTCTATCCGATTGCAATCCTGATTACTCAGAACGTTCTTGGGGTGCGCAGACTGTCGGCATCCGCTTCCGAGGCACTGGGAGGTCGGGCATGAAACGGAATCCCAAAGAAGCAGGTCGGGTTTACAAGCGCTTCTCGCGCCGGGCGCTGGTTCTTGGGGGCGTTCAGGCCGGGTTTATTGGCGCGCTGGCCATGCGGATGCGGTACATGCAGGTCGATCAGGCGGATCAGTACCGCCTGCTGGCCGAGGAAAACCGGGTCAACATACGCCTTATCCCGCCAACACGCGGGCGGATTTATGACCGCAACGGTCAGATCATCGGCCAGAACTCCCCATCCTACCGCATCATTATCGTCCGCGAGGATGCCGGTGATGTAGATCAGGTAATCGCCAACCTGTCCCGCCTCATCCCGCTGAACGAAGATGAAATCGAGCGCGCCCGGAACGAGATGCGCCGCTCGGCCCCCTTTCTGCCTGTGACGCTGGCCGATCAGGTGACTTGGGAAGACATCTCGAAAGTGGCCGTCAACGCCCCGGCTCTACCGGGCATTACACCCGAGGTTGGTCAGACCCGCCAGTACCCCCGCTACGAGGATTTTGCCCATGTCGTCGGATATGTGGGCCCGGTCAGCGATTACGACCTGAGCCAGATGACCGACCCCGAACCGGTTCTGCGTATCCCCCGGTTCCAGATCGGCAAGGTCGGGCTGGAGGCGAAACAGGAAGACAATCTGCGCGGAAAGACCGGCGCCAAAAGGGTTGAAGTTAATGCAACCGGTCGGGTCATGCGGGAACTGGACCGGCGCGAAGGTCAGCCCGGTGCGGATTTGCAGCTGTCGGTCGATGCCGATCTTCAGCAATATGCGCAGGCCCGGCTGAGCGGCGAAAGTGCTGCGGTCGTGGTGATGGACTGCGAAACCGGAGACATCCGCGCCATCAGCTCGTCGCCCAGTTTTGATCCTAACCTGTTCGTGCGCGGTATTTCAGTCGCCGACTACAGCGCGCTGACGCAGGATAAATACCGCCCTCTGGCCAACAAGACGGTGCAGGGCACCTACCCGCCCGGCTCAACCTTCAAGATGATCACAGCATTGGCGGCGCTGGAGGCCGGAGTGGTCAGCCCCGGCAATACCGTTTACTGCCCCGGTTACCTCAAGGTCGGCAGCCGACGTTTCCACTGCTGGAAACGGGGCGGCCATGGCATGGTCGATCTGCTGACCTCTCTCAAGCGCAGTTGCGACGTGTATTATTACGACGTCGCATTGCGTGTCGGTATCGACAAGATTTCCGAGATGGCGCGTAAATTCGGGCTGGGTATCCGTCATGACATCCCGATGTCCGCTGTGGCCGAGGGGCTGGCACCAAATCAGGAATGGAAATCGCGCGTTCACGGTCAGGACTGGCTGGTGGGCGACACTGCTAACGCCTCCATCGGACAGGGCTTTATGCTGGCATCTCCGCTGCAACTGGCAGTGATGAGCGCCCGCATTGCCACGGGCCGCGCGGTGACACCTCGACTGGTGCGATCGGTCAACGGTATCGAACAGCCTTCGGGTGCGGGTGAGCCGCTGGACATCAACCCCTATAACCTTCAGCAGGTGCAACAGGCGATGTATGCGGTGTCGAACGACCGTCGCGGCACCGCGTATCGCAGCCGGATCATCGCCGATGAATTTCGCATGGCAGGCAAAACCGGCACCAGCCAGGTCCGCAACATCACCGCCGCCGAGCGCGCCGCCGGTGTGATCCGCAACGAAGACCTGCCGTGGGAGCGTCGTGACCACGCCCTGTTTGTCTGCTTTGCACCGTTCGACAAACCAAAATATGCAATATCGGTCGTGGTCGAACACGGCGGAGGCGGATCCAAGGCTGCGGCTCCGGTAGCTCGGGATGTGATGCTGCAAGCCCTTTATGGCGGTACACCGCCGCTTGAGGCTTATCCGACGGGCGACCGTGAACGCATAAAAGAACAGCAAAAGAAACTGGAAGGCGACCGGCGCCCCAAAGCGCGTCCTGACGAAAAGGACCGCGCATGAGCTATCTTGAATACGCCGTCAAATCCACGCCGTCGGGGTTCCGCAAGATTCTGTACATGAACTGGCCGCTTACGCTGTTGCTGATCAGTGTGGCAAGCGCCGGTTTTCTGATGCTCTATTCGGTCGCCGGAGGATCATGGACACCGTGGGCCGAGCCCCAGATTGAGCGGTTTGGTATCGGGCTGGCCGCGATGTTCATCGTTGCCATGGTGCCGATCTGGTTCTGGCGGAACATGTCTGTTCTGGCCTATCTGGTTTCCATCGGTCTGCTTGTCCTAGTCGATCTTGTCGGCACCGTCGGGATGGGCGCCCAGCGCTGGATCGATCTGGGCTTCATGCGTCTGCAGCCATCTGAGCTGATGAAGGTGACGCTGGTGATGCTGCTTGCAGCCTATTACGACTGGCTTCCCGAACATAAGACCTCGCGCCCGCTCTGGGTGTTGATCCCCGTTTTTCTGATCATCCTTCCCACGCTGCTGGTATTGCGCCAACCGGACCTTGGCACATCCATTCTGCTGCTTGCCGCAGGGGGTGGCCTCATGTTCCTTGCGGGCGTGCACTGGGCCTATTTTGCTGCGGTCATCGCAGCTGTGGGCGGGCTGATCACCGCTGTCTTCAAAAGCCGCGGCACCGACTGGCAATTGCTCAAGGACTATCAGTTCAGGCGTATCGACACTTTCCTCGATCCATCGACCGACCCACTGGGTGCGGGCTATCACATCACGCAGTCCAAGATCGCGCTGGGGTCGGGCGGTTGGAACGGGCGTGGGTTCATGCAGGGAACCCAGTCCCGCCTGAACTTCCTGCCGGAAAAGCACACAGACTTCATTTTCACCACCCTTGCCGAAGAATTCGGTTTTGTCGGGGGTATTTCGCTGCTTGTCCTTTATGCTCTGATCCTGATTTTCTGCCTGTTCACGGCAATGGCCGCAAAAGATAGGTTTTCGTCGCTGGTGACACTCGGCATATCTCTGAATTTCTTCCTGTTCTTTGCCGTGAACATGTCGATGGTCATGGGGCTTGCCCCGGTTGTAGGTGTCCCACTGCCCATGGTCAGCTATGGCGGGTCGGCCATGCTGGTCCTCATGGCCGCCTTCGGCATCGTACAAAGCGCAAACGTCCATCGCCCACGCTGATGAAAAGGTCAGGCCAATGCCCATCAACATCCTGTTTTCCGCACGCCCTGCCCTTTGGCCGGTCTACCAGCCTCTGCTGACGCGTGGCCTGACCGATGCTGGCCTGGATTTCACACTGAGAACTGAATTCCCACCCGAAGACGTCGACTATGTGGTCTATGCGCCAAATGGCGGGCTCCGCGATTTCGGGCCCTTCACGCGCCTCAAGGCGGTGCTGAGCCTGTGGGCCGGGGTCGAGAGCATTGCCGATAACGAAACCCTGACCGTTCCACTCACGCGGATGGTTGATCACGGCCTGACGCAGGGAATGACCGAATGGGTCGTGGGCCATGTCCTGCGCCATCACTTGGGCATGGATGCCCATATCCACGGGCTGAACGGCGAGTGGCGTCAGGACGTTCCTCCGCTTGCAACGGACCGCACCGTCTGCGTGCTTGGGCTCGGCGCGTTGGGCGAGGCATCGGCCCGGGCCCTGTCTGCCCTGAACTTCCGCGTCACTGGTTGGAGCCGAACGCCTAAAAACATCCCCGGTGTCGAGTGCTTGCACGGTCCGGACGGTCTGCGTCAGGCGTTGGGCCAGGCAGAGATCGCCGTTTTGCTTTTGCCCAACACGTCTTCTACCGAAAATACTCTGAACGCGGAAACCTTGCACTGGCTTCCGCGTGGCGCAACGATCATCAACCCGGGACGCGGTCCCCTGATAGATGACGACGCGCTATTGTCAGCGCTGAATGACGGCCAGATCGGCCATGCCACGCTTGACGTCTTTCGAACAGAACCGCTGCCGCGCGACCACCCCTACTGGGCACATCCAAACCTGACTGTCACTCCGCATATCGCGTCGGAAACACGCCCCGCCACCGCCGCGCAGGTAATCTGTGAGAACATCCGCAGGCACGAGACAGGCGCCCCTCTTCTGCATCTGGTAGACAGGAATCTGGGTTATTGACCACATGCCGGAAGGGGCGCGCGCCCCTTTCTCTTGCTAAAAAATACCCCGCCGCAGGCGCCAACCCTTCAGGCCTCAATCAGCCCGCGCCCCTTCAGCAATGCTTCGACACCGGGCAACCGCCCCCTGAAGGCAAGATACAGATCCTCTGCTTCCTTCGATCCACCGGCTGACAGAATATTCTCCTCCAGCGCCCGCGCCTGTTCGGCATCGAATGCACCGCCCGCCTCTTCAAAGGCAGCAAAGGCATCGGCATCCATGACTTCGGACCACATGTAGCTGTAGTAACCGGAACTATAGCCGTCGCCTGCGAACACATGAGCAAAATGCGGGGTCGCATGCCGCATTCCAATGGCGTGGGGCATTTCGATTTCGGCCAGAACCTCGGCCTGTTTTGCCATCGGGTCAGCTGGGGCCGGACCATCGTGAAAGGCCAGATCGACCAGAGCCGAGGCCACATATTCGACTGTCTGGAACCCCTGATCAAAATTTGCCGCCTTCAGAACCTTCTGCAGCATATCCTGCGGCATTGGCTGGCCCGTTTCTACATGGGTTGCAAACTCACCCAAAACCTCGGGAACCTCCAGCCAGTGCTCATAAAGCTGACTTGGAAGTTCCACGAAATCACGAGCCACACTTGTGCCCGAGATGCTCTCATATGTGACATTGGACAGCATCTGATGCAGTGCATGGCCGAACTCATGAAACAGCGTGCGCGCATCGTCATAGGACAGCAGAGCAGGATCGCCCTTGGCAAAATTACAGACGTTGATGACGACGGGCGCCTGTACCTTCGGGAATTTGGCCTGGCTGCGCATCGCGCTGCACCACGCGCCTGATCGTTTGGAACCACGGGCAAAGTAGTCGCCTAAGAAAACCGCTATGTGCTGGCCGTTTCGGGTTACTTCCCATGCCCGGCAATCCGGATGATAAAGCGGCACATCCAGTGGCGCAAACTCAAGCCTGAATAAACGGTTGGCACAGGCAAAAGCAGCCTCGATCATCCGATCCAGTTGCAGGTATGGCTTTAGTGCAGCCTCATCCAGGTCATGTTCAGCCTTGCGCCGCTTTTCCGCGTAGTATCGCCAGTCCCAAGCCTCCAGAGGGCCGTTGACGCCATCGGCCTGCATCATCTGCGTCAGAACTTGGGCATCCGCCTCGGCACGCTGTTTCGCGGGCTGCCAAACCTGCATCAGAAGCGCGCGCACCTTGTCCGGTGTTCGGGCCATTTCCGTTTCAAGCTTGAACCCGGCAAAGTTTTCATAGCCCAGCAGCTTGGCCCGTTCCTCTCGAAGCGACAGAGTTTCGGCCGCTATGTCGCGATTGTCCGTCTCACCACCATTCGCCCCGCGCGCCACCCAGGCGCGATACGCCACCTCACGCAGATCACGGCGGGGCGAAAATTGCAGGAACGGCACGATCAGCGATCTGGACAGGGTTATGACCGGCCCATCGGCACCTTTTTCCTGCCCCGCGGCACGGGCAGCATTGATAACGAAGTCCGGCAAACCATCCAGATCATCCTCGGTCAGCTCCATGAACCAATCGCGTTCATCCGCCAGCAGGTTCTGGGTGAAGGACGTGCCCAGAGACGCCAGCCGGGACATGATCTGCTTCATGCGCTCATCGTCTGCCCCCTGCAACGCCGCACCAGAGCGCACGAAACTCCGGTGTGTCAGCATCAAAACCCGGTCCTGCTCGGCCGTCAGGCCAAGGTCCTCTCGCCGGTTCCAAAGGTCTGCCACTCGGTGAAACAACGCCTTGTTGGACGAAATCGCCGCGAAATGTGCAGCCAGCTTGGGCGAGAAATCGCGCTGCAATTCCTCGCGTCGGGGATTGCTGTCCGCCCCGGCAACCGTGAAGAACACGGACAGGACCTTATCCAGCTCTTCACCGGCAGCTTCCAGTGCTTCGATCGTGTTGGCGAAAGTCGGAGGTTCATCAGTTTGAGCAATCGCGTCGATCTGAACGTTATGCGCCTTCAGCGCCTGATCCAGCGCGGGCGTATAATCTTCATCCGAAATTTTGGCAAACGGTGCGAGTTCAAACGGGGTATCCCAGTTGGACAGGATCGGGTTGGTCATGGGGTTCTCCTTTGCCCGTCAAGCTAGGAAGGCATTGGGAAATGGTCCAGAGCCCAAGAGGGTGAACCGACAAATTCTGTCGCTGTACAGCTTGCATCCGCCCCCAGCGGCAAGCAGGCTCGGAGGAAATGAGGAGACAGGATATGAGCAAGCCCAATCGCCCCGCCGGGATCATGACAACCGCAATCCATGCAGGTGATCCGCCGGATCCTTCGACCAATGCGTCGGCCCCGCCGATCCACATGAGTTCGACATATATTTCCGAAGACGTGGCCGGGTTTTCTGCGCATGATCTGACCCCGGACAGCCCTTATGTCTATTCTCGTTGGGCTAACCCGACGGTGACGGGGCTGGAAACAAAGATCGCGGCCCTGCAGGGCACCGAAGCCTGTCTTGCCACCGCATCGGGCATGGCAGCGGCGGCGGCGATTTTTTTCACCTTTCTGTCCGCCGGGGATCATCTGATCATTTCGGATGTCTCATATGCCGGTGTTGCCGAACTGGCCCGGGAAACACTGCCGCGCATGGGGATCGAGGTCACCGCAGTCAACATGTCAGACCTGAACGCGGTTGCCGCTGCGATTCGTCCCAATACGCGCCTGATCCACATGGAAACGCCCGTGAACCCGATTGGGCGCCTGACCGATCTGGCCGCGATTTCCGAACTCGCGCGACAGACAGGCGCGCTGATGAGTTGCGATGCTACTTTTGCCTCTCCGATCGGAATGGACACCGTGGCGCTGGGTGTGGATCTGACCATGCATTCGACCACCAAATATATCGGCGGGCATGGCGACGCGGTGGGCGGAGCGGTGGCGGGACCGGTGGAACTGATCGCGAAAATGCGGGCCGAAGCCGGAATTCATCACGGCGGCGTTCTGTCGCCGTTCAACGCGTGGCTTATCGCGCGCGGCGCAGCCACCTTGCCCCTGCGGATGAAAGCGCACCAATCCGGGGCGCAGGCCGTCGCAGAATGGCTGGAGGCCGATCCGCGCGTGATGCAGGTGATCTATCCCGGGCTGGCCTCACACCCGCAGTCGGAACTGGCGGCGCGACAGATGTCGAACACATCGGGCATGATCTCGTTTCAGGTCGGTGACGCCGCAACCGGGGAACGCATTGCACAGCAGATGATCGAGCGGTTGCAGGTCATTCACTATGCAGTATCTCTGGGCCATCACCGTAGTCTGATTTTCTGGATGGGAACCGAGGGCCTGATGGACACATCCTTTCAGTTGCAGGGCGCGCAACGAGAGGATTATCGCGCCTATGCAGGCGACGGGATTTTCCGGCTGTCGGTCGGGCTGGAGGATGCCGAAGATCTGATTGCCGATCTGGACCGAGCGCTCGGGTAAACCGGATGCTCCCGCCCTCGTGGCTGCATCAAAGATGCGTCCTGGCGGGGTTGGGCGTGGCCGCGCGCTAGGGCGCGCGGCGGTACCGCCTAACCTTTGACCTGACCGCAGACCGGGCAATCGGTGCGGTTGGAGAGTGAAATCTTGCGGCTTTCGCCATAAAGCGCATCGTAAATCAGCATCTCACCCAACAGCGGCTGCCCGGCCCCGGTGATGAGCTTGATCGCCTCAACCGCCATCATTGATCCGACAACGCCAGGAAGTGGTGCAATCACCCCGGCCTCGGCGCAGGACGGAGACAGCCCGGCAGCTGGAGCTTCGGGGAAAATGCACTGATAGCACGGGCTGCCGCCTGCGGGATGAAAGACGCTCAGCTGCCCTTCCCACTGGGACAAAGCGCCGGAAATCAGTGGCTTGCCAAGCGCGACGGCTGTTTTGTTGGCAAGATAGCGGGTTTCGAAATTGTCGGTGCCGTCCAGGATCAGATCATAGTCGCCAAACAAATCGGCGGCGATGTCATCAGTCAGGCGGCGGTGATAGGGTCGGACGATCACGTTCGGGTTCTGCGCCACCATAGCCTGCTGCGCTGAAAACACCTTGGGCATTCCGATATCGGCATCCCGGTGAATCACCTGACGCTGAAGATTTGCATTTTCAACTACATCGTCGTCAATCACACCGATGGTTCCCACACCGGCAGCGGCCAGATATTGCAGGACCGGCGCGCCCAGACCGCCTGCGCCGATCACCAGAACCTGCGCCGCCTTCAGCCGCTTCTGACCGGGGCCGCCTAGTTCACGCAACACGATATGTCTGGCATACCGCTCCAGTTCCGTATCACTGAATTTATCTGATTGCACAGCAGGCTCCTTGATCGGGGAAGATGCCGCCCGGTTGCGCAGCGCCTTCAGCAGCCTGCTATAAAGCAGAGCCAGCAACGCAAAACCACCCAGGATCAGCCAGATCGCCGCCGATCCCCCGGTCGCTTCGCGCAGCGGGTGTCCGTCGGGCAATATCAGCTGCGCAAGGACCACCCCGGCCAGCAGGATCGCAACCGCGGTTGCCCGCGCCGGTCTGGACACGCCCGCAATGTATCCCAGACCCCAAATCGCGGCCGCAACGACAAGAACCGCCAGCATCAGCCGCGCCCGGTCGAGCCGAAACCGCCCTGCCCCCGCACGGTATCACCCAGACCATCGACGAGCTCGAAGGCGGCCTGCACTACCGGGGCCACCACAAGCTGGGCAATACGTTCACCATGGGCGATCTCGAAAGGCTCGTGCCCGGCATTCAGGACAATCACGCCAAGCGGGCCGCGATAGTCGCTGTCGATGGTGCCCGGCGTGTTCGGCAGGGTGATCCCGTGTTTCAGCGCCAGTCCGGATCGGGGACGCACCTGAACCTCGTAACCTGCCGGGATTTCTATCCGCAAGCCGGTCGGCACCAGAGTGCGTTGCCCCGGATCAAGCACGACGGGCATCCGGTCCGGAAAGTTGGCCCGGACATCGGCGCCAGCCGCACCTGAAGTTTCATACGAAGGAAGGGCGACATCCGGGTCGGTCCCTTCTTCGCGGATCACGCGGATTGCAACCATTCCAGCGCCCCTTGTTCTATCTTTTCCAAAACTCACTGCCGGACATAAACCCGCTATCCGACCAGTGCGGTCGCGATCCTTTGCGCCAGCTGTTTGGCCACCGCATCCTTGCCCATTCTCGGCCATTCCTCATGCCCGTCACCGGTAATCAGAACGACGGCATTCTCGGATCCACCCATGATCCCGGTCGCGGGGCTGACGTCATTGGCTACGATCCAGTCACAGCCCTTGCGTGCCCGCTTTGCCGTTGCATGTTCGATGACATTGTCCGTTTCGGCGGCAAAGCCAACCACCAGTGCGGGACGGCCTTTGTCCAATTGTGAAACACGCTTCAGAATGTCCGGGTTTTCGGCAAATTCCAGAACCGGCAATCCGTCCCGGCTTTTCTTCAGCTTCCGGTCAGAGGCGCTTGCCACCCGCCAATCTGCCACCGCCGCGGCAAACACCCCGGCATCAACCGGCAGACACGCATCCACGGCGTCGGACATCTGTTGTGCGGACTCGACACGGACTACCTCGACCCCATCGGGAGGCGCCACATCGGCGGGACCGGTCACAAAGATCACGTCGGCGCCCAGCGCTGCCAGCGCTCGTGCAACAGCGGTGCCCTGCGCACCCGAGGACCGGTTCGCGATATAGCGCACAGGATCAATCGGCTCGTGCGTGGGGCCAGACGTGACCAGAATACGTTTGCCCGTTAGCGGCCCTTCCGCCAGGGCCGCTTCGATCGCCGCAACGATCTCAAGCGGTTCAGACATGCGCCCCGGGCCATATTCACCACAGGCCATGTCACCTTCGTTCGGACCGACAAACCGAATTCCGTCCGCCATAAGCTGCCGGTGATTGCGCCGTGTCGCGGGATGTTCCCACATGCGGACGTTCATGGCGGGTGTCAGAAGAACCGGCGTATCGGTTGCCATTAACAGCGTCGAGGCCAGATCACCGGCAAGACCACCTGCCATCTTGCCCATCAAATCCGCTGTGGCAGGCGCCGCGACGATCAGATCGGCAGACCGGGACAGCTGAATGTGCCCCATCTCGGCCTCGTCCGTCAGATCGAAAAGATCGCGATACACCTTTTCGCCCGCCAGCGCGGAAACGGACAGGGGCGTCACGAACTCTTCCGCCGCGCGGGTCAGAACCGGAGTGACCGAGGCGCCCCGCTCTTTCAACCGCCGGATCAGATCCAGCGACTTGTAGGCCGCAATACCGCCGCCGATGATCAGCAGAATACGTTTGGACGCAAGCATGCCCAGCCTTTCCTAAATCCGCTCGGTTCTGACATTAGGCAACGGTGCCAAATTCTTCCAGCGGATATTCCGGACCTGTCAGTCCTGTGCTTCGAACGCTTTGCAGGGGTTTTCCCGTTCGGCGGCAGGGCTGTCGATTACGGCATCGAATTCACCCTCGACCACGCCATCTTCGGACTGACCCAAGACAAAGACCTTCAGGCCCGGTTGCAAACGCGACAGAAAGGTGGGGACACCACGGTCCTTGCGGGCATGACCGTTTCCGGTGATGACGGCAACCGGTCCGTCCGTTTCCTCGACCGCGCGCAGAACGGCGCGGGCAAGAACCGCGTCCCGCAACCTTTGAATGGCCACAAAATTCGGGAGCGTTTCGGGCGGCAGTGCGTTGCAGTGTGCCGCCTGCTGATCCGCTTCGCGCGCGGCCTGATCTTCGGGCGGCAACGGAATATTCAAGCCAAAGCGTGCGGCATCTGCACCAAGCGCGGTGGCCGCGCCGCGTTCCATCGCGGCCTTGGCAGCCTCGCGCGGGACCATGGCGCCATAGACAGGCGCCTGCGACGCTTTGAACACCGGCAGATACATCGTAAGCGGCGGCCATCCCAGTTCGGCCCATCTCAAAATCCGCGCCAGTTCCTCGGGGTCCGAAACCGCCTTCTGATTCAGACGCTCCGCGCCCTCTTCGGTCACCATTTCCCAAACTACAGCGGTGGGTGAGATGGCCCCGACCGCCTCTTCCTGCACCAGATGATGCTGGGGATTGTCATGGGTTTCGCCCAGAATCACGACATCCGCCGACTTCATTTCCTGAAGAACGTCGTCAGGTATCAGTTCTGATGCGAGGACCGGCATGGCCGGAACGGCAGAAAAACTCAGAATGGTGCAAACCAGAATCGCAAGATGTCTCATGCGAAGAACTGTTGCACCTCGCGCGATTGAGCTTCAAGGTTCTTCCGCATCTTAGTAAAGGCTGCCGCCTCAAGCTGGCGCACGCGCTCTTTCGACAGATTCAACTCCTGCCCAAGACTTTCCAGCGTCCGCGCCGGTTCGCGCAGCTTGCGTTCGCGCACAATAAAACGTTCGCGTTCGTTCAGCGCCTGCATTGCCGACAGCAGCCACTCGCGCAGTTGTTTCGTGTCGTGACGGTGCTGGACGAATTCCGCCGCCTGCTCTCTTTCGTCTTCCAGTATGTCGATCCACTCGCGCCCGTCCTCTTCGGTGGACTGCACTGCGTTTAGAGAAAAGTCCGATCCCGAAAGCCGCCCTTCCATCATCTCGACATCGCGCAGAGGCACACCGATTTCCGCCGCGATCATCTGATGAAGCTGGTGCTTGTCCAGATTCACGCCATCTGTCGCCGCCTCGCGCTCAAGCCTGGCCTGTACACGCCGCATGTTGAAGAAGAGGGATTTCTGCGAAGATGTCGATCCTGTGCGCACCATCGACCAGTTGCGCATGACATAGTCCTGAATGCTGGCCTTGATCCACCACACCGCATAGGTCGAAAAACGTACGCCCCTGTCGGGGTCGAACTTGTCAGCGGCCTTCATCAGGCCCAACCCGGCCTCCTGAATCAGGTCGTTCATAGGCGCACCATATCGTTTGAACTTTGCCGCCATGGAAATGGCGAGTCGCATATACGCGTTTATCAGGCGGTGCAGGGCCTGCTCGTCGCGCTGGTCTCTCCACGCATAGGCCAGACGCAGTTCGGTTTCCGCATCGAGCAGTTCTGCCTTCATCGCTTGTCGCGAAATTGACAGGTCTCGCGGGTTGTCCAGTGCCATGCCGTTCTCCCCCATACTACAGGCGTACCTACCGGTCTTGCCATGCGCGTCTGTGGTCGATACGCAGGTCGAAACCGGGTGGATCACTAGAAAGGTAATAAAAGTGCATCCCGATTTAATGTTAATTCTTGGTGGGGCAGCTTCGGGAAAGTCCGCATTTGCGGAGCAACTCGTTGTTTCACATGGGAAAGATCAGATTTATGTCGCTACATCACAAGTGTTTGATGATGAGATGCGATTAAAGATTGTGCAGCATATTGCACAACGCGGACCCAATTGGACGACAATCGAGGCCCCTTTGGACCTTCGACCGGTATTATCGAAGTTGGACGATAAACAGATTTGCCTGATCGACTGCGCGACCATGTGGCTTAATAATCACCTTATGGAAGACAGCGATCTGAAACAGGCGCAGGCAGACCTGCTTGACGCGCTGGCCACGTGCCGGGCGCGGGTCGTTATCGTTTCGAACGAGGTCGGACAGGGCATCGTTCCGGACAACGCCCTTGCCCGCAAGTTCCGCGAGGCTCAGGGACGGCTGAACATTGCCCTGGCGGCGCAGGCCGATCTGGTTGTGCAGGTGACTGCCGGATTGCCACTGGTTCTGAAGGGGCAATTGCCGTGACCCGTTTGCACATGGTCCGGCATGGTCCGACACATGCCAAAACCATGGTTGGATGGTCCGATCTGCCTGCCGACCTAAGCGACCGTGCCGCAATCGCGCGCCTGCAATCTTATCTGCCGAACAGGGCTACTGTCGTTTCCTCCGACCTTTGCCGCGCGGTCGATACCGCCACCGCAATTCTGGGAAACCGTCCGCGGTTGCCGCATAATCGAAACTTACGGGAAATCCATTTCGGAAAGTGGGAGATGCGGACCTTCAACGATATCGAGACCGAAGACCCCGAACTTGCGCGGGCATACTGGGAATCACCGGGCGAGGTCAGACCACCAGATGGCGAAAGCTGGAACGACGTTTGCACGCGGGTTGATGCGGCGATTGACGCTCTGATTGATGATCACACCGGCAAAGACCTGATCGTCGTCGCCCATTTCGGAGTCATCCTGACGCAGGTGCAGCGGGCGTTGAAACTGGATGCGTATCAGGCATTTTCGCACCGGATCGACAATCTGTCGGTCACCGACCTGACGAAATCCGACGATGGCTGGTCTGTGGGCAGGATCAATCATCGCCCGTGATGCCGGTGCCCACAAAATACCGTTTTACCGTCTGTGCAACAGCACTCATTCTTGCCCCATGACTTACGATCTATTTATCGGCGACCGCCTGTTTTCAAGCTGGTCCCTGCGTGGGTGGCTGATGCTCGAGAAATTCGGCATCCCGTACCGCACTCATATGGTTGGATTGTATTCCGGCACCATGGCCCGGGATATGGAAGCACTTGCCCCCGCCCGGCTTGTACCCGCCCTGCGCCTGCCGGATGGAACGGTTGTCGGCGAAAGCCTTGCCATGGCCGAAACGCTGGCCGAAAAGCATCCGGATGCCGGGCTGTGGCCGGACGATCCGTCAGCTCGGGCAACGGCGCGGTGGTTGTGCGCAGAAATGGTCGGTGGATTTTCCGCGTTGCGGGCAGAATGCCCGATGCAACTGCTGCACTGCTACACGGGGTATTCGCCATCACCCGAAACCCGATCGGATCTTGAGCGCGTCGAAGCCCTGTGGCGGCACGCCCGGTCCGTCTCTGGGGCACAAAAGGGTCCGTTGTTCGGGCGCTACTCGCTGGCGGATGTGTTTTACACTCCGGTGGCCGCCAGAATTGTCGGATATGGATTGCCGGTCTCATCCGACGCTCTGGACTACTGCCATACCCTGCTGGCTGATCCGGCGGTCGTACAGTGGCGGGAAGAGGCACTGAAGATCACCTATGATCCGTTCCCCTATCCGGTAGATGCCGCCGTGCGACCATGGCCTGACCCGGTACCTGCCTAAGAGCTGAGTTCCGCGTTAACGCTTCTTAAACCGCGACCATGGCAGCAATCACCTGTTAACCATAAGCAGGGGAATCATGGTCGCCCGCGCCCATACAGTCGCATTTCAGGGGGTCGACGCCCGCCCGGTCGAGGTTCAGTGCGCGGTATCGCCGGGCCTGCCGGCATTTTCCATTGTCGGCCTGCCAGACAAGGCCGTCTCGGAAGCGCGTGACCGGATTCGCAGCGCGCTGAACTCAATGGCGATCGCGCTGCCTTCGAAACGCATCACTATCAACCTGTCGCCCGCCGATCTGCCAAAAGAGGGCAGCCATTTCGATCTGCCCATCGCAATGGCGCTTTTGGCTGCGTTGGAAATCATCCCTTTTGATGCGGCCGAAAGTGCTGTGGCGTTGGGGGAATTGTCGCTGGATGGCTCACTGATGCCGGTTGTCGGGGCGTTACCCGCCGCGATGACGGCGGCCACCGACTCGCGCATTCTACTGTGCCCGCGTGCCTCCAGCGCCGAGGCCGCCTGGGTCGATGCCACACAGGTCATCGGCGCCGGTTCGCTTGGGGATGTCGTCCGGCATTTCTCTGGCCAGTCGCCACTGGCCGTTGCCCAGCCCGGCGAAGTCGACCTGACACCCTGCCCGCGCGACCTGCGCGATGTGAAGGGGCAGGAAAGGGCCAAACGGGCGCTCGAAATCGCGGCAGCGGGGCGGCACCATCTGATCATGATCGGCACACCCGGGTCGGGTAAATCCATGCTGGCTGCACGCATTCCCGGCATTCTGCCGCCGCTGACCCCGGTGGAGGCTTTGGAAACGTCGATGATCCAGTCTCTGTGCGGATTGCTGGACGAAGGCGGCATTAGCCGGACCCGCCCATTTCGCGAACCGCATCACACGGCGTCGATGGCGGCAATTGTCGGCGGCGGAAAAGGGGCAAAACCCGGAGAGATTTCGCTGGCCCATAATGGCGTGCTTTTCATGGATGAATTCCCCGAGTTTCCAAGAACCGTTCTTGAAACACTCAGGCAACCGATTGAAACCGGCGAGGTCATGGTGGCAAGGGCGAACGCACATGTGAAATACCCCTGCCGCTTCATGCTGATCGCCGCTGCCAACCCGTGCAAATGCGGGTATCTGACCGATCCCCATCGCGCCTGTTCACGCGCGCCCTCCTGTGGAGAGGACTATCTTGGCCGGATATCAGGCCCGTTGATGGACCGCTTCGATCTGCGGCTGGAAGTGCCACCCGTCGAATTCACCGATTTGGACCTCCCTGCATCCGGCGACAGTTCGGAAACCGTCGCGCGCCGCGTTCAGAAAGCGCGGGACATTCAGGAAATGCGGTTCGAGGACAATCCGACAATCCGACAAAACGCGGATGCCGAAGGCAAGGCGCTTGAGGAGATTGCGACCCCGGACGAAGAAGGCAAACAACTGCTTCTGAAAGCGGCGGACCGGTTCGGCCTGTCCGCCCGTGCGTATCACCGCATCATGCGTGTGGCCCGCACCATCGCCGATCTGGACGGAGCGCCGGATGTGCGCCGCCCACATGTTGCCGAGGCGCTGAGTTTTCGCATCAGCGCCTCGGCAATAGCTTAGACTTTGGCTTCAATCGCCTGCCAGATCTTTTCGGCAACGTTGATGCCATTGAACCGCTCCAGCTCCTGAATGCCGGTCGGTGAGGTCACGTTGATTTCGGTCAGGTAGTCGCCGATGACGTCGATCCCGACGAATATCTGCCCCTTCTCTTTCAGCAGCGGACCAATTGCGGCGCAAATCTCCAGATCGCGTTCCGACAGGCCGATTTTTTCCGGGCGACCCCCAACATGCATGTTCGAGCGTGTTTCACCCTCGGCAGGAACCCGGTTGATCGCGCCGACCGGCTCTCCGTCCACCAGGATGACGCGTTTGTCGCCATTGCGGACATCAGGCAGAAATTTCTGAACGATCAAAGGTTCGCGCGAGAATCCGGTGAAAAGTTCGTGCAGGGAAGTCAGGTTCCGATCATTGGCATCCAACCGGAATACCCCAGCGCCCCCGTTTCCGTAAAGCGGCTTCAGGATGATATCGCCGTGTTTTTCCTTGAACTGCTTAATGGTCTGCAAATCCCGCGCGATGGTTGTCGGCGGCGTCAGGTCGGGGAAATCCAGCACCAGCAGTTTTTCGGGATAATTGCGCACCCAGAACGGATCGTTCACCACCAGTGCCTGCCCCTGAAGACGGTCCAGCAGATGGGTGGAGGTGATGTAGTGCATGTCAAACGGCGGGTCCTGCCGCAGCCACACCACGTCAAAATCGGCCAGATCAACTTCGCGCTCGGGACCCAAAACAGCCGGGTCGCCGGGGATACGCTGCACTGTCATGTCCTGACCGCGCGCGGTGATCCGACCTTCCTGATAGGCCAGTTGGTCCGGCCCATAGAAAAACAGCGTGTGCCCACGCGCCTGCGCTTCTTCTGCCAGGCGGAACGAGCTGTCCGCGTTGATGTCCACAGCCCCGATCGGGTCCATCTGAAAGGCGATTTTCATGGCAAGTCCCTCAAATCCACGCCCGTTACATGGCGTAGCATTGCTGAGGGTTCAATGGCGATCAGTCCAGCCCGAAGGCGTTTTCGATGATTTGTATGTTTCCGACCGCATCCACCAGCGCTGCATCAAAGCGCACATTCGTAAGCTGGCCCTGCGGTTCCTGCGCCAGATACTGCGCCGCCGCGTCGTATATACGTCTCATTTGACGCCTGGCCAGCCGGTTTGCTGCCGCTTCGAAACTGGCGCTCTTTTTGACTTCGACAAACACCAGACCTTCGGAGTTCCTGAAAATCAGATCTATTTCACCAGCCGCGCCGCGCCAGCGCTGATGTGCGATCTGATAGCCCCGTCTTTCATATTCTGACGCAACGCTCAGTTCAGCAGCCTGCCCCGCGTGAAACGCCCTTGAGCCCTGAACGGATCGCTGCGCCATGTCATCCTTTTCCCAGTTTCAGGGCCTGTTGATATACGGGACGGCGCGGCAGATCGTACATTTTTGAAACCAGATCCGCCGCATCCCGAACCGAATGCGTTTCCAAAGCCGTTTTCAGAGCTTCTTCTATGTCCAATTCGTTAACACTTTGCGAATGGGCGCGATCCACCAGCAGGACAACTTCGCCTTTGACATTTGCATCGCCATATAGCGCGGCCAGTTCGGCAAGCGTTCCGCGCCGCGTCTCTTCGAACTTTTTGGTCAGCTCGCGGCAGAGCACGGCGTGGCGATCCCCGCCCAGAGTTTCAGACATGTCCGCCAGACTGGCAGCAACGCGTTTCGGGGATTCGTAGAACACAAGCGTTCCCGGTATCTGCCGCAATGCCTCAAGCCGGGACCGCCGTGCGCCAGAGGCGTTTGGAAGAAAGCCCGCGAAAAAGAACGCATCCGTCGGAAGACCAGCCAGAGTCAGCGCGGCAAGAACCGCCGAAGGTCCCGGTGCACAGGTCACCAAATGGCCTGCCTCAGTCACCTGCCGACCCAGATCATAACCCGGATCGGCGATCAGTGGCATTCCGGCCTCGGAGGCGTAGGCGACGGATAAACCCTGACCTAAAGCTTCAAGGATTTTACCGCGCGCGCTGGGTCCACTGTGATCGTGATAAGCCAGAATGCGACGGCCTTCCAATGGAACGCCGTGAATGTCCATCAGCTTGCGCAGGCTGCGTGTGTCTTCGGCTGCGATCAGGTCTGCGGAGGCCAGAATATCCAGCGCCCTGAGCGTAATGTCGCGCGCCGTACCGATCGGAGTGGCGACAAAATACAGCCCGGGGTCCAATCTGACCTTTTGGAAATTCAAAGCTGGACCCTCTCTGCGTGACGTTTATTATCGCGGCTCAACAAAGTGCGGCGTTGATGCCGTCGGATCAGGGAGTTTTGATTTAGATGTTTACCGTTTGCAAGCCTGCTCGCAAACTGGCGCTTTCCGCCATTGCATTGATGACCGCGGCATTTCTGGCTGCCTGCGAACCGACTACAGTCGGCGGTGGCGGACCTTCGATCAACACTTCCGAACCGGTCCCTGTGGCTTTGCTGGTTCCAAGCGGGTCGCCGCAGGCGGGTGACGCGGCGCTGGCCCGAAGCCTTGAAAACTCGGCAAGGCTGGCCATGGCCGATCTGCAGAACGTTCAGATCGATCTGCGCGTGTACGATACGGCGGGCAACGCCAATGCTGCCGCCGCAGCGGCACAGCAAGCCGTGAATGACGGCGCCAAGATCATTCTGGGTCCGGTATACGCACAGGCGGCAAATGCGGCAGGTCTTGCGGTGCTGAGCAAAAACGTCAACGTCCTTTCTTTCTCGAACAACACCAGCATCGCCGGCGGCAATGTTTTTGTGCTGGGGCCGACCTTTGACAATACCGCCAACCGGCTGGTGGATTTTGCTGGAAAGCAGGGAAAATCCGGCATGGTGGTCGTGCATAGCAATGATGCCGCCGGGCAACTGGGGCAAACGGCCATCGCCAACGCCCTGAGCGGCAGCCGGGTGAGCAATGTGGGCACGGTCGGCTTCGACAGATCGCAGCAGGGCGTGATCGATTCCGTTCCTGCCATCAAGGCAACCGTGGACGCCTCGGGCGCGGATTCGATTTTCCTGACCGCAACCACCGCAGGAGCGCTGCCGCTTTACAGCCAGCTGTTGCCCGAGGCCGGAGTTTCGCCTGCGACGACTCAGTTCATCGGCCTGACGCGCTGGGATATTCCGCAGCAAACACTGGATTTACCGGGGGTTCAGGGCGGCTGGTTCGCGTTGCCGGACCCGGCGAAGGCGCAATCCTATCGCGCGCGGTACCAGACCACCTATGGTCAGGCGCCGCACCCGATCAGCGGCCTTGCCTATGATGGTATAGCGGCAATCGGTGCGTTGGTCGGCCAAGGGAAATCGGACGCTCTGACCGGATCTGCCCTGACGCAACGGGCAGGGTTTCAGGGTGTCGGCGGCATCTTCCGTTTGCTGCCGAACGGGACTAATGAAAGAGGCATGGCCGTGGCCACGATCCAGAACAGACAGGTGGTTGTGATTGACCCTGCCCCGCAAAGCTTCTCTGGTGCCGGTTTCTGATCCTGCGGTGCAACTGCCGTTGCCCGAGGGCGAGCTGATTTGCCCAGCCGAGGCGATTTTCGACGCAGCAGATGTTGGCGTCAAAGTCGCCAAGGCCCATGAGAACAGCAACGACAACACCGAAATGCGCGCTGAAGTTGTGCGCATTTTGCGTGACGTGCAGAAATCGGGCCGGGATGCCATAGCGCAGGCCTTCGCCGGGCGCCCATTCGATGCCCGCGCCCTGACCCGGGCCTATACCTATCTGACGGACGGTCTGGTTTGTACGGCGCTGGACGTTGCCAGCACCTATCTGCATCCGCTGGCCAACCCGACTCAGGGCGAAAAAATCGCGGTTCTCGCCGTTGGCGGTTATGGCAGGGGTGAAATGGCTCCGTTTTCCGACGTCGACCTGCTTTTCCTTACACCCTACAAGATCACCGCCTGGGCCGAGAGCGTGATCGAATCCATGCTGTACATCCTGTGGGATTTACGGCTGAAGGTCGGGCATTCGTCGCGCACGATCCGGGACTGCATGCGTCTTGGGGCCGACGATTTCACCATCCGGACCGCAATGCTGGAGCAACGGTATCTTGCGGGTGACAAACCGCTTGCCGATGAATTGGAGGCGCGCCTCAGATCAGAGCTGTTCAAAGGAACGGAACGCGAGTTCATCGAGGCCAAGCTGCAGGAAAGGGACGAGCGCCACCACAAGCAGGGTGAGCGTTATATGGTCGAGCCCAATGTGAAAGAGGGCAAGGGCGGCCTGCGTGACCTGCAGTCGCTGTATTGGATTGCGAAGTATGTCTATGGGGTTCACGACGTCGCCGAGCTTGTGCCGCTGGGCCTGTTCACCCCCGAGGAGTTCGAGACCTTCGTTCAGGCCGAAAATTTCCTGTGGGCCGTCCGGTCACATCTGCATCTGGTCACGCGGCGCGCAACCGAACAGCTTACGTTTGATCTGCAGGTCGAAGTTGCCGACCGCATGGGATACGAGGATCGCGCTGGTCGGCGCGCGGTCGAGGTCTTTATGCAAAGATACTTCCGCGAAGCCACGCGCGTTGGTGAGCTGACCCGGATTCTTCTGACCAAGCTGGAGGCGGTGCACATGAAGGGCGCACCGCTGCTGGAGCGTATCTTCCGCCGCCGCCCAAGGGTCAAACAGGGATACAAGGTGGTGCACGGTCGGCTGGATGTGGACGAGCCCGCGAAATTCCTGGCGAACAAGATGAACCTGTTGCGTCTGTTCGAAGAAGGGTTGCGTACAGGCATGCTGATCCATCCCGATGCGATGCGGCTGGTTTCTGCAAATCTGAATCTGATCGACGATGACATGCGCAACGACAAAGAAGCGCAGCGCATTTTCCTTGATCTGATGCTGAAACACGGCAACCCGGAGCGTGCATTGCGCCGGATGAACGAGCTGGGCGTGCTGTCGGCCTTTCTGCCGGAATTTGAACACATCGTGGCGATGATGCAGTTCAACATGTATCACAGCTATACGGTGGATGAGCACACGATCCAGTGCATCATCAATCTGGCCCAGATCGAACGTGGTGAACTGATCGAAGAGCTGCCACTAGCATCGTCGATACTGGAGCGCGGGGTCAACCGGCGGGTTTTGTACGTCGCCCTGCTGTTGCATGACATCGCCAAGGGCAGGCCCGAGGATCACTCCATACTGGGGGCCAAAACCGCCCGCACCGTCGCTCCGCGACTGGGGCTGAACAAGGCGGAAGCCGAAACGGTGGAATGGCTGGTGCGCTATCATCTGCTGATGTCGGACATGGCGCAAAAGCGGGATATTTCCGACCCACGGACGGTGCGGGATTTTGCCAAGGCGGTAAAAACGGTCAAACAATTGGACCTGCTAACGGTTCTGACGGTTTGCGATATTCGCGGCGTCGGACCAAATACATGGAACAACTGGAAAGCCACTCTGCTGCGGGCGCTGCACGCCGAGACCAAGCGCGCACTGGAAACTGGGATGGAGGACCTCAACCGTGCCAATCGCGGGGCCGAGGCCAAGAAGGCGTTGCGCGAGGCGCTCGAAAACTGGTCCAAGGGCGATCTCAAGACTGAGACCGGCCGCCACTATGATCCGTACTGGCAGGGCCTGAACCTGTCCACGCATGTTGAATTCGCAGAAATGCTGCTGGCGCTGGAAGAAAGCGGCGCGCCCAGCGCGATGGAGGTCCGCCTGCATCCCGACATCGACCGGGACGCAACGCGCGCCTGTTTCGCGATGGCGGATCACCCCGGCATCTTTGCCCGCATCGCCGGAGCGCTGGCACTTGTTGGTGCAAACGTGGTGGATGCGCGCAGCTATACGACCAAAGACGGGTACGTGACCGATGCCTTCTGGATTCAGGATGCAGAGGGCCGACCTTACGAGGCCGCGCGCCTGCCGCGCCTGACCCAAATGATCCACAAGACCCTGAAAGGTGAAGTGGTTGCGCGCGATGCGCTGAAATCCCGTGACAAAATCAAGAAGCGGGAAAAGGCGTTCAACGTGCCGACGCATATCACCTTCGACAATGACGGGTCCGAGATTTACACGATTATCGAAGTGGACACCCGTGACCGGCCCGGTTTGCTGTATGATCTGACACGCACTTTGGCCGCCGCGAATGTCTATATCGCCAATGCCGTCATCGCGACCTATGGCGAGCAGGTTGTAGATACGTTCTACGTCAAGGATATGTTCGGTCTGAAATACCATTCCGAAGCCAAGCAGCGCGGGCTGGAGGCCAAGTTGCGTAAAGCCATTACCGAAGGTGCGGAGCGCGCGGCCTCATGAAACCCATCCGGTTGCTGTCGGGCTTTTTCACCGTGGGGTTCTGGACCCTTGCCAGCCGGATACTGGGGTTCCTTCGGGAAATTCTGCTGACCGCCTATATCGGCCCAGGCCCGGTTATGGATGCCTTTGTAGCGGCCTTCCGCCTGCCCAACATGTTTCGCCGGTTCTTTGCCGAAGGCGCATTCAACGCCGCCTTCGTGCCAATGTTTTCGAAACGGTTAGAGGGGGACGAAGACGCCGAAGGGTTCGCGCAGGATGCGTTCAATCTGCTGGCCGTTGCGGTTCTGGCCTTGGTGGGGCTGGCGATGGTTTTCATGCCCGCGCTGGTCTGGATCACTGCCGAAGGGTTCTATGGCGATGAACGTTTCGACCTGGCCGTCGACTATGGGTATGTGGTGTTCCCCTACATCCTGTTCATGGCATTGGCGGCCTTGTTTTCGGGCGTTCTGAACGCCACGGGTCGGTTCGCGGCAGCCGCCGCCGCTCCAGTGTTGCTGAACATCTTTGCGTGTACTGCCCTTATCGCCGGAGCTGTTTCGGGCGGCGAAATCATCAGGTGGCTGATCGCGGTTATCCCTGTTGCGGGCGTGGCGCAGCTGGCGCTGGTGTGGGTGGCGGCAGAACGGGCCGGTGTGCGTATTCGTCCGGGTCGACCCCGTCTGACGCCTGAAATGCGCCGCATGGTGCGGATAGCTGTGCCCGCCGCGCTGGCCATGGGGGTGACGCAGGTCAATCTTGTTGTCGGTCAACTTGTGGCCTCAAAGACCGAAAAAGCTGTCAGTTGGTTGTTTGCTGCTGACCGGCTGTATCAGTTGCCGCTGGGCGTTGTGGGTATCGCCGTCGGGATTGTTCTGCTGCCGGATCTTTCGCGAAGGCTGCGCGCGGGCGACGACACCGGGGCGCGTAACGCATTTTCGCGCGCCGGTGAATTCACCATGCTGCTTACACTGCCCTCGACCGTGGCCTTCCTGATCATTCCGCTTCCGCTGGTCTCAGTGCTGTTTCAGCGCGGCCAGTTCAGTGCCGAGGATTCAGCAGCCACAGCGTTGGCGGTTGCAATCTATGGTATCGGATTGCCCGCCTTCATGTTGCAGAAACTGTTACAGCCGCTGTTCTTTGCACGCGAGAATACACGGGCCCCCTTCCGCTATGCGGTCGTTGCCATGATCATCAACGCCGTGCTTGCCTTTGGTCTTTTTCCGGTGGTCGGCTGGATCGCCCCGGCCATTGCTGCCTCGGCGGCAGGCTGGGCCATGGTCGCACTTTTGGCCATCGGTGCGCGGCAGATGGGGGACGTTGCCCGCTTTGACGCGCGTATGAAACATCGCGCATGGCGGATTGCGGCGGCATCGCTGGGGATGGGGGTCATCTTGTTCGTGGCCGTTCACAGTTTTGGCTGGGCTTTCGAGCTTCCCGGCTGGCGTTATCTGGCATTGCTGGCGCTGATTGTGGTTGCGGCAGGCGCTTATTTCGCGCTTGGCCACGTGTTCGGCGCGTTCAGGGCATCTGAATTCAAAAAAGCCCTGCGCCGATCCTAGTCAGCACTACGACCTCAGTCCCGTCGCATCTTGCGAAGAATCCGCGCCCAACCGCCCGGAGCCAGAAGAAACGACAGTCCGAATCCTGTGGCAAAACCACCCAGATCGGCCACCCAGTCCGATGTTCCGCCAAAGAGCAGACCGAACAAGAGCTGAATACCCATCAGAACTGCAATCAGGTTGAAGGCGCGGGCCTGATTGGCCCCCACCAGAGACAAATTGTGCCACAGCAACCAAGTGAAGGCGCCGATCAAGCCATAGACGGGCGGAAACCCTCCGATCAGGGGGTAGCTCGGATCAAGAACCAGCGCATAAACCAACGCGCCGCCGATGCCGGAAAGCACAAAGATCAGCAACATTGCTAAGCCGCCGAAAACTTCACCCACCATCTTGCCCATCGCAAGAACGAACACGCTGACGAAAAGGGCCTGCGTAAAATTGCCCGAGACAAAGGGATAGGTCACGAAACGGATGATGTGTTCAAATGGCCAGCGGCCGGTTTCGATCATCCAGTCCAGAATATCGGCGGAAAATGCATAGTTCTGGATCGCTTCGACACGCCAGCCCACTGCACCCGGCCCACCGACCAGCCCCCGCGCACCCAGCGAAAACGCCAGTTCGATCCCCATGATGAACAGCACCAGTGCCACCACGGCGGGCGGCAGCGGGTTAACCGGCGGTGTGTAATGATCACTGCTCATGGGCTTGGCCTTTCGCGGCTGTTGACGTCCCCTGACCTCATGGGTAAGCGACGGGGGCTGATTTTTCCAGACGGGAGTTCCCTTCCATGACCGAAACCATGTTCACGCCGCGCGTGTTTTCCGGCATCCAGCCCTCGGGCGGACTGACGCTGGGCAACTACCTTGGCGCGATGAAACGCTTCGTGGATATGCAGGGTCCGGAGTTCGAGACTGTCTATTGCATGGTCGACCTCCACGCGATCACCGTCTGGCAGGATCCGACCGCGCTGGCCCACAATACGCGCGAACTGTGCGCGGGCTTCATCGCTGCGGGCATTGATCCGGAACAGTCGATCCTGTTCAACCAAAGCCAGGTACCCGAGCATGCGCAGTTGGCGTGGATCTTCAACTGTGTCGCACGCATGGGATGGATGCAGCGAATGACCCAGTGGAAGGACAAGGCGGGCAAGAACCAGCAGAACGCCTCGCTGGGATTGTTTGCCTATCCGTCGCTGATGGCCGCCGACATCCTGATCTATCATGCGACGCATGTGCCTGTGGGTGAGGACCAGAAACAGCATCTGGAACTGACACGCGACATTGCCATCAAGTTCAACAACGATTTCGGCGTCGATTTCTTTCCGGTGACCGAACCCGTGATCGAGGGCGCGGCAACCCGTGTCATGAGCCTGCGCGACGGGTCCAAGAAAATGTCCAAATCCGACCCGTCGGACATGAGCCGGATCAACATGACCGACGATGCCGATACCATTGCCAAGAAGATCCGCAAGGCCAAGACCGACCCCGACGCCCTGCCGTCCGAGGCCGAAGGTCTGGAAGAACGCCCCGAGGCGCGCAATCTGGTCAACATCTATGCCGCGCTGAGCGATCAGCCGGTGGATCAGGTTCTGGCCGAGGTCGGCGGCAAGCAGTTTGGCGAATTCAAGCCAATGCTGGCCGATCTGGCAGTTGAACGTCTTTCGCCGATTTCTTCGGAAATGGCGCGTCTGATGGACGATCAGGCCGAAATTGACCGGATCCTGACGCGCGGTGCTGAACGGGCGCGCGAGATTACGGTTCCGATCCTGCGCCGGACCTACGAAATCGTCGGAATGGTTGGGGCAGGCAATTCCTGAACCCAATCTTTGAGCAATTCCGGGCCGCCTTTTTGCAAGGCGGCCCGTTTTTTGTCAGGCAGCCTGCGGTTGCAGGATTTCCCGGACTATGGATTCGGCCACGTCATGAGGGCTGACCGACTGGCTGATCGCACGGATCAGAATGCGATCCATGGTTCGATCCAATGCGTCCAACTTGGCCGCGACCCATTCCTGCCGGTTGGAAATCTGCAGAATCTCGGTGGCGACGTTGATGATGCCACCGCCGTTTGCAACGTAATCGGGCGCATAAAGAATCCCGCGTTCGTGCAGGCGCAACGCATCTTCATCGGTAGCAAGCTGATTGTTTGCGCCACCGGCCACCGCTCCGACTTTGAGCAGCGGAATGGTGGTTTCGTTCAGGATCGCACCGATGGCGCAGGGTGCAAAAATCTCTGCCTCGACGCCATAAATCTCATCCGGTGAAACCGCCGTTGCGGAGAACTCCCTGGCCACCAGGGCAACTTGTTGCGGATCGATATCCGTGACGACAAGGTTTGCCCCCGCTCCGTCCAGCAATCGACACAGGTGATGCCCGACATGGCCGAGACCCTGTACCGAAACCGTTTTCCCGCTGAGGTCCTCTGACCCGAACCGGTGCCGCGCCGTGGTTCGAATTGCGTTGAAGATACCTTGCGCCGTAATCGGAGAAGGGTCTCCGCTCGCGAATTCACCGTCTGAAAGGCCCGCAACGAAAGACGTCTCTGCCCCGATATGCGCCATGTCGGCGGGTGTCATCCCCATATCCTCGGCAGTCCGGTAATGCCCCTCAAGGCTGTGGACGACACGGCCAAAGGCGCGCAGCAATTGTGGGGTCTTGTCCGAAGTCGGATCGCCTATAATGACCGCCTTGCCGCCGCCCAATGGCAGGTCAGCGGCCGCATTCTTGAAGGTCATCCCCCGCGACAGGCGCAGGGCATCGTGCAACGCTTCGGTGCGGTGACCATATGTTTTCATCCTGACGCCGCCCGCAGCGGGTCCAAGTCGCGTCGAATGAATGGCCGCGTAGCCAAACAAACCGCTGGCGGCATCCTCGAACTGCACCACGCGCTCGTGGTCCGGCGCGTCAATTTCGGTAATCTTCATGTTGCCCCTCCGAAGTACTGCAGGAATCATGCCACACCGGGCTGAGCGGTTTTCACCAAGATGCGCTGACCAACTTTGCATCTTTGGTGAAATCCCCTAATTTGGGTGCAGGATTTAGAGATTTCACTATGGACAATATCGATCGTAAAATCGTTCGGGCCCTTCAGCAGGATGGTCGCATGACCGTTACCGAGCTGGCGGAAACCGTCGGCCTTTCTGCGACGCCCTGCGCACGTCGACTGGATCGTTTGCAAAAAGACCAGATCATCACGGGATACACGGCACAGGTAGATGCCGCGAAACTTGGCTACGGGGTGTCGATCTTTGTGTCAGTCGAGCTGGAAAAACAGGACCGTTCAGCCATTGATGCTTTTGAGCGCGCCATACGCCGGTGCGACGAGGTGATGGAGTGCTATCTGATGACAGGGTCGCGCGATATTCTCTTGCGGGTTGTTGCGTCCGATCTTTCAGCATTCGACGCGTTTCTGGAAAACCAGTTGATGCAAATACCCGGTATCCGGAACCTGCGTTCGAATTTTGCCCTGCGCACCATGGTCAAACGTGAAACGCTGCCTGTTTCGGCCTGACTATTCTCTGGACCTCTGCCCGGTGCCCCCCTAGTTTCTGCTGGAATTGAGGGAGAGCATCATGGCGGTCGGCAGCAACATTCGCACCTATTTCGAAGGTAAATGGCACGACGGGGACGCGCCGATCATGCGGGCCGGAGATCACGGCGCATGGCTGGGGACATCAGTGTTTGACGGAGCGCGCTTTTTCAATGGAATGACGCCAGATCTTGAGGCGCATTGCGCAAGAACCAACCGGTCGGCCAAGGCGCTGATGCTGACGCCGACCGTGTCAGTCGATCAGATGGTTGAAATTGTGCGCGACGGCTTGCAGGCATACGGCCCGGACAAAGCCGTATACATCCGCCCGATGTACTGGGGCATTGACGGGGACGCATCGGCAATAGTGCCACAGGAAGACAGCACCGGCTTTGCTGTCTGTCTGGAAGAGATACCTCTGGCCCCGGCAGAGGCCTCGGTCACGCTGACTACAACGCGTTTTCGCCGCCCTGTACTGGAAACGGCAGTCGTGAACGCCAAGGCGGGGTGCCTTTATCCCAACAATGCAAGGATGTTACGCGAAGCCCGCTCCAAAGGGTTCAGCAATGCCCTTGTCGCTGATGCCATGGGCCACGTCGCCGAAACCGCCACCGCCAACATCTTCATGGTGAAGGACGGTGAGGTATTCACGCCCGTGGCAAACGGCACGTTTCTGGCGGGCATCACCCGCGCGCGGCATATGAAGAACCTGCGCGAGGATGGCGTTACGGTGCACGAATCCATCCTGAGCTTTGAGGATTTTCACGATGCGGACGAAGTCTTTATGTCCGGCAACATGAACAAGGTGACGCCAGTGACTGCTCTGGATGACACGCAGTACCAAATCGGGCCGATTGCCCGGCGCGCACGTGAGTTGTATTGGGACTGGGCTGCGTCAAACCGTTGAGCGGGCCAACTGCGTTGTTGAGTTGCCAGCCCTCGTTTGCTCAGGCATGATCCCTGAAACGGAAAGGACATATATGCGCAAGTTCCTTGTTATTCTTGACGATAGCCGCGAATGCCTGAATGCAATGCGGTTTGCAGCTATGCGCGCGTCAAACACTGGCGGCGGCGTTATCGTCCTGTCCGTGATACCGCCCGATGAATTCAATCACTGGATCGGCGTTGCAGCAGTGATGCGTGAGGAAGCGCGCGAGAGAATTCATGCCCATTTCGAGGTGTTCGCGAAATGGATGCGGGACAAGCAGGGGGTTGAGCCGGAACTGGCGATTCGCGAAGGTGAAGCGGTTCCCGAGATCATCGAGCATGTAAATTCCGACCCTGAAATCGGGGTGCTGGTGCTGGGCGCGGGTACCGACAAAAAAGGACCCGGCCCTCTGGTGACACAGTTGACGCGCAATTCCGGCGGCCTGCCGATTCCGATCACCATAGTTCCGGGTGATCTGAGCAAAGAAAAACTGGAAGAGATTACCTGATCGGACATTGAACCGGTTGATGCAGGATCCTGCGTCGATTCGGAAAAATTCAAAAACTCTGATAATATGCGCGAGTCGATTTATTAGCTTGTGCGTATTAGTTGTGAAAAAATTGTTCCATACCGTTCTGGTCGCGGTTTTTGCTATACCGTTATACCTTTCCGCCGCGCAGGCCGAAGGGTTCGATCCCTGCCCGCGACTGCACGGTGCGGAAGACAATGAACCGCGAATCAGGTGGAACTGGTTTCTGACCGGCAACGACGAAGCAGAACCAGTGCCATACAGCGAACATGAATACTATGTAACGGTCACCCCGGGCCGTTTCGTGAACGTGCGATGCGATGACGCCCAATTCGAAGAGCAGGAAATGTATCCGATCGGTGTAGTCGTGAAGCCGATCGCCTATGTCTCGCTTCCGGATTTCGAGGCGGGTCGCGGCGACCGCGCAATCCTTGTCATAACCGAGTACGGACATCGCAAGCTTATTCGCGAACAGGACATTCAGCCGCTTTTACAGGAACAGACCTACTTCTTTAGCGACAGCCCCGCAAATTCGCTGATTTGCAGAAGCGCCGATAACTGCCCGGGAAGTGGGATGGACATCTGCGACAGACCTTCCCAGTGCCGGTACGTTGTTTCGGCGCGTTATGGGTTTGCCGTGGCTGAAGCGGATGACCCACAGGCGATGAGTACAATACAGGCCTTTCAGGCGGCCCTGAGCCAATCCTCTCGCGACGCAGATTTCTGGAGCGAAAGCGGAGACGAAATCAGTCTGGAAGACCTTGAAGAAGCGGCGTGCCAGCCGTTTCCGGTTCTGGCCTACAAGGCTGGGGGTGAGCCACATCAGAGTGGCGCAAGTTATTTGTCGTTCTGCGCCAGCCGAAAGGCCGCCGGTGCAGAATACAACGCGCTGTTTCCGCTTAAGATCGTAACGAAGTCCTATGCGGATCAGGCGTTTGCCTGGCAACTGGATGGCTCGTTCCATCGCCGGTTTGGCGTCGGGCAGGCCGGACAGGACACCAATCTGCTGGATGCAATGACAAACTACCGCATCACCTCGGTCAAGGAATGTGGAACGGAAGTCAGCGATACTTCAGGATTTGACGCATCTGTTGGCCTTAAGGCCAAGGTTTCAGCCGGGATTTTCGAAGCATCTGCGGGGGCGGAAACCGCTTTGACCGCTGAAATCACCAACACTCTGAGCGAGGACGACTATTTGCTGATGTCGACCTATTTCATCGAACCGATCAAAAACGCCCCGGCGGTCAGCGAGGAAGATGATAGTGAGCTGTGGCTGTTCCGCGTAATTTTCCGATCACGGTGCGTGGACGGAACACCCAAATCCGCCACATCTGTCATCATCCATTACCACCGACTGTCCAGCAAGGTGCTTGAAGTGCGCGCCGCAGACGATCTGAAGCAAAGCTATCTCCAGAAATGGAAAGACTATGCCTATGCGGCAAATACCAGCGCTTCCGCCCTGCGCGAGGGGCAGTTCTGGACCGTTCCCGATCTGGCCGGATACTTCATCTGGCGCGACACGTTGCGCAAGTTCATCGAAGTGGAAAACAACGTCACAAGCCGGTTGCTGGCGCGTCATCCGCAGGAACAACGGCCCTATGTGCGCGACTTTTTCGTCTTTCTGATGTTGGCGGCCGCGTTCGATCACCGTGATCCATCTTTGAATTGAGGAAAAAATGCTGCGCCTGACCTTTCTTCTTGTTCTGACTCTGTCCGTCGGCAGCCAGTCGTCTGGTGGCTCGGCATGTGAAATTGCGCAAGGCACACGCTGCTGCACGCTCAGCACCGGTGTCCAATGCTGCGGCTTTTCCTCTTCGCCAACAGGTTCGATCAGCGGCTGCGACTGCCCGGATCTGAACCAGAGTTGAATGCTGATCCAGATTTGCACATTTTAGAATCGTTCCAATTCTTGACTTCTGCGGTCCGCACCCGCATATCAGGGTCAACAGAAGCGGAGCGTGACATGTTCATCCAGACCGAATCCACCCCAAACCCGGCCACGTTGAAATTCCTGCCCGGTCAAACCGTTCTGGAAATGGGCACGGCGGACTTCCCGTCGCCAGAGGCGGCTCAGAAATCGCCATTGGCGCAGCGTATCTTTGCCGTGAATGGCGTGACAGGCGTATTCTTTGGCAACGACTTCGTAACCGTGACCAAAGAAGACGGCGTTGAGTGGGACCACATCAAGCCCGCCATTCTTGGCGCGGTGATGGAACACTACCAGTCCGGCCAACCAGTGATGGGCGCGGATGCGCAAACAGCCTCGGGTCATGCCGAGCACACCGGCGAGGACGCCGAAGTTGTAGACCAGATCAAAGAGTTGCTGGACAGCCGCGTGCGCCCGGCGGTGGCACAGGACGGTGGTGACATCACCTTCCACGGTTTCGACCGCGGTGTCGTCTATCTGCATATGCAGGGCGCCTGCGCGGGTTGCCCCTCGTCCACTCTGACCCTGAAGATGGGCATTGAAAACCTGCTGCGTCACTACATCCCCGAAGTGACCGAGGTGCGCCCGGTTGCCGTCTGAACCGACGATACTGGCATTCGATACATCGGCCGCGCATTGCGCGGCCGCTTTGTTGCGTGACGGCGAAATCTTGTTGTCGCGGGCCGAAGCGATGTCGAGGGGGCAAGCCGAACGGCTGATGCCACTACTTCAGGAACTGCTGACCGAGGCCGGATGTGACTGGAGCGATCTGGATGCAATCGGCGTCGGAATCGGTCCGGGCAACTTCACCGGCATCCGAATTTCGGTATCCGCCGCTCGCGGGCTTGCACTGGGTCTTGAGGTTCCCGCCGTTGGCGTCTCAGGGTTTGAGGCGTTGAGTTTGATCGCCCCGGCAGGCCACATCCCTGCAATCGCGGCCCCGCGGGATCAGGTTTATTTTCAGATCGGAGAGGACGCTCCGGTATTGTCAGGCCGAGAACAGGTGGAAGCCCATGCCCCCCTGTTTTTTTGCGATGAGCCCCAAAAACATGCCGAGGCGATTGCCCGGTCTGCAGTCCAGCGTTGGAACACAACCAGTGAGGCACCGGCCCCTCTTTATGTTCGACCGGCTGATGCGGCGCCTTCCAGAGACGTGCCGCCGGTACTTCTGGACGAATGAGACCGGCGGAAATGGCGGCCCTGCACGCCGCAGCTTTCAGACAGTCGCGCCCCTGGACGGAAGAAGAGTTCGCTGATCTTCTGGCCAACCAGTTCACCTATGCCATTGGCGGTACTGATTGTTTTGCGGTAATTCGCGTCATAGCGGACGAGGCGGAACTGCTGACCATCGCGACCCACCCCTCGCGCCAGCGAGCAGGATTGGCACGTAATCTGATGAACGACTGGCAGCACACGGCCATCAAGGCGGGCGCGTCCCGCGCGTTTCTGGATGTCGCTGCTGATAATCACGCGGCCATTGCACTCTATAAAAGTTGCGGTTATGCGCCCTGCGGTCTGCGCCGGGGCTACTATCGGCGCGAAAACGAGGAGAACGTGGACGCAATTGTAATGGAACGCAGCTTGCCCTGACGGCAGCCGGGCGTTTCTCAGACCATCTGGTCAAAAAGCGGTTGACCACCGCCGCCGCAAACGGCCTTAATTGCCAGCATCACAGCAGTTCTGCTCGCTTTGAGCGGAGCAACGGATTATTCGTTCGCTCCGGATCGATAAAAACCAACGGGAGTACAAAATGACCCTGATGAAATCCTTGATGGGCGCCGCTGCCGCCGTCGCATTGACGGCAGGCGCAGCCCTTGCCGAACCGGCCCTGATCTTTGATCTGGGTGGCAAGTTCGACAAGTCGTTCAACGAAGCCGCACATAACGGCGCCTCGCGCTGGGCCGAGGAAACCGGCGGAAGCTATCGCGAGATCGAGCTGCAGTCTGAAGCGCAGCGTGAGCAGGCTCTGCGCCGCTTTGCCGAAGCGGGTGCAAACCCGATCATCACCATGGGTTTCGCGATGGCCGATCCGCTGAGCACCGTTGCACCCGACTATCCCGACACCAAGTTCGTCGTGGTTGACGTAACATGGCTGGACGCGCCGAACCTGCGTCAGGTCGGCTTTGCCGAGCACGAAGGGTCGTACCTTGTGGGCATGATGGCGGCGATGGCGTCTAAATCGGGCACCGTTGGCTTTATCGGCGGCATGGACGTTCCGCTTATCCGTCACTTTGGTTGTGGCTATGCACAAGGTGCCAAGGCCGTTAACCCCGACATCAATGTCGTCGCCAACATGACCGGCACAACCCCGGCCGCTTGGAATGACCCGGTGAAGGGTTCGGAACTGACCAAAGCTCAGATCAGCCAGGGTGCTGACGTTGTTTATGCCGCCGCGGGCGGTACCGGTGTTGGCGTTCTGCAGACCGCTGCAGACGAAGGCATCCTGTCCATCGGCGTTGACAGCAACCAGAACCACCTGCATCCGGGCAAGGTTCTGACCTCTATGCTGAAACGCGTGGACGTGGCTGTTTATGAGGCCATGAAAGCGGGCGACGGGGTCGAGCCAGGTGTCTTTACCATGGGTCTCGCCGAAGAGGGCGTTGGCTATGCTCTGGATGACAACAACGCGCCTTTGGTTTCGGATGAAATGAAGGCCGCAGTCGACAAGGCACGCCAGGACATCATCGATGGCAACGTCACGGTCGTCAGCTATTACGAGAACGACAGCTGCCCGGCACTGCAGTTCTGATATCGCGCGGGACGGGGAGAACACTTTCCGTCCCGCATCCACTCTGCCGCCATTTGCAAGCGCGGCCCTTCGGCAATTGAGGACAAGACATGACCGTCCCCGCCATTGAGCTCAAAGGGATATCCAAAGCCTTTGGGCCGGTTCAGGCCAACAAGGACATCTCCATCAGCGTCGCCCCCGGCACGATCCATGGGATCATCGGTGAAAACGGTGCGGGCAAATCCACGCTGATGAGCATTCTCTACGGCTTTTACAAAGCTGACAAAGGCGAAATCTGGATCAACGGTACAAAGACCGACATCCCCGATAGTCAGGCGGCGATCGCTGCAGGCATCGGTATGGTTTTTCAGCATTTCAAGCTGGTCGAGAATTTCACAGTTCTGGAAAACATCGTTCTGGGCGCCGAAGAGGGCGGCCTGCTTGCGCCATCTCTGGCCAAGGCGCGCAAGGAACTGAAAGAGCTGGAAGAAGAATACGAACTGTTTGTCGATCCGGACAAACGCATCGACGAGATCGGTGTCGGTATGCAACAACGGGTCGAAATCCTCAAGGCGCTGTACCGGCGCGCGGAAATTTTGATTCTGGACGAACCCACGGGCGTGTTGACACCGGCCGAGGCGGACCAGTTGTTCCGCATTCTGCACCGCCTGCGGGAAGAGGGTAAGACGATCATCCTGATCACCCACAAGCTGCGCGAGATCATGGAAGCCACCGATACGGTTTCGGTGATGCGCCGCGGCCAGATGACGGCGACGGTCAAGACAGCGGAAACCAACCCCGAGGAATTGGCCGAACTGATGGTGGGCCGCAAGGTTCTGTTGCAGGTCGACAAGGTTCCGGCTCAACCGGGCAAGCCAATTCTGGAAATCGAGAATCTGCACGTCAGCGACGAGGCTGGTGTCGCACGGGTCAAGGGCATCAACCTGACTGTTCGCGCGGGCGAGATCGTCGGCATCGCCGGTGTCGCCGGAAACGGCCAGTCTGAGCTACTGGAAGTTCTGGGCGGTATGCGCGCTGGAAGTGGCACGATCAAACTGAACGGCTCCCCTCTGGCGCTGAGCGGTCCGGGTTCGGATGGGCAGGCGCGCCGCGCCCAGCATATCGCACACGTGCCCGAAGACCGGCAGCGCGAGGGTCTGATCATGGACTTTCACGCCTGGGAAAACGTGGCCTTCGGGTACCATCGCGATCCGGCTTATCAGCGTGGCATCTTCATGGACAACGCCGCCCTGCGGGCCGACACCGAACGCAAGATCGAGAAGTTCGACGTGCGCCCACCCGATGGCTGGCTGGCAGCCAAGAATTTCTCGGGCGGGAACCAGCAGAAAATCGTCGTCGCACGCGAGATCGAGCGTAATCCGGACCTGCTGCTGGTCGGCCAACCCACGCGTGGCGTTGATATCGGCGCGATCGAATTCATCCACAAACAGATTGTCGCACTGCGTGATCAGGGCAAGGCCATCCTTCTGGTCTCGGTCGAACTGGAGGAAATTTTCTCGCTCTCGGACCGGATCGCGGTGATGTTTGACGGACATATCATGGGCGAACGTCTGCCAAATGAAACAGATGAAAAAGAACTGGGCCTGTTGATGGCCGGTGTTGCGGGGGAGGCCGCGTAACATGGACAAAATGCCTAAATGGGCCGACGTGGTTCTGATCCCGGTGATCAGTCTGATACTGGCAGCGATCCTATCCGCCCTTGTCATCCTTGCCATCGGTGAAAACCCGGTCGAGGCTGTGAACCTAATGGTTACCGGTGCGCTGGGGTCTACCTATGGCTGGGGCTATACGCTGTATTATGCCACCAATTTCATTTTCACCGGTCTGGCCGTAGCCGTCGCATTCCATGCGCGCCTGTTCAATATCGGTGGCGAAGGTCAGGCGATGCTTGGCGGGCTGGGCGTGGCGCTTGTTTGCTTGCACGTGCCATGGCCACACTGGTCCATCGCTTTGCTCGGGGCCTGTGCGGCATCGATGATCTTTGGAGCGGCGTGGGCGGCAATTCCGGCCTATCTGCAGGCCAAGCGCGGCAGCCATATCGTGATCACCACGATCATGTTCAATTTCATCGCTGCGGCGTTCCTCAACTATATGCTGGTCAACGTCATGCGTCCGCAAGGGTCGATGGACCCGGCGACCGCCCGTTTCCCTGAGGCAACGCATCTGCCAACCTTCCAGTCGATGTTCTCGACCGCCGAAAACGTGGTGTTCCGCGGCGCGCCTGCCAACATCTCGTTCTTTGTGGCAATCCTTGCCTGCGTTGTGGTCTGGGCCCTGATCTGGCGCACCCGCCTGGGTTACGAAATCCGGGCCTATGGCCATTCGGAAACCGGGGCCATCTACGCCGGTATATCGCCTGTTCGCATCACTATTGTCGCCATGCTGATTTCAGGTGCTTTGGCTGGTCTGATGGCAACCAACAACGTGATGGGCGAGGCAGAGCGGCTGGTTCTGAATTCGACCGAAGGTGCGGGCTTTATCGGTATCGCAGTGGCGCTGATGGGCCGGTCGCATCCCTTTGGCGTATTCCTTGCCGCGATCCTGTTCGGCTTTCTCTATCAGGGGGGGGCAGAGCTGGCGCTGTGGACTTCAATCCCCCGCGAACTGATCGTGGTGATTCAGGCACTGGTGATCCTGTTCACCGGGGCATTGGACAATATGGTGCGGATGCCGCTTGAAAAGCTGTTCCTTGGATTGCGGAAAGGATCGGCCTGATGGATTTTCTGACACTCATTCAGGTCCTCGATTCGACCGTTCGCTTGGCGACACCTTTGCTGCTGGCCTGTCTTGCGGGGCTATACTCCGAGCGGGCGGGCATCTTTGACATCGGCCTGGAAGGCAAGATGCTGATGGCCGCGTTCTTTTCCGCCGCTGTCGCGGCCGTAACCGGTTCGGTCTGGCTGGGGTTGCTGGCGGGTATCGCGTCTTCGCTGGTTCTTGCAGGGCTGCACGGCCTGGCTTCGATCACTTTCCGCGGCAACCAACTGATCTCAGGCGTGGCGATCAATTTCCTTGCCGCCGGTATGACCGTGCTTGTCGCGCAGGACTGGTTTCAACAGGGAGGACGTACTCCTTCGCTGATCGGCGAAGGGCGCTTTGAGAGCGCTGAATTCCCGTTGGCAATCGGTCCGGAAGACGCAGAGCTTGCAGGACGTCCGGTTTCGGCACTGATGTCCGAAACCAACGTTTTGCACCAGATTTATTCCGAATTGCTCTCAGGTCATTCCATTCTGGTCTATTTTGCCTTTCTGGCGGTGCCCGCAACCTGGTGGATTCTGTACCGCACCCGTTTCGGACTTCGTCTGCGTGCGGTGGGTGAAAACCCTGCGGCGGTCGACACGGCCGGCGTGTCAGTGGTGGGCTTGCGGTATGCGGCTGTGGCAATCTGTGGTGTTCTTTGCGGCATTGCGGGGGCCTATCTGGCGACAGCTCTGCAGGCTGGCTTTGTAAAGGACATGACGGCGGGGCGCGGCTTCATTGCGCTGGCGGCGCTGATCTTCGCCAAATGGCGACCCTGGCACGCCATGGGGGCCTGCCTGCTGTTCGGCCTGTTGCAGGCCATAGCCCTGCGGTTCCAGAACATCGATCTGGGTGGTGTCGTCATCCCGGTTCAGCTTATGGACGCCCTGCCCTATATCCTGACGGTCGTGATTCTTGCCGGGTTTGTCGGCAAGGCCATCCCGCCGCGCGCGGGTGGCGAACCATACGTAAAAGAACGCTGATAGGGCCAGTTCAGGACCGTTCTTCGGTCCTGTTCGCTGCATAGCGGCATGCAGAGTTGATTTTGCGTGCCGCAACCGCTCTAAGGGGGTATGCATGTCTACCTCCCTATCGCCGAGGTCTCGGTGAATCCCCTATTGTTACTGGGCATCGGTGCAGCCGTCGGAGTGCTTTCCGGGATGTTCGGAGTGGGGGGCGGGTTTCTGATCACGCCTTTGCTGTTTCTTATCGGCATTCCGCCAACGGTTGCAGTCGCAACATCTGCAAATCAGGTTGTCGCATCCTCTTTCTCGGGGCTTCTGGCCCATCTCAAAAGAAGAACCGTCGATTTGAAGATGGGGCTTGTTCTGCTTGTTGGCGGGCTTTTCGGTGCGGCGTTGGGGATGGTTCTTTTTAACTTTCTCAAGCAGCTCGGGCAGGTCGATCTGGCCGTTCAACTTTGTTACGTGGTGTTTCTTGGCGTCATCGGCAGCCTGATGTTCGTCGAAAGTGTGAACGCAATCCGGAGGTCTAAACAAGCCGGAGGCGCGGCACCTTATAAACGCCGTCAGCGAACATGGGTTCATGCGCTGCCATTCAAGATGCGATTTCGCGGCTCAAGCCTTTATATTTCCGTCATTCCACCTGCATTGGTTGGGTTCGGCGTGGGCATTCTGTCGGCAATCATGGGGGTTGGCGGTGGTTTCATCATGGTGCCTGCCATGATCTACGTTCTTGGGATGCCGACCAAGGTTGTGATCGGAACGTCCCTGTTTCAGATCATCTTTGTGGCCGGGTTCACGACGATGGTGCATGCTTCAACCAATTTCAGTGTCGATCTGATGCTTGCCCTTCTGTTGATTCTGGGCGGCGTCGTGGGGGCACAGTTGGGCACACAGATCGGCGCGCGCCTGAAAGCCGAGCAATTGCGCGTTCTGCTGGCCCTTCTTGTAATGTCGGTTTCGGGCAAAATCGCCTTTGAACTGCTGCTTGAACCGGTCGAGCTTTATTCAGTCACCGAACAGGGTGGGATTGATCCTACCGGCAGTCAAAACTCTCCACGTGCGGTGGGAAATGACACGGAACTGTCACCCATGGGCTGCACACGATCACTCGATGCCGGTGAGTGCGTAAAACCTGCCGCATTGCACAACTTATCCAGGCTGGACTAGAAGTCACCATGCAGATCTATTTACCGATAGCCGAAGTATCAGTTAACGCGTTCCTGCTTTTGGGCCTTGGTGGTCTGGTGGGCATCCTTTCCGGAATGTTTGGAGTCGGGGGCGGGTTTCTGATGACACCGCTGCTGTTCTTTATCGGGATTCCTCCAGCCGTCGCGGTTGCCACCGAAGCGAACCAAATCGTCGCCTCATCATTTTCGGGCGTTCTGGCCCATTTCCGACGAAAGACCGTGGACCTCAGGATGGGGACGGTATTGCTGATAGGCGGATTAATCGGCGCGGCGCTTGGCGTGGTGGTGTTCAACTATCTCAAAAGCCTCGGTCAGGTCGATCTGCTGGTAAAGCTTTGCTATGTGGTGTTTCTGGGGGTCATCGGTGGGCTGATGTTCATCGAAAGCCTCAACGCCATCCGCAAGCTGCGCAAGGCCGATGGAGCGCCGCCGCCTAAACGCCGTCAGCGCGGATGGGTTCATGCGATGCCCCTCAAGATGCGGTTTCGGACATCTGGCCTGTATATTTCGGTCATCCCACCGCTGGTCGTCGGCCTTTGCGTTGGCGTGTTGTCCGCAATTATGGGCGTCGGCGGCGGATTCATCATGGTTCCGGCGATGATCTACATTCTGGGGATGCCGACCAAGGTCGTGGTGGGAACGTCGCTGTTCCAAATCATCTTTGTTACCGCATTCACCACGATGCTGCACGCGACCACCAACTATACGGTTGATGTGATGCTGGCCGTTCTGCTGCTGGTGGGCGGGGTGATCGGAGCCCAGATCGGTACCCAGATCGGAGCGCGCATGAAAGCCGAGCAGTTGCGCATTTTGCTTGCCCTCATGGTTCTGGCCGTCTGCGGCAAGCTGGCTTTGGAACTGCTTCTTCAGCCGTCGGAGCTGTATTCACTTGGCACGGACGGAGGGCACTGAGATGTTGCGTCTGATCGCTGTTTTCTGTCTGTTGTGTTCCTCTGCTCTTGCTGACGGGGAACAGGTTGTTCTTGGCCTCAGTCAGGACCGTGTTGCCATTACCGCCAATTTCGACGGCTCCGATATCCTGATCTTTGGTGCAGTCAAACGTGAAGCCCCAATTCCATCGGGCCCACCGCTGGAAGTGGTCGTTGCAGTGTCCGGCCCATCCGAACCGGTGATGGTGCGCCGCAAGGAAAAGAAATTCGGTATCTGGGTGAATGTGGACAGCGTGTTGGTGGACTCGGCCCCCAGTTTTTACGCAGTCGCAACCAGTGCACCGTTCGATCAGGTGCTTACCGATACCGAAGACCTGCGGTATCGCATTTCCATCGAGCGGGCCATTCGCTCGGTTGGGGCTGCTATGCATATCCGCGAAGCACAGTCATTTGCTGATGCGGTCGTTCGCATCCGTGAAAAGGAGCACCTGTATTCCATTCGCGAAGACACGGTGGCCGTGGATCAGCAGACCTTGTTTCGCACCTCAATCGAGATGCCTGCGGATCTGACCGAGGGCGAGTACGTCGCCCGGATTTTCCTGACGCGCGGGGGAGAGGTCATTTCACAGCTGGAAACCGCAATCGATGTGCGCAAGGTCGGACTGGAACGTTTTCTTTACAACCTGTCACGGCAAAACCCGATGGTTTATGGCCTGATGTCTCTGGCGATTGCCATTGCCGCAGGCTGGAGCGCGTCCACGGCATTCCGTCTGCTGCGCGAGAACTGATCGTCAGCCGCGCCCGATATACGGCATTGTTGTCGCCATCACGGTCATGAACTGTACGTTCGCCTCGGGCGGCAGCGTCGCCATGTGTAGAACGGAACGGGCCGCGTCTTCGACAGCCATGGTCGGGTCGGGCTGCTGCCCTTGTGTTATCGCCGCATCGACCAACCCCTGCACCATGGGCGTTCTCGCGTTGCCGATGTCGATCTGACCACACGCGATGTTCAGATCACGCCCGTCCAGAGAAAGGCTACGGGTCAGGCCGGTGATCGCGTGTTTGGTTGCCGTATAGTGGACCGAGTTCGGGCGCGGCACATGTGCCGCGATGGATCCGTTGTTGATGATACGCCCCCCTTGCGGAGACTGGCTGCGCATGGTGCTGAAAGCTGCCCGCGCGCACAGGAACATGCCATTCAGATTAACGTTGACTGTCTGATACCAATCCTCCAGCGCGATTTCGTCAATCTTTCCTGCTGGGGTAAACACACCGGCATTGTTGAACAGCACATCCAGCCGCCCGGCCTTTTGTGCAAATGACAGAAAGGCGGCGTCGACTGCCTGCGGGTCCGTCACGTCCGCAGTCAGCGGAACAGCGTTTTCGTATTGGTCAGCCATCTCCGACAGAACGCCACCGCTGCGCGCCAAAAGGCCCACAGTCCATCCCTGTTCCAGAAACAGCTCGGCAGTGGCCCGGCCTATGCCCGAGCTTGCACCGGTCACGATGATTGAACTCATGTTTCTTCCGCCTCCAGTGTCAGGGATGCAGCCGGAACCTGCCGCAGATCATCCACACGCAGTTCGTGTGTTGGTTTGGCCAAACGATTGCGCACGACCCAGATCAGGCGTTCCTGAGCGCGGGTTATCGCGACATAGGCCAGACGTTTCCACAAGGGCTGTCCGGCCTCGGTCCGGCCCATTCTGGCGGCCGCATAGATATCCGGGGCAAAGACCTGTACCGTGTTCCATTGCGATCCCTGCGCCTTGTGAATCGTGACCGCCGCGCCGTGCAGGAATGTGGCCCCCATGCGCGCGGCGTAGGGGATGAACGGCTCTTCCTCGTCCGGCTTTTCGATTTTGACGATGGATGCGGCACTGACCTGCGGGTCCTCGGCGCCGATAACATGCAGCCGGGAAAACCCCGGTTTCCGTCCCGGCCCCAGATAGATGACCTGTGCGCCTTTGATAAGCCCGCGCGCTTCGAGGTCGAGGCGTTTTTTGCGGTGCTTCAGCGGCAGTTCAATTCCGTCGCAAATCAGCGGCTCGCCTTCCAGCAATTCCGTTTCAGGCGCACCGTGAACATGCCGGAACGCGTTTATCAATCGTATCCGTGTTGCGTTGCGCCAGACCAGAACCGGGCTGCGGGCCATCAAATCGACCTCGACCCGCTGGCCCCAGATCACGCGATCATCCTTGCGCGAGGTCTGTTCAATCAGGTGCTCGAATTCTTCAAACCCCATCACCGGGTCGGCCAAAGCATGCGCAAGGTCCAAAATCGGATTGTCCGCGTCCTGTCGGTGGACGCGGTGCAGGGTCAACTTTCGCGGCTCTGCCAACCCGTCAAAGACCATCGATCCGGACTGATTGACAGGCGCCAGCTGTGCCGGATCGCCAAACATCAGAAGCGTCGGAAAGATCTCCTGCAGGTCCTCGAACTGCCGATCGTCCAACATCGACGCCTCGTCCACGAATCCGATGTCCAACGGTTCGTCCCTGCGTTTCCAACCGGTTATGAAATCCGACCCCCGCAAACCTGCTGCGGCCAGAGCCCCGGGGATCGACTTGTTTTTCTCGTAAAAGGCAGCCGCTCGATCCAGTGCCTCATCCGTCAGGCCCTCGATCTCGGGGCGGTCCCCGTTGCCAGCAAGCCATTCCGCAATCCGCTCATATTCAGGGTCATATACGGGCGTATAGAGAATGCGGTGGATCGTGGTCGCCGGGACCCCGCGCAATCGCAAAACACTGGCCGCCTTGTTCGTTGGGGCCAGAATGGCAAGGCTGCGTTTGTCCTTGGACTTGCGGCTTTCGTAATCGCCGGACACAACATTTACACCCGCCTCGGCGAGTGCCTTGTAAAGCTCGGCAAGCAGCAGCGTTTTTCCGGAGCCTGCTTTACCGATTACCGCCATAACCCCGGATTTCCCGCCGCCCGGTGGCCGCAGCAGGGCGTCGTCTTCAAGGTCGATTCCAGCTGTTTTCAGCATCTCGGCGATGCTGTCATAGGCGGTCGCCTGATCTTCGGAAAAGGTCACATTCGACAAGGACATGGCGCGACCCTACAGGGCCGCGCGACCCATCACCAGATGCGGAATAAGGAATTCGCGGGCATCAGGCGGAAAGGGCGAACCGGGGTTTGGCCATCTTCCCGAAAGCCGCGTTGAACCACATGCGTGACAATTCCCTGGGGATACCCGCCCTTTCAGCCACTCGCGCGCAATCTGCCGGGGAATACGGCCATAGGCCAACGGAAATCTGATCCCGGCCTTCACCTTCCGAACCCAGAATAACCGGGGACGAGCCGATCAGCCGATAGATGCGAACCATACGTGCGTCAAATACCCCGGCGATGTGGGTCAGCCCGAAACCTTCCATGACCTCGCCCCCACTCAGCATGATTGCGCCCGCGGTCCGGGCGCTGGCCTTGCGGGACAGGCAGAACCGCGTCACCTCCCAGATCAGCGGGCTGCGAACAGGTTTGCCCCCGGTCAGGTGACCGAACACATCATTGACCATGACCGGGCCCGTTGTCGGCAGTATTCGCATCGAACCGCCATGACTGCCATCTTCTTCTTCCCAGATCACATAAAGAGGGTTCAGGTCGTCGTATTCATCCCGCTCTTCACCCTTTTCGTTGATCTGAACGTCCCACCCCAGCCGAGTCTTGAACTGATCTGCGCGATCCTGAAACATCCCTTCAGCAAGTTTCGGATATTTGAATAATTCATCGGCATACACATAACGCAGCATGACTTGTTCCCCTTGTCGTCCATGTCTGGAACAAAGGGGGTACAAACCTGTGGTTAATTTACCGTGTGACTACCGAACGCCCGTTAAACCACTATTAAGCCTCTGCTCATTGCCGTTGCAATGGCGTGGGTGGTGTTAAGCGCCCCAAGCTTGAAGCGCGCGCTTTCGATGTAAACCCTCAACGTATGCTCGGAAATCGATAATGAATGCGCGACTTGTGCACGGCTGTATCCCAGCGCAAGCAAGGTCATTGCATCGACTTCCCGCGGAGACAATGAGCAAGACGTTTCAGGTGTCCGGTCGCTTTCGAATTCAAGCGCTTTCTTGTTAAAAAAATGTGCAATCAGAATCAGGTCATGGCCATAGGTCTTCATAAAACCCTGCCAGGTTTCGTCATCACAGCTATGGTTGGCGGTAAACAGAGCAAACTGACCGTTCGGCCCTCTGATGGGAATTGAATAGCCCTGATTCCCAATCCCGTGACTCAGCGCATCCTGCAAGAACGCCTTGGCGATTTTGCCCGACCAATCCAGCGTTTTCCAGTCAACCGGCTGGAACCTTTGAAAGCACCCCAGAATTACGGGATCGATTCTGTGGTAATTTCTTTCCAGGTACCGTTCAGCCCAGGCATCCGGATAGGTGGTACACCCATATTGATCGCCGGCGCTGTCTACCCAGTGATAGATGATATGGGCAACACCAAGCCTGTCCCTGATGGAAATCGCTATTCGCTCTAAGTCTTCAAGCGAGTTGGTGTCTTCCAAATCTCCCAGGACCTGGCTCAATTCGACTTTCGTTCCCATAAACTGGCGCCCGTGCCTCATCTTGTTGGGACGCGATCTCGGTTGCGGCGATCAGCTTGGTGTCATCAAGCTGTTCGGCAAGCGTACTCATCCCATTCGCGGCGGCGAAAGTTCTGAGATCCGACAGTACGTCCAGTATCCACTCATTTTGCGCCATCAGGGTCTCTCCGAAAGAGTTAACGAAAGGTTAACACAACCATAGCATGTATGGCACTGGTGCGAATATTCACCGGTTTCTACTCCCCAAAAATAGCGAGACGCAGAATTGTAACAGACTGAAACTCCTGAGGCTGGTTTCACAATGAAAGAGCCCGCGACTCACCGAAGCGATTCGCGGGCTTTCCAGTCGTGTTTTTTGCGCGATCAGTCTTTCGCTTCGAGAACTTCTTCCAGCGTACGCAGACCAGTGCGCGGTGCCTGAACGAGAACAGACATGTTGCCAGGTTTATGTTCGTTCCGGCGCATTTTCATATGTGCCTCGGGCAGATCGGCCCAGGTGAACACTTCGGACATGCACGGATCAAGACGCCGTTCGACCATCAGCTTGTTGGCCGCTGCCGCCTGCTTGAGATGTGCAAAGTGCGAACCCTGCAAGCGCTTTTGATGCATCCACATGTAACGCACGTCGAAGGTCAGGTTGTAACCGGTGGTACCGGCGCAGATCACAACCATGCCGCCCTTTTTCACAACAAAGGTGGAAACCGGGAAAGTGCTTTCGCCCGGATGCTCGAACACCATGTCAACGTTCACGCCCTTGCCGGTGATGTCCCAAATGGCTTTGCCGAACTTGCGGGCCTCTTTGAACCACTCGGCATATTCCGGTGTGTTTACGGTCGGCAGCTGACCCCAACAGTTGAAGTCCTTGCGGTTCAGAACTCCCTTGGCGCCCAGCCCCATGACAAAGTCGCGCTTGCTTTCGTCCGAGATCACGCCGATCGCATTCGCACCCGCCGTATTGATCAGCTGGATCGCGTATGAGCCCAGACCGCCCGACGCGCCCCAGACCAGAACGTTCTGGCCCGGCTTCAGGTCATGCGGCTCGTGTCCGAACAGCATCCGGTAGGCGGTTGCCAGAGTCAGAGTGTAGCAGGCGCTTTCTTCCCAGGTCAGGTGTTTCGGACGCGGCATCAGCTGCTGTGCCTGAACATTGGTGAACTGCGCGAACGAGCCGTCGGGCGTCTCATAACCCCAGATGCGCTGCGAATCCGAATACATCGGGTCGCCACCGTTACAATGTTCGTCGTCACCGTCATCCTGATTACAGTGGATCACGACCTCATCGCCGACTTTCCAGCGAGTGACCTTTTCACCAACAGCCCAAACGATGCCCGACGCATCCGACCCCGCGATATGATAGGGTGCCTTGTGACCATCAAACGGGCTGATCGGCGTGCCCAACGATGCCCAAACGCCGTTGTAGTTCACACCCGCCGCCATCACGAGAACCAGCACTTCGTGACTGTCGAGCTTTGGGACGTCGACCACTTCAAGCTGCATGGCCGTGTTCGGCTCACCATGGCGCTCCTTGCGGATGGCCCAGGCATACATCTGTTTGGGCACGTAGCCCATCGGAGGGATCTCTCCCATCTCATAGAGGTCTTTTTCGGGTGCCTCGTATGACGCGATACCGCTGTCCGTGTCCAAAGCCATGGTGGCCTCCTTTGTTCAATTCCGTTGCCGCGACGCAGAATCGCGAACCTCAAAGGAGGAAATATTAGCCTCAAAGAAACAATGCAATAGTTTTTGGGCGTAGTTTTGTAATTTTATGACCCAGCGGATGCAGAAATCTCCTTTGCACTCGCAGCATCCGAGATATCGTCAACGACCGGGGCCGATGCGGCGTAATACTCCATCAGGTCCAGCCGCTCGATCGAAGGCAATAACAGGCCCTCTGCACGGCAAAGGACTCTCCGCTCCACAAGCTGCTCAATGGCCGCATTTGTATCTTCAATACAGCTTTGGGGCTGGCCGCCATTTCGCTCAAGAATTTTGCAGATCCGTTCTTTCACGACCTCCTCCGGCATAGACCCGTTCTCGCGAACAAGCCGACACGCGGCAGGTGCCGGAACTGGCGGGATGGCAGCGCCAATCCTTGCCATCAGCTCGCGCGCCAGATCGGTCATCAAATCCCGCTCCGTACCCTTTCTGAAGGTGCGTAAAGAAATCGGAGTACCATACCGCACCGAAGCCAGACCAAATCCGCGGTAGCGCCCGATCAGGCGCAACCAGATCTGCTTGAGAAACCATCGCGTGATGACCCCGATTCTTGCCCGGAAGCGCCTTTCGCTGCCCAGCGCCGCGCGGGTAAGTATCGTATCCTCGAGAACCCGGTCATAGTTCAGCGCGACAGGAACAAAAACGACGTCTTTTCCATCGATGCTGGTACCGTCAAGAATATACTTCAACAACCCGAGCTTCGGTCGCCCAAGGCCGCCGGTCAGACTCAGCCCGCCTTCGGGAAACATGGCTTGCGTCACACCGGCCTCGGTCGCATGCCGTACGTAACAGGCCAGAACCTGGCGATAGAGCTCACTTCCGGATTTCCTGCGAATGAAATACGCTCCCATCGCCCGGATAAGACGGCTAAGCGGCCAGACACGCGCCCATTCCCCCACCGCATAAGACAGTGCCGAATGTTGTGCAGCCAGATAGGTGACCAGAACATAATCCATGTTGCTGCGGTGATTCATGACGAACACAACCGTTGCATCACTATCAATGTCCTTCAGCGCCTTTTCGTCCTCGTAACTCAGCCGAACGTGATAAAAGGCATTACTCAGCCAGCGCGCGAGCCGGATGGCAAAGCTGAAATAGGTAAAGGCCGAGAACGACGGCACGATTTCCCGCGCATACCTGCGAGCCTGTTCCGACGCGACCGCCTCGGGGATACCAGTTTCGCGCGCATGTTCCTGAACCGCCTTACCGACCTGAGGATCGTAGATCAGGCGCTGAATCATATCGTGACGTCGCGCCAGCTTGAACGGTTGTATCGGGCGCTGCAGCCGTTGATTCAGCCTTGCGACTGCCCGTTCCAAACGACGCCGAAAAAACCAACGAACGGATGGAAAAAGAAAATGCGAGGCGAATGTGACCGCAGCAAACACGACGATCAACACAAACAGCCAAATCGGAACTTCTACGGTTTGCCACATAGCTGCACCCTGCCACCAATCGCCAGCGGGAACAATCTGAAGAAACCTGTGGATGCCGCAACGCAGCGAATTGACATATCCCAAAAATTGCGATTTAGAACGCTACAGTGAAATATTATTGCCCACTCAAGCACGAGGCCCTTGTCATGACGCAGACGCAGAAAGATCGCCCCTGGCTCATCCGGACTTATGCGGGTCACTCCACCGCCAAAGCCTCGAACCAGCTTTACCGGTCCAATCTGGCGAAAGGTCAGACCGGCCTTTCCGTGGCCTTCGATCTGCCCACCCAGACCGGGTACGACAGCGATCACACTCTGGCGCGCGGCGAAGTGGGAAAGGTGGGCGTCCCCATCTGCCATCTGGGTGACATGCGTGTTCTGTTCGATCAGATCCCGCTTGAGCAGATGAATACCTCAATGACCATCAACGCAACGGCGCCGTGGCTTTTGGCCCTGTATATCGCCGTTGCCGAAGAACAGGGTGCGGATGTCTCCAGCCTGCAGGGTACGGTTCAGAACGATCTGATCAAAGAATACCTGAGCCGCGGAACTTATGTCTGCCCGCCCAAGCCATCCCTCAAGATGATCGCTGATGTGGCCGAGTACTGTTACACCAACGTCCCCAAATGGAACCCGATGAACGTGTGTTCGTATCACCTGCAGGAAGCGGGTGCGACGCCCGAGCAGGAACTGGCCTATGCGTTGGCCACTGCGATTGCGGTTTTGGACGAATTGCGCCCACGCGTACCAGCCGAAGATTTCCCGGCCCTTTGCGGTCGCATCTCATTTTTTGTGAATGCGGGCATCCGCTTTGTCACTGAAATGTGCAAAATGCGCGCCTTTGTCGACCTTTGGGACGAAATCCTTGAACAGCGTTACAACGTGACGGACCCCAAATTCCGCCGATTCCGTTATGGGGTACAGGTGAACTCGCTGGGCCTGACCGAACAGCAACCCGAAAACAACGTTTATCGCATCCTGATCGAGATGCTAGCGGTGACGCTTTCCAAAAAGGCCCGCGCACGGGCAGTGCAGCTGCCGGCCTGGAACGAAGCGCTGGGTCTGCCGCGCCCATGGGATCAGCAATGGTCGATGCGGATGCAGCAGATTTTGGCCTATGAAACCGACCTGCTGGAATATGGCGATCTGTTTGACGGCAATCAGGTTGTCGATGCCAAGGTCGAAGAGCTGAAAAACGGCGCGCGGGCCGAACTGGCCAATCTTGAATCCATGGGCGGCGCGGTTGCTTCGATCGAATACATGAAATCCCGTCTTGTTGATTCGAATGCTGAACGCCTGAACCGCATCGAGCGGAACGAAACGGTTGTCGTCGGTGTGAACAAGTGGATCGAAGGCGAAAGCTCGCCCCTTCAGACCGAGGATGGCGGCATCATGGTTGTCGATCCGGCAGTCGAGCAGGAGCAGATCAATCGCCTCAATGATTGGAAGTCCTCACGCGACAGTCTGGCGGTCGAGGCTGCGCTGGCCGCACTGCGCGAGGCGGCAAAAGCCGGCACCAACATTATGGAACCATCGATCTCAGCCGCCAAAGCTGGTGTAACCACAGGCGAATGGGCCGAGGAAATGCGCAAAGCCTATGGCACCTATCGTGGCCCGACCGGTGTATCGGGATCGGTTTCCAACAAGACCGAAGGACTGGACGATCTGCGTGCCGCAGTGGATGCCGTCAGCGATCAGTTGGGTCGCCGCCTGAAATTCCTAGTCGGCAAGCCAGGGCTGGATGGCCATTCGAACGGCGCCGAACAGATCGCGTTCCGCGCGCGGGATTGCGGGATGGACATCAGCTATGAAGGCATCCGTCTGACGCCCGAGGAAATCGTCAAGGCGGCCGCAGAGGAACAAGCCCATGTGATCGGTCTTTCGATCCTGTCCGGCAGCCACCTTCCGCTGGTTGAGGACGTGATGGTGCGCCTGCGCGAAGCGGGGCTTGGGGAACTTCCAGTGGTGGTTGGCGGCATTATTCCCGATGATGATGCAGAAAGACTGCGCGAAATGGGTGTAGCCAAAATCTATACGCCGAAGAATTTCGAATTGAATTCGATAATGGGCGACATCATAACGCTGGCCGATCCCAAGGATATTGCCGCTGAATAACTCCGACGTCCTTCTCAAATAATTGAGGGATGGATAATGGCGATGTATGTAATTACGGTGGCCAAAAAATTGGCCACCTAATTGGCTTTCGCCCTACGGAGATAATGATGGGAATCGATCTGAGTAAAATGACCCGCAAGGAATTGACCGAATTGCGGGGCAATATAGACGATGCTTTGAAAGAGGCAGAAGTACGCGAACGCCGTGAGGCGCTTGAGGCTGCCGAAAAGGCAGCAGCAGAGTATGGCTTTTCGCTTGCGGAATTGTCTGGGGATGCGCGCCGTTCGGCAAAAGGTGCAAAGGCAAAGGCCAAATACCGCAATCCAGCCAATTCCGACCAGACATGGTCTGGGCGCGGTCGCAAACCGCAATGGGTGCATGATGCGCTGAAAGCCGGGGCCGACATATCTGATCTGGAAATCTGATCGAGGCGGCGAAGATGACCATTCACATAGGCGCAGAAAAAGGCGACATCGCAGAAACTGTATTGCTGCCAGGTGATCCATATCGGGCCAAATGGGCGGCCGAGACTTTTTTGACCGACGTCCGGCAAATTAACAACGTCCGCGGAATGTTGGGATTTACCGGAACCTGGAAGGGATTTCCGGTCACCATTCAGGGCAGCGGAATGGGAATGCCGTCGCTGTCCATTTACGTGAATGAACTGATCCGCGACTTTGGCGCAAAAACCCTGATCCGAATTGGTTCATGCGGGGGAATGCAGGAAAGCATTGATGTGCGTGATGTCATTCTTGCGATGACGTCCACCACACTCAGCACGCCGTCGCATGGCATCATGAAAGAGCTGAATTTCGCCCCCTGTGCAGATTGGGGGCTGTTGCAGGCCGCCGCGAAGGCCGCACAGGCGAAAGGCACGCCAACCCACATCGGCGGCATCTATTCCTCGGATGTTTTCTATGACGAACGCCCCGACCTGAATGAACAGATGGTGCGCCACGGAATTCTCGGAGTCGAGATGGAGGCGGCAGAGCTCTATATCCTCGCCGCACGGCACAAGTGCCGGGCTCTGGCCGTTTTGACTGTTTCGGATCACCTACTGACTGGCGCGGCCTTGCCATCGTCGGAGCGCGAAAGCAGCTTTGGCGATATGGTCGAGATCGCTCTGCAGGCGGCATTTCCTGACGCTGCATAAAATTGAATCCGGGCGAAACCTCCCTTCCCCCGGATTCTTCGAATTCGCCCTCAGCCTCCGTGCGTGCGGTCGTACCCGTTTCGGGCAGGGCTTATCCAATCTGACAGTGCGCTGTTATTCGGCGCAAACACTTCCACTAGTAGCGGATAGCAGGCCGCAGTATCGGATGAATGTTCCGACGAGCAATCGCCGCCCGGGCAGGCGCTGAGATTGCCAAGAAGGTCGATCTCGGCAAAGAACTCCAGATAATCGCCGGGTCGAACCGGTGAGGCTTTCATGAAATACTGCCCCGTGTCGCGGGTGAACCCGGTGCACATGAAAACATTCAGAACGTCGTGAACATGCGGTTCAGCTTCGGCTAGCGGAATGGACAAGTGGTCCGCCAGTGCCCGCGTCAGGTTGGAGTGGCAACAGTGATGGTATTGCGATCCGGAAAGTAGATTGCCCGTATAGGGATCGCACCGGGTTCCAATCACGTCATGAACCGAACCGCCATACTGATCAATGCCATACCAGCTTAGAGTATCTTCTGTGACCGTTGCCATCGGTCGCAGATACGGAAAGCTCGACCACATACGTTCGCCGGTGGATATATGGGTACCGTGCAACGCCCGGGTCTTGCCGGAATAGAAGCGTTCCAACAGATCGTCACGATTCCAGAGGTTCAGATCACCGACCTGCGGGCCTTCTACTGAAGTTATGCGAAAGAAATGTCCGGCCGGAACCTCAAAGCATCGCGCATCACGCGGTGGGACCACCGTTTCCGAAACCTTTTCGGCTTCTACACGGGCCTTGCTGTACAATTCCAGATCTGGCTTGGGCAGCGTATCATTCGGATAACAGATGACAGGGGCGATTGCGCGCCGAGCGTTGGCGTCGGATGGTGGGTGGCTCATGATTGCCCTTTCGGAAGTTTCACGCAGATTGGCGCAAACTGCCCGAATAGGAAACCCTGACACGTAAGTGGATTTAAGACCTGTTTCGCAGACATTGCGTCGGCTGAGCGTCACCTTCTGATTTGGCACCGCAGTAGGTACAAACCCATCGGCCTTCCTTGCGGTGTTGTCGCCACCGGCAATCCCGAGTCAGAGTTGTTGTCCGCGCGCGCCACAGGAAGTAGGCAAATACACCGGCGGCAAGTAACAAAAGAAGAATGGGCATTCTTTTGGTTTGCCCATTTCCTTCGATAAATTCAATCGACTTTAACGCACCAAGCTTCAGGCGGCGTTTGCATATTCGAAAAGCTCAGGTTCATGCTCGGATGCCGGATAAACCGGTTCAGGTATGTAATAGGCCCATGCCTGCTCCAGCAGTTTCAGCGCCTCTGCTGCATCCGTTTTTTTTGAATTACGGCTCTTGTCCATTGGGGTGACCTTTTTAGTTTGATCACTCCTCCCCAAGGATCAGCCTAGGCTGTTGGCGAAGCGGCTACACCGTACAATTTCGCAACAACGCATTGCACCAGCCGCAACGCGGCCAGTGCCTTTTTCATTTTTTGTTCAGACGGTCCGTTCCACCATCATCTTCTTGATTTCGGCAATTGCCTTTGCGGGGTTCAGACCTTTGGGGCAGGTCTTGGCGCAGTTCATGATGGTGTGGCAGCGATAGAGCTTGAATGGGTCTTCCAGCTGATCCAGACGCTCACCCGTTGCCTCGTCCCGCGAGTCGATGATCCAGCGATAGGCATGCAACAACGCGGCCGGGCCAAGATACCGGTCGCCGTTCCACCAATAGCTGGGGCACGAGGTCGAGCAGCTGGCGCACATCACGCACTCATAAAGCCCATCCAGTTTCTTGCGATCTTCGATCGACTGCTTCCACTCTTTCGCCGGGCGGTTGGTCTTGGTTTCCAGCCACGGCATGATCGAGGCATGCTGAGCATAGAAATGGTTCAGATCGGGGATCAGATCCTTGACCACCGGCATATGCGGCAGGGGATAGATTTTCACATCACCCTTGATTTCATCCATGCCATAAATGCACGCCAACGTGTTGATCCCGTCGATATTCATCGCACAAGACCCGCAGATGCCTTCACGGCAGGAGCGGCGGAAGGTCAGCGTCGCGTCGACCTTGTTCTTGATATAAATGAGCGCGTCCAGAACCATTGGCCCGCAATCGTCCATGTCGACGAAATAGGTATCCACGCGCGGGTTTTGGCCGTCATCCGGGTTCCAGCGGTAAATCTGGAATTTACGGACATTGGTCGCACCGTCAGGTTTAGGCCATGTCTTGCCGGTCGTGATGCGCGAATTCTTCGGGAGGGTCAATTGTACCATGTGTTCCTCTCCTTAGAAGGTCCGCGCCTTGGGCGCGATTTTCTTGAGGCTGATGCCGCCTTCGTCTTCGGTGGTCAGCGGGTCAACGATGACCGGACGATAGCTGAGGTCGACCTTGTTGCCGTCGATATGGCTGATCGTGTGAACGCGCCAGTTCTCATCGTCCCGCTCAGTGAAGTCCTCATGTGCGTGGGCACCACGGGATTCCTTGCGCGCCTCGGCACCGATGATCGTGGCCAGCGCGTTCGGCATCAGGTTGGTCAGCTCAAGCGTTTCCATCAGGTCGCTGTTCCAGATCAGGCTGCGGTCGGAAACCTGGATGTCATCCATCTTGGCCGCAATGGCCGTCATTTTTTCAACGCCGTCGGCCATTGTTTTTGCCGTACGGAAAACAGCGGCATCCGCTTGCATGGTTTTCTGCATTTCAAGCCGCAGGTCGGCGGTCGGGATCGAACCGCTGGCATTGCGGATCGCATCAAAACGGTCAAACGCCTGATCGACCGAAGCCTGATTCAGCACCGGGTTCGGGGCCTCGGGGTCCACCACCCTGCCCGCCCGAATGGCGGCCGCCCGGCCAAAGACCACAAGGTCAATCAACGAGTTTGAACCCAGGCGGTTTGCGCCATGAACAGATGCGCAACCCGCCTCGCCCACGGCCATCAGTCCCGGAACGACGGCGTTCGGATCGTCAGCAACCGGGTTCAGAACCTCACCCCAATAGTTCGTGGGAATGCCGCCCATGTTGTAGTGCACGGTAGGCAGAACCGGGATGGGTTCCTTGGTGACATCAACACCGGCAAAGATCTTGGCCGATTCCGAAATACCCGGCAGACGCTCGTGCAGCGCTTCGGCTGGCAGGTGGCTGAGGTTCAGGTGTATGTGATCACCATCTTTACCAACACCCCGACCCTCGCGGATTTCCATCGTCATCGAGCGAGAGACATAGTCGCGCGGCGCCAGATCCTTGTACTGGGGCGCGTACCGCTCCATGAACCGCTCACCTTCCGAGTTGGTAAGGTAACCGCCCTCACCCCTCGCGCCTTCGGTGATCAGACAGCCCGAGCCATAAATGCCGGTCGGGTGGAACTGCACGAACTCCATGTCCTGCAGGGCCAGCCCGGCACGGGCCACCATACCGCCACCGTCACCGGTGCAGGTATGGGCCGAGGTGGCTGAGAAATAGGCGCGACCATAGCCGCCGGTTGCCAGCACTACCATCTTGGCATTGAAGACATGCATGGTGCCGTCGTCAAGCTTCCAGCAGACAACGCCCTGACACTGACCATCGTCAGACATGATCAGGTCGATGGCAAAATACTCGATGTAGAATTCGGCGTTGTTCTTCAGCGATTGGCCATAAAGTGTGTGCAGGATGGCGTGGCCAGTCCGGTCAGCGGCGGCGCAGGTGCGCTGAACGGCAGGGCCTTCGCCAAACTCGGTCGTGTGGCCGCCAAAGGGACGCTGATAAATTTTGCCCTCTTCGGTGCGCGAAAAAGGAACGCCATAGTGTTCCAGTTCGTAAACGGCCTTGGGCGCGTGGCGGGCGAGGTATTCCATCGCATCGGTGTCACCCAGCCAGTCCGACCCTTTAACGGTATCGTACATGTGCCACTGCCAGTTATCGGGGCCCATGTTCGACAGGGACGCCGCGATACCACCTTGCGCAGCAACGGTATGTGAACGAGTTGGAAAAACCTTGGTCACACAGGCAGTACGCAATCCCTGTTCGGCCATGCCCAGCGTGGCCCGCAGACCCGCACCACCGGCGCCGACCACGACCACGTCATATTCGTGCGTTTCGTATTCGTAAGCAGCCATTTCTTTCAGCTCCGGTCTTTAAAGGGCGATGCGCGCGATGGCGAACAGGCCAGTCGCAGCGGCGGCGTAGGACAAGCAGATCACCAGAATGATCAGAATCTTCTGCATGAGCCCATGCACGTAATCCTCGATCATCACCTGCGCCCCGTCAGCGAAATGCTTGAAGCCAACGATCAGGGTCAGCGCGGCCACGATGGCCGGGAATGGTCGCGAATAATAATCCAGCATCACGTCATACGGTTGTCCCAGAACGGGTCCGAACGTGAAGACAAACAAGGGCACAAGGATCAGCAAAGCCACCGAGCTGACCTTCATGGCCCAGAAATGAGCGGTCCCGGACTGGGCCGAGCCCATGCCAACAGCGCGTTTGCGGTCTGTTAAATAACGCATCGTCCGCCTCCGTTATGCGACAATCAGAAGGGTCAGGATGGTCAGGATGAACGATCCGATCACGACCGCCCAGCCCAGCTTGTACGCGGTGGGGATGTCCAGCCCGATGGCGTTGTCCCAGATCAGATGCCGGACACCTGCCAGCGTGTGATACCAGATACCCCAAAGCGACAGCGCCATGACCAGATCGCCTAACACTGAGGTGATGACCCCATTGGCAAAGGCGTAAGCTTCGGGTGAAGTTGCAGCAGCAAGGAACCACCAAACGATCAGCAGAGCGGCAACGATCAGCGCGTTCCCCGTGATCCGGGTCAGGATGGAGGTGACCGAGGTCAGCTGAGGACGATAAATCGTCAGGTGTGGTGAGAGCGGGCGATTGCCCCGATTCACATCGGCCATGGTGGCTCCTTTCCGGTTGGCTACCGAACGTTTTACCGCATTTTGCGACACTGTCACGCGCTGCAAGTGCAAAAAGAAGCGAAAATTGACGCATGTCTACAGATATCGAAGGTATGTGATCACGCAAAATGATCATGTGATCACAAACCAATGGCCAAGCTAACTATGTGAGCGATATCAACGTGGCGCACTTGTGATCACGAATCTGAAATTCAGCGTAGGCCAGCGGTTTGCTGCGTGACCTCACGCAGTAGTTTTTTGCGGATACGTTCAGGATAATCCCGGAAACCCGCCGCTGAAACAACAAATGCGCCTTCTCCGACTATGACGTTTTCGAAGAAATACGCCGTAAGATCTGGCTCACTTTCTTCAATTGCAATTGCATTCACCGTGATGCCGTGACTGCGCAGGGATTGGCGCAGCTTGGCGGGCTCGATCCCTTCATTTGAAATGCCGTCCCCTGAGATATCAATCAGATGCCTGTCGCATTCCTGAACCTCTTCAAACGCAGGTATCGTGGTTTCAAGGGCTTCTCCTATCGCGGTAGAGAAGTTTCGCCAGATCCTTGGGTCCTGCGCAACTTGCTGTGCGAAAGCTTCGAGCCTGTCAAAGCTGTCGATATGGGTCCAAGGAATGGTGATCTGTTGTCGCGATGCGCCGGTCCATTGCACTAGCATCAGGCGCGCGTTTGACCGAACCAGAGCCTCGGAGACAACCGGATCACGCAATCCCTCAGCCAGGCCGTCCATCTGTATTCGGAACTCATTGGAATCCACCGACCCCGACACGTCCACTGCCAATGCCAGGGCCAGATCGCAGGCCGCCGCTGGAGGCGCGAGGCATAGGGACACAGCAAGGCAACGCAGAGCTTTCATGATCGCAGACTAGCATGAAATATGGCGTCTGCGATCACATGAATGTCAGGTGGTACAATGACTGTGCCACGGGCTGAAAAGCCCTTTATTACATGGGCATAAGCGCCCAATAATCCAGATCGAGCAGAACATCGGGACTATATTTACCGTCATCCGAGCGCAGCACAAACGGGTCACCGCCCTTGGTTGCAACCAGACGCAAACGGATTGCTCCGACGCCCGGCACATCCGTTTCGGCCTTGTCCAGTACTTCGCTCCAGGCCTTGATGGTGTCGCCTGCAAAACAGGGGTTTGCATGGGCGCCACCGTTAAGGCCGACGATCATCTGTGCATTTGCCAACCCGTTGAAAGACAGTGCCCGCGCCATCGAGATGACGTGGCCGCCGTAGATCAGGCGACCATCGGGGCGGAAGGTCAGGTCGAAATGCACCTTGGCGGTGTTCTGCCAGAGACGGGTGGCCAGCATGTGCTCGGCCTCTTCTACGGTCACACCATCGATGTGATCGATCGTTTCTTCAGTTTTGTAATCATCCCAGCGGTGCGACTCTCCGGATTGTACAAAGCTGTACTTCGAGAAATCGAGCCCCTGCGGCACCAACAGATCCTGCGGATCCAGCGCTTTTTTCAGTTCGGGCACAACGGTGTCCGGCGCGGGGGCGTCGAGGTTCGATTTGCGCACCATCACCCAACGGACATATTCGATCACCACCTCGTCGCGCTGGTTCAGACCCCGGGTGCGGACCCAGACAACGCCGGTCTTGCCGTTGGAATTCTGCTTGAGGCCGATCACCTCGGATTCGGACCGAAGCGTATCGCCGGGATAAACCGGTTTCAGCCAGCGCCCCTCGGCATAGCCCAGATTGGCGACTGCGTTGAGGGATATATCCGGGACCGTCTTTCCAAACACAACGTGGAATGCGGCCAGATCGTCGATGGGACTTTGTGGCAGGCCACAATTCCGGGCGAACTCGTCCGAGGAGTAGAGCGCATGGCGCGCCGGATAGAGCGCGTGATAAAGCGCACGCTCGCCATCGGTTACGGTGCGCGGCACCGCATGGTGCAGGACCTGCCCGACATAGTAGTCCTCGAAAAAGTGGCCCGGATTTGTTTTCGCCATTATTGCTGTCCCAGTTTCATTTCGGGTGAGTAGTCGGCCTTAACCTCTTTGGTAACCGCCTGCGCGCAGCGCATCACGTTGTTGGCCGGGTCGAATGCATACGAAGGAGAGCCGTGCAACTCCCACCCTTTTGCCAGCGCATCTGAAACCTTGTGGCAGAAGGCCGAGGTGTCTTCTTCCGTTAGCAACCGATAGAGTTTTGCCATGATGTCAGTTCCTTAACCGCCAAAGGGCCAATAACCCAGCTTCCAATGGATAAAGCCGATGATACCCATCAGCACGATTGAGGCCCCGAAGAACATGGCATCCTTGCCATATGTTCCGGGCTCTCCCGGGGTCCAGTCGGGTTCAGATCTGTTGATCACGATCACTTCGACCACGGCCCATGCCAGCAACCCGCCGAACAGGACGATCGAGGCCAGATCACCGTTCACCAGCAAATGCGCAAATGCCCACGCTTTGAAACCCGCAAGCATCGGATGGCGCATTCCGTTCAGCAGTTTACCTTTGCTTCCGGCGGGGCTCATCATGAAAATCGCAAGCAGAACCAACAGGTTATTGATGTGAATCATAAAGGACGGCGGCGACCAGACGTAGATGAAATCGGTCATGCGATAGCCGAAAATCATCAGTAGGATCGACGCCACCAGCGCCAGCGCCACAACGCCCTTGCCCGCGTTGCCCATTGCGGCACGCTGTTCAGGCATCACACGTTTGAACAGATGCGCGGCCCACCAAAGCGCCACGCCCAGAATTAACAAAACAAAGCCCATTGCTGGCTTACCCCGCTTGCAAAGCTACTATCGCCTCTGCTTTTGCCAGAATTTCGCGGGCAGTTACAACGTGCAGGTTTTCAACGATCTTGCCATCGACAACGGCAACCCCCTGCCCCTGCGCCTCGATCTCTTCAAAGGCAGTGATCTGACGGCGGGCCAGATCGATCTCTGCATCCGAGGGGGCATAGGCGGCGTTGGTGACCTCGACCTGGGCCGGGTGGATCAGGGTTTTGCCATCAAAACCCATGTCGCGGCCCTGCGCGCATTCGGCGGCCAGCCCCTCGTCATCCTTGAAGGCATTGTAGACGCCATCGATAATAATCAGCCCTTCGGCCTTGGCGGCCAGAAGGCACAGGCCAAGTGAGGCCATCATCGGCAAACGATCAGGGCGGAAGCGGGTTTGCAGTTCCTTGGCAAGATCGTTTGTTCCCATGACAAACCCGGCCATCAGTGGATGGGCGGCAATTTCAGCCGCATTGAGCATCCCGCGCGGCGTTTCCATCATGGCCCAGATAGGCAGATCGCCGGTGATGGCCGCCAGCGCATCCACATCCGCAGCAGAGTTGACCTTGGGCAGCAAGACGACATCGGCGTCCATATCCCGCACGGCCTCGGCATCGGCGCGGCCCCATTCGGTGTCCAGCCCGTTGATTCGCACGATCCTGACACGTTCACCATATCCACCGGTCGCCAGTGCAGCCTTGAGGGTTTCCCGCGCGTTGTCCTTTTCGTCCGCTGCAACTGCATCTTCCAGATCGAAAATAATCGCATCGACCGGCAGGTTACGGGCCTTGTCCAGCGCCCGCTCTTTTGAGGCGGGGATGTAAAGAACGGAACGATAGGGGCGCTGGCGCGGGTCCATTGGCTTCTCCCAGAGAAATAAAGTTGCGCGGAATGGGGCATTTTTTGTCGGAAAGTTCAAGCGCAAAATCGCCGCGATGCAGCATTTGACGCTGCGGGCGGCGCAACGCACGCCGCCTTAACGGTATTTCGCAAGGAGTGCGGCACCCTTTTGAGCATCGGATGAAAGAAGGGGCCGGAGATGAAGAATACAGTTTTCAAGATGACCATGGGATTGGGGATCATGGTTCTGGCAGCGCAGCAGTTGAACGCCCAACCCCGCAACTGCGCGCCGCGCGCAGATGTGATCCAGCGGCTGGCCGAGACTTATGGCGAGACACGCCGGGGCATGGGCATGGCCCGGCAAGGTGCGGTGATGGAGGTTTTTGCATCCGAGGGGACCGGCAGCTGGACCATTGTTGTGACCTTGCCGGATGGAACATCCTGCCTGATCGCCTCTGGTCAGGGGTATGAGGCGCTGGCCGAGGGGTTGCCGCCCAACGTCTAGCTCAACGCATCCCAGATCAGTTTGGTGCCCGTGAGTGTCAGCAGCACGTAGGCGATGCCGAAAAACAGGCGTTCGGACATCATCCAGTGGGCGCGAACGCCCAGCCACGCGCCCAGAACGGCAAAGGGCGCCAGCAGCAGATCGGCAAGGGCGGTGTGCCAGGTGAACATGCCCAGATAGGCATAGGGGATGAACTTGGCGATGTTGACGGCCCAGAAGACCAGAACGGTGGACGCCTGAAACTGGGTTTTCGACAGGCGTTGTGACAAGAGGTAGACAGCGGCGGGCGGGCCACCGGCATGGCTGACAAAGCTGGTAAAACCGGCAACCAGCCCGGCGAACAGGCCCGCGGCTGCTGGCAGGCGGCGCGCGGCAGGTTTCATCCAGCCGCGGGATTGCGCCAGATGCCAGAGGACGAACCCGACGGAAATGCCGCCGATCAACAGGCGCAGCAGGTCGGCATCGGTTACACGATAGAGCCACGCGCCCAGCGCCACCCCCGGCACCGCCCCCAACATCAGCAGGCGGGCGTCGGGCCAGCTCCAGCGTTTCCAGTAGGGGCGGAGTGTGGCCAGATCGATGATCATCAGGATCGGCAGCATCAGCGCAAGCGCCTGTCCGGGTTCAAGTATCAGCGCCAGAATCGAGGCCGAGGCAAAGGCCACGCCCGAGCCGAAGCCGCCCTTGGAGATACCCGCAAAGATCACAGCGGGGATCGCCACAGCAAAAAACGTCAGATCCAATTCGAACATGCGGCGGCCCCGAAACCCCGGTTTCTCAGGACCTTTAGCGCAATCGGCCGGACAGGCGCAAACGGTATGCGGTCGCATGCCGCGTCGCGGAACCCTTGCGCAATGCCGTTTTAGCGACTAGCAAAATCGCGATTTCAAAACCGACCGGAGAGATTCCAAATGGCCAGACCCAAGATCGCGCTGATCGGCGCAGGTCAGATCGGCGGCACGCTCGCCCACCTCGCAGCTATGAAAGAACTTGGTGACGTTGTCCTGTTCGACATCGCCGAGGGCACCCCGGAGGGCAAGGCGCTTGATATCGCCGAATCCGGTCCGTCCGAAGGCTTTGACGCCAAGCTGAAAGGCACCCAGTCCTACGAGGATATCGCTGGTGCCGACGTCTGCATCGTGACCGCAGGTGTGCCCCGCAAACCGGGGATGAGCCGCGACGACCTGCTGGGCATCAACCTGAAAGTGATGAAATCGGTCGGCGAAGGCATCGCTGCCAACGCCCCGGATGCGTTTGTCATCTGCATCACCAACCCGCTGGACGCGATGGTCTGGGCTCTGCGCGAGTTCTCGGGCCTGCCACACAACAAGGTCTGTGGCATGGCTGGCGTTCTGGATTCGGGCCGGTTCGCGCATTTCCTGTCGGAAGAGTTCAACGTGTCCATGCGCGACGTCACTGCCTTTGTACTGGGCGGTCACGGCGACACCATGGTGCCGTCGGTACGCTATTCGACCGTTGCGGGCATCCCGCTGCCCGATCTGGTCGAGATGGGCTGGACCACACAGGAAAAACTGGACGCCATCGTGCAGCGCACCCGTGACGGCGGCGCCGAAATCGTTGGCCTGCTGAAAACCGGTTCGGCTTTCTACGCCCCCGCAACCTCGGCCATCGAAATGGCTGAAGCCTATCTGAAAGATCAGAAACGCGTTCTGCCCTGTGCCGCCTACTGTGACGGTGAACTGGGCGTTGAAGGCATGTATGTGGGCGTACCCACCGTGATCGGCGCGGGCGGCATCGAGCGTGTCGTTGACATCAAGCTGAACGAAGAAGAACAGGCCGGTTTCGACAACTCGGTCAACGCCGTGAAGGGCCTGATCGAAGCCTGCAAAGGCATCGACAGCTCGCTGGGATAATACAGGTCAGCGATTTATCGTGAACCGACGCCGGTCCACGTGACAAGCATTGATATTCCGAAGCCCCGTCAGAATTTTGACGGGGCTTCTTTTTTGATGAATCAGCCCGGAACAGAAAATCATTGGCCTTGTTCCCTAGGGCTTTTGCCTCGGCCCGGCATCGAGCGACAGGTTTGGTATTTACCGGCAAGGACTCATCGAACCACCTCAGCACGTCGGCTTTTGATTTACTGCTGCTCATACCGAATGACCGGGCAAGAAAAATATTAACTGGAACTCGAGGCATTACGTTACGTAAACATTTGTAATTTAAAGCTTTTTTCTCATCAAAACTGGAATTTTGCCACAATCTCAGTAGATAGCCTCGGCGACTTTGGACAAGTCCCGAGTGATTTTTTGATTTTCGCTTGAAACAAGGAGCGTTTGTTTTGGGAACCTTTACATACACCAATACATTTGATCCCGACGGCGACGGCGACAATCTTAACGGCGCCACAGAATACGGAACAAACGGTACCAATCTGGGGGTTCTCAACTCGCCCAATTCTGGCGATGGCGACAATGAGTTTGTCTTTTATTCGGGACAGGGTGAGGAAAACCGGCTGGACCTCAACGCCAACCTCACCGGATCGGAACGGGTGAACCATTTTGACGCCAATATGACGTTGGATTTCACAACCGCGCCCGGCCCGTGGGGCGATGGCGAATCCGACGGTTTGACTTTCAATCTTGGCGACCCGGCATCGCTGAGCTCGACCGAGGAACAGGGGGTTTCAACCGGGCTTTCCATTCGCCTTGCCCCCTTTAACTGGGGAACAGCTGGTTATTCAGGCAACGTGATTGAAATCCGTTGGAACGGCGCGGTCATTGGCTCCACCTCGGTCAGTGACATGAGCTCGCCTGCTGCTGCAGATTTTTCAGTCAGCGTCGATGCCTCTGGAAACGTAACGGCCAGTTTTGGTCCCGACACCGTCAGCGGCTCCATTCCGGGTAACGAATGGATAACCACCAGCCAGGATGGCTGGGATTTCGTCATGGGCGGGCGAACCGGCGGAAACGCTGGTGAGGTTTACATCGACGATGTGGATCTGACAGCCAATACCGTTTGCTTTTCCGCAGGAACCCTGATCGAAACCCCAAGCGGGCCTGTACCTGTGGAAAATCTTGCACCCGGTGACGAAGTCCTGACCTTGGACAACGGACCGCAAACGATACGTTGGATCAATGCCCGGACAATTCACGCAAACGAGTTGCAGGCAAAGCCCAACCTTCGCCCGATCGTCATTCATGCCGATGCGCTTGGGGACGGGTATCCCAAAACCGATCTGCATGTTTCAAGACAGCACCGCGTCATGGCCCGGTCCCCAATAGCTGAACGTATGTTTGGCGACCGGGAAATTCTGATTCCGGCGGTGAAGCTAACCGACCTTCCCGGTGTCTGCGTCGACACAAATGCAGACTGCGTCACTTACGTCCATTTCCTGTGCCAGCGCCACGAAGTCGTATTCGCGAACGGTTTGCCCAGCGAAACGTTGTTGTTGGGGGAAGAGGCGCGCAAAACGCTTGGGCAGGATGCACTGGACGAGATCCGGGCCATTTTTCCGGATGCCGAGACGCAAGGGTTATTGACCGCAACGGCAAAGGTTGTCCCGGATCGGCGCAGGCTGAGCAAGTTCGTAGCGCGGCATCAGACCAACGAAAAACCGCTGGTGGATATGGCGCAGGCCGAAAGCTGATAATTCGGAAGTGTGATTGCATCTCTGGCGCCTGTTCTTGATGGCTTTCGCAAATCCCGGCGCCGATTGACATCGGCCATGACCGGTGGCTTGGGTCATTCAGCAAATATGCTAAGTTGCGGTCTTCGCGCTCAACGTCGGTAATGTTGGCGCAAACGTCTTTTTTGGATGCGTTTTTCCCTGCTTGCCTGCAAATTTCGAATCATTTGCGTGCAAGTTCAGTTTTGTGATCACACCCCAAAAACCCGTGATCACAAATATGAAAAATCTTCGACAAAAAACCGTTACACGTCAAAAAACCCTTTAAACTTGATCCCTAGACACGCCTATATCGGTGTAATCGTAGTCAGACGGGACAATTTCGATGAACATTCACGAATATCAGGCCAAAGCCCTTCTTCGCAGCTATGGGGCTCCGGTCTCGGATGGCCGCGTTGTTCTGCGCGCGGAAGAGGCGAAGACGGCTGCCGGTGAACTGGACGGCCCCCTTTGGGTGGTTAAGGCACAGATTCATGCGGGCGGGCGCGGCAAGGGGTCGTTCAAGGAAGCCGATGCCGGGGAAAAAGGCGGCGTGCGCCTGACCAAATCGGTCGAGGAAGCCGCCGAGGAAGCCAAGAAGATGCTGGGCCGCACGCTGGTCACCCATCAGACCGGCCCGGTCGGCAAGCAGGTCAACCGAATTTACATCGAAGCAGGTTCGGGGATTGAACGCGAACTGTATCTGGCCCTTCTGGTGGATCGTCAGACCAGCCGCATCTCGTTCGTTTGCTCGACCGAAGGCGGCATGGACATCGAAGAGGTGGCCGCAGCCACGCCCGAGAAAATCCTGTCCTTCTCGGTCGATCCCGCGACGGGCTATCAGCCCTATCACGGCCGCCGCATTGCCTTTTCGCTGGGCCTGCAAGGTGCTCAGGTCAAGCAATGCGTCAAGCTGATGAACCAGCTCTACAATGCCTTCATCGAGAAGGATATGGAGATGCTGGAGATCAACCCGCTGATCGTGTCCGACGGCGGCGACCTGAAGGTGCTGGACGCCAAGGTCGGCTTTGACGGCAACGCGGTCTACCGCCATCCGGATATTGCCGAGCTGCGCGACACGACCGAGGAAGACCCCAAGGAACTGGAAGCGTCGAAATACGACCTGAACTACATCGCGCTGGATGGCGAGATCGGCTGTATGGTCAACGGCGCGGGTCTGGCGATGGCAACGATGGACATCATCAAGCTGTACGGTGCCGAGCCTGCCAACTTCCTCGACGTGGGCGGCGGTGCGACCAAAGAGAAAGTGACCGAAGCGTTCAAGATCATCACCTCGGACCCGCAGGTCAAAGGCATTCTGGTCAACATCTTCGGCGGCATCATGCGCTGTGACGTCATCGCCGAGGGCGTTGTCGCAGCGGTGAAAGAGGTCGGCCTCAAAGTTCCGCTGGTCGTGCGTCTGGAAGGCACGAATGTCGAAAAGGGCAAAGAGATCATCAACACCTCTGGCCTGGACGTGATCGCGGCGGACAACCTGAAAGACGGTGCCGAGAAGATCGTGAAAGCCGTCAAAGGCTAATCTTAATTCCGTGGGGTGGGCTTCGGCTCGCCTTTCTGAAGAATTCTGGCAGGCCGCGGCCCGCCTAAAATAGGAGAACGCCAGATGGCAGTCCTCATCGACGAAAATACCAAAGTGATCTGTCAGGGCTTTACCGGCTCGCAGGGCACCTTCCACTCTGAACAGGCCATTGCCTATGGCACCAAGATGGTCGGCGGCGTGACCCCCGGCAAAGGTGGGATGACCCACCTTGACCTGCCCGTGTTCAACTCGGTCCACGAAGCCAAGCACGTGACCGAAGCCAATGCCTCCGTGATCTACGTGCCGCCGCCCTTTGCGGCTGACTCGATCCTCGAAGCGATTGACGCCGAGATGGAAGTGATCGTCTGCATCACCGAAGGTATCCCGGTTCTGGACATGATGAAGGTGAAGCGTGCGCTGGAAGGCAGCAAATCGCGCCTAATCGGCCCGAACTGCCCCGGTGTGATTACTCCGGACGCCTGCAAGATCGGCATCATGCCCGGCCACATCCACAAGCGCGGCTCGGTCGGCGTTGTGTCGCGTTCAGGCACCCTGACCTATGAGGCCGTCAAGCAGACCACCGATGTGGGTCTGGGCCAGTCCACCTGCGTCGGCATCGGCGGCGACCCGATCAAAGGCACCGAACATATCGACGTGCTGGAATGGTTCCTGGCCGATGACGAGACCGAGTCGATCATCATGATCGGTGAGATTGGTGGCTCGGCCGAGGAAGAGGCCGCGCAGTTCCTGGCGGATGAGGCCAAGAAGGGCCGCAAAAAGCCGACCGCTGGTTTCATCGCGGGCCGTACGGCCCCTCCGGGCCGTCGTATGGGCCACGCAGGCGCGATTGTCGCCGGTGGCAAGGGCGGTGCTGAGGACAAGATCGAAGCCATGCGCAGTGCCGGTATCGTCGTGGCTGAAAGCCCGGCGCAGCTGGGTGAGGCTGTTCTGGAAGCGATTGGGTAAGTGACCGAGGACCGGGCATATGCTCTGAGAGCTAAGCTCGGTAGCCAGGGTGGACGGCTAGCGTCCGCCCTGTTTGAAACTGAGATGCGCCCCGGGAAGTATGATGACGATTATTGAAGCCACACGTAGCTGCTTCTCAAAATACTTTGTCTTCTCGGGAAGAGCCTCTCGGCCTGAATTCTGGAAATTTGTACTATTCCTGCTGCTCGCATCAGTCGTGGTTGCAATTCTGAATTCTGTGCTTTTCGGACCAACCGTAACCCAGAGTTTTCAGGTGTCAGTCAACTCGCAAGGTGAACAGACACAAAGCTTGGTAACCCATCACTCCTATGACGGCGGCTGGATGGGGTTTGCTCTACAACTAGTAACAGCAATACCTCTTCTTTCTGCAGCTTGGCGACGAATGCACGACATTGGCCGCCCGGGTTGGCATGTACTCTTGCCGATTCCTGCGTTCGCTCTTTCGGCTTCGATTCTCTTTCTAACGTCACAACCTGTCGCAATTGATCACAGTGCAATTCCGGCAGAGTTCGATATAGCGGAAACGATGAGGATGCCTCAAAGTGGCACAATGTTTATGATTGCGTGGCTCATCGCTGTTATTAGTGTGATTTGTGTGATCGTCTGGTTGGCGCGGCAATCTGAGCAAAACCGAAATCGCTTTGACCCAATAGAGAATGATGGAGAGGTCGCGCCATGACCTTCTCTGACGCCATCCGAACCTGTTTCGCCAAGTTCTTCACCTTTTCGGGGCGCGCTTCACGCCCAGAATACTGGTTCTTTTTCCTGTTCATCGTGATCTGGAACATCATCGCCGGGATCATCGACTGGCAGTTCTTCACACAGGTCTCGGTAGCCGAAACCGATGAGGTGAAATCCGTCACCGCCACGTCCTCGCGCCCTGTCCAAAGCATCGTAGGGCTGATCGTCTTCGTCCCGCATCTGGCCGTCGCCTTCCGCCGGATGCATGATACCGGGCGCAGTGGGATTTTTGCCTTGCTGCCGATCCTGCTGATGGTTGGTGCATTTGCGGTTCTGATCTTTGGTATCGGCATCGCCAGCCAATTCCACGGCGGCACGATGGATATCCTTCTGACCCGAGCAACGCTGCTGGTGGTTATTCCGACACTGCTGGTTCTGTTTGTGTCGCCCCTTCTGGTGCTGTGGTGGCTGACGCGACCCAGCCAGCCAGGCGCCAATCAATACGGTCCCAACCCATCCAATGAATCCCAACGGCCGAGTTCGAGTTAATGAGTAAAGTAGATGCCGATAAATCGTACATCGGGAAGGATCAGTGAAATGGTTCTCGTTTGTTATGAACACCGCTTTATATACTTGAAGACGACAAAGACGGCGGGCACTTCGGCGGAAAAGGCGTTGCAGCCTTTGTGCGAAGAGCCTGGTCTGGGTGTTTTGCAACCTGGAGAGGTCCGTACTTCCAGATATGGGATAGTTGGCGCCAGAGGAGAGGTATCGGACCGGCGGCGGCCAAAATGGCATTTCTGGCGCAACCACCCGTGGCGCAATCACATGCCTGCTCAGGAGGTCAAAGAAAACCTGGGGCGCAGGACATTCGAGTCCTACACAAAGATCGCAAACGTGAGAGATCCGTTTGACCGGGCGGTTTCACAGTTTCACTTCAGGAAACATCGGCGAAACCTTCCGTCTGAGGATGCAAGTACAGAATTCAAACAGTTCAGAGCTTTCATCCTGTCAGAAAACTGGAGCAACGATTGGGAAATCGTGTCCGTCGACGACAAGTTGATCATCAATCGATTTATTCGAAAAGAACATCTGCTTTCCGACCTGAATGAAACCTATGCTGGCTTTGGGCTGGCGGAGAACAGCTTTGATCTGCCTCATGAGAAGTCAATGAGCGAACGACGAAAGGATATCCCTGTGTCCGATTACTTCGACCCGGAAACGATAGAAATCGTGCGGCGAAAGATGGACTGGGTCTTTGAGGCTCTGGATTATCCGGACCACCCGCAAAACTGAAATCAGAAACGAAACCGCCTACCCATTCGAGGTCCCACAATGACCGAACAAACGCCCAACTCTGCCTTTCATGCCTCAAGCTTTATGCAGGGGCACAATGCCGAATATCTGGAGCAGTTATACGCCCAGTATGCCAAGGACCCCGGCGCAGTGGATGCCGCCTGGGCCGAATTCTTCAAGGCCATGGGTGACGCCGAGCCGGATGTTCGCAAAGAGGCCGAAGGGCCGTCATGGGCGCGCGCCGACTGGCCGCCGATGCCAAGCGATGACCTGACGGGCGCACTGACCGGCGAATGGGCCGAGGTCGACGCCAAGGCGGCCGGCACCAAGATCAGGGACAAGGCCGCCGCAACAGGCGTTACGGTCAGCGACGAACAGATCAAGCGCGCGGTACTGGATTCGATCCGGGCGCTGATGCTGATCCGGGCCTATCGCATCCGGGGCCATCTGGTGGCTGATCTGGACCCGCTGGGCATGCGCGCGACCACGCCGCACCCCGAGCTTGATCCAAAGACCTATGGCTTCACCGACGGGGACATGGATCGCCCGATCTTTATCGACAACGTGCTGGGCCTGCAGATGGCCAGCATGCGGCAGATCGTCGAGATCGTGAAGCGTACCTATTGCGGCACATTCGCGATGCAGTACATGCATATTTCCGATCCCGAACAGGCCGCCTGGCTGAAAGAACGGATCGAGGGGTATGGCAAGGAAATCTCATTCACCCGCGAGGGGCGCAAGGCCATCCTGAACAAAATGGTCGAGGCCGAAGGGTTCGAGAAGTTCCTGCATGTCAAATACATGGGCACCAAGCGGTTCGGCCTGGATGGCGGCGAGGCCCTGATCCCCGCGATGGAACAGATCATCAAGCGCGGCGGGGCGCTGGGTCTTGAGGATATCGTGATCGGGATGCCGCATCGCGGGCGTCTGAACATTCTGGCCAACGTGATGGCCAAGCCCTATCGCGCCATTTTCAACGAGTTCCAGGGCGGCAGCTTCAAACCGGAAGAGGTCGATGGATCGGGTGATGTGAAATATCATCTGGGTGCATCCAGCGATCGCGAGTTTGACGGCAACACTGTGCACCTGTCGCTAACGGCCAACCCGTCGCACCTCGAGGCGGTCAACCCGGTTGTACTGGGAAAGGTCCGCGCCAAGCAGGATCAGAAAAAAGACAGTGACCGCACCCGGGTCATGGGCATCCTTCTGCACGGGGACGCGGCCTTTGCCGGACAAGGTGTGGTGGCCGAAGGGTTTGGCCTGTCGGGCCTGCGCGGACACAAGACGGGCGGTACGATGCATATCGTGGTGAACAACCAGATCGGGTTTACCACCGCACCGCATTTCAGCCGGTCCAGCCCCTACCCGACCGATATCGCACTGATGGTCGAGGCGCCGATCTTTCACGTGAACGGCGACGACCCCGAAGCGGTTGTGCACGCGGCGAAGGTGGCTACCGAATTCCGACAGAAGTTCCACAAGGACGTGGTCATCGACATCTTCTGCTATCGCCGGTTCGGTCATAACGAGGGCGACGAGCCCATGTTCACCAACCCGATCATGTACAAGAAGATCAAGACCCATAAGACCACGCTGAGCCTGTATACCGAGCGACTGGTCAAGGACGGCCTGATCCCCGAGGGCGAGATCGAGGACATGAAGGCCGCGTTCCAGGCTCATCTGAACGACGAGTTCGATGCTGGAAAGGACTACAAGCCGAACAAGGCCGATTGGCTGGACGGCCGCTGGTCGCACATGGACAAGAGCAAAGAAGAATATGTGCGCGGCGAAACCGCGATCACGCCGGAAACGCTGGCCGAGGTCGGGGCATCGCTGACCCGCGCACCCGAGGGTTATGCCCTGCACAAGACCGTGGGCCGCCTGCTGGATCACAAGAAACAGATGTTCGACAGCGGCACGGGCTTTGACTGGGCCACGGGTGAGGCGCTGGCGTTCGGCTCGCTGCTGACCGAGGGTTATCCGGTACGTCTGGCCGGGCAGGACGCAACGCGCGGTACCTTCAGCCAGCGTCATTCCGGGTTCATCCATCAGGAAACCGAAGAACGGTATTATCCGCTGAACAACATTCGCGCGGGGCAGTCGAATTACGAGGTGATCGACTCGATGCTCAGCGAATATGCGGTGCTGGGCTTTGAATACGGATATTCGCTGGCGGAACCCAACGCGCTGGTCCTGTGGGAGGCGCAGTTCGGCGATTTCGCCAACGGCGCGCAGATCATGTTCGACCAGTTCATTAGTTCGGGCGAGAGCAAGTGGCTGCGCATGTCCGGTCTGGTCTGTCTGCTGCCGCACGGCTTTGAGGGGCAAGGCCCCGAACACAGCTCGGCGCGGTTGGAACGCTATCTTCAGATGTGCGGGCAGGACAACTGGATCGTGGCAAACTGCACGACGCCTGCAAACTATTTCCACATCCTGCGCCGTCAGCTGCACCGGACCTTCCGCAAGCCGCTGATCCTGGTGACGCCCAAGTCGCTGCTGCGCCACAAGCTGGCCGTCAGCCCAGCCGAGGATTTCACCACCGGGTCCAGTTTCCACCGGGTGCTGTGGGATGACGCGCAGAAAGGCAACTCGGACACCAAGCTGGTCAAGGACGACAAGATCAAGCGCGTGGTGATGTGTTCCGGCAAGGTCTATTTCGACCTGCTGGAAGAACGCGACGCGCGCGGTATCGACGACGTCTATCTGATGCGGATCGAGCAGTTTTATCCCTTCCCGGCGCACTCGCTGATCAACGAGCTTGAGCGCTTCAAAGGGGCCGAGATGGTCTGGTGTCAGGAAGAACCCAAAAATCAGGGGGCCTGGACCTTTATCGAGCCCAATATCGAATGGGTGCTGACCCGCATCGGCGCCGATTACAAACGACCCCGCTATGTGGGTCGCGCAACTTCGGCCTCGCCCGCGACGGGTCTGGCCAGCCAGCACAAAGCCCAACAAGAAGCGCTCGTCAACGAAGCGCTGAGCATCGAAGGAAAGTAAGCGATGACGATTGAAGTTCGTGTTCCCACGCTTGGCGAGTCGGTAACCGAAGCCACGGTTGCGACATGGTTTAAGAAACCCGGCGACGCCGTCGCGGTTGATGAGATGCTCTGTGAGCTGGAGACCGACAAGGTAACGGTCGAGGTGCCCTCGCCCGCCGCCGGTGTCATGGGTGAGATTGTCGCCGCCGAAGGCGAGACGGTGGGTGTCAACGCCCTGCTGGCCACCATCACTGCCGGAGAAGGGGCTGCACCGGCACCTGCTGCGGCGCCTGAACCGACGGTTGCACCAGCCCCTGCAGGAGGCAGCGTCGACGTTATGGTGCCGACACTTGGTGAATCGGTCAGCGAGGCGACCGTTTCGACATGGTTCAAGAAAGTCGGCGATAGCGTGGCGCAGGACGAGATGCTGTGCGAGCTGGAAACCGACAAGGTCTCGGTCGAGGTTCCGTCCCCTGCGGCGGGTGTCCTGGCCGAGATTGTGGCCCCCGAAGGCACTACGGTGGATGCATCGGCCAAACTGGCCGTGATTTCGGGCGCCGCATCGGGCGCAAGCCCGGCTCCTGCGGCCCCCGCAGCAGCGGTGACGCCTGCGGTTGCCACCACCGGCGCAGCCAAGGATGTGGCCAATGCACCATCGGCGGAAAAGGCCATGGCCGAGGCCGGATTGTCGGCGGATCAAGTAACCGGAACGGGACGCGACGGACGCATCATGAAAGAAGACGTGGCAAAAGCCGTCGCAGCGGCCACGGCCCCGGCGCCTGCAGCGGCGGCACCCGCCGCTGCGGCGCAGGCTCCGCGTGCACCAGTCGCCGCCGAGGATGCGGCGCGCGAAGAACGCGTGCGCATGACCCGTTTGCGCCAGACCATCGCCAAGCGTCTGAAGGACGCCCAGAACACCGCAGCCATCCTGACCACCTATAACGAGGTGGACATGACCGAGGTGATGGCCCTGCGCAATCAGTACAAGGACCAGTTCGAAAAGAAGCACGGCGTGCGTCTGGGCTTTATGTCCTTCTTCACCAAGGCCTGCTGTCATGCGCTGAAAGAGGTTCCCGAAGTCAACGCCGAGATCGACGGCACCGACATCGTCTACAAGAACTTCGTGCATATGGGTGTCGCTGCCGGGACCCCGCAGGGACTGGTGGTGCCGGTGATCCGCGACGCCGATGCGATGTCCTTTGCAGCCATCGAGAAAGCCATCGCCGAAAAAGGCAAGCGCGCCCGCGAAGGCAAGCTGAGCATGGCCGAGATGCAGGGCGGCACCTTCACCATCTCGAACGGTGGCGTCTACGGCTCGTTGATGTCTTCGCCGATCCTGAACCCGCCGCAGTCCGGCATTCTGGGTATGCACAAGATTCAGGACCGCCCGATGGTCATCAACGGCGAGATCAAGATTCGCCCGATGATGTATCTGGCCCTGTCCTATGATCACCGGATCGTTGACGGCAAAGGTGCCGTGACCTTCCTTGTTCGCGTGAAAGAGGCGCTGGAAGACCCGCGCCGCCTGCTGATGGATCTGTAAAATGGCGACACATGTACTCTGGCAGGCCGATGTGGCCGATTTTGATGTCTGGCTGAAAGTGTTCCGCGAGGACAAACCGATGCGCAAGGCCGCGGGTATCCGCGACCTGCACGTCTGGCGCGATCCCGATCAGAAGGATCACGCAATCGCCATGTTCGAGGTCACGAATCTGGACAAGGCCCGGGCCTTTTTCGGATCTGAGGAACTGTCGATGCACCACGAACGCGGCGGTATTGCGCATATCTCGATCAAGCTGCTGGAACCTGTTTGAAGAACGACGTGCAGTGATCCGGTAAAATCGGGTCCTGCAGACACCGGTCAACCCGGTCGATTTAGGAGAGTATAATGGCTAACTATGACGTCATCGTAATCGGCGCCGGGCCCGGCGGCTATGTCTGTGCGATCCGTTGCGCGCAACTGGGGTTGAAAACCGCCGTTGTCGAGGGGCGCGAGACGCTGGGCGGCACATGCCTGAACGTCGGCTGCATCCCCTCCAAGGCGCTGCTGCATGCCAGCCACCAGTTGCACGAGGCCGAGCACAACTTTGCCAAGATGGGTCTGAAGGGGAAAACCCCTTCGGTCGACTGGAAACAGATGCTGGCCTACAAGAACGAAGTGATCGAAGGCAACACCAAGGGCATCGAGTTCCTGTTCAAGAAGAACAAGATCGACTGGATCAAAGGCTGGGGATCGATCCCTGCCGCCGGCAAGGTTCAGGTGGGTGACGAAGTTCACGAAGCCAAGAATATCATCATCGCATCCGGGTCCGAAGCGGCCTCGCTGCCCGGTGTGGAGGTTGACGAAAAGGTTGTCGTGACGTCGACGGGCGCGCTTGAGCTGGGCAAGATTCCGAAGAAGATGGTCGTGATCGGCGCGGGTGTGATCGGGCTGGAGCTGGGCTCGGTCTATAGTCGTCTGGGCGCCGAGGTGACGGTGATCGAATTCCTCGACGTGATTACACCCGGCATGGATGGCGAGGTGCAGAAAACCTTTCAGCGCATCCTCAAGAAGCAGGGCCTGAAGTTCATCATGGGCGCGGCGGTGCAAAAGACCGAAGCGACCAAAACCAAGGCCAAGGTGACCTACAAGCTGCGCAAGGATGACAGCGAGCATGTCATCGACGCTGATACCGTTCTGCTGGCCACCGGTCGCCGCCCTTATTCCGAGGGTCTGGGGCTGGATGCCTTGGGTGTCGAGATGACCAAACATGGCCAGATCAAGGTCGGTGCCGACTGGCAGACCAATATTCCCGGCATCTATGCAATTGGCGACGTGACCGAGGGGCCGATGCTGGCGCACAAGGCCGAAGACGAGGGCATGGCCGCTGCGGAACAGGTGGCGGGCAAGCATGGTCATGTGAACTATGGGGTCATTCCCGGCGTGATCTACACTGCGCCCGAAGTGGCCAACGTGGGTGAGACGGAACAGACGCTCAAGGAACAGGGGCGCGCCTACAAGGTGGGCAAGTTCATGTTCATGGGCAACGGCCGGGCCAAGGCCACACTGGCGCCAGACGGGTTCGTGAAAATCCTCGCCGACAAGGAAACCGACCGTATTCTGGGGGCGCATATCATCGGTCCGGCAGCGGGTGAATTGATTCACGAGGTCTGTGTCGCGATGGAGTTCGGCGCATCTGCCGAGGATCTGGCCCTGACCTGCCATGCACATCCGACCTATTCCGAGGCTGTGCGCGAGGCAGCTTTGGCCTGCGGCGACGGCCCGATTCACAGCTGACGACCGCAAATAGAAACCTGAAGAGGCAGGCCAAATGGCTTGCCTTTTTATTGACGCCAATCAGCCTCAATTTTGCTCTCCCTAGGGTTGAACTGCCAAAGTTGTAGCGACCCTGAATTGAAACTGGGATCGCCGTTTTCACAAATCAATCATTGAGGCACCAATGCGGTTTCTGATTTTATGCGCAGCAACGATTACCTTTACCATTTTCTTCGGCGACGAAGCACAGGCCCGGCGCGGCGGAGCGGTCTGGGGCACGTCCGAGCAGATGAGTTTTGTTGCGGACACGCAGATCACCGATAATTCCGGACAGCATCTGTCGTTGTGTCATCTGACCAAGAAAACTCACGTCATGTATGCAGGTGTCTGGCGCAGTTCCAAGGGGTATTCGCTGGCCGCGAACAAATGCGAGACTGACGGATATTATGCTGTTACAGCCACTGAAATGGCACAGGGAAAGGCGCTTGGCGACATTCCGAAGGACCTGCCAGATCAACCCGCGATGTCGATGAATGACATGATCTCCGGCTTTTGGGGGTTGGCGGTAATTGTGCTGTTGGTGGGGTTTGTGGGAGTCAAATGGGCAGGCCGCACTGCAAGAACAAACAAGCGTACCGCGGAAATGAAAGGCGCTGCGCCCGCTGCGGTTAAGGCCATGGATGCCATGTGCCACGCCGCAAAGGCGGACGGCAGGCTGGACGAAAATGAAATTGCCCTGATGGCCGATATCGCCATGCAAATGACCGGGGAAACCTTCGACGAAGCCCGCATCCGCCGCATGTACGATCTGGCCGAGGCCAAGCCGACCGATCTGCAATTCGCAGCATTCGGAAAGGGTTTGAGTGCGGATCAGAAACGGCTGGTCATACGGGCCGTTCTGATGGTCATCGGCGCGGATGGCGATCTGGACAAACGCGAAATGGAGTTTGTTCAGAAACTGGCCAACGGGCTGAAGATCGGCGCGGATGAGGTCAGGTCGATCTTCCAGTCCATCACCGCCGCACCCGCTTAAACCGAGCCGACAATCCTACCACATCGTCTTTGCTGCGCGTGCACCCCATTCCTGATCATAGCGCGCGCCGCCTTCTTCTCCGTCTGTCATTTCGGCCAGTATCTCACCGACGGTTGGCAACTGCGGACTTTCATCCGCGCCCGCCCATGTTTTCGCCCGGATGAGGGCGCGCGCGCATTGTGTGTAGATTTCTTCGATCTCTATCACGATCACGGTCGCAGGGCGTTTTCCATTCTTTTCAAACCGATCGCGCAATGCCTCGTCTGCGGTCAGGCGCGCCCTGCCGTTCAAACGCACCACATTGTTCGATCCGGGCACCATGAACATCAGCGCCACGCGCGGGTCGCGCACGATGTTGCGCAGCGAATCCAGCCGGTTGTTGCCGCGCCAGTCCGGCAAGGCCAGCGTGCCCGGGTCAAGCTCGAGCACCACCGGCCCATCGTCGCCGCGCGGGCTGCCATCGACGCCTTCCGGTCCGACCGTGCTGAGCACGCAAATGCGAGAGGCCATGATCCATTGCCGATAAAGCGGTGTCAGGCGGCGGGCCACCTTGCGCAGGGCCGGAGCGCCCGGGGAACCATAAAGCGCCTCAAGCGCCGCAATATCTTCAATGAACTGCATCCGGATCAAACCCCACTTCGCGCATCAGTTCGTTCGAGCGCGTCTCGACCATATCCTCGAGCCGCGCCATGAAATCGTTTTTGCGGACCCCCGGTGCGATCGGTTCGAGAAATTCCACAATCGCGTGGCCGGGTTTGCGCAGGATGCCTGTTCTGGGCCAGAAAACCCCAACATTTGTCGCCGCCGGAACACAGGGGTTTTCAAGCCCTTCGTACAGAACGGCGGTACCGACCTTATAGGGTTTCTTCGCCCCCGGTGCGACCCGGGTTCCCTGCGGGTAGATCACAAGCTGGCCGGGTTCAGAGAATTCGCGGGCAACGTCCTTGACCATCTTTGCGATCGCTGCACCCTTCCTGCCTCGGTCGACGGGAATGCACCCGAGCCGCTTGGCGTAGATGCCGATGATGGGTGTCCACAAAAGCTCTCGTTTCATGATGAATTTGGCATGCGGCACCGCGTCGAAAATGATCAGAATGTCAAAGAACGACTGGTGTTTCGCCGCGATCATCACCTCGCCGGTCGGGACCGGCCCGCGCACCTCGCTGCGGATGCCGACCATCCATCGCGCCAGCCAGATCGTACTGCGCGCGTACAGCTTGCATGCCTGCAAGGCACCCCTTTTGGTGACCAGTGCATAAGGCGCAAACAGAAGCCCCAGAAACAGCATCCAGACGTACATCAGGATCGTGAAAACAAGCGACCGCACCCACTGAATTGCCAGGGCCATCACGAAAGCTCCTTTAACTTGCGGCGTGCCGCGTTCCATGTGGCGAAAAACGCCACGACTGCACCCAACAGAGGGATCAGAGCGGGCAGAACCCAGCCGATGCCCTGAAACCCAAGACCGGTCAGAAACCCGCCCGCATCCGATGCCTCGGGCAGCAGCAGGACGCCGGTCATGCCAAACAGCGTTCCGACGGCAGAACCGAACAGGGCGCGATAGGTAAAGCGGCGCACGAATGCACCGGCGATGAAGCGGTCTTTCGCCCCGATCAGGCGTAACACCTCGATCACCTGCGCGTTCGCAGCCAGCGAGGCATTGGCTGCCAGCGTGATCATTGCCGCAGTGGCCCCGCCAATCAGCAGGATCGAGATCAGGCCCACACGCCTGAGCGAGACGGCGGCATCCACCAGAGGTTCGCGCCAGCGTGTATGATCGTCCAGCACGGCGCCCGGAACCTCGGCCCCAAGCCGCAGGCGCAGACCCATGGTGTCGATGCCCGGCTCACCTTCGGTAATCTCGATCAACTGGGGAACCGGCAGGCTGTCGAGCGGCAGATCGGGGCCGAACCACGGAGCCAGCAACGCGGCCTGTTCTTCGGTTGTCAGCGCCCGGGCCGAGGCAACGCCGGGGGTTTGCTGCAGAACTTTCAGCGCCGTCTCGGTCTGTGCTGCGCGCTGATCGGCGGGCGCATTGATGCGCAACGTCGCGGCGCCTGCAAGCTCTGAGGCCCAGCGGTCGGCCAGACGGCCAGACGCAAGCGAGAGCGCCAGCGCAAAAACGGCCAGAAAGGCCATGGCCCCCGACACAAACAGAGTTAACTGCGCCGTGATCCCGGTTGGCGGCACCACCCGGTCGGCGCGTTTGTCTGCATGCAGCAGGTTGCGGATGTCGCCCTTGCTCACAGATCTGCCCCCGCCAGTTGCAGGCGCCGCTGCGAGATACGAAGAACGCGCGCCTGAATCTGGCTTTTTGCTGCGCGGATCAGGCTCAGGTCGTGGGTTGCGATCAATACGGTCTTGCCCATCCGGTTCAGTTCGACCAGCAGGCGCAACAGCCGTTGCGACATGTCCCAGTCCACATTGCCGGTCGGCTCGTCAGCCAGCACCACATCCGGCGAAAGGATGACCGCACGGGCCAGCGCCGCGCGCTGTCGTTCACCACCGGACAATTCAGGCGGATGCGCGTCCAGCCGGGCACCCAGCCCCACCCATTGAAGCAATTCGTTCAGGTTGTCCTGCTCGTCGGCCACTCCGCGCCCCGATACCATCAGCGGCAACGAGACGTTTTCGGCCACCGTCATGTGATCGAGAAAGCGGCAGTCCTGATGCACCACCCCGATCCGGCGGCGCAGCACGGCCATCTGGTCCCGGTCCAGTCCAGCGACGTTTTCGTCAAAGACGCTCAGCCGCCCTGCGGTGGGCAACAATGCACCATAACAGAGCTTGAGAAGCGTGGTCTTTCCGGCCCCGGACGGGCCGGTCAGAAAATGAAACGAGCCGGGCTTTAACTGCATCGAAACGTTGCTCAGCAACTCCCCTCCGCCGTAGCTGTAGCTGACGTTTTCCAGCTCGATCACACCTGCCCCCTTTGGTTTGGCGTTCTTCTTGCCCCAGCCCCCGGACAGTTTCAATGCCGGTAGCGGGTCGAATTGGCGACACTTGCCCCACGAAACCGAAAACGCCCTTTGCTCGCAGGTATTAACGGAATATCATTCCTGAAAAAACTACTATCAGATCACAAGGCAGGCCCGGAGGCAGTATGCGTCTTACATGTCCGAAATGCAGCGCACAATACGAGGTACCGGACGAGGTTATCCCCGAGGGCGGACGGGACGTGCAGTGTTCCAATTGCGAGGAAACGTGGTTTCAGGAAAAGACACCGTCAAAACCGACGGATGTTGAGCCTGAACCATCCCAAGCCAAAGAGCCCGAGCAGGTCGCCGCAACCGAGGTCAAGGTCGAGGATACTGCCGAGGCCGAGACACCCGAGGTCGACGCGCCGAAGCCTCCGAAAACGGACAGTGACAGCAATCTGGACCCATCGGTTGCCAGCATCCTGCGTGAAGAAGCCGAACGCGAGGCCGGATTGCGGGCGCAGGAAACCGAAAATCTAGAAAGCCAGCCGGATCTGGGTCTGGAGGCGCACACCGAGCCCGAGGCCAAAGTCGCACCAAAAAGGCCTGCAGCAACGGAAACCGCGTCTGAAGGATCGCGTCGGGATGTCTTGCCGGATGTCGAAGCGATCAGCACGACACTGCGCAGCGATACTGCCGACGACACGCCGGAAGCCACCGAACCCCCGCGCAAATCCGGCGGATTCATACGTGGTTTCGGGCTGATCCTGACCATCGGTATCGTTCTGTATCTGGTCTACGGAAACGCGCGCCAGATCAGCGATGCGGTTCCTCAGGCCGAACCGATACTGAAGCCTTATGTGTCGCTGGTGGATCAGGCGCGCATCTGGCTGGAATCTCAGGCTGCTGGCTCCGCACCACAGGAATGACCGGACCCTAGGGTCGGATCAGAAACGCTCCAGCAGGCGTTTGAGGTATTCCAGTTCGATCCGGGGCCGGTCCGATTCACCCGAGCGGCGGCGGATTTCCTCCAGCAACTCGCGGGCGCGTCGATAGACATCTTCGCGTCCCAACAGGTTTTCGTCTGTATCAAAGGCGCCCACGCTGCCCGGATTTCTTCCCAACGGGTCGCGATTGGTCGCCTGCATATCACCGTCCTGCGTTCCCTGACCCGGCTGGGATTGCTGCGCCATATCTTCACCCAGAGACCGCATTCCTTCGCGCAGGGCCTCCATGGCTTCTGACTGGCGGTCAATGGCTTCCGCAAGATCATTGTCGCGCAGCGCGCCCTCTGCGTTTTCCATCGCGCGCCCGGCACGTTCCAGCGCCTCACGGGCGGCCTCACCTTCGGATGTGCCGGTACGTGGCAAGCCCTGCTCCTGACGGCGGAGTTCTTCGCGCAGGGCCTGCTGACGATCAGCCAGACTACCTTGCCCCTGCTGACCTTGCCCCGCCTCATCCTGACCTTGGCCCTGGCCACCCTGGCCTTCGTGGCTTCGACCCCGGCCCTGACCGCCCGAGGTGCCCTCGTTGCCCCGGCTTTCACCGGCCTGTGCGCCGGGGTTGAACTGTTCCTGCAAATCACGGAACGCTTGATCGCTGAGACCTTGTTGTTCGCGCAGGGTTTCGGCCAGACCTTCCATTGCCTGCTGACCTTCGGATTGCCCACCCTGCCCTTGGGTGACGCGCATGTTTTCCATCATCTGCTGGAACTCTTCCAGCGCCTGCTGTGCCTCGGCCATCCGGCCCTGTTCCATCAGTTCCTGAATCCGGTCCATCATGCGTTGCAGATCGTTCTGCGACATCTGGATGCTTTCACCGTTCTGGCCCGGCTGGCCCTGATCGTCGCCGTTTTCTTGTGCCTGACGTTGAAGCTGCCGCAGGTAATCGTCGGTAGCGTCACGCAGTTCCTGCATCAGCCGGGCGATTTCCTGATCGCTGGCGCCGTTCTGCATCGCTTCGGACAAACGCTCCTGCGCCTGACGCATCCGTTCCAGCGCATCGGCCAGAGTTCCGTCTTCAAGCAGGATGGCCAGATCCCACAGCGCCTGGGCTATTTCGGCCTGCTGTTCGGACGTCAGCCCATATTCGGTATAAGTTTCGAGCCTGCGCAGTGTCACGCGCAGGCGCAGATAGGCCGTGTCCGAGCGGAACAGGTCCTCGGGCCGGTGCGAGACAGCGCGCAAAATCTGGGCGATGCGCGGCGCGTTGGCCCGCGCCCAAAGCAGATCGCGGCGTTGTTCGATAACGGCCGCAGCCAGCGGATCAAAGAACCGACGCGCGGGCAGGTTTGTGGCAAGGACCTCGGATTGCGACTTCTGACCGGCTGCGTCCTCGACCGACAGAATGATCTTCACTGGCAGATGTGCCCAGGGGTGCTGGGAAAAATCTTCGATCAGATCTTCGCTGAATTCGGCCCGGTCCCCGGCGATGGGCATTGGCAGATCGATCGTGACGGCCTGCCGGATGTCCGGCTCGGTCGCCAGACCATAGCGGCGGTTCACCGACGCAAGATCAAGATCGATACGAGCGGAACCGGAAACCACCCCGTAATCGTCGCTGGCGATGAAGGGCAGCGTCATCTGGCCACCAGCACCTGTTGCCGCCGCGCCGGTCACTGCAACCTGCGGTGCTTCATCGGCCACGATACCGATCACCCATTCACGACCCATCGGGCCTTCAATTCGCATCACACCGGGGCGCGTTGCCACAAAATCCTGCTCAGGCGCAGTGGCTGCTTCGGTTCCGGTGACCGAGGTTGTTTCAGTCAGGGAATGACCACCGACTTCACCGTAAAAACGCAATGTTATCCGGCTGCCTTCGGGAACGCTCAGGGCGCCGTCCTCCTGATCGGCCAGATACAGCGCTGGCCGTCCGGTATGAAGCGGCGGTTCAACCCAGCCCTCCCATGTCGGGCCTTGTGCCGCAACCGCCGTGCCCGGCGCGATTTCCGCGACGGTGCCGATACGCCAGAACGACCCGAACAGAAAGGCGACAACCAGCGCCAGCAGTGCCGCATACCGCACAGCGTAAGGATCACGTGCGGCAAGCCGCAGATCGGGTTTGACCGGCTCGGCCGTGGTTGCTTTTGCAGCCATGCGGGCCTGATGCGCTTGCCACATGGCGACCGAATCCGCATCCATCGACCCGATCGCCTGATCGTCGATCAACGCTTGAATTGGGCGACCGGGCAGCGATTCGTCCAGCCGGACCAGCGCCTCGGCCCTTGTCGGGAAGTGAAAGCGCCTGATTCCGACACCCGCCGCGACCAGCAGGGCCACAAGCGCCGCCGCAAAGACGGCCCAGACGACCTCGGCCATCACCAGATCGTGCAGACCCAGCATCAGAGCGGCCAGAATCGCCATAAAGATCGAGAAAAACGGCCAGAACGCGCGCAGAACCCGCTCGGCCAGCATCCCCGCATGCGTCAGCAGCAGCGACATCCGGGGAATCGGCAACTTTTGTCTGGCGCTCAAAGCGGGCCTCCTGTCCGGCCCGCGCGGTTATCGCGTCAAAGCCACGAAGGTATGGTATCGCGGTTTATGATTTCGTCAAAGCTTGGCCTTGGGCGAATAACCGCGAATTGATCCCCATTGACCAGAACTTCGGGGATCAGGGGGCGGGTGTTATATTCGCTGGCCATCACCGCGCCATAGGCGCCGGCGCTGCGGAATGCGATCAGGTCACCGGCAGCCAGCGGCGGCATGTTGCGTTGCTTGGCAAAAGTATCACCGGTCTCGCAGACCGGGCCGACGATGTCATAGGGCTGCGGCTCCAGCCCCGGCGCGGGTTCCCGCACGGCGATAATATCGTGATGCGCCTCGTACATGGCGGGACGGATCAGGTCGTTCATGGCGCCATCGAGGATCAGAAAATCGCGCCCCTCGCCTGATTTCACATAGATCACCTTGCTGATCATCAGACCCGCATTGCCTGCAATCAGGCGTCCGGGTTCGATCTCGATCTCGCAGCCCAGATGGCCAAGGGTTTTCTTGATCAGTGCACCGTATTCAACGGGTAGCGGCGGCGCGTCGTTCGAACGGGTGTACGGAATTCCCAGACCGCCACCCAGATCCAGACGGCGGATATTGTGGCCCTCGGCGCGCAGCCGTTCGGTCAGTTCAGCAACTTTCTGGTAGGCCAGCTCAAACGGCTCAAGCTCGGTCAGCTGCGAACCGATGTGGACATCGATTCCAACAACCTCTAGCCCCGGCAGGCTTGCCGCGCGTGCATAAACCTCGGACGCGCGAGCGATCGGGATACCGAACTTGTTCTCGGACTTGCCGGTCGCGATCTTGGCATGGGTTTTGGCATCCACATCCGGGTTCACGCGAACGGTGATCGGCGCAACAACACCCAGCTCCAGCGCGGTGGCGTTGATCACCTCCATCTCGGGCTCGGATTCGACGTTGAACTGGCGGATACCCCCTGTCAGGGCCGTGCGGATTTCGTCGGCGGTCTTGCCTACGCCGGAAAAGACGATCCTGTCCCCCGGAACACCCGCTGCTTTGGCCCGCAGGTATTCGCCGCCCGAAACCACATCCATTCCCGCTCCGGCCTGCGCCAGAGTTTTCAGGATCGCCTGATTGCTGGCGGCCTTCATCGCGTAGCAGACAAGGTGGTCGGTGCCATCCAGCGCGTCGTCGAACAACTGGAAATGCCGCAACAGGGTTGCCGTCGAATAGACGTAGAACGGCGTTCCCACCGCGGCGGCTATTTCGGTGATCGGTACGTCTTCGGCGAAAAGCGCGCCGTCGCGGTAGAGAAAGTGATCCATACCTGCGCGCTTAATCCGAAAGAACTACGCGGATCAATAGCCCCGATCGGGATTCACCGCCTTGATCCGTTCCGTTTGCGCTTTTTTTCCACCGGGCGTTGCAATTGCTCGGAATACGCCTCCACCTGATCGAATACAGGTTTGAATTCCGGGTTCATCACGCCCCGCTGATAGGCAAGCTGGTATAGCGTGTGCAGCGGGCTTGTATTGCCTTCCACAATGGTCGGGCCATTGTCGGTCAGCGCAACATCCCACCCCAGCACCCCAAACTCGGGGAACATGGCGTGCGCGTCCAGCACGGTCTTTTTGGCGTCTTCCCAATCGGGCATCGTGATATCGGCAAATTTCACCTGCGATACCGGGTGCTCCTCGATCTCGTGCGCCTCGGTCGATTTTCCGGCCCAGCAGGTGCCGACCTGGCCAGTGTCCCTGTCCACACGCGCGATCATGCTGCCGCTTTGCCAGAAATTGTCGGACATCGCGGCTGGTGAAGGTACTTTCCACAGCGAGTACAGCAGCTCGGGCTGGGTCGAGCGTCTGATGGTTACCATCCGGACCGTTCCGGTGACATTGCCCACAACCGAAGCCAGATCCGGATGAGGCAGAAGGGCATCCTGCAACAGGTACCCGTCCGAGAACTTCAGAAACACCTCAGCACAGAAGGCCGAAATCGGGATGGCCTTGCCATTTCCGAGGATCAGCGTATCGCCTTCAAGACCCGTGATCAGGATGGATCCAACACTCATCGAAGAAAATTGTGGTTTTCCGAAGAGTGGGAATTTTGCCTGTTCCCTGAGATAGGCCTCAAGGGTTTCCGGAGACGACAGGACTGGAAGGTTGCCCAGTGACCGGATCGACGACGCATAGGCCTGCGTATGCGTCGACCGCAATCCCATTGCGTTGATGAACGTGCCGTATATCAGCTTGTGATCGACGATATGCTCCATCCCGGCCCGCGTTTTTTCGGACATCCGCAGGTTCAGGGCGCGGCTGGCATTTGTGCCGACATACTCTTTCTTTTCGTCAATCGATTTAGACGGATCGTACAGCCGGAAAGAATAGTATTCATCCGAGTTTAACTTGCCCGGACCAAAATGCAGCTTGCTCATCTCAGCGAACTGGCGAAACGGGCTGATGCCCGAGTCGCGCGCGACCGACACGATCAAAGATGAGGCAGGGGGAACCGGATCTGGGGGAACCTGTAAAAGAGTTGCTGCATTCTGGCCGTCAGTGGACATCATTATTCCTAATTCTGCGCAATCGTCCTAATCGGGATACGCGGACAAAATGACAGAAATTTGGCAAGATTGTTTCCAAGACACGCAATTTGCCTTCACCCGGTGAAGGCAAAGTTGCCGCGACTTTCGATCAGGTGATCAGAAACCCAGATACAGTCCCACGGGGCCTTTGAAAAAGCCGACCCCGCCACCGACATAAGTCCCGCTTCCCGAGACACCGACATTTGCATTCAGCGTCGGTTGAATGGGCTCACCATCGGCGCCGCAGCCCGCCAGAGCGAACCCAGCGGCTGTCAGTACGATCACACGCAAAAGGGTCATGGCAGCATTGCCCTCCATCTGTCGATCTGGGCACGGACCTGAGTCGGGGCCGTGCCACCATAGGACTGGCGTGAGTTTACCGAATTTGCGACAGTAAGGACAGAATAGACATCATCCGTGATGTCCGCATGGACCGATTGCATATCCTCAAGCGTCAGGTCAGGCAGGTCGCAGCCCTTGGCCTCGGCCATTGCTACCAGCGATCCGGTGACGTGATGCGCATCGCGGAACGGCAGGCCCAGTACGCGCACAAGCCAGTCGGCCAGATCGGTCGCGGTCGAGAAGCCCGAACCGGCAGCGGCGGCAAGGCTGTCGCGGTTGGCGGTCATGTCCTTGACCATGCCTTCCATCGCCGCCAGCGCGAGCATCCAGTTGTCGGCTGCGTCAAAGACCTGTTCCTTGTCTTCCTGCATGTCCTTGGAATAGGTCAGAGGCAGGCCCTTCATGACCATCATCAGACCCGTATTGGCCCCGTAAATCCGCCCGACCTTGGCCCGGATCAGTTCTGCAGCATCGGGGTTCTTCTTCTGCGGCATTATCGACGAACCAGTCGAGAAGCGATCCGACAGAGATACAAAACGGAACTGGGCCGAAGACCAGATCACCAGTTCCTCGGCAAAGCGTGACAGGTGCATGGCACAGATCGAAGCGGTCGACAGGAACTCCAACGCGAAGTCGCGGTCGCTGACCGCATCCAGCGAGTTGGCGGCGGGGCGGTCAAAACCAAGGGCTTCGGCCGTCATGTGGCGGTCGATGGGAAAGGACGTGCCCGCCAGCGCAGCGGCACCCAGGGGGGATTCGTTCATCCGGGCACGGGCATCGCGGACACGGCTGAGGTCACGACCAAACATCTCGACATAGGCCATCATGTGGTGGCCCCATGTCACGGGCTGCGCGGTTTGCAGGTGGGTGAAGCCGGGCATGACCCAATCGGCCCCGGCCTCGGCCTGCGCCAAAAGCGCGCGGATCAGGGCCAGCAGGCCGGTCTCGGCCGCGTCCAGCTGATCGCGGACCCAGAGTTTGAAATCGGTCGCCACCTGATCATTTCGGCTGCGGCCTGTGTGCAAACGGCCTGCGGGCTCTCCGATCACTTCCTTCAGCCGCGCCTCGACGTTCATATGGATGTCTTCCAGCGCGGTCGAGAACTGAAACGCGCCGCTCTGGATTTCTGACAATACGGTGAGCAGCCCTTCCCGAATTGCTTCGGCGTCACTATCAGTAATAACGCCTGTGGCCGCGAGCATGGCGGCATGGGCGCGCGAGCCTGCGATGTCCTGGGCTGCCATCCGCTGATCGAACCCGATCGAGGCATTGATCGCCTCCATGATCGCGTCTGGACCGGCGGCAAAGCGGCCGCCCCACATCTGGTTCGAGGATTGATCGGTCATGTTGGAGAACCCGGAGTTGATATGCGCCTAATTCGTCTGATCCCCCTTTATATGGCCCTTGCGCTGGGTGCAAACACCGCGCTGGCGACAGATGCCGAAACATTGGCGCCACTGCGTGACGGCACTCTGAAGCGGTTGATCCTGCATTCAGAGCCAAAGCCCGTCGAAGTGGTCGAATTTCAGCTTGAGGATGACACCGGCACCGGGTCGCTGGCGGATTATCGCGGCAAATACGTGTTGCTGAACTTCTGGGCCACGTGGTGCGCCCCCTGCCGCAAGGAAATGCCACAGATCGCCGAATTGCAGGATGAGTTCGGGGGCGAAAAATTCGAGGTGCTGACGCTGGCCACCGGGCGCAACTCGCCCGCGGGTATCAAGAAGTTCTTTGACGAAAACGGCATCACCAACCTGCCCCGCCATCAGGACCCGAAACAGGCCGTGGCGCGAAAAATGGGTGTAGTCGGCCTACCGATCACCGTGATCATCGACCCCGAAGGCAACGAGATTGCCCGCCTGATCGGCGATGCCGAGTGGAATTCGGACAGCGCCAAATCGATCATTTCAACGCTTGTCGGCGGCGAAAGCTGAGGCCAGGGCGAAAAATTATCTGAAATGTGCTATTCTCCCGATCTTTGTGATTGGGAAGATTGTTATGAAGATTGTTGCCCTATTGGCCGCAGTGGCCAGCGTTTCGTTTTTCCTCGTTGAAACCGCTGAGGCCAAGGACATCCGCAAAAAGCAGCAATTCCTGGAGGCTGTAGCCGGTAAAAAGCTGGTCAGCGGAGAGACTTGGTTCGTCATCTCGGCGGATGGAAAAATATCGGGTGTTGGCAGAAATAAAGCCAAAGTCGTCGGGGCCTGGGCCTGGAACAGACGGTACTGGTGCCGAAACGTTATTGTCGGTGACAAACAACTCCCCGAGGATTGTCAGAAAGTTACAATAGACGGCAATCAGGTCACTTTCACCCGCGACAAGGGCAAGGGTGAGTCCGGTACCTTTACGATATCCAACTAGCGCAACGCCATCCGCTTCGTTTTTGTGCTACACTGAACACGGCCCATAACGGGCCGGTTCTGACTTGCAGCCGTGGGAAAGGAGGCGGCTATGAAACCCGTGGTTCTGTTGATCGGACGACTGCCGAATGTAATCGGCGACGTCGCGCAAAAACTGGAGCATCTGCCCATTGAGTGGCTAGGCGCCCACGATCAGGAAGAGGTGAAGCGCCAGTTGGAAACAGAACGGCGCATCGCCTGTGCCATTATCGGCGCTGGGCTGGATGACAGGGTGCGAGGTGAGCTTGTCGGCATCATCGCGTCCCGGAGGCCGGATATCTGCATTCACCTGAAAGACCGGCAATCCGGCCCTGACGGGCTGGTTCCCTTTGTTGAACGCGTCGTCCGGCATGAAGTGCTTGAGCAGATGCAGACTGGCTGACGCCACGCCACCTTTGACAGTCTCCGGCGTCCTTTGCACGGTATCGGCAGGAGGACTGAATGCCACTTGAAATCCTGTTGGTTCTGGTGATCGGAGGCCTTGCCGGGATCGCACTGTTACTGCATCTGACCGGCAGATCGCAGCGGCGCGTGCTGACGCCCGACAACGCGCGAGCCGAGTGGCGCCGCCATTTCCCGGAAGACATGGTGATTGATGTCACCGTCGCGCATGACTGCCATTCGGCCCTGATCCGTACCGAAACCGGGGCAGGTTTGCTGTGGTCCTTTGGCGCGGATACCGTCGGGCGCCATCTGATGGATTTCGACTGGCTGGAACATCCGCAGGGTCTGGCCGTTCACTTTCACGATTTCGGTGCACCCAGCGTTGTTGTCCGCCTTGACGAAACCGAACGCCGCCATTGGCGGCATCTGATGGAGCCTGCATGACCGATCAGGTGACTTTCCCGGATGCGGTTCAGTGGGCCGTGCCGTTTTTCATTGCCGCCATTCTGGCCGAGTTTCTTTGGATCTCCGTCAAACGGCGGGGCGGCCGGTATGAGACGCGCGACGCCGTGACCTCTCTGATCATGGGGGCGGGCAACATCGCCTCGGGTCTGTTGCTCGGCTTCATCGCCTGGGCGTTTTTCATGTGGTTGTGGGAATTGACACCGCTGAACCTCGGCACTTCTATCCCCGTCATTATCCTGTGCTTTGTTCTGGATGATCTGCGCTATTACTGGGTGCACCGGTTCGGGCATCGCATCCGCTGGGTCTGGGCCAGCCACGTGAACCACCACAGTTCGCAGCATTACAACCTGACCACCGCCTTGCGGCAAACATGGACCTATACATTCACCTTCATGATGGTGGTGCGCGCGCCGCTGATCCTGCTGGGATTCCATCCCGCGATGGTGCTGTTCGTCGGCGGGCTGAACCTGATCTATCAGTTCTGGATACATACCGAAGCTATCGGCAAAATGCCCCGTTGGTTCGAGGCGGTGATGAACACGCCCAGCCATCACCGCGTGCATCACGGCCGCAACGCACGCTATCTGGATTGCAACTATGCGGGTGTTTTCATCATCTGGGACAAGATGTTCGGTACCTTTGTGCCGGAACAGGAAGGCGATCGGGTTGACTATGGTCTGGTGCACAATATCGGCACCTTCAACCCGCTGCGCGTGGCGTTTCACGAATGGGTCGGCATCTTTCGCGATGTGATTCAGCCCGGGCTTAGCCTGCGTCAGCGGCTGGCCTATGCCTTTGCACCGCCGGGATACAGTCACGACGGCAGCCGCGACACCTCAGAGCAGATCAAGGCCCGTCATCTGGCACGCCATCCCGAAGATCGCGGAACCCCCGGTTTCGAACAGGTCGGGACACCGCCCCCGACCCCGGCAGCGGAACGGGCCTGACGGAATACCGCCGGTTGTTTTGGCCGCCGCTTGAAAAACGGCGCGGCAACTCCATATGAAACGGGTGTTTCGAATGTGAACCCCCGGAGGCAGCAATGAGCCGTACAACCGCGATATACACCGCAATAGGCCTGATGGGTCTTGTTGTTGCGATGGCGGCCGCCCTGAACGAAGGTGTCCCGCCTGTGGGAATTGCCACCGGGTTTGCCATGATGGCGGTGGGAACGCTCGGGGCAGTTATCGGCGCCGCTGTAACACTGAGCCGCGCATGGCAGATGTCCCGCTGAGTCCGTCTGACTAGGGCAACACATAAATCCTTTGCGAATTAACTGCGGATTTACGGGTTTTCCGTGAAAGTGCTGTCGGACCTTTTCCGGCAACGCACAAGGAATCACCGTGAGTAAGCGAAGCAATCCGGCGGATGTACCCGAAGGCGCTGATACCCCCCTGAACGCGGCGGTCAGCGCGCGGGACCGTTCCGTTGTGGGCATGGCGACTGAGGCTGTGAAGCACAAACAGTGCAGGCTTGCCTTTCAGCCGGTGGTTCAGGCCAATCCACCACATGCGCTTGCGTTTTACGAAGGGTTCATCCGGGTACTGGACGAAACCGGCCGGGTCATTCCCGCCCGTGAATTCATGCCGCAGGTCGAGGAAACTCCAATCGGACGAGAGCTCGACTGCGTCGCGCTTGAGCTGGGATTACGCGCGCTGTCCAGAAATCCCCAAATCCGGCTGTCTATCAACATGTCGGCACGATCCATCGGCTATGCACGCTGGTCGCAGATTCTGAATAGGTTTCTGAACCGAAATGCCCAGTTGGGAGAGCGACTGATTCTGGAAATCTCGGAAAGTTCAGCCATGCTTGTGCCCGAGCTGGTGATCGATTTCATGGACCGTCTTCAGGCACGGGGAATCGCTTTTGCACTGGACGATTATGGTACCAGCAGCTTTAGCTTTCGCCACTTTCGCGACTTCCTGTTCGATGCCGCCAAGATCGACGGCCAGTTCGTGCGCGGCGTCAGCGGGAATGCGGATAATCAGGCGCTGGTGCGGGCGTTGGTTTCGGTCGCGCGCGAATTTGACATTCTGGTCACCGCCGAATCGGTTGAAAGCGCCTCGGATGCGGAATTTCTGCTGGCAAGCGGCGTAGACTGCCTGCAGGGCTTTCTGTTTGGCGCACCATCGGTCACACCGCCCTGGAAGAAAAATAGTGACGGCCGCGCAAGCGCTTAGCCTCTGTCGTGCGTCCGCAAGAACCTGCTGATCACATTGATGAGACAAGCTGTCCGTTGCTGCGACTGCAGCATTACGTTATGGCAGGTACAGTCGGAGCGGGGGATAGTGAGGCGCTTGTGACACGGGGATTGTTTTCCCGAAACCTGCGCCGTCAGATTTCCCAAAGGACCATGACGGTAAAGGATTGACCATATGACCAACGTAGTAATCGCATCCGCCGCACGCACCGGTGTCGGCAGCTTTGGCGGCTCGTTTGCGAACACCCCTGCACATGATCTGGGCACCGCCGTTCTGGAAGCGGTCGTCGAGCGCGCCGGAATCGATAAGGGCGAAGTGAGCGAAACCATCATGGGTCAGGTCCTGACCGCCGCTCAGGGACAGAACCCCGCGCGTCAGGCGCATATCAATGCCGGCCTGCCGCAGGAAAGCGCTGCATGGGGTATCAACCAGGTATGCGGCTCGGGCCTGCGCGCTGTGGCACTGGGTGCCCAGCACATCCAGCTGGGCGACGCCGATATCGTGGCCGCTGGCGGGCAAGAGAACATGACCCTGTCGCCCCACGCCGCCGCATTGCGCGCCGGTCACAAGATGGGTGACATGAAATACATCGACACGATGATCCGCGACGGTCTGTGGGACGCCTTCAACGGCTATCACATGGGTCAGACCGCCGAGAACGTTGCCGAGAAATGGCAGATCAGCCGCGACATGCAGGACGAGTTTGCAGTCGCCAGCCAGAACAAGGCCGAAGCCGCACAAAAGGCCGGCAAGTTCGCCGACGAAATCACACCTTTCACCATCAAGACCCGCAAGGGTGACATCGTGATGGACAAGGACGAATACATCCGTCACGGCGCCACCATGGAAGCCATGGCAAAGCTGCGTCCGGCCTTCACCAAGGACGGTTCGGTCACTGCGGCCAACGCATCCGGTCTGAACGACGGCGCTGCCGCAACCCTGCTGATGTCGGCCGAGAATGCAGAAAAGCGCGGGATTGAGCCTCTGGCCCGGATCGCTTCTTACGCAACCGCCGGTCTGGACCCGTCGATCATGGGCGTTGGCCCGATCTATGCCTCGCGCAAGGCGCTGGAAAAAGCAGGCTGGTCGGTTGACGATCTGGATCTGGTCGAGGCCAACGAAGCGTTTGCCGCACAGGCTTGCGCCGTGAACAAGGACATGGGCTGGGATCCGTCGATCGTGAACGTGAACGGCGGCGCCATCGCAATTGGCCACCCGATCGGTGCATCGGGTTGCCGGGTCCTGAACACGCTGCTTTTCGAAATGAAGCGCCGCGACGCCAAGAAAGGTCTCGCGACCCTCTGCATCGGTGGCGGCATGGGTGTTGCCCTTTGCGTGGAGCGCGACTGATTGCGCTGATCCCAAAAACAAGAGGGCGCCAGAACGGCGCCCTTTTTTGTTACAATTCAAACTTATGGCAGTGATGCGACAAAATTGACAACGAGAGTTTGCATTTTTGCCGCGAAACAATATTGCGCATCCAAGCGCTCCAGAGTAACAGCATTACCAAGGCGATTATAATTGGAGGAATCCTGAATGGCACGTACAGCACTCGTAACCGGCGGCTCCCGCGGCATCGGCGCAGCAATTTCCAAGGCGCTCAAAGCCGAAGGATACAACGTTGCAGCCACCTATGCGGGGAATGACGAAGCCGCGGCGAAGTTCACAGAAGAGACCGGCATCGCCACCTATAAGTGGAACGTTGCCGACTATGACGAATCCAAAGCGGGCATCGAAAAAGTCGAGGCCGAGGTCGGTCCGATCGACATCGTTGTGGCAAATGCCGGCATCACCAAGGACGCTCCGTTCCACAAGATGACGCCGGAACAGTGGCATCAGGTGATCGACACCAACCTGACCGGCGTGTTCAACACCGTGCACCCCGTCTGGCCCGGCATGCGTGAACGCAAGTTCGGTCGTGTGATCGTTATCAGCTCGATCAACGGTCAGAAGGGTCAGTTCGCGCAGGTGAACTATGCCGCGACCAAGGCGGGCGATCTTGGCATCGTCAAGTCGCTGGCGCAGGAAGGCGCCCGCGCGGGCATCACCGCAAACGCCATCTGCCCCGGCTATATCGCGACCGAGATGGTCATGGCCGTGCCGGAAAAGGTGCGTGATGCGATTATTGGACAGATCCCTGCGGGCCGTCTGGGTGAACCGGAAGAAATTGCGCGTTGCGTCGCCTTCCTGGCGTCAGACGATTCGCAGTTCATCAACGGATCGACCATTTCCGCAAACGGTGCACAATTCTTCGTCTGATCCAGACGACCGGAAAAACAGAACGGGCCGACCCCTTGGGGCCGGCCCTTCTTTTATCCCGTAAGAACGCGCGCGCTGCGTTCAGCGGGAACCAAACAACCAGTTCAATACCTTTTTGATCACCTTGCCGCGTTCCTCATGTGCACGTTGAAAGGCACAGCGTGCTGCGGGATTTGTCGTCATCTCGATCATGGCAATCTTCCTTTCAATTCAGGTGGACTTGACTTGCTTCAAGGATGACGCTTGATTTCAATCATGACAAACGAGAGTTTTCCCCGGATCAGTTAAACAATTCTTATCTGAAATGAGTGACCGCCTGCCCCCATTGACCGCCCTTCGCGCCTTTGATGCCGCTGCGCGTCATATGTCATTTGCAAAGGCCGCCGACGAGCTGAGCGTCACCCCCGCCGCGTTGTCCTTTCAGATCAAATCGCTTGAGGAGCATCTGGGCCAGCCCCTGTTTCGCCGCCTCAACCGCGCGGTAGAACTGACAGAGGCCGGTAAGACACTGGCACCCGGTGCCGCTGACGGGTTTTCGGCCCTGCAGGCCGCCTGGGCAGCAACGCGCAGGTTGCAGGACAACACGACCCTTACCGTGACGGCTGGCCCGGCGTTGACGGCAAAGTGGCTGGCCCCGCGCCTGTACGAATTCGCGCGGTCGCATCCCGAAATCGATCTGAGGTTTTCGGCAACCCTTCGCATGATGGACCTGGAGCGGGACGACGTGGATGTCGCAATCCGATTTGGCTATGGGCAGGATGACGGGCTGTATTCCGTTCCGGTACGCAGAGAGTGGCTGACGCCTGTCATGACACCAGAGCTGGCCGAACGCTTTCCGAGCCCCGAGAGTCTGCGGGATGCGCCCCTGATTCATGACGATTCAATCAGTTTTCTGAATCCGCCGTGTGACTGGCCTGCCTGGTTTCGTGCCGTCGGTCAGGATTTTGAGCCCACGCATGGCGCGCATTTTTCAAACGCGGATCATGCCATCGATGCGGCCGTCGCTGGTGTCGGGGTTGCATTGGGCCGCCGTGCGATGATCATCAAGGACATGATCGAAGGCCGTTTGGTTGCGCCTTTCAGGACGGCCATCGAATCGCAGGCGCGGTTTCGGTTTCTGTGCCTGCAGGGGGCGGAAAAGCGGCCACAGATTGCCGCTTTCAAAGAATGGTTCGTGACAGAGATTGAAAAAACCGCCCATATCTCGGACGAGTTTGAAATAATACCGATTGAGGATGTCTACCGCCGATGACCAGATCACGCGCCACCGCCATCGGGTTCATCGCGGTACTTTTGTGGTCCTTGCTGGCGCTTTTTACCGTCGGTTCTGCCCCGACGCCGCCGCTGCTGCTGAATGCGATCTGCTTTACCATTGGCGGCATATTGGGCTTGATCTGGACCTCGCAAACAGCCGGTCTGGCGCAGTTGCGAGAGGTCAGCTGGAAAATCTATCTGTTCGGCGCGATTGGCCTGTTCGGATATCACGCGCTGTATTTTTCGGCGCTGCGAATGGCACCTGCGGCCGAGGCAGGGTTGATCGCCTATCTCTGGCCCTTGCTGATCGTCCTGTTTTCCGGCCTGCTGCCCGGAGAATCCCTGCGCATCGGACATTTGTTCGGCGCATGTCTTGGATTTTCGGGGGCCGCCCTGATCATTACTGGTGGCCGCAGCGCCGGGTTTCAGGCGGCGCATCTTCCGGGATATGCGCTGGCCCTTTTGTGTGCGCTGACGTGGTCAGGCTATTCGGTTCTGTCCCGTCGGCTGGGCAAAACACCCACCAGTTCGGTCGCGGTTTTCTGCGTGCTTACGGCCGTGGCCTCGTGGGGATTGCATTTCGCGTTGGAGGAAACGGTCTGGCCCGCCTCGACACTTGGCTGGGCATCGACAATTGCCCTGGGCCTGGGACCCGTCGGGCTGGCGTTTTATGTCTGGGATATCGGGGTCAAGCAGGGCGACATTCAGATGCTCGGCACCAGCTCATATGCGGCACCGTTGCTGTCAACCCTTGTGCTGGTACTGGTCGGGATCGCCGCGCCATCGTGGACGCTGGCGGTCGCGGCCCTGCTCATCACTGGCGGCGCGACAATTGCCGCGCGGGCCAGCCTGAAACCTTAAGTGGAAAGGCGTTCGATCTCTTCTTTCAGTTTTAGCTTTTGCTTCTTCAATTGAGCGATGTGGAGATCATCGATACCTGGCGAGCGCTGGGCTTCTTCTACTTCGACGCTGAGATTTGCGTGCTTTTTCTTCAGCTCGGTCAGATGTGCGCTCACGCTCATGGCGATCCTCCTTTTTTGTGAATGGTACCTATGAAGTTGATCACATCGTTTCCACCCTGTCACGCTGCGAGCGCACAGATTCTGTCATAAATCCGACATTTTTGGCTGTTCACCGCCTGTTTGAGCCGGGCCAAGGCATGGCAGCGGCGTGACGCTGTATCGCCTCGATCTCAGGGTGATAGTGATCTTCGTCGCCCGGATGCTGGTCTCCTTGATGCAAAATGACCGGAGCGTGCAGTCTGAACGCGGCTCGCCCTGCCTTTCTGGCGCGCAAAATCAGCAATTCGGCAGACCGACCTTCGCGAGGTGCCAGCGGCAGAATCTCAACCGATCCCAGACGCCCCGAACAGGCCGTCAGCATGTCGGGCAAACGGTCGGCGCGCTGTATCATGTGAAGATAGCCGCGCGGTGCAAGACGCCGGGCTGCCACGTCAATCCAGATGGACAGGGGCGTTTGTTCCCCCAACGCGATCCGCCGCCCTTCGTCCGGAGACTGGCTGTGCGCGCCATGTTGGTAATATGGCGGATTGGCGATGACGTGGTCGAATTGCCGCTGTTTCAGTTCAGCCGGCAAGGCGGAAAGATCGGCCTGAACAACATCAAGCGCCTGGCTGTTTTCCGATGCGTTTCTGCGCGCCAGTTCCGCGTAGGCGGGTTGCAGTTCGATCCCGGTCAGCGCCAGTCCCGGCACCCGGGCGGACAAGCAAAGGATCGCAGCCCCAGCGCCACATCCCAGTTCAAGCACCGATTGTCCGGCAGAGGCCGGAACAGAAGCCGCAAGATACACAGGATCAACGCCCGCGCGATATCCGTTTCTGGGCTGCCACAACCTGATCCGACCACCCAGAAAGTCGTTTCGGGTCAGGTCGTTTTCGGAAAAGCCACTCATCTCCCCAAGGGAATTTCGTTGTCGCGCATCACCCGTGCGGCCCGGTCGAAATCATCAACGCGCACCATCAGGCGGCGCGGAAAGATTCCTATGCCGCCTTCTAGGACGCTCATATTTACGTCCATCTCAAAGCAGTCTATATCCTCGCCCTGAAGAAGAGCGGAAGCAAAGGCCATGATGGTCGGATCGGTGCTGCGCAGAAGTTCTTTCATGGGGATGGATGTAAGGGCAAGGTGGGGCGAAAGTCGAGCCTTGTAGCAGGAGTTTGATGAGCGTCGGCACAATCTCAAAACCGCATGAGCGTCTGGCGGAGATTCTGACCGCCGACATGGCGGACGTAAACGAACTGATCCGCACCCGGATGGCATCGGAGCACGCGCCGCGAATCCCCGAGGTGACGGCGCATCTGGTCGAAGCGGGCGGCAAACGCCTGCGACCAATGCTAACGCTGGCTGCGGCGCGGCTGTTCGGCTATTCCGGCGCGCATCATGTGCGGTTGGCCGCGACGGTCGAATTCATCCACACCGCCACCTTGCTGCATGACGACGTTGTGGACGAAAGCGCACAGCGGCGCGGACGGCCCACGGCAAACCTGTTGTGGGACAACAAGTCCAGCGTTCTGGTGGGCGATTACCTGTTTTCACGCAGCTTCCAACTGATGGTGGAAACCGGATCACTGCGGGTTCTGGATATCCTTGCCAATGCCTCGGCCACGATTGCCGAGGGCGAGGTGTTGCAGATGACGGCAGCGACCGATCTGGGCACCGACGAGTCGGTGTATCTGAAAGTGGTGCGCGGCAAGACGGCGGCACTGTTTTCGGCAGCAACCGAAGTGGGCGGTGTGATTGCGGGCGCATCCGAGGAACAGGTCAAGGCGCTGTTTGACTTTGGCGATGCGCTGGGGATCGCGTTTCAGATTGCCGATGACCTGCTGGACTATCAGGGCGACAGCAAAGCGACTGGCAAAAATGTCGGCGACGATTTCCGCGAGCGCAAGTTGACCCTGCCAGTGATCAAAGCGGTTGCGCAGGCCACCACCGAAGAGCGCGCATTCTGGCAGCGCACGATCGAAAAAGGCCGTCAGGAAGACGGCGATCTGGATCACGCTCTTGGGCTGATGAACAAATATGGCACGTTCGATGCGACCCGCGCGGATGCATTTGGCTGGGCAGCCAAAGCCAAAGCGGCGCTGGACCAGTTACCGGATCACGAAATCCGCGACCTGCTGCGCGATCTGGCCGATTACGTGGTGTCGCGGCTCAATTGAGTTGCGTCGCATGGCACCACCAGTCGGGGTGCTCAGCGCCGATCTCATAAGCCGCGAAATGCGCCGCTTTCATTGTCGGATAAAGCGCGAAACAGGTTGAACCTGACCCTGACATGCGCGCCATCAGGGCATCCCGAGACGATCGCAGATCGTCCAACGCGCGCTCGATCTGGGGCGCCAGTCCAATGGCAGGATCTTCCAGATCGTTACGTTGCCCTCGCAGCCATATGGCGCAATCCTCAGGCGTATCAAACTCTGGAATTTCGGAGGGCATCGGTGAGTTATCACGCCGCGCCAAGGCCTTAAAAACCGGGCCGGTTGGAACCGGAATGCCCGGATTGACCAGAACCGCAGGCAGGTTTGGCAGTGTGACAGGTGAAACCCTGTCGCCAATACCCTGCATCCGCACCGCTGTGGCCGTCATACAGACAGGAACATCAGCCCCCAGAGACAGCGGGAGGTGTTGTGGAACCTTTGCACCCTGTCCGGCAAACGTACGAAGGGCCGCCGCTGCATCCGAAGACCCACCGCCAATCCCCGCGCCGTGGGGTAGAACTTTGTTCAGATGAATTTGCCCTGTCCAGCCAACTGCCTGCGCTGCTTTCCAGACCAGATTGCGGCTGTCCGCTGGAACTCCTTCGGCATGTTCTCCGGCAACGGTAAGCGATAGATCAGCGCCGGGCGTAAAGGTCAGATGATCCCCTACATCGGCAAACACCACCAGTGAGTCCAGCAGGTGATAGCCATCATCACGCTGGCCGGTCACATGCAGGGTCAAATTGATCTTGGCGGGCGCGAATGCCTCAACCTTCATTGGCGACTTTCAGGGGGTCTGCGCCTTCTTCCTCCAGCACCGCGTCCAGACCAATTTCCAGCTTGCGGCGGATGCGGTCGGGGTCGGCCTCTCCGTCCGTGTCTTCCGGATCGATAAAGGACAACGCGCGCTTCCACTGGAACTCGGCCTCACGCGCGCGGCCAACCGCCCAGTACACGTCGCCCAGATGATCGTTCACAACCGGATCGACCGGCATCAACTCGACCGCCCGTTCCATGTGATCCACGGCATCTTCATAACGGCCCAGACGGAACAGGACCCAGCCGAGGCTGTCCACGATGTAGCCGCTGTCGGGCCGGACGGCCACGGCGCGCTCGATCATGTCCAGCGCCTCGTCCAGCTTTTCCTGCCGTTCGACCAGCGAGTAGCCGAGATAGTTCAGAACCTGCGGCTGGTCCGGGTTCAGCTCCAGAGCCTTGCGAAAATCCGCTTCGGCCTTGTCCCAATGCTTGAGCCGTTCATGGGATATCCCGCGCGCATAATACAGAAACCAGTTGCGGCCCGAAGTGTCCGCGGACAGATCAAGGGCCTTGTCGTAAGAGGCCACGGCGTCGGCATAGTTCTCCTGCTGTCTTTGCAGATCGCCCAACGCGCTGTGAACGCCCGGCAGGGCCGGATGTTGCAGTGCCAGATTTTGCAGCACTTCGACGGCGGCGTCCGATTTGTCAGCCCGGCGCAGGGCGTCGGCGCGGCCCAGTTCAGCCGCATGGTAGTCCGTGCTGTCCGGCGGCACCATGCGATAGGTCGCAACCGCCAGATCGTATTGGTTCAGCTCATCCAGCTTTTCGGCGCTGAGCAGCAAAGCGTCGATATGATCCGGCCGCAGATATCCTGCGATGCGGGAATAGAGCAGAACATAGTCGTCAGCCGCTTCGCTGTTGAGAGCGGCACCGACAGTAAAGAACACCTCGGCAATTCCGTCCTGCGCCGTGCGAACATGCGTGAAGGGCAACGTTTCGCCTGCCTTCAGACGATCGATGACATCACTGACTGACGGATCAGTACCACCTGCGAAGACGTCCGACAGGAACGCAAGCGCGTCCTCATTGCGATCCAGTTGCGACAAAATCTCGACCCGGGCCAGCGCGGCGCGGCGTGAGATGCGCGAAACCACCCCGTCTTCGGCCGAAAAAACCGCCTCGGCCCCTTCAAAATCGCCGACAGAAGCCAGTGCCATTGCCTTGTGGTACAGCGCAAACTCGCGCAGACCATCCTGCCCGGCAACCGTGTCGAACTGTTCCAGGGCCTTCGACATTGCCCCGTTTCCGATATGCGCCCAGGCAATCATCAAACCGTCGACAAGTGGACCGACACCCTCCGTTTCCGGATCCTGCGCCAGCAGTTCGTCATACTTGCCTTCGGAAACCAGACTGGCAGCGATGGTCATGCTGGCGGCCTGGCTGCGTAACTGCTGATCTGCCATGGCTTGGGCAATCGGCAACGCGCGTTCAACTTCACCCAATGCCAGACGGGCAAGAAGGACGCTTTCCAGCAGTTGAGTGTTCTTCGGGTCGAAATTCAGCGCGCGGGCATAGTATCTGGCCGCAGCAGCATAGTCGCTTTCGTAAATAGCCTGACGCCCGGCCAGATAAGAGCCCGCGCCGGTGTCTGCCAAAACCAGAACCGGAAGCGCAGAAGCGGTAGCAAACACGGCAAACGCCGCGCGACGAACCAGAGAAAACACCGAAATCCTGCCTTATTGTCGTTGTCTGACGAATAAGCTAGGGCCTGCGGAACAAAGAGGCAATGGCAGAGCTTTCACGTCCCCGCCATCACCCGATTTTTGCTTACATGTTCGGATAGTTCGGACCGTCCCCACCCTGCGGTGTGGTCCAGGTGATATTCTGGCTGGGGTCCTTGATGTCACATGTCTTGCAGTGAACACAGTTCTGGAAGTTGATCACGAATCGCGGACCGTTCTCATCTTCGACCATTTCATAGACACCCGCCGGGCAGTAACGCTGTGCGGGTTCGTCGAATTTTGGCAGGTTGACCTTAACCGGGATTTCGGGATCCGCCAGGCGCAGGTGGCAGGGCTGGCTTTCCTCGTGGTTGGTTGCGGCAAAGGACACGTTGGTCAAACGGTCAAAAGACAGCGTGCCATCGGGTTTCGGATAGTCGATGGGCTTGTGCTTGCTGGCATCTTCGGTCGATTCCGCATCATTCTTGCCATGGCCCAACGTACCAAACAGCGAGAACCCAAATGTGTTGGTCCACATGTCCAGACCGCCAAACACCAACGAGGCCGTCAGGCCCCACTTGGACCACATCGGCTTGACGTTGCGCACTTTCTTGAGGTCGCTGCCGATCGCGCCATTGCGGACTTCGGTCTCATAATCGGTCAGCTCATCACCCGAACGCTCGGCCTTGATGGCGTCATACGCGGCCTCGGCTGCGGCTTTGCCCGACAGCATGGCGTTGTGGTTGCCCTTGATGCGCGGGACGTTGACCATGCCCGCCGAACAACCCAGCAGCGCCACACCCGGCGCGACCAGCTTCGGCATCGACTGATAGCCGCCCTCGGTGATTGCGCGGGCACCATAAGCCACGCGCTTGCCGCCTTTCAGCAGCTCGGCCACCATCGGGTGATGCTTGAAGCGCTGGAATTCCATGTAGGGATACAGATGTGGGTTCTTGTAGTTCAGGTGAACCACAAAACCGACATAAACCTGATTGTTCTCAAGGTGATAGATGAACGATCCACCACCGGCATTACCGCCCAGCGGCCAGCCCATGGTGTGCGTGACTGAACCTTCCTTGTGCTTGGCGGGGTCGATCTCCCAGATCTCTTTCATGCCGACACCGTATTTCTGCGGTTCTTTGCCAGCAGACAGGTCGTACTTGGCGATGACTTCCTTGGACAGCGAACCACGCACGCCTTCCGACAGGAACACATACTTGCCGTGCAGCTCCATGCCCGGCTCGGTGTTCGGACCGTACGAGCCGTCTGCTTCCAGACCAAAGACGCCGGCCACAACGCCTTTAACCTCGCCGTTTTCGCCATAAACCACTTCGGAACAGGCCATGCCGGGGAAGATTTCAACGCCCAGTTCTTCTGCCTGCTCCGCCATCCAGCGGCAGACGTTGCCCATCGAGACGATGTAGTTGCCGTGGTTGTTCATCAGCGGCGGCATCGGGAAATTGGGGATGCGGATCTGACCCGCTTCGCCCAGCATGTAGAAGTTGTCCTCGTTTACCGGCACGTTCAGCGGTGCGCCCTTTTCCTTCCAGTCCGGGATCAGCGCGTCCAGACCGCAGGGATCAAGAACCGCACCCGACAGGATATGCGCGCCAACTTCGGACCCTTTTTCCAGCACAACAACGTTCAGGTCGGCATCCAGCTGTTTCAGACGGATGGCCGCCGACAGGCCCGCGGGGCCTGCGCCCACGATAACCACATCGTATTCCATCGCTTCGCGTTCAATCTCGGCCATCGCGGGCTCCTTAGCTAACTTTCCGAATTGGCGCTTTCACCGCATGGTTGGCGCAATTTTGTTTCACGGGTGATTACCCGTTGTGAAAGTGTCTGGTCAATCGAAACACGGCGTAAAACTGCCGCAATGCGGCATATCAATCCTCTGGCGCGTCACCCATCAGGTATCTGGGACCGCTACCATGCGTTTTTGCACGGTCATCGGGGTTGTAGAGGGCACATTTGGGCAGACTGAGGCACCCGCAGCCGATGCATCCATCCAGATTGTCGCGCAACCGAAGCAGAGTATCGATTCGCTGGTCCAGATGCGCACGTAGCCTGACGCTGATGTCTTTCCAGTCCTGCGGGGTGGGGGTGCGATTGCCCGGCAGACCCGACAATACCTCTCGGATTTCGGGCAGGGTCAGGCCGAATTGCTGTGCGATCATCACAAAGCTCAGGCGCCGGATATCGGCGCGCTGATACCGCCGCTGCCCGCCAGCGTTACGCCAGGGCGCAATCAGGCCCTGCGCCTCATAGTACCGGATGGCTGAGACCGCCAACCCAGTCCGCCGGGCCAAAGCCCCGATTGCCAGTCCTTCAGAAACAGCCATGCGACCTCCACAAATATCTTGACCTAAAGTTAGGTTTAGAAATTACGGTGAGTCGGGACAAGTCTGAAACGGAAAGGATGACCACATGATGGCGACACTTGAACACACCAATTTCACCGTGCGCGATCCAAAGGCCACAGCTGAGTGGATGCAGGATGTATTCGGTTGGAAAACCCGGTGGGAAGGCCCGGCGATTGCGGGCGGATACACCGTGCACGTGGGCAGTGCGCACACGTATCTGGCGCTTTATGCCCCCGGCGACCCGAAACCTTCGGGTGAGAGTAGCTATGACATAGTTGGTGGACTGAACCATGTGGGTGTGCTGGTCGATGACATCGACGCGACCGAGGCCAAAGTGCGGGCCGCCGGGTTCAAGCCGCACAATCACGCCGACTACGAACCGGGGCGGCGATTCTATTTCGACGACGACAATGGCATCGAATTCGAGGTTGTTGCCTATGATTAGGCTGTAATCCGCGTCAGTTATCACTGACCTCTTGCAATTTGCGCGCCATTTGGGTCAGGTATTCAGCGACCCAATCTGTCGCCCCGACGCTTTCGTGCGGCGGGGCGACACAATTTTTGCGTGGACGAAGAAAAAATGGAAAAGATCCCCATGACGCCTGCGGGCTTTGCCGCGCTTGAGGCAGAGCTGAAGACCCTCAAATCCGAAGAGCGCCCGGCCATCATCAAGGCCATCGCCGAAGCACGCGAACATGGCGACCTTTCGGAAAACGCCGAATACCATTCGGCCCGCGAAAAGCAGTCCTTTATCGAAGGCCGCATCAAGGAACTTGAGGGGACCCTGTCGCTGGCCGACGTGATCGACCCCAAGAAACTGTCTGGCGCGATCAAGTTCGGCGCCCGGGTCACGCTGGTCGACGAGGATACCGACGAAGAAAAAACCTGGCAGATCGTGGGTGAACACGAAGCAAACATCGAAAACGGTCTGCTGAACATCAAGTCACCGATCGCCCGCGCCCTGATCGGCAAAGATGAGGGCGACAGCGTCGAGGTACGTACACCGGGCGGTATGCGGTCTTACGAAGTTTTGAATATCCAGTACTCCTGACGGAGCAGTTATCATGTCCGGGCCCAACTCAGACCGGGAATCCGAGCGACCGACATCTCTGGGCATCTATGATCGGCCCGGCAACCCGTCCATCACGGGGATTGAGATTGCGGCCGTTGCACTCAGCCTGATCTGGCTGGTGGTTTCCGTAATTTTTCTGGTATTGCCGGGCGAAACCCGGAGCGGCGGGTTTATCGTCGCACTTCTGGCTGTCTTCATGCCGGTTGCCATGATCTGGGTTGCCGCGCTGGCGATGCGTGCCAGCCGGGTCATGCGCGAAGAAAGCGAGCGGCTGCAAACAGCAATCGACGCCATCCGGCAGGCCTATGTCATCCAACAGCAAAAAGCGGCCAGCGCCTATGAACCGGCCGTCAACCAGAAGCTGGATGAAATTGCGGAAGCAACCAAAAAAACCGAAGAAGCGCTGGTCACCTTTTCGTCTAAACGGCACGAGCCCACACGGGCCACACAGCCCCCGGGCCTACCGTCGCAGGACGACCAGACATCGCTGGAGCTTGGCACATCGGCCGAGGAGATAGCGCCGCCGCTGACATCTGAGACGTTCATCCGCGCCTTGAATTTTCCGGAAACGCCCGAAGATAACGAAGGGTTCGCCGCATTGAAGGCAGCCCTGAAGAATCGAAAGACGGCACAGCTTATTCAGGCCGCGCAGGATGTGCTGACACTGCTCAGTCAGGAAGGCATCTATATGGACGATCTGCGCCCTGACATGGCGCGGCCCGAGATCTGGCGTCAGTTTGCGCATGGTGCGCGCGGGCGGGCGGTTGCCTCGCTTGGGGGTATCCGGGACCGCTCGTCGTTGGCGCTGACGGCCGGTCGGATGAAACAGGACCCGATCTTTCGCGATGCGGCGCATCACTTTCTGCGCCGGTTCGACCATATGATCGTCGCGTTTGAACCAGAAGCCAGCGACGCCGAACTGACCGCACTGGGGGAAACACGCACGGCGCGGGCGTTCATGTTGCTGGGCCGCGTGGCGGGGACGTTTGACTGAGGTCGCTATCTGTCACCGGCTTGGCATCGACCGACCAGCTCATCCGGGTCGCCTTGCTGAAACCGAAGATGTATTTGAACGGTCCGGTCGTTTCTTCGCCTTTGGGTAAGAACCCTTCACGTTCGTACAGGGCACGGGCGCGAGGATTGGTGTCGATCACGTCAAGCTGCACTTCGCGCATTCCCGCACGCCGGGCTTCTTCCTTGATTGCAGCCAGAAGTGCCGTGCCCACACCTTGGCCACGAGCGGCTGCGTCGACGAATATCCCATCCATCTGAAAGACATCCGGCTGAAGTTTGCGTTCCAGTACGCCCAGGATCAGACCCCGCCAAGTGGCCCCGAACCAGCCATAGACACGCGCCAGATCTGTCATGCTCCCTTCAGCCAGCCCACCGGCATCGGTTTTGAACCCGGCCAGACCCAACATTCTGCCATCGGAATTTCGGGCAACCAGGGCAAAGTCCGGGTTCAGCGCCTGCTGGAAAAACTGCAGACCCTTGCTGTCCGGTCCCATGACCCGGTTCAGCTTGGCCGCGAAGGCCTGCCAGAAAAGCGCCGCCGCCTGCGCGCGCTCTTGATCCGAGAAACCGCGTGAGACCGAAACCGTCACAAGCCGAAGCTTCCATAGGGAATGAACCGCACGGGATCATCCGGTGTTATATGGCACTCACCATCCCCGATCTCGACAAGACCTTCGGCCCAACTCAGGCCGCTGATCCGTCCGGACCCTTCTGATCGGAAAACTTCGACCCGACCCTCCCTTACGCGGGCGCGCAAATATTCACGACGGCCCGGCTTCTTGCGCTTTTCAAACGCCGCAGGCAGGTCAAAGCCCTGCGGTACCTGCCAGCCTTCTCCAGCCATCAGCCCAAGGGCGGGGCGGGCGAATATCAGAGTGCAGACCATCGCAGCCACCGGATTTCCCGGCAATCCAAAAACCGGCGTTTGGTTCCAAATACCCAGCGCCAGAGGGCGCCCTGGCTTCAGGGCGATACGCCATTCCTGCATGGCACCGGCCTCGCGCAGCAAGGCCGAAACGTGATCTTCATCTCCTGCAGACGCCCCGCCGCTGGTCAGGATGACATCGGCCTTGCCTGCCGCTTCATCCAGCTTGTCTTTCAGAATGGCCCGATCATCCGCGACCCGGCCGATATCCACCGCCTTGAAACCCAGCCTTTCGATCATCGCCAACAGCATCGGGCGATTGGCATCGTAGATCTGGCCGGGCCCAGCAGCGGCGCCGGGTTCGACCAGTTCATCCCCAGTCGACAGGATGGCCACCCGCAATGGGGTGCGTACAGGTATCTCGGCCACCCCCACAGCGGACAAGAGCGCCAGATCAGCAGGTGTAAGCCTGCGGCCCGCCGTCAACGCGATGTCCCCTGCGGCGACATCTTCGCCCGCACGCCGCGTATTGGCCCCCTGTTTCAGTGGGCCGTGAAAGGCGATGTGGTTGTCCTGAACCGTCACATCCTCTTCCAGAATGACGGTATCCACCCCATCAGGCAGGGCCGCACCGGTCAGAACCCGCAGGGCGTGACCCTTGGGGACAGTGCCGTCATAGGGTATCCCGGCAGCCGAACGCCCTTCGGTCAGCGGCAATACATGCGCGCCTTCGGGCACTGCCCCCGCAAAGCCATACCCGTCGACCGCCGTGTTCGGCTGTGGTGGGTTGGATCGCAGCGCAGTAACATCACCGGCCAGAACGCGGCCTGACGCGTGGGCCAGAGATACCGTCTGAATCCCCGCGATCGGGCGCAATCTGTCCCGCAGCAGGTCCAGAGCCTCGTCAACTGGGGTCCAGTTCACACCTGCCGGTAACGCGAAACAGTCGTTTCTGAGTGGTGGGGGGGAAATATTCGGTTTGTCCTGTGTCACACCCAGTATCCAGCCTTCCTCTGACGCGCTGACATCCAATTGGATCGCCAATTCCTCAACCGGCAAGCGGGCCAGAGTCAAGGCGACCTGTTCTACCTGCCATGCATCCCTGATCCAGTTTGTGGGTTCCTTGCCAAGATTCAGCGAAGGCCAGACCTCGACAAACGCAACAGGTTTATCCAAGGGCTCGAACGGCCAGACGGCCACCTTTCCGTCGAAGCGGCGCCGCAGCCGGGAAAGCACGGGCAATCCCATCATCACCTGACCACCAACAGCCCCGGCGCCCGCCATTTGCCAGCAGGTGAAACTGCCTTTGGCCAGATGTTCAACCGCGCGACGATCCGGGAACGGGTTGCGATAGTCGGATTTGTTACGCGGCAAACCTGTGATGTCGCGTTGCAAGGCGTTCATCCAGAACGGTCCCTTTCCGCCAAATCCACGATTTATCTCACCGGCCAGATCGAAACGGTTGTTCCTGTCGGGCGCGTCTTCGATCCGGGCCTCGAACCATGCCCACATCTCCAAAGGATCGTCCGAACCCGTCAACGCCCGCGCAAAGCCCTGCGGATAGCCGAATGGGAAATCAAAGCCCAGAAACAGGCGGCGGCCCGCAGCCAATTCCGCCGCGATCAACTCAGCCAGCCAGTCCTCGGCCAGTTTCCGGTTGCGCAGATATACCGGCTCTTCCGCCGCGCCATCCCGCGCTACGCAGGCCCAGATTGCATCCTTGCAGGAGCGCGGGCCTGTATCATTTCCACCAGACCAGTCCACCATGGCAAAGGTCTGGAACGGAATCACAAACCGACCTCCCGGAGAATGAAATCCGCGATACCTGCGGTGTCGTTCAGGTCAAAAACCGGGCGATCCAGATTCAATGGCGAGTCACTAGCCACAGCGCGGATCGTATCATCATCGGTCGCGATCAGCGGTTGTCCCGGCTCGGCCCGATGGGTTTCGATCTTTGGGTGGCGCTCGCGTTTGTAACCTTCGATCAACACCAGATCGACGGGCGAGAGACGCCCCAGCAAATCCTTCAGCGCAGGTTCCGGTGCGCCGCGCAATTCCTGCATCAGGGCAATACGGTATTGCGAGGCCAGCAAGACCTCGGCCGCCCCGGCCTGACGATGCCGATAGCTGTCGCGACCCGGCTGATCGACGTCAAAGGAATGATGCGCGTGCTTTATGGTCGAGACGGTGAAACCACGTGCGGTGATTTCCGCCACAAGGCGCTCCATCAACCCTGTCTTGCCGGTATTCTTCCATCCGGTCACACCATAAATTTTCATGCCTTCTCCAGCATCTTGTGCGCCAGTTCCAGATCATCGGGCGTGTTGACGTTGAAGAACGGATCGAACGGGTCCGCCGGAAACAGCGCCTCACGCCCCTCATGCCTGTCGGTCCACAACACGACCTTGCGCAGCCCGTTGTTCAGCGCCGCCCGCAGGTCGTCCCGCAGGGCGACAGGCCAGAGACCGAAGGTCGGATGTCGGTTCACGCGCTTACCTCCACCGGATTTCAGCGCCTCTTCCCCGGTGCGCGGCGTCGTGGCCAGAACCAGCGGATGGGTCTGCCCCTGCGATGCCTGCACCAGCCGTTCGACCAGATCACGCGGAAAGAACGGCGTGTCGGCAGCGGCGGTTACGATGCGGTCGGCCCCCTGCCCGGCAGCCCAATCGAGCCCGGCAAGAACCCCAGCCAGAGGTCCGGCAAAACCTTCGACGGTGTCAGCAAGCACAGGCAGGCCCAGATCCGAAAACCGTTCGGGATCGCCATTGGCATTCAGCGCAAGGCCATCCACTTGCGGTCCCAGACGGTCGATCACATGCGCGAGCAGGCTTTTTTGACCAAGCTGAAGCAAACCCTTGTCACCACCGCCCATTCTGGTGGCAAGCCCGCCTGCAAGGATGACGCCAAGAGTCTGCTGCATTCTCTATCCCCAGATTCAAACCGATAACCGGTCGCCACTTCGCGACGATCCACAATCTAATCAATTCAGTTGAAATGCCGAGGGGTAAAGCTGGTGGAGGACAAACAGCCACATGATCAGTGTCCCGATTGACAGGAAGGATGTAGAGGAAACGATATGGGCTGCGAGCTTGGGTTCCTGCTCATAATGCTTGGCCAGCAGGAATACGTTCTTCGCCGTCGGAACCGCCGAGGAAACGGTAGCCGCGATCGTCCACAACGGATCCAGCCCGATCAGATGGGCGGCCAGCAGCACCAGCCCCGGCGCGACGATCAGCTTTACCACCGTCAAAGACAGGATCATTGGCCCGGTTTGCACGATCGTACGCACGCTGGTGGTAAACCCGATCGCAAACAGCGCCACGGCGGCCAACGCCTGGCTCAGCAGTTCCAGATAGTCCGAAACCGAATCCGAGAACCCTATTCCGGTGAACGAATACGCTACACCCAACAAAGTCGCGGCGATGATCGGGTTTTTGAGAACGTTCAGGAATATCTTGTAAATCGGCGTCTTGGTGCCTGCCTTGTGCCCTGCCGAACTTTCCAGAATGGTTGTCATGACCAAAAGCAAAAGTGCAACGACCAGATTGGCCAATACCGCTGGCAGCGCACCCTTCGCGCCGAAGATCGCGTGCAGAACAGGCAGGGCGACCAGCGCCGTGTTTGAGGCGACAGCGGCGAATGCCGCCACAGTTGCAGCACCGGTCTGCAGATGCACCACGCCCCTCAAACAGAAAAACAAAACGAAGAACAGGGCCAGCAACGTTCCGCCGTAGGAGATGTAGAAGCCGTAGTTGATGAGGTTCTCGAATTTCTCCTGCCCGATCAGATAAAACATGATGGCTGGAATCAGGACGTAAACCGCGAATTGAACCAATGCATCGGCGGTGTTTTCGCTCAGAAGCTTTGTCCACGAAAACACGTAACCCGTCAGGATAACCGCAAATACCGGCGCAATAAGATTGATCAGTTCCATGTCTCTCTCCGGCCGGAGCCTGTTCAATTTCTGTATCTGCGCCTTCCATACTAGGGCACATCTATCAGAATTCGCAGGATTTTCTTGAGACAGCTACCCTGAGGGGCAGAAATCAGGGCAAAGAGCTTTTTCTCTTATTCCGTTTGTCTTCGCTGGGAATGCTCGCCGGATCAACATCCCGAACCAGCCGATCCTCTCCTGACAGGCACACAAATCGCTGTCCGCGCATGCGGCCAATCAGGGTCAGGCCAACCTCGCGCGCGATCTCGACACCCCATGCGGTGAAGCCTGATCGGGACGCCAAGACAGGGATGCCCATCATCGCGGTCTTGATCACCATTTCCGAGGTCAGACGCCCGGTGGTGTAAAGGATCTTGTCCTCCGCCTGTTCACCTTCGGACAGCATCCAGCCAGCGATCTTGTCGACCGCGTTGTGGCGACCGACATCCTCCATATAAACCAGCGGGCGGTTTTCACGGCACAGGACGGTGCCATGAATCGCACCTGCCTCAAGATACAGCGACGGCGTGCGGTTGATTTTGGCCGCTAGGTCATAAAGCCACGAGGTGCGCACCTGTACCTGTGGCAGACGCACGTCTTCGAGCCCCTCCATCATGTCACCGAACACGGTGCCCACGGCGCAGCCACTGGTGCGTGTCTTTTTCCTGAGCTTGTCCTCGTACGAAGTCTCACGTGCGGTACGCACGACGACGGTTTCCAGATCGTCGTCATAATCGACACGCACAATGTCGTCGTCCGCGAGCAACATCCCCTGATTGCGCAGGAACCCAAGTGCCAGATACTCGGGGTAGTCACCAATGGTCATCGCGGTCACGATTTCCTGCGAATTGAGAAATATCGTCAGAGGGCGTTCCTCGACCACCGAGATGTGACTGGCTTGCCCGTTCTGGTCCACGCCTTCGACCGCCCGGGTCAGACGGGCCGCGCCGGGGTCCGGTGCGATGATATATTCCGTCAGGTCTGTTTCCGTGGCCAATTGCAACCCTTTCCCAAGCCCGCTACTGCTGATGCCGACACCATAGGATTTAGCCATGGCATTCACCACATCCAAGTCATACTTCTGGAAGGGTTTTCGGGACGGCTCACCTTTTGTTTTTGTGGCCATTCCCTTTGGCACGCTTTTCGGCGTCTTCGCCACCGAGGCGGGGCTGGATATCGTTCAGACCATGGCCTTTACAGCAACCGTGTTTGCAGGGGCAGCGCAGTTTGCGGCGCTGCAATTGCTGCAGGACGGGGCACCAACGGCAATCGTGCTGGCCTCGGCCTTGGCAGTAAACCTGCGGATGGCGATGTATTCGGCCTCGCTGACGCCGTATCTTGGGGCGGCCCCGATGTGGCAGCGGGCCTTTGCGGCCTATCTGACTGTTGATCAGTCCTATGCCTGCTCGATCGTGCGGTTCGAGAACGAACCTGATCTGACTGTACCGCAGCGGATGGCCTATTTCTTCGGCTCGGTCACGCCGATCACACCGCTGTGGATTTTGTCCACCTATCTGGGTGCGGTTCTTGGCACGCAAATTCCGGAAAGCTGGGCGCTGGATTTTGCCCTGCCCATTACGTTTCTGTCCATGATCGGCCCGATGATGCGGACGATGGCACATGTGGTGGCAGCGCTGGTTGCGATTGTGGTGTCACTGCTGACCGTGGCGATTCCGTTCAATCTGGGCCTGCTGATCGCGGGTTGCGCAGGCATGATGGCCGGAGCGCAGGCAGAAGTGATGCTGGAGCGCAGAAAGGCAAAGGCATGACGCAGATCGACCCCACCACCATGTGGATCATCATTGTCGGGCTGGCCGTTGGCAGCTTTGCATTGCGGTTCGTGTTCATTGGCTTTGTCGGCGACCGCCCGATGCCGCCGTGGCTGTTGCGCCACCTCAGGTACACGGCAGTCGCCATCCTGCCCGCTTTGATCGCACCATTGGTTGTCTGGCCTTCGGCAACCGGTGGGGAAGCCGATGTGCCGCGGATGAGTGCAGCGACGGTCGCGCTGGCAGTGGGGCTGATAACGAAAAACGTTTTGGCGGCGATCTTTTCCGGTGCCGCCACGCTGTACGGGCTGTTGTACCTACTCGGTTGACACCCGGTCCAGCTCGTTCAGTTTGGCGTTGTTCTCTGCCAAACCTTTCTGCAGGTCGGCATCATCGTATTCATAGTAGGTTTCGGTCACTACGCCGGGGATTTGTCCGAACTGGTCCGACAGCTTTTTCGGCTGATACACCACATCTATCTGCTCGAACCCCGGCACCTGTTGCAGAATGCGCGCGGTGTAGTTCGCGCAAAACGCGCCGGGAACCGGCCCGGTCTGCTTTGCCAACTGATAGGCGATTTCGGCCTGTTGCGGCGTTACCTGCAACGTCTGAATGACCGCGTGGTGGGTGGAACGCGCATGGGACGCCCGATACGCCTGTTCAACCGCCGGAGTGATTCCATAAAGCACATCATCCTTGACCGGTACAATGTCTGCCTGAAACGAACCGGCCGGGTCGAAAATCACACGCTCACGCGCATTGATCATCAAAGAGGTGTGTGCGCCCTGCCCTGTACGGTTGTTGATCATCGTATAGAGCGTAAGCGTCGAAGGCCCCGGATCGCGATAGGACCGGGCAACGATCTGTGCCGGATCACCCTCGGGGCGTTTCGATCCCGCGCACCCTGCAACGGTTGCCGCCAGAAGACAGGCAATCAGAATTCTGAGCACAGACACACCCGTTCAGATCAGGAGGTGAACACAGCCATGAAAAGCAGTATGAAAAGGATGACCGCAACGGTCCATGTTGTGAATTTCACAAACCCTTCAAAGGTCTTTGTCTGAACGGTGATGTCCATTTCGCCGTGCTTGTGTTCAGCCATGTCAGAATCTTTCCTATTCGCGTGTTTATTTGGTGGATAATGCAAAAAAATGCGACTGTCACCACGTCATTCGCGCGCAGGCACCATGGATTGCAAAGGTGTACAACCCGGATATCCAAAACCCCAGCGCCAGGGCAGGCCGGTGCAGGGGCCGCCACCAAACCGCACTGCAAGATACATCCCCCCGGCAATCGTCGAATAGGCCGAGCGCACCTGTTCCGGGGTCATCTGGTATCGAATGGCGAAGTCATCGGCGCGTTGGTTACCGTCCTCGATAACACATGCCTTCAGCGCCTCATCCGCAGCCAGACGGGCCTCAAAGCTGTCTTCGGCGGTCGAGGTACCTGCGGCATTGTGATAGGCCCGATCATGGATCACACAACATGCCTCCCATGGGGGTGAGGAGTCGTGCATTTCACCGAATGCGGGGAAGGTATCGGCCACAAGCCGCCAACTGGATGACAGGCCACCAGAACAGCCGTCCGTTTCGAACGGCACAGGTTCACCCGTTTCCAGCACCTCCATCAGGGCGCGGTGGCCGGGCATTTCAACCGTACGCATGAGGTCCTGGCTGGCCACCGGCGTTGCCATTAGCAACAGGCCCAGCACAAGATCACGGGTTTTCATCACGCATCGCCTCGGTATCCACAGACAGACCGAACTCTGTCGCCAGCCACAAAAGCAGGCGTTCCGCCGGGCCCATTTCGGCACGCACTCGCAGAACCTCGTTCGCCATGGCGGGCCTGTCCGTGATCAGGCCGTCCACACCCATCGAGACCATGGCGGACATCTGCAGCGGGTCGTTGATGGTCCAGACGTAAAAGTCCTTTCCCGCGTCCTGAACCGACCGGATCAAACCGGGTGAGGCCATGTTTGCGTTGACAGCGACGAAATCACCGTCAAGCCCCGCCAGATCGCCCACAGCCGTTGCCGCCAGAATCCCGACGCGCCAGTCCGGGCGCAGCGCCCGCATCTTCTGAACCGCCGGATATTTCAGGGACATGATGGCAATGTCTTCTTCCATACCCAGTTGCTCAACAATCTCGGCGACACGATTCTCCAGATCGACGTCGTGGCCATAGTATTTAAGTTCGATAATGACCTTGGCCTTACCTCGCGCAGCAGCCAGAACATCGCGCAGTGTTGGCGTGCGTTCATCTGCGTATTCGGGGCCAAACCAGCTGCCGATGTCGATATCGTCCAGATCAGCCATTGTTGCGTCCCAGATCTTGAGGTTCACCCCCGCCAGCTTCATGAAATCGCTGTCATGGGCCACAACAACAACGCCGTCCGCCGTTTCCTGAACGTCGATCTCGACCCAGTCGGCACCGTCATCAATAGCTTTCAGAACCGATGCCATCGTGTTTTCAGGCCGTAAAGCCGCCGCACCGCGATGCCCGATGACATCGACATTTTCGGCGCCCTGCGATTTGGCCAGCAAGTCCTGACCAATCCAAATGCCTCCAAAGACCGCCACAGCGGCCAGAGCCATCAAGCCAAAGACCCGCCCCCGCAGATTACGGGGTTCAGGATGTGGCGGTTCGGGCGTTTCGATTTCGAAAAACCCATCCAGCAGAACTGCCAACGCCCCCAACGCAATGGCGGCCAGGACCAGCCCCGCAAGCGACCACAGCATGGCCACGATCAAGCTGACGATCAGTGCCAGCCGCAGGTTGGTCCCCTCCTGCAGGGGAACAAGGCCAAAGACCAGACTGGCCAGACCACCGATCGCCGCGGCAATTGCGACGCGGATCAACAGCCAAAGCACCAGTTCTATCTTGAGGCGACCACGCTTGCCCTCCATCCGCCGCGCACTTTCTTCAAACGCATCAGCAGGAGCCACCTGTTCGAACAGGACGAGGTGCAGCGACAAGGCCCAAGCGGAAAGACGGCGGATCAATACCCAGGCTAGAATGGCAATGACACCACCGATCAGCGCAACAGCAATCCAGAAAGACGGAGGATGGAAGGTCAGGTAATAGTTGATGTCGTATTCCGTCAGCGTCCACCACGCAATCAGCGCCGCAACCGCTGCGAAAGGAAGGACCAATAGCAGGACCTTCAGAACAAAGCGCACCGCAAAGCCAAGCAGGTTGGGCAGTCTTGAGACAATCAGACCGATCGCGGAACTTCCCGCGCGCCACGGGTCACGCTCACCCATCCGAAGGGACCCGGCCATGACGGAAAAGACCAGAACCTCGGCCAGCAGAAACAGGCTGAGAACCAGAACGGCCGAAACGAAACCAACCGGCGACAGAATAAAGGCTGCAATGTCCTGATCTGTCAGTGCCGTCTGATCAGACAGCGAAACCGCCAGATTGACCGCGATGGCCACACCCGGCGCGATCAGCGCAATGACCAGCAGGCGCACCGCGATGTAGATCGGAACGAACATGCGCCGACGCGCCCATGCTCCGGCGTAGGCGGTTGTAACGGCTGAAAAATGTGTCACGCGGCAAACTCCTGAACGATGCAATCATTCAAAGCTGCGCAACACTGAATTGCAAGCTAAGAGGTCATTCCTCTTCCAGATCTGCCGCCAGACGGAAGCCGATGCGATTGGCCGGTTTGTCCTCGATCGATTTTGGCAGGGCGCGCAACATCACGTTCAGCTGGCTGACATGCTGGACTAGCTGGGTTTTGCCCCCGGCCCCGTCCGAGCCATAGAATGTCACGATATCCGGATCGAAATACCCCATCCCTTCGATCCGCAGCACACCTGCGTCGCCACCGGTGAACCCCATGGCAACTTCCTGACTGTTGTCGAGCTGCTTTTCAAAGTTCTGGATGTATAGGATCAGACGCTCATAGGCCCATTGCGCCGGACTTTTGGCCTCGACCGGTTTCTGCAGCGTCTTGGGCAGTTCCTTTGTACCCGAGTCCGCCTCGGAGTTCGCGTGGACCTCATAACAGCGCGGAAGCGCCGCGGCCTCGGCAGCTTCGGCTGACGTTTCGATCTTGTCTTCCATCTCTTACCCTTTGCGAAGGTATTGCCACGCCCCGTCCGCGCGCCGCGTCCGGGTTACCGATCCAATGTGGTAGAGATGGTTAAGGTGCGCAACCGCTTCGACCAAAGCAAGGCCATATTCCCCCTCGCCGATCGACCGCTTGAACAGCGGCACAAAACACTCCGCCGCGGTTTTTGGCGTATCGAGGTAGTCAGTCAGCCTTCTGAGAGCGCCATGATGGTTGTCGATCAATTGCCGCATCCGAACCGGCAGGCCGGTAAAGGGCAGTTTGTGACCGCCAAGGGCCAGTTGATCAGGCCGCGCCAGCGGCTCCAGCCGCTCGCAGGCCTCGAGCCATTCGGCGACAGGGTCGGCCATGGGTTCGGTGGCGTACACACCTATGTTGGGGCTGATCGAGCTAAGAATCTGATCGCCTGTGATGACGAGGTTGTCATCGCGGCTCCAGAGTGTCACGTGCTCGGGGGCGTGGCCATTGCCCATGTGAACGTCCCAGTCGCGCCCGCCCATGCGAAACACATCGCCCTGACGGACGCGGGTAAAACCCAGCGGCATGGGGTAAACCATATCGGCAAAATTGAAGGGCCGGTCGGACATCCGCTTTTGCAGCACTTCGGGCGCCATGCCCGCGCTACGGTAGTAATCCAGCGTCTCTTCTGGCCATGTCTCCTGCACGTCAAGCGTCAGCATCCGCGCAAACAACCACGCCGTGCGGCTGGTGATCAGTTCGGCCCCATGTTCGGACTGGAACCAGCCTGCGTTGCCAATGTGATCGGGATGGTGATGGGTCGCCACAACGCGTGTCACCGGCCTGCCCGCCAATGGTCCCGCCATCAGAGTTTCCCAGATGCCCCGCGTCTTTTTCGACGAAAATCCGGTGTCGATCACCGTCCAGCCATCGCCGTCATCCAGTGCGTATACGTTCACATGGTCCAGCGCCATCGGCAGCGGCAGGCGCATCCACAGGACGCCTTCGGCCACTTCGATGGCCTCACCGGGTGCTGGAGGTTCATCCCAAGGGCTTCGCATTACCATAGGCCGCGCGCCATCCATCACGCCACCAACTCGTCTGCGCTGAGCGCATACAGATCAGCCGATCCGGCCTGCGCCCGCACCAGCAGGCCCGCGTGTTCGGGCAACAGCGCGTTGATATAGTAGCGGGCCAGTTTGGCGCGTGGGCCTTCAGGATCAGCCAGCGCCGCTGTCAGGTGATAATGACCGCCCAGAACGCGTGCGAACGCCCGCAGATAAGGCAGCGCTCCGGCAAATCGGTCGTTCATATCGCCCTGCGAGACCAGCCATTCTGTGGCTTCGCGCAGCGATTCCGTTGCCTCCCACACCGGACCGGCCAGATCGGGCAGAACCGCACGGGCGCTTTCAGCCTGATCCTCGATCTCATCCAGCAGGCGCGACGCGGCCTCACCCCCGTCCATCATCTTGCGTGCCACAAGGTCCATGGCCTGTATGCCATTGGTGCCCTCATAAATCGCCGTGACGCGGGCGTCGCGGTAGAATTGCGCGGCACCGGTTTCTTCGATAAAGCCCATGCCGCCATGAACCTGCACACCGGTCTCGGCAACGCGAATGCCGGTTTCGGTGCCGAACGCCTTGTCGATCGGGGTCAGCAATGCCGCGCGCGCGGCCCATTCAGCATCGCCTGTGGCTTTTGCCATGTCGATCGCCACGGCGTTTGCCAGCAGAATTGCACGGGCAGCGAACACATCGGCCCGCATTTCCAATAGCATCCGGCGCACATCAGCGTGGTCGATGATCGTACCATAAGGTGTCTTGCCCTGCTTGCGCTCAAGCGCATAGGCCAGTGCGTGCTGATAGGCCCCTTCGGCAGAGCCAACGCCCTGACCGCCGACGCCGAGACGGGCGTTGTTCATCATGGTGAACATGGCAGCCATGCCGCCGTGTTCCTTGCCGACAAGCCAGCCTTTGGCGCCGTCATACTGCATCACGCAGGTGGGCGAACCGTGCAGGCCCATCTTATGCTCTAGCGAAACCACCTTCAGATCGTTTGCGACACCCGGATTACCTTCTTCGTCGGGGATGTATTTCGGCACCAAAAACAGGGAAATCCCTTTGGTTCCCGGCACCCCATCAGGCAAACGCGCCAACACCAGATGGCACACATTTTCGCAGAAATCGTTGTCACCCCAAGAGATGAATATCTTCTGCCCGGACACCGAATAGGTTCCGTCGCCGTTCGGTTCCGCCCGGGAAGACAAGGCCCCGACATCCGAACCGGCCTGCGGTTCCGTCAGGTTCATGGTGCCGGACCACTCACCCGAAATCAGCTTGGGCAGATAGAGTTGTTTCAACTCATCGCTGGCGTGGTGTTCCAGGGCCTCAATCTGACCCTGACTCATCAGCGGCGCCAGTTGCAGCGACAGGCAGGCTGCGCTCATCATCTCATTCACTGCGGTGGTCACCGTCATCGGCAGGCCCATCCCGCCAAATTCCGGATCGCCGCTGATTCCGATCCAGCCGCCTTCGGCAATCGCTTTCCAGCCGTCCGCATAACCCGGAGACGTGCGCAGCACGCCATTTTCCAGCCGCGCAGGCTCCAAATCGCCGGGGCGTTGCAGCGGGGCCATGATTTCTTCACACATCTTGCCGGCTTCGGTCAGGATGGCGCTGACCACATCGGAACTGGCTTCGGCGAAGCGGTCGGTCGCAGCGACCTGATCGAAACCGACCACATCTGCAAAAAGGAACTCGTAATCAGAGATTGGGGCGCGATACGGCATGGCTTCCCTCGGGGGCTGTCTGGCGTGGTGCACGTGCGGGCTTGGAATTCCCGGCACGCGTCGGTATTCATCGGGGCTTGGACGATTACCTATCCATCCGCATGTTTCAAGCAACCAAAACGCCGCGTCACCACTTATGATCCCCAACGGCACAGAATATCTGACTTCTAACGGCGCAGGTGTTACTCGCGCAGCGGAACTGCTGCGGCAGGGGAATCTGGTCGCCTTCCCGACCGAAACCGTATACGGGCTGGGCGGCGACGCCCGCAATGGCGAAGCGGTTGCCGCCATCTATGCGGCCAAAGGGCGACCCAGCTTTAACCCGCTGATCGCCCATGTGGCGTCGGTGGATGCCGCACAACGATATGTCGAATGGACGGACGAGGCAGAGTGTCTGGCCAACGCTTTCTGGCCGGGCCCGCTGACGCTGGTCTTGCCGTTGAAGGATGGCCACGGAATATCATCACTTGTTACCGCAGGCCTTGATACGCTGGCGGTGCGGGTCCCGGCGCATGAGACGGCGCGCAAACTACTTTCCGTGTTCGACGGGCCGGTCGCCGCACCATCGGCCAATCCGTCGGGCCGGATCAGCCCGACAACTGCCGCACATGTCAGCGCGGGGCTGGATGGCCGGATTTCCGCGATACTTGACGACGGCCCGTGCGGAGTGGGGCTGGAATCTACCATTGTCGGATTGGCGGGCGACCCCGCAATGCTGCGCCCCGGCGGAGTGGCTTCAGAAGAGGTCGAGGCTGCACTGGGTCGCAATCTGCACCGGCATAAGGTGGGCGATCAGCTGACGGCGCCCGGGCAATTGCTCTCCCACTATGCGCCCGATGCACCGGTGCGCCTGGACGCCCGATCACGTCAGGGCGACGAAGTCCTGTTGGGCTTCGGTGCCGTGGATTGCGATCTGAACCTTTCGGCGGATGCCAATCTGAACGAAGCTGCGGCAAACCTGTTCTCGGCTCTGCACGAACTGGACCGGACAGGGCGCCCGATAGCGGTCACTCCGATCCCGGCCCACGGGCTGGGTGTTGCCATCAATGACCGGCTTCGACGGGCCGCTGCACCGCGCAATACCTGATCAGGCGTGCCCGGCGTTGGCGGACAGGGTCAGCGGGTCGACACCCAATGTGGCCAGCGCCGCTTCCCATTTAGCATCATCTTCGGTCTCGAAAACCAGATCGGTCGCAGCGTCGGCGGTCAGCCAGCCGTTCATCGAGATTTCATCCTCAAGCTGCCCGGGTCCCCAGCCTGAATACCCCAGCATGAGCATCGCCTGCTCCGGTCCGCGACCGGCGGCGATGTCTTCGAGAATGTCCAGCGTGGCCGTCATTCGGAACCCTTCCGAGATTGCCATGGAATGCAGATTCGCTTCGTATTCCGCGCTGTGCAGGACAAATCCGCGCGACATCTCGACCGGGCCACCAAAACGCACCAGACGTTCCCCGATAACCGGAATTCGGCAAGGAATATTCAACTGTGTCAACAAACCCTTCAGACGCAGATCGGCGGGTTTGTTGATGATCAGGCCCATCGCCCCGTCATCCCCGTGGCTGCAGATGTAGATCACCGAATGGTCGAATCGCGGATCGCCCATCCCGGGCATCGCAATCAACAGTTTTCCGGTTAGGTCCATGTGCTGACAACTCTTGCTTGTTTCATTCCAAGAATGACCCTGCGAAGACGGTATTGGCAAGTAAAGACGCGCAATTCCGGCGAAAACGGCCCTTCTGACCTGAACGTGACTTGGCATTTCCGCCCGCACTGCGCATCTATAGAACATGACAGCGCGCATTAAATCCCTTTCCGTCGTCTCGGCCATTTGCCTGGCTCTTGCCACATCATCCTCTGCAGGGGGTGTGGACAAACTAGTGCAGCTGGAAATCCTGGACGGCGGAATGACTGCCAAAGGCACCTATATGGGCGCGATCCGCCTGACGCTGGCGGACGGCTGGAAGACCTATTGGCGGGCACCGGGCGACGCAGGCATCCCGCCGCATTTCGACTGGAGCGGCTCGCAAAACGTCAGCGACATCGAGATCACATGGCCCGCGCCATATGTCTTTGATCAGAACGGCCTGCGCTCGATCGGGTATAAGGATCAACTTGTCCTGCCCGTTGAAATCACCCCGGCAAAGCCCGGCAAAGCCGTGCGGCTGAAAGGCGAAATGGATCTGGGTGTCTGCAAGGATGTCTGTGTGCCGGGCAATCTGGAATTCGACCACCGGCTGGACGCGCAAGCCGCCCGCAACCCCGCCATTGCGGCGGCGTTGGCGCAACGGCCCTACTCCGCCAGCGAGGCTGGTGTGGCAAAGGCCAGTTGCCTTCTGAAGCCGACCGCCGATGGAATACAGGTTGAGGCGCACATCACCATGCCCTCGGCCGGCGGTGCGGAAATTGCCGTCATCGAACCCGGCAATCCCGCAATCTGGGCGTCGCAGACCGAAACCCGAAGGCAGGGAAATAAGCTGGTTGCCAGCTCGGAACTGGTCAGCCAGTTGGGCGGAGCATTTGCACTTGATCGGTCCGAGGTTCGGATCACCGTATTGGGCGCAAATCATTCCGTTGACATTCAGGGCTGTGGTGCGGGCTGAGGGATGGCCAAAACCCCGTTGATCGGCGCGCTGGCCGTATTGCTGCATGAAGGCAGGGTGCTGTTGGTACAGCGCAGCAAAATGCCGGATGCCGGACTATGGGGTTTTCCCGGCGGACATGTGGAGTGGGGTGAAACTGCCCTTGACGCCGCACAGCGGGAATTGCGGGAAGAGACCGGTATCGAGGCCGATCCGACGCATTATCTGGACAATCTGGATCTTATTCGCCGGGACGAAGAGGGACGTGTTGTCGCCCACTACCTGCTTGTCGGTGTGGCCTGCTCCTATGTTGAGGGCGAGCCAATGGCGGGCGATGATGCGATGGACGCGCAATGGTTTCCGATTGAGCAGATACGCGCGGGTAATCTTGCGATGAGTGCGCGGGTCATCGAGTTGTTAGAGCACGCACTTGCGGTTCAGCATTCTGAGGCAAACCGCCACTGATCAGGTTTTTCTGCGGCCGGACAGGCGGGCGTACACCAGCGAAGATATCGTTACTCCGACAAGCAGGATCAGCATGGCGCCAATAACAAACTGGCCCAACGCGACGCGAATGACGTTCGCGTCACCTGCGTCAAACATCTGCAAGACCGACCAGGGCGCGCCTGTGATCAATGGCCAGATCATCGTCACTACCAGCCAGAGCAGCATCGCAACCGCAGTTCCGGTTACCGCAATACGCACAGTCCGATCCGGTGCGCGCAAGGCACGGCGCATTGCCGTCATGGGCCGCGAAATGTCACCCTGAATCGCAATCAGCGCGGGGACGAGAAGCAGAACAAGAAGCATCCCGAAACCCAGACCATAAACCAAGGTGATCACTGTCGGCTTCAGGAACTGTGCCTGTTGCGATCCCTCATAGAGCAAAGGTGTCAGACCAAGAACCGTTGTCAGAGTGGTCAGCATCACCGGCCGCAGACGATCAGCGGTCCCTTCAATGATTGACGGAACCAGTCCCCTGTCCTTCTGATAGGCGTCAATGGTCGTCACCAGAACAATGGAATCGTTGATGATGATCCCCGTCATCCCCAGCAGGCCGACCACGGTAAACATGCTGAGAGGCACATCCCAGACGTAATGCCCCCAGATTGTTCCGACCAATCCGAAAGGAATGATTGCCATCACCACAAATGGCCGTGTCCAACTGGCAAACACCCATGCCAGAACAAGGTAGATACCCGTCAGACACAGGATCAGGCCCGTTCGCGCCTCGGCAAGAAACCTGTCTTCCTGTTCGCTGAGGCCCTCCAAGCGCCACTCCACCTGATGCTCGGACGCGATGTTCGGAAGGATTTCCTGCCGCAAGGCACGTTCTATTTCGGCAGCGCGGGCCGGGTCGTCTTCGGAGATGTCGCCATTTACCGTGATGGTCCGCAGACCATTGACGCGCCGCACTGTCGAAAAGCCGGATACGCGCTTGACCGAGACGATATCCGCCAAGGGCACATACACCCCATCCGGTGTGCGCATCAAAGTCCGCTCAAGAAAATCGGCAGTCAGTTCTCCCTCAGGCAGTTCCACCCTGATTTCGGTGCTGCGCGGCCCGTCGGGGAAGGTCGCCGCCTCGATACCGTTCAGCCGGTTGCGCAGAACACGGCCCAGAGTCTCGATCCGGAAACCCAGCGCTTCGCCCTGCGCGGTCAGATCCAGTATGTATTCTTCCTTGTCATAAGCCATATCATCCTCAAGCGCTGAAACTTCAGGATATTTCACTAGCTCGGCTTGAAGATCCTCGGAGGCTGCCTTGAGCGTTCCGACCTCCGCGCCAAAGAAATTCACTTCGATAGCATCGCCGCCCGGACCCGACCGCCACCCCCGGAAACTAATCACTTCGACCAGAGGATGCCTGACTGCGAATTCCTGTAACTCTCCCACAAATTCAAAGCTGGAATAGGGGCGCAGATCGGCATCGATCAACTCGATCGAAATACCGCCCAAAAGATCATTGTCCTTGCCTTCCGCGGCCGACAACCCGTACCCGGCAGAACCGCCGACTTCGGCCAGCACGTAATCAATCGGATTTCGTCCATGTCGTTCTTCGTAGATTTTTCCCAGTTCTTCCGTCGCCCGCTGCAATTCCCGCATCATTTCCATCGTATCGGACCGCGTAGCCCCTTCGATCATGATGAAGTTGCCGGTGACCGATCCGCGTTCGGGCGCATTGAAGAACCGCCAGTGCACATCTCCCCGGATGAACAGGGAAATCTGGCTGGCAAGAATGGCAATCATGGCCGCCAGCACCACGTACCTTGCTTGGATAACCCATGTAATCAACCGCCGGAACAGGGTGTCACGAACCCATCTGAAGCCGCGGTTGACGACGCGGTTGGGCAGATCATACCAATGTTCTTTTGCCGAATGCTTGATGGCGTGGGCCATATGGTTCGGCAGTATCAAAAAGCACTCGACCAGCGACGCAATCAGCACCGCGATCACGGTGAACGGAATGTCGCGGATCAGTTCTCCGAAACGCCCGCCGATGGATGTAAGACCAAAGAAAGCGATCACCGTCGTCAGTGTCGCTGCAAATACCGGCATCGCCATGCGCCGGGCTGCGCGCTCGGCGGCGACGACCGGCGGCTCACCCAGACGACGGGCGCGAAAATCGGCGTGCTCTCCGACAACGATGGCATCATCGACAACAATGCCAAGCGTGATGATCAGGCCAAACAGGGACACCATGTTGATCGACAACCCGCCGATATACATCAGGGCAATGGCCGCGAACATCGCCACCGGAATTCCGGCAGCAACCCAAAAGGCGATGCGCGCATTCAGAAACAGGAACAGAAGACACACAACCAGACCCAGACCGACCAACCCGTTGTCGACAAGTATATTCAGCCTGTCCGAAATCGCCTGCGCCCGGGTGCGGATCAGTTCAACCGTTATGCCCTCGGGCAAGCTGGCCTGCATCTCCGAAACCGCCCGTTCGACCGTGCGCTGAATTTCGATTGCATCGCCCTGATCCGACCGGTCCACCCGCACGGACATCGCAGGATCGTCGCCAACATAGTACCCGCGTTCGCGCGTTGTGCCTTCCACCCGGATTTGTGCCAGATCACCGACAACCAGTTTGGAGCCGTCCGGGTAGGACCGCAGAACGATACTCTCGATCTCTTCGGGCTTTCTTTTTTCGGCGCCGGTTCGAATGCGGGCATTGGCACCGGTCACATCGCCGGCAGGGCTGGCCGTCACCTCGGCTGCGATGGCAGATGCAATGTCCACCATGCCGATATCATTGGCGATAAGCTGTGCAGTTGGCACCTCGACCACGATGCGCGGGGCTGCTAGCCCGCGGATGGTGGTCCGGGTCACGCCCACGTCGAACAATCGGGTAATCAACTCATCTGTGAATTGCGCAAGCTGGCTGGTTTCGACCGGGCCGGTCAGGACCACATCGGTTACACGGTCCCGCCATGCCGCCCTGCGAATATTCGGCTCATCGGCATCTTCCGGCAGGTTCGTAACACCATCGATTGCGGTCTTCACCTCCTCTACCGCGCGCGCCATGTCCCAGTTTGGCTCAAAATCAAGCCAGATCTGTGCCCTGCCTTCCGTTGATCGGGCCCTCGTTTCGTTTACACCTTCGACGGAAAGCAGCACAGGCTCGATCACCTGAACGATACCGTTATCAACATCTTCAGGACCGGCACCATCCCATTGAACCGTGATATCGACCCGTTCGAGTATGACGTCCGGAAAGAACTGCGCACGCATATTGGGGATTGAGGCGGCCCCCAAAACCAGCATCACCAGCAGCAACAGGTTTGCCAGCGTGCGATGCCGCGCAAAATAGCTGAGGATGCCGCTGGCCGTACCGGGAATCTCACGGATCATGCCCGTCAGCCCCCTGCCCGGTCTTCAATTCGCCGCACCAGTTGCACGGGAACCTGCTGGTTGCCCAGCTGGCTCAGGACTCTGGCCTTGACGTCCTGCGGCATACGTTCGTTGGCTTCGACCACCGCGACCAATTGTGCCCGACGCTCATCGGATAATTCGACCATCTCGAGATCCGGGTCCGCCCGAGCTTCGACCCGCAGCGGACGCACACGCAGGCCGGTTCCCAAAAGCGGGGTACGCCCGATCACGACCTCACGCCCCTCAAGACCCTGACCGCGCAGCAGAACCTCGTCACCCTGACGGCGCACAAGCTGCACAGGCAGCGATTCGAGCCGGTCATCCGGGCCAAGGATCAGCACCGATCCGGATGCGTCCAGAACCGATGCAGGCAGGCGCACCACTTTATCCAGAGGCTGTTCTTCCACCGAAACCGTAACAAAATCACCCGGTTTGAACCCGGGGGCTGCATCCAGACGTGCAAAAATCAGCCGTCCCGACTGACCCTCGCCTGCCGACCCGCTGTCCCGGCTGATGCGGCCATGCGCGACCAGATCGGCCCCGGTCACTTCAAGCGAAATGCTGACAGGCGCATTGATCAGTTCACCGCTCTCATCCAGCAACCGCACGTATTGTGCCGTCGAGACACGGAAAGCCACCTCAAGCGCGTTAGGATCAACCAGTTCGGCCAGTTTTTCATTGGCCGCGACAAGGCGGCCCTCGACAAGGGTCACCCCCGACAAGGTACCGTCGAAGCGGGCGCGGATTGTCATGTCTTCCAAATCCCGCTCGGCCGCTTCCAACGCAATTCGCGCGCGCGCAAGCAGGGTTGTGGTTTGGTCAACACGGGATTCCGCCTGCGCCAGCGCGATGCTGCGCGCCAGAACGGATTGCCGCGCGGACGCTGCGGTCAGCTCTGCCTCTTCCACGCTGGCTGTCGATCCGTATCCGCGGGATTCAAGGTCCTTCTGCCGTTGCAGCGCCCTTGCCCGCAAATCCGCCTGATCTTCCGCCGCCTTCAGTTCATCCTGCGCCAACAGAAGCGAGCGTTCGGCATCACGTTCCTCGAATTGCGCATCCAGCAGGTCGGACTTGGCGCGGTCTAGGGCCGATTGCGCGTCTGCCGGATCAAGCTCGACCAGTATTTCACCGGCGTGGACAGTACCGCCATCTTCGAAGTCGCTGGACAATGCAATCACACGTCCCCCTGCGGCTGTGCGCAGTTCAAGCCGGCGTCGGCTCTGAACCTCTCCGAAGGCTTCGAGATATGGCGTGACGGTCGCGAACTCAGCAGTACGGACGCTGACGGCAAACACACGTTCCCGCGATTCCGGCGGCTGCGAGTCTCGGGCCAGAACCTCCTGCACGGCACCTACGATGGACTGCGCGGCATAAATCAGCAGCGCCAGCGTCAAAGCCGCCAGAAAAACCCCCACAAGGCTTTGCCTTAGAAATCGCATCGTTCACGTCACTCCGGTCGCATCGGGCTGCCACATGCTGAAGGTAGCCGGGCAGAAAAAAATGCCAAGCCACAAAGCAGTTATGAATAGTGTAACGTGTGTCCAGTCTACTTCCGTCGCAAGTGTTCGTCCAATCGTGGCATTATTTCCACGAAATTGCAGGGACGATGGCGGTAATCGAACTGTTTCTCCAGAATGCCGTCCCATGCGTCCTTGCACGCGCCCGGGCTGCCCGGCAGGGCGAACAGATAGGTTCCACCCGCCACACCACCGGTTGCGCGGGACTGAACCGCAGAGGTCCCGATCTTGTCCATCGAGATGATGGTGAACACGGTACCAAAGGCCTCGATCTCTTTCTCATAGACGTCGCGATGCGCCTCGACGGTAACATCCCGGCCGGTCAGCCCGGTGCCGCCGGTCGAGATCACCACGTCAATTTCCGGGTCAGCAACCCACAGCCGTAACTGGGCAGCGATTTCTGCGCGCTCATCCCGAATGATTTTGCGGTCAGTTAGTATGTGACCGGCCTTTTCGATACGATCGGCAAGGGTCTGACCCGAGCGATCCTCTTCCACAGACCGGGTATCTGAGACGGTTAGTACCGCGATGCGAACCGGAATGAACGCCTTGGTTTCATCAATTTGCGACATGCCGAGTCATGCCCTTTCCATGATTGCAAGACGGAGAGCCAGTGCAGCAAAAATGCCCCCCGTGATCCAGCCAACAATCTGCGAAAACCGAGGATTATTGACCAACCTTCGGCCCATGCCACCAGCAAATACGCCAACTGCCGAATTCACAAAAAAGCCGCCCAGCGCGATGATCGTTCCGAACATCAGAAACTGCAAAAGAACCGAACCGGCCGGATCAACGAATTGCGGAATGAAGGCAAGAACGAACAAGATGACCTTGGGATTGGTCAGATTGACCAGAAACCCGTCCCGAAAGGCATATCGGGTGGGTCGCCGCTGAGCATCCCCCGCCACCGCACCGTTTCGTATGGCACCCCACGCGAGATACAGCAGGTAGCCCACGCCCAGCCATCGGATCGCGTCAAATAGCCAGGGCATAGTGGCAACCGCAGCGCCCAGACCCAGCCCCGCGATCACAACATGGACCAGAGTTCCGAGCGATATTCCCGCACTGGCGGTTACGGCCGATCCCGATCCCGAACGCAGGCCCTGCCCCAAACAGAACATCATGTCCGCGCCAGGAGTTAGGTTCAGTGCCAACGCAGCGGGAACGAAGGCAAACAGAATAACCGGATCAATCACGCTGTAACCTCGAACCAGTTTACCTTTGGGCCCAGATTGGCAACTTCGGTCCGGCCAACAGTTCCGCGATACCCCCAGCTGTCGTGAATATGGCCGCAGAACGCCAGCTTTGGCTGAATGCGTTCTATCGCGTCGCGTATGGCAACCGAGCCAACGGAGACACCTTGCGAGGTCGTGTCGCCGGTTCCCTTCGGGGGTGAGTGCACAACAAGGATGTCCGCGTCATTGCACCGGGCCAGCATCTCGGTGGCCTCCGCCTCGGTCAGGTCGCAGGACCAATCACCGAACGGTGTTACCGGAACGCCGTAGCCAAGACCGAACAGGCGCAGACCATCCATCGTCATGCCAGAACCGTGCAGGATGTGAACGCCTTCGGGTGCGGCTTCTTCCAGTTCTTCGGCGCTTTCAGCGTTTCCAGGAACAAGCACAAGTGGCGCAGAAATGCCGGACAGCATTTCCAGCGCCTCGGGTAATCCGTGACGCATGTTGCAATAGTCGCCCGCGCCGACCACCAGATCCGCGTCACGGCTGGCGGAAACCAGATCAGCGGCGCGGTTCCGCGCCATGTGCAGGTCCGAGAAGGCCAGAATTTTCATGACGTGCCTCCCAAATGCGCCCTGAGTTCCAGCAAATCTGCCCAGGCCTGTCGCTTCATCTGCGGCTGGCGCAGCAGGTAAGCGGGGTGGAACATAGGAATGACCGGAAGGTTCATGGCCTGTTCCCACTGTCCCCGCAGCCGCGTAATACCACGTTTGCCCAGCACCGCCTGACAACTGATATTGCCCATCAGAACCAGAACTTCGGGCTTTGCCAACGCGACATGACGTTCCAGAAACGGCTTCAACATGCCAATTTCCTCGGGCTTGGGATCACGGTTCTGGGGTGGCCGCCACGGCAGAACGTTGGTGATATAGGCATTCTCGGATCGTTTCAGGTCAATTGCGGCCAGCATGCGATCCAGCAACTGGCCCGCGCGTCCGACAAACGGTTTCCCCTCTCGATCCTCATCCCGGCCCGGAGCTTCACCAATAATCATGACGCGCGCGCCCGGCGTTCCGTCCGCAAACACCAGCTGCCGCGCACCACGTTTGAGATCGCAATGATCGAACGCATCCATCGCAGCGCGCAAATCAACCAGCGAATTGGCCGCTTGCGCTGACGTTTGCGCCACCTTCACCGGATCCACTTTGTTCGGTTTCACAGGGGCCGCCTGTGCCGGAGCGGCTTTCTTTGGCTTGGGCGTGGTGTCCGGCAAAGCATACCGATCGACCGGATTGTCCCCGACCGCGTCGGTCACGCCCAGTTCCACCTGCCATTCCAGCAGGGCGCGTGCGGTATGAAAGTCCAGAGCCGATTCCATGGCTGACAATCTAACCGCCTTTGCGGCGAGGGAAAGCGAATTGACCTTGCCTGAGCCCCCGAACACCCCGACCATGGGGGAATTCATGCTGTTGATCGTTCGATTCCTTTTGCTGTGTGTTCTGCTTGCGCTGACAAGCGGTATGCCCGCTGTGGCCCATTTTCACGACAAACTCAGACAATGTCCGGGGGGTCAGGCCCAGTGCGGCGCAAGAAACTGCTGCCCTCTGGGTCAACGTTGCAGTTGGGATGGCCACTGTATTCCGCCCGGAGGCACTTATTGCGGTGGCGGGCGATCCTGCGGACCGTTCGAAAAATGCGTATCCGGCGGAACCCGATGCGCGCCGGCGGGGGCGAACAAATGCGCCTCGCGCCTTGATTGCCCCGGTGGGAGCTTTTGCAATGCGCGTGGAGAGTGTGAGAGCAGCAGCCCGGAATTCGATCCCGGCCGCGAGACGAAATGTTCTGACGGGCGCAGCTGTGGGCCCGGGTCGGCCTGCCTGCCCGGCGGCGGATGCACCAGACCGGGTTGGTTTTTATGCGAAGAAACCGGTTCACAATGCCGCCCCGGTTTCAAATGTTCGCGAGAACAGGGCTGTGTCCCGAAAAAGGCCATCGATTGCGGGTTCGGGCGTTGGTGCAAACCCGGTGAACAGTGTCTGGAAGATGGCGGGTGCGAAAAACTGCCCGAAACGGAAAATAACCCATAGTCGCAGGACCGTGTTGCCCCGCCGCTCTGTCCTTTCTATAAGCGGCCCGATTGTCAGACAGGAGCCCGCCCATGCGTTTCGCCCATCGTCACCTTCTTGGCATCGAGCATCTGTCGCAATCCGATATTACCGCCATCCTCGATCTTGCCGAAAAATACGTCGATCTGAACCGGCAACCGGCCAAACGTTCCGATGTGCTGTCGGGGCTGACGCAGATCAACATGTTCTTCGAGAACTCGACCCGCACGCAGGCCAGTTTTGAACTGGCAGGCAAACGGCTGGGCGCAGACGTGATGAACATGGCGATGCAGGCAAGCTCGATCAAAAAGGGCGAGACGCTGATCGACACTGCAATGACGCTGAATGCGATGCATCCTGATTTGCTGGTGGTACGGCATCCGCATTCTGGCGCGGTCGATCTGCTGGCGCAAAAGGTGAACTGCGCTGTGCTGAATGCGGGCGACGGGCGGCATGAACATCCAACGCAGGCCCTGCTGGACGCGTTGACCATCCGCCGGGCCAAAGGCCGCCTGCACCGGCTGAGCATCGCCATCTGCGGAGACGTCGCGCATTCTCGCGTGGCCCGATCCAACCTGATCCTGCTGGGCAAGATGGAAAACCGCATCCGCCTGATCGGCCCGCCGACGCTTGTGCCGGGCCAGTTTGCCGAATTCGGCGCCGAGATTTACGACGACATGAATGAGGGCCTGAAAGACGTGGATGTCGTCATGATGCTGCGCCTTCAGAGGGAACGGATGGATGGCGGCTTTATCCCCTCAGAGCGTGAGTATTACCACCGCTACGGTCTGGACGCCGCCAAGCTGGCGCTGGCCAAACCCGATGCCATTGTCATGCATCCCGGTCCGATGAACCGGGGGGTCGAGATTGACGGAACGCTGGCCGACGACATCAACCGCTCGGTGATTCAAGAGCAGGTCGAGATGGGCGTCGCCGTCCGAATGGCCGCGATGGAACTGCTGGCCCGTAATTTGCGAGACGCCGCATGAGCGATCTGACCATCGCCCCCCATGAACGCGGTGTGATCCGCCTGTTTGCGCTGAATATGCGGCCCGAAGAGGCAAAGTTTCTGCGTGAACCCGGTGCTACCGACCAGGTGTTGGGGGTCAAAGGGCTGGATCCCGAGCAGATCGACATCTTCCCGGTCTCGGACCTCGAAGACCTTGGACTTTATGGGTATCTGAACGAAGGTTGTGGCGTGTCCGGGGATCAATTGGACCGCAACGCCCTTGAGGCCATCGAAGGCTGGGTTATGGCCGTGCGCAGTGCCGCCTTTGGGGATCGCGCTGCCACGCTGAAACCGGACCCTCGCTTGCGCCTGATTGGTCTTTTCACGGAAGAGGCCACAAACTGGACCGGCGGCAAGATCGAAACCGAAAGCGCGAAACCGTTCTCGGTCCCTCAGACCGCATCGCAGGATGACAAGCCGCGCCGCATCGGTTCGGCCGTTCTGGCCCTGGTGATCTTGCTGGCCATCGGAGGTGCCCTATGGCTGATCCTGTAACCTTCGCGCCGGACAAAGGCGCCTATATCCGCACCAACGCATGGCTTGCCGCCGGGGCCATGGCGGCAGCGATGGCTGTGTTATGGCTGATCGGCAACCCCTATGTCTGGACCGGCGCGCCTGCCGGGCTGGCCGCCGTCGGCCTCCGTGCCTGGTATCTGGCCTCGGAAGAACTTGTTGCGACGTGGCAGATGACCGACACCGCCCTCACCGGCCCCGGTCAGCGCACTGTGGCGCTGAACCAGATCGAGGCGGTCAATATCATGGGCAGCTTTGTCCAGATCGTCACCAAGGGCGGCGATAAACATCTGATCAAGTATCAGGCGGACCCCGCCGCCACCAAAGCCGCAATCGAAAGGGCCATTGCATGAGCAATACGATCTTCACCAACGCTCGCCTGATCGATCCCGAATCCGGTTCAGACAACATCGGCTGGCTGCAGGTTGCCGAGGGTCGTATTGCTGCGCGGGGTGACGGCGAAGCTCCGTCTGCGGATGCGCAAATCATCGACTGCGGCGGCTATTGCCTTGCACCGGGGATTGTCGATATCGGCGTCAAAGTGTGTGAACCGGGTGAGCGTCACAAGGAAAGCTACAAGTCAGCCGGTCTTGCCGCCGCCGCCGGTGGTGTGACCACCATCGTCACGCGCCCTGACACCAGCCCTTCCATCGACACGCCCGAGAGCCTGGAATTCGTCACCCGCCGCGCGCAGGCCGACACGCCCGTCAACGTGCTGCCCATGGCCGCCCTGACCAAGGGCCGCGAAGGGCGCGAGATGACTGAGATCGGGTTTCTGCAGGACGCAGGCGCCGTGGCCTTCACCGACTGTGACCACGTCGTCACCAATACCAAGGTGTTTTCCCGCGCCCTGACCTATGCCCGCTCCTGCGGTGCCCTGGTCATCGCCCACCCGCAGGATCCCGGCCTCAGCAACGGTGCCGCTGCAACCAGTGGCAAGTTCGCGGCCCTGCGCGGCCTGCCCGCCGTCTCGCCCATGGCCGAGCGTATGGGGCTGGACCGCGACATCGCGCTGCTGGAAATGACCGGTGCCAAATACCACGCCGACCAGATCACCACTGCCCGCGCCCTGCCTGCGCTGGAACGGGCCAAGCGGAACGGGCTGGATATCTCGGCTGGCACGTCCATACACCACTTGACGCTGAACGAGCTGGATGTGGCCGATTACCGGACTTTCTTCAAGGTCAAGCCACCCCTGCGGTCCGAAGACGACCGTCAGGCGGTGATCGACGCAGTTCGCACCGGGTTGATCGACACGATCAGCTCAATGCACACGCCACAGGACGAGGAAAGCAAACGCCTGCCTTTTGAAGAAGCCGCATCCGGCGCGGTTGCGCTGGAAACCCTGTTGCCTGCTGCGCTGAGGCTATATCATTCTGAGCAACTCGACTTGCCGACCCTGTTCCGCGCGATGGCCCTAAACCCGGCAAAACGGCTGGGACTGGACAGCGGCCGTCTAACCGAAGGCGCTCCTGCCGATCTGGTTCTGTTCGACCCGGATGTGCCTTTTGTGCTCGACCGGTTCACTCTGAAATCCAAATCCCAAAATACTCCGTTTGACGGACAGCGGATGCAAGGTAGGGTTGCGGCAACTTACGTTGCAGGCAAAGAAGTTTACCGGAGACCCTGATGCCAATAATCGACGGTTCGACAGCCCAACTGATCCTGTGGGCAGTGCTGGGATACCTGCTGGGATCTGTCCCTTACGGCATGATCGTTGCGCGGGTGATGGGGCTTGGCAACCTGCGGCAGATCGGGTCGGGCAACATCGGCGCCACAAACGTTCTGCGCACCGGAAACAAGGCCGCAGCGGCGTTGACCCTGTTGTTCGATGCCGCCAAGGGCGCTGTCGCGGTCCTGCTGGCCCGCCTTCTTGCCGGTGAGGACGCCGCCCAGATCGCCGCTCTGACCGCGTTTATCGGGCATTGCTATCCGGTCTGGCTGGGTTTCAAAGGTGGCAAGGGGGTTGCGACATTCCTTGGCCTGTGGCTTGCGCTGGCCTGGCCGGTTGGCCTTGCGCTGTGCCTGACATGGCTGATCGCTGCCGCGATCTGGCGCATTTCGTCGATGGGCGCGCTGGTTGCTGCGGCTTCGTCCACCATGTGGGCCGTGTTCCTTGGGCATGGCGAGACGCTTTTTCTGGGCGCAGTTCTCACCCTGTTGGTCTTTTGGCGCCATCGCGCGAACGTCGCACGCCTGAAAGCGGGAACCGAACCCAAAATCGGACAATCGTGACACCTTGTGCAGCGTTTCTGGATGCCTTCCTTGACCTGCCGGATGGGACATTTACGGGTCGGTCCTGTGGTCGGCGCTATGTCGTCAGCCGGACGTCATTTGCCGGGGGGTGCAGTCACAAGCTGATCGCGCATGAGCTTGGCGGCTCGGACTACATCAGCATGAATCTGTATCAGACGACCCGTAGCAGTGCATTGTTGAGGCCATGCGAAATGCCCGCTGAAAAGGTCATCGCCTTTGTCATCGGGTTGGAACCGGAAACCTGATCGGCGCTTCACAGATCACTCATCCCTGCACATGTTCTATTCGCTGGCGCACAATCAAAAATGGTTGTTTTGAACGTTACCGGCGACGCGCCCAAATGCTGTTTCGTGACGGTCCATTTTGACCGCACAGCATTCCAACCCGAACCGGCGGGCGCAATTTCGGCATCCCCTGTCGGTTCGTTTCACGAAAGGTGAAATCATGAACAAGATGAAATCGCTGTTGGGTGGCGTCGCGCTGTCCGTTGCAATCGCCACTTCTTCTCTGGCCGCCGGGGTCGAGATCAATGCAAGCTCCACCGGGCTGGCCATGCAGGGCTATGATCCGGTCGCCTATTTCACCGAAGGCGAGCCGACCAAGGGCAACTGGAAGATCACCACGATCCATGACGACGCCATGTATCGTTTTGCCTCGGAAGAGAACAAGGCGGCGTTCGAGGCCAACCCTGCGGCCTATCTGCCTGCCTACGGTGGCTATTGCGCCTTTGGTGCGGCGATGGGTTTCAAATTTGACGGTGATCCGAACTATTGGCGGATCGTTGACAACAAGCTGTACCTGAACATTTCGAAAGATATTCAGGAGCGCTGGGAGGGTGACATCCCGGGCTTTATCGAACAGGCCAGCGCGAAATGGGAAGACATTGCTGACAAAGATCCGGTGGCTCTTCAGCAATAACCTGCCTGTTTAACGGGTGGTCAGCGGCGGCGGAGCGATCCGCCGCCGCTTGTGATTTGAGTTCGCGCATAGACGCATTATCTTGTTTCATTATGTGATTTCAGGGATCGCGGACAGCACATGTGCCGCCGATACTCCAATAAAACACTTCGGTTCGGAACAGTTGGGTGAATGTTGATCCGGTCTTGCGGCCGGACCGTATGATTCACTGCAGGCGGGGCGAATACGTGCTTTGCCCGCTTTTTTTCGACCGAAAGGATACGAGATGACTGGAAAACTGGCACTGATATCCGCAATCGCCTCGCTCGCCGCCGGGTCGGCTGCTGCACAATCGCCAACCTTGCTGAATACAAGCTCGGGTGACTGGACTGGTTTCTATGCCGGTGCGCAGGTTGGCTGGATCGACGTCGGCACCAGCCTACCCGGCATTAGCGGGGATGACTGGATCGGCGGTATCATCCTGGGATACGACTATGATTTCGGAACCTGGGTTCTGGGTGGTGGCTTTGACTATGACTGGACCAGCGTCAGCCTGGGCGGCGCGGTCAAGGTCGAGGATGTCTGGCGCCTGAAGGCCCGTGCCGGATACAAGGTTTCACCTGACGGGCTGCTGTATGGCGTCGCTGGCTGGGCAGACGCGGGCACCGACGTTCTGGGTGACGATGATGGCTGGCTGATCGGCGCCGGTTACGAACAAATCATCAACGGCAACTTCAGCTTGGGCGGTGAAATCCTGTATCACGAGTTCAACAACTTCAACTCCAGCGGTGTAGACGTGGATGCAACCACGATTCAGATCCGCGGGGCTTACAGGTTCTGAACCCGCGCGCATTTGCAACGCATTGACCCGCTGATTAGATCAGCGGGTCAATTTCGGACTAAGGTTCCAGCACAGTGCTGCCGGTGGTCTGCCGTGCTTCGAGGACACGATGGGCATCCGCCACCTGTTCCAGCGAGAACCGCTGGTCCATGTGTATCTTGACCTCGCCCCCTTCGACCTTTCCAAACAAGCGCCTTGCCATTGCCTGGCAAATATTGTGGTCGGAAATGTGCGTGAACAGAGTTGGCCTGGTTATCTTGAGCGATCCTTTCTGCGCAAGGACGCCGATATTGAAGTGAGGTACCGAACCGGACGCATTGCCGAATGAAATCATCATGCCCAAGGGTTTCAGACAATCAAGCGACCCTTCGAATGTTTCCGCTCCGACCGAATCCATCACCGCATCCACGCCCTTGCCGCCGGTAAACTCCTTCACCTTCGCAACGAAGTCTTCGGTGTTGTAGTTGATGCAATGCGCCGCGCCATTGAACTGGGCCAATCGGCATTTTTCATCGGTCCCGGCGGTTCCGATCAAAGTGATCCCTTCGGATTTTGCCCATTGGCAGGCGATCAGGCCAACCCCGCCTGCCGCTGCATGGAACAGCACCGTGTCCCCGCGTTTGAGCGGTGTCGTTCGGTGAAACAGATATTCAACCGTCATTCCCTTGAGCATCATCGCGGCACCGGCGTCAAAAGATATGTCATCCGGCAGCGGACACACCTGCGCCGCTGGCATGACCCGCGCCTCGCAATAGGCACCCGAAGGCGCCGCGGCATAGGCTGCCCGCTGTCCAGGCTCCAGATGAGTGACGCCTTCACCCACCGCTTCGACAATACCCGCCGCTTCCATTCCAAGCGCGTGCGGCAGTTCCAGCGGATAAAGCCCGGTGCGCTGATAAACATCGATGAAATTCAGTCCGCAGGCATGATGCCGGATACGAATCTGACCGGGGCCAGGATCGCCGACCGGGCGGCTTTCGATTTTCAGAACCTCCGGTCCGCCGAATTCGTGAATGACAACCGTGCGCGCCGTTTCCTGCATAACGTCCTCCTCATGTTTGAGGTCAAGCTAGCACGCCTGAAAAATTGAACAATCACCTCAGTCTCATAAGGGTGATTCGCTGTTTTCCCAAAATATGCTAATATGATGGAAGGCGTTGCCGGCTGATCCGGCCACGGGCAACCCGAATGCCGGATTCATTCTGCGGCGCGATCACGCCGAAGAAGGGGATGAAGATGGCCAAAACAATCGGTAACCCTGTCAGCTGGGCCGCCCGGAACCTTGGGGCGACCAGTGACCACGTAACAGAAAGCGTCAGCCGCATCGGCAGCGCCGATACGCAGCATCTGCCGACAGTGCAGACCTTGACCATGCAGGATATCATTTCGTGCCTGAGGGCGGGATATCAGGATTTTATCGAAACCCGGGCGGACGCGGTTTTCGTAATCCTGATTTATCCGATCGCCGGGCTGGTGATGTTCGGACTCGGAATGAACATGAACATGGTGCCGTTGCTTGCACCTTTGATCGCCGGTTTTGCACTGATCGGACCGGTTGCCGCTGTCGGGCTGTATGAAATCAGCCGCAAGCGGGAACAGGGGCACGATGTGCATTGGCTGGACGCGTTCGGCGTATTCCGTTCACCTTCTTTCGGGGCCATCCTCGCGCTTGGCTTTTATCTGGTCATGCTGCTGTTGATCTGGCTGATGGTCGCGCAAAGCATCTACGTTCAGACGCTTGGTCCTGAACCGCCTGCTACCTTCGGTGCATTCATGACCGAAGTCTTCACCACCAGTGCAGGTTGGAGCATGGTTCTGATCGGTACGACCGTTGGCTTCCTGTTTGCCCTGATCGCGCTGGCCATCAGTGTGGTTAGTTTTCCACTATTGCTGGACCGAAAGGTTGGTGTACCCGTTGCTGTCGTGACATCCGTGCGCGTGTTCCGCCACAACCCCGGAGTCATCCTGACCTGGGGCTTTGTAGTCGCGGCGATGCTGGTGCTGGGGTCGATCCCGATCCTGCTGGGCCTGATCTTTGTGATGCCGATACTGGGCCATGCAACATGGCATCTGTATCGCAGGGCCGTCGTCTGATCGCAGATACGCGCGCGAGCAATAATTGATCGCGCGCGTTCGAGATTAGCCCGAGACTTTCAGAACGATCTTGCCAATATGGTCCGAACTTTCCATTCGGGCATGGGCCGCAGCAGCGTCTGACATATCAAATTCACTATCCATCACCGGAGCAACCCTGCCTGCCTCAAGCAGAGGCCAGACAGCTTCGCGCAGATCCTGCGCGATCCGCGCCTTGGCAAGGTCACTTTGCGGGCGCAGGGTGCTGCCCGTCAGCGTCAGGCGTTTGACCATCATCAGTGCAAAGTTCAGCTCGACCACCGGCCCTTGCAGGAACGCGATCTGCACCAAACGCCCGTCCTCGGCCAGCGCCTTGACGTTGCGAGGGATATAGTCTCCGCCAACCATGTCGAGGATCAGGTTTGCGCCACCTTCTGCCCGCATGGCTGCAACAAAATCCTCATCCCGGTAGTTGATTGCCTTTTCCGCGCCCAGCTTCAGGCAGGCTTCGCATTTGTCGTCAGACCCGGCAGTGGCAAAGACCCGCGCCCCAAACGCATTGGCCAGCTGGATCGCAGTAGTACCGATGCCGCTGGACCCGCCGTGAACCAGAAACCGCTCACCAGCCTGCAATCCGCCACGCGTGAACACGTTCGACCAGACGGTGAAAAACGTCTCGGGCAGGCAAGCCGCTTCCTTCAGGCCCATCCCGGCAGGAACCGGCAGACAATGAGCAGCCGGAGTCGCCACGTATTCGGCATATCCGCCGCCCGGCAACAAAGCGCAAACCTTGTCTCCGATGGCGAGCCCTTCGACTCCGGGGCCGATGGCCACAACCTCGCCTGATGCTTCCAGCCCCGGCAGGTCGCTTGCCCCCGGCGGCGGATCATACGCGCCCGCACGCTGCAAGGCATCGGGGCGGTTCACGCCTGCATATGCAACCTTAATGACAACCTGCCCGTTCTCCGGTTCAGGTACGGGGCGTTCGGTCAGTTTCAGAACATCGGGCCCGCCGGGAGTGGTTATTTCGACGGCACGCATCATCTGGGTCATCGGCAATTCTCCTTTGCGCCCTGCCTAGCAGGCAGGACAGCCAAGGCAAAGACTCTAGCTGAATTCCCGCTTATTTCCTGTTTGACAAAGATCCCGGTAAATCCGTCCGAGCGCCAGCCGGTGCCCGGACCTGACCCGCCAGCCAGTTCGGCACGGCCAGAAACGGCTTGAACAAAGGATTGCCGTTTACCTGCGCCTTAAATTTTTCGAACTGCATGACATCGGCGATCCTGCGATCCAGAAACTCCCAGGTCGGTTGATGATCGGGCGTGTCATCCCCCAGCCAGAACAGCAATGTCGAGGAATACACTCCAGACAGCGTGGCCCGCTTGGTGTACCAGTTGACGTCTTCGGAGGTGTCCCCCAGCGCATTCCAGATCAGATCGCAGGTCCCCCAGATCGCCCGGGCACCGTCCGCCGCGTGCGTCGGCAGGGAAAACAGGGTCACACCCCGGCGTACGGCCTCTTTGTCATCAACGGCCTGCAACCTGAAACGAACCGCCGCTGCAATCTTGTCCCGAAACTTAAGGTCGCTCAGGTCCTCGCTTTGCAGCCTGGACAGCATGGCCGCGTCTCCCCTTGCGTGAAACGCCAGCGCCAGATCAACGGCACCACGGGGGCAGATGGCACGCGCCAGACCGTCATCCAGATCGCAGTCTGAAATTGCCGCGCGAAAGCTTGATTCGGACCACCCTTCGAACGGAACGTGGTTCAGAATGGCATCCAGCAGTTTCTCTTTTGCATCTTCGTATGTTGCGGTCATGACGGTTCTCCGGTTCACGGCCCAGTACTAGACAAGTTAGGCGGGCTTTGCTATACGGCCACTTCCTGCAATTTCCTTGCAACTCTATCTAGAAAGGTGGTGACAACCACATGCAGGTTAGTGTTCGCGACAATAACGTCGATCAGGCGCTTCGTGCCCTGAAGAAAAAGCTGCAGCGCGAAGGCGTGTTCCGTGAAATGAAGCTGAAGCAACATTTCGAGAAACCGTCCGAGAAGAAAGCGCGCGAGAAAGCTGAAGCGATCCGCCGTGCCCGTAAACTGGCACGCAAGAAAGCACAGCGCGAAGGTTTGCTCTAAGAGCGACCAAGACTCGTCCAGCTTTGGATGACACTATTTGACGACCCCCGAGGCATCGCCCGGGGGTTTGTCGTTTCTGGGGTCGGATGTATTTCGCCGACACAGGGTGGGCACCGCGCGGCAACCTGCCATTTCTCCCCAAGCAGAATTTTGCCCGGCATTTTGCAGCGCAGCGAATCCCGCAGAGGTAGCACGGCCCCGCCAAAACTCGCCCCTAATTCCTGTGTCTCTATCGGCCCCGTCAAAGCCCCCTGTAACTGGCCCCGTCTACTAAGACGACAAACCAAACGGAGGCTAATATGTCGACTGCAAGTACTTTCGAGCGGGAAATGCTGGAGCTTATCAATCAGGAACGCACGTCTCGCGGGCTGAACCCGGTGCAATTGGAAACCCGCCTGAACGACTCGTCCGAGGATCACAGCGTTTGGATGCTGAATACAGACACGTTCAGCCATACTGGTTCAGGTGGCTCCAGCGCGACACAGCGGATGGAAAATGCGGGCTTTGATTTCTCAGGCAGCTGGCGATCAGGGGAAAACATTGCCTGGCAATCCGAACGCGGCGCCCCCGGCATCAGTGATGATGTTGCGCAGCTTCACCAGAACCTTATGAACAGCCCAGGCCACCGCGCAAACATCCTGAACCCGGACTTCGAATACGTTGGAATCGGGATCGAGACAGGGGACATGCAAGGCTTTGATGCGGTCATGGTCACGCAGAATTTCGCGGCGACAGATGCAGCTGTGGTCTTGGACAACGGCAATTCACCCACGCGCCCTGCACCAACACCGCCAAACGAAGAAGTGGCGGAACCTGAAGAGCCCGAGGCGGAAACACCGGAAACCGATGTAACCACCCCCGAAGAACCCGCCACCGATGTCACTGAAACGGAGGAACCGGAGGCAGAAACACCCGATACTGATGTAACCGAGCCCAACGAACCGGAAACCGACGTCACAGAGACGGATGAGCAAGACGGCGAGACGCCCGACACCGAAGTCACCGAGACCGAGGAACCGGAAGCCGAGACACCCGAAACCGAAGAACCCACCACCGATGTTACTGAAACAGAGGAACCGGAGACCGAAACACCCGAAACCGAGGTCACTGAAACCGCGGAACCAGCGAATGGATGTTTCAATATTCAGGAGTTTCTGGCTGCAATTGAAGATTTCAGGTTCGAACTGCAGGCATTCGTGGATCAGCTCGACTGGAACAAGACAGACACCGCGCCGAGTGACATTGTCGCTGAAACGAACATCGTGGATGAATTCATCACACCGCGCGCAGCCGACCTGGAAGATGCTACCTCTCCCGAAGAGTTCGCTTTGGAGTGCGTCGAAGTGGACGAGCTCGATTTCAGGCCCATGCAATGTGATGCGGGCTACTTGATAGAGTTTGTCTGACCAGAGATGGACAACACGGGGCACTGGAAACGGTGCCCCTATTGATCTTGCTCTACATATCTGCGCAGCTTTCTGCACACGCATCATCACAATTTGGTGGCAATTCGCTCATCCGGAATACACGGCAAGATTGTGACTTTCTATCGCCAAAGTCTCGCCATTAATGTCCCACAAAAAATCACAATCCACCGGAGGCAGTACCATGTCCTATGCCAGCAGCCTTGAGCGGCAAATGCTCAATCTTATCAATGCCGAACGAACCTCGCGCGGGTTTAATCCGGTCCAGCTTGAACTCAGGCTCAACGAATCTTCTGAGGATCACAGCCGCTGGATGCTGGCCACCAACACGTTCGACCATACCGGGGTTGGTGGATCAAGTGCGGGCGATCGGATGGAGAGCGCCGGGTTCAAGTTTTCGGGCAGCTGGACCTGGGCCGAAAATATCGCCTGGCAAACGATACAGGGCGCCCCCGGTCTGAGCGATGACGTCATCGATCTGCACAACAGCCTGATGAACAGTTCAGGCCACAAGGCAAACATCCTCAACCCCAATGTGACGGTGATTGGAATCGGCATCGAGACCGGTAATTTCAATGGTTGGAACGCCATTATGGTCACGCAGAACTTTGCGCGCACCACGGCACCGGTTCAGGTGGACAATGGCGCACCGGGCAATCCGCCCGCGCCTCCTCCAAGCGCCCCGGCAAGACAGGTTGTATCCTCGGATACGACAGGGACTGACAACGCGGACTGGCTTGTACTGGAATCAGGGACAAGCGGACGGCTGGAAGGTCGGGCAGGCAACGATATCCTGACGGGTCGGCAATTCGCCGACACGCTGCTGGGCGGCGGCGGGGACGATGTTCTGAAATCGAACGGCGGCAACGACGTAATCTTTGGCGAAAGTGGAAACGACAAAGCTTATGGTTCAATCGGCAACGACAGGCTTCATGGCGGCAGTGGCAAGGATGAGCTCTGGGGAGGTCAGGGCGCCGATTATCTGAGCGGTGACGATGGTGCTGATTTCATTTCCGGCGGCTTTGGGAAAGACGTTATCCGGGGCGGAAACGGGAATGACCGACTGTTTGGCAATCGGGGTGCGGACAACCTCAAAGGTCAGGCCGGAGATGATGTGCTGAATGGCGGTTATGGCAATGACCGACTGGACGGCGGCTCAGGCAACGACGTGATGACCGGTTCCCTTGGGGCCGATGACTTTGTCTTTGCAACCGGCCGCGACCGCGTCACCGACTTTCAGGATAATGATCAGATTGTCCTGAACGGGTCTGCGCCGATCCGCAACTACGGCGACCTCAGGGCCAACCACATGTTTCAGTCAGGCCAGGATGTCCTGATTTATGACGGTCTAGGGAATTCGCTGTTACTCGAGGACACGCTTTTGGCGCAACTTGATCAGAGCCATTTCCTCTTTTGAGGAAACCATCAAAAAGACCATCAACCACATTTCGCAACGCCCCCTATCCGGGGGCGTTTTTTGTCAGTAGACCTTGGGCACGTACAATTCATCGGGCAAAACCCGACGCTCGTAATCCGGGTTGTATCTGCGATCAGGTAAATTGACCTTGTCCTGCGGGACATCCTCGTAGGGGATTCGGGTCAAAAGATGCTCGATACAGTTCAGACGCTCACGCTTTTTGTCGTTCCCTTCGACGATGTACCACGGAGCCTCGGGGATATTGGTGCGAAAGAACATGTCTTCCTTGGCTTTGGTATAGGCCTCCCAGCGGATGCGGGATTCCAAATCCATCGGTGACAGTTTCCACTGTTTCATCGGGTCATGGATGCGCATGAGAAATCGCAACTGCTGTTCTTCGTCGGTGATCGAGAACCAGTATTTCAGCAGAATAATGCCCGACCGGACCAGCATTCGCTCAAATTCCGGAACGTCCTGAAAGAACTGTTCGACCTGGTCCTCACTGGCAAATCCCATCACCCGCTCGACACCGGCGCGATTGTACCAGGACCGATCGAACAACACGATCTCTCCGGCGGCTGGCAAATGCGGCACATATCGCTGGAAATACCACTGGCTTTGCTCGCGACGGCTGGGAGCGGGCAGCGCCACCACCCGTGCGACCCGGGGGTTCAGGCGCTGTGTAATCCGCTTGATCACCCCACCTTTGCCAGCACTGTCGCGGCCTTCGAACAGGATACAGACCTTGGCACCAGTATGAAGAACCCAGTCCTGCACCCTGATCAGTTCAGCCTGCAAACGCAGAAGATTCCGGAAGTAAACCTTTCGGTCCAGCATTTCGGGATGCTGATCCTTGTAGATCTTGCGGACCTCCATCGAGAGCATCGGTTCGCTGAATTCAATTTCGAAATCTTCGTCCAGCGTGTCCTCGAGTTCGGCCTCCAGCCAGTCCTTGGGCGCGCGGTCGTTTTCGTAAGCCACGGTCTGCTCCTTATCTTTCACTGGGTCGGCACCGTATCTGACGCTTGTAAATCCCTGATGTCAGAAAATTATCCTGTACAAACAGATCAATTTTTGCAGGCGGCTGCCACCGAAAAAGCGGCAAACTTACCCGCCGACCCATAATTCCAAGTTTCAAATGTGAACTTCAACCGTACCAGATACAAGCGACAGATTTGCCGCATCACCGGAGCACGGTGCAATCCAAGGCCGGCGGTGCTGAACCTTTCCGGCAATAGTGATTGGTGATTCCAGTCTTGCGCAATCACATCCTTTCCTTTCATCAATGGGCAATCTGCAGCAGGACGGCGTATGGCATTCTTTTTCTCTGTGCTTCCGGCCATTTGGCCTTGGATCATTCTGGTATCGGCACAGGTCGCCGGGTTGGCCGGAAAAATTCAGCTCGCCTTTGTTCTGCTGGCATTGTTTTGCGGGGTGTGCCTTTTTCTGGGCTTGCTATCGCCAGTCGCATTGTCGGCAATCGTGATCGGTCTGACGTTGGCCGCATGTCTGCCGAAAGCAAAGGGTTGGGTGCAAATTGCGGGCCATATAGCATTGATCGGTTGGTGTCTGACGCTTGGCGCGCATTTGCTGCCCGGATTTCACAATCTTAAAGTTCTGGATCATGTTCAGGCGGGGGCGCAAAGCACGTCATTCACCATGTATCTGAACCTCGACAAGCCGATGGTTCTGTTTGCTCTGCTTCTGGCCTGGCCTTCGATCTTGTCGAACAATGTTTCGACGCGGCCTGTAACATTGGCTGCCGCGCTTGCTTTGCTGCCTGCGCTTTTTGTTGTGGGGATGAGTGTCGGCGCGGTCAGGTTCGAACCGGGGCTGCCCGAATGGTGGCTTGTTTTTGCATTTTCGAATCTGTTTCTGACCAGCCTGACGGAAGAGGCTTTTTTCCGGGGCTACCTGCAGTCGGCAATCACGTCAAAATTCGGCGCGGCCACCGGGCTTTTGTTGGCGAGCGGGCTTTTTGGGCTGGTGCATTTTCCAGGGGGACCAGGTCTGGTCATCTTTGCCGCGCTTCTGGGGCTGTCCTGCGGCTTGGGATATCTCGCAACCGGAAGACTGTGGGTGCCTATCCTGATGCATTTCGGATTTAACTTCGCGCACCTTGCCTTGTTCACCTATCCGGCGCCTGCCTGATACTCCCTGTCAGACCGGCAAAGCCGTGGTTTTGAACACCGTCCTGAGCGCAAATGAACTCTGCATTTGGGCAACGCCGGGCAAACGTGACAGATACTGACGATGGATTCTGGCGAAATCCTCGGTGTTCTCGGCCACGACCTTGAGAATATAGTCAGCCGTCCCGGCCATGAGATGGCACTCCAGAACATCGGGAATTCGGGCAACCGCTTTTTCAAACCCCTCCAGAACCTCTTCGGCCTGACCTTGCAGGGTAATTTCGACAAAGACCGTTGTGGGGACACCCATCTTGCGTGCGTCAAGCAGTGCAACATAGTCGCGAATATACCCCTCGGCCTCCAGACGCTGCACCCGCCGATGGCACGCCGAAGGCGAAAGGTTCACCCGATCAGACAGTTCCGAATTGGACAGTCGCCCTTTGCGCTGAAGCGCCGCCAGAATCTTTCGGTCAGTTGCATCAAGGGCCATTCGCGCACATCCATTGCATGAATTTCGTCTATGTTCGAATATTATCCCGCAACAACATCAAATGACGAGTGGGGTTTCACAGAAATTGCAGTCACTTTCTGCACATAATTTAGGCAGTTTATGAATGGAGAGGATTCATGAAGATCGGTTGCCCGAAGGAAATAAAACCACAGGAATTCCGTGTCGGCATGACGCCGAACGCAGCCCAAGAGGCGATTGCGCACGGACATGACGTCATCATCGAAACCAATGCGGGACTGGGTTCGGGGTTTGACGACGCCGCCTATATCGCAGCAGGCGCAAAGATCGTGGATACCGCAGAAGAGGTTTTTGCCACCGCGGACATGATCGTCAAAGTGAAAGAGCCGCAGGCCGTGGAACGCAAGATGCTGCGCGAGGAGCAGTTGCTGTTCACGTATCTGCACCTTGCCCCGGACCCGGATCAGACACACGATCTGCTGGCGTCGGGCTGTACCGCGATTGCCTATGAGACCGTGACAGATGCCAATGGCGGGTTGCCGCTGCTGGCGCCCATGTCCGAAGTGGCAGGCCGTCTTGCGCCGCAGGTCGGGTCATGGACGTTGCAAAAGGCCAATGGCGGACGCGGTGTCCTGATGGGCGGCGTCCCCGGAGTGGGCCCCGCCAAGGTTGTAGTCATCGGCGGCGGTGTCGTCGGCACACACGCGGCCAAAGTCGCCGCCGGTATGGGTGCGGATGTAACCGTGCTTGACCGGTCGCTACCCCGTTTGCGTTATCTTGATGACGTCTTCGGCGACACGTTCAAGAATCAGTATTCTACGGCTGGCGCAACAGCGGAACTCATTCAGGACGCGGATATGGTCATCGGCGCGGTTCTGATCCCCGGGGCCGAAGCGCCCAAACTGGTCAGCCGTGCGCAGCTTTCGACCATGAAACCCGGCGCTGTGTTGGTGGACGTCGCCATTGACCAGGGCGGATGTTTCGAAACGTCGAAGGCAACCACCCATGCCGACCCGATCTATGATGTGGACGGCATCATGCACTATTGCGTGGCCAATATGCCCGGCGCTGTGGCCCGCACCTCGACCATTGCGCTTGGTAACGCGACGCTGCCCTTCATGCTTGCACTTGCCGACAAGGGCTGGAAACAGGCCTGCATTGATGACGAGCACCTGCTCGCCGGCCTCAATGTCCATGCAGGGCAGTTGACCTATTACGCAGTAGGCAAGGCATTGGGGATCGACGTGGTCTCGCCAAACATCGTGGTCAAATCCTGATAAACCAAAAGCGCCGTGTCGCAAGACACGGCGCTGAACCCAATGGGAAGATGGCGCGCCAACACGCCATGACAACAGGCACAGAAACTCAGCCCTGTTTCTGAATCTCGACCGAATGGGGATAGGGAATCGAGACACCTTTTGCATCAAAGGCTTCCTTGACTGCCTTGGTGATCTCAAACTTCAGATCCCAGTAGTCGGCAGCATTGCACCACAGGCGCGCAGTCAGATCGACCGAGCTGTCACCCAGATTGGTCACACGCACCCATGGCTCCGGATCGCCCAGAATGCGGCTGTCTGCCTTGGCAACATCCAGAATAATGTTCATCGCTTCATCGGCACTGTCGCCGTAATCGATGCCGAACACCAGATCGACGCGCCGCGTGTCATGCGCGGAATAGTTGACGATGATCGAACCCCAGGCCTGACCGTTCGGAACAATGATCTGAACATTGTCTGGCGTCACCAGCTCGGTCGTGAACATGTTCAGGTCCTTCACAGTCCCCGCAGTGCCGCCGATATCGACATACTGGCCCAGTTTGTACGGGCGAAAGATCACAAGCATCACGCCCGCGGCCAGATCGCTCAGTGTTCCCTGCAGTGCCAGACCGATTGCCAGCGAAGCAGCACCAAGGATCGCGACAATGCTTGTGGCCTGGATCCCGAAGATGCCCAGCACGGCAACGAGGACCATCGCCAAGATCGCCCACTTGACCATGCTGGCCGCAAAGTTGCCCAATGTCTGATCGATCTGCGGGGTTTTGTTTATCCGCCGACGCACCATACCGCCGACTGCACCGGCCACAATCCAGCCGAGAACGAGAACAATCAGCGCCTTGATCGCGCTCAACAGCAGCGGAGCAAAGGCCCCGACCTGATTGACAACCTCTTCCACACGCATCTCCTGTACAAAGTGAAACCCGCGTGGATACGCGGGGTTGCGCGCGATTTTGACCAATAATCACGCTGCGGTCTAGGTGCGAGTTCAGCAAGTTTTCCCCGCAATGTTCGCCAATGAACAATTCCTGACCGGCACTGCACAAAAAACATCTGAAAAAACGGCACCGAAGTTCCTAGGTTACAAACACCGTCAGCCGAGGAGTGCAAAATGCTGGATACCGTTTCCCACCCGATCATGGCCAAATGGCCGCCGAAGTCACTGGATGTCATTCAGCTCTACTCTTTTCCGACACCCAACGGTGTCAAGGCGTCGATCATGCTGGAAGAAACGGGCCTGCCCTATGAGGCACACAAGGTCACGCTGGCTGATGCAGATGTCAAAAGCCCGGAATTCCTGTCATTGAATCCAAACAACAAAATTCCAGCAATCATTGACCCCAACGGCCCGGACGGAGAGCCCATCGGCCTCTTCGAAAGCGGTGCCATCCTGTTGTATCTGGCCGAAAAGACAGGGAAATTCATCGGCAGCTCTACCAGCGACAAGCACCGCATCACACAATGGCTGATGTTTCAGATGGGCGGAGTTGGCCCGATGCTCGGACAGCTTGGGTTCTTCTACAAGTTTGCGGGAAGCGAGATCGAGGATCCGCGTCCGCGTGAACGATACATCAACGAGGCCAAGCGCCTGCTGAATGTCGTAAATACGCAGCTTGACGGGCAGGACTGGATCGCAGGCGAGTATTCGATTGCGGACATTGCGATCGCCCCATGGCTTCGCGCGCTGGATTTCTATGGCGCCAAAGAGGTACTTGGTTGGGACGATTACAAAAACGCCGTTGCCTATGTCGATCGTTTCGTTGAACGCCCGGCAGTCCAGAAAGGTTTGGTTACCCCGGCCCGCGATTGATCGCTGTCGGACACTGATCTGAAAACATGATGGTGGGAGCAAATTTGTTCCCACCGATCTGACTATCTGCGAATTGTTACCCCGGCAGTTTACCGGTCAAGACATAGCGCAAGATTTCAACGACTTGATGCGGTTGCTCAGCCACAGCCAAAGCGGCGGCATCGACCTCTTTTAGGGCGTGCTGATGATCGGGGCCGTGCAGAACGATGATGGATTTTCCCAGAGCCGCAGCAAAGCCCGCGTCAAAGGCAGCATTCCACTGTTTGTATTTGTCGCCGAACCGCACCACCACGACATCCGCATCAGCGATACCCTTTCGCGTACGGATCGCATTCACCATCGCACCTTTGTGGTCGTGCCAATACTTGTTGGGCTCAGCCCCCAGAACAGCAACACCGCAATCGTCGCTGGCGTCATGATCGGTTACTGGGCTGTTGAACGTGATATCCAGCCCCTGTGAGCCATCGATAATTTGCTCTCGCCAATCCGTATGAATTTCTCCGGACAAATAAACGTTCAGGCCCATTGCCACCTCCTTTGTTCGTTGACCCTGTATCTAACGACGAAATCCGAAAATCCCAATGTGCAATCTACGACAGGTGTTTTTGGGAAAAACGATCAACAGCACACGGCGGTGCAAACCTAAAAAGGGGCTCTGAAATCAGAGCCCCTGTTCCACAGTCGTCGTACCGGAAACTCAACCGCGCAGAACGCCGCCGGTGGCTTTTGTCACCTTGGCGACGATCTTGTCTGCGACCGCCTCGATGTCTTTTTCCTGCAGCGTCCTTTCGGTGGGCTGCAACCTAACCGTAACGGCCAGTGACTTTTTACCTTCACCCAGACTGCCGCCGATAAATTCGTCGAAAACCCGCACATCCTCGATCAGGGCCTTGTCCGCCCCAGCAGCCGCGTTGACCAGTGTCAGCGCTTCGACATCGGCATCGACGACAAAGGCAAAGTCACGCTCGACCGCCTGAAGATCGCGCAATTCCAGCGCCGAGCGGGTGGCACCGGATTTACGCGGCAACGGCACCTCTTCGGGCCAGATGGTAAAGGCCATCGCCGGACCCTTGATGTCCATTGCCTGTAGCACGCGTGGGTGCAATTCGCCGAATATTCCCAACACTTTCTTGGGGCCGAGGCAGATTTTTCCGTGACGTCCCGGATGCCACCATTCACGCGCACCGCGCAGAATCTGCACCTTGGCCGGAGCCCCAATGGCGGCCAACACCGCCTCGGCATCGGCCTTGACGTCGAACACATCAACGGGCCGCGACGCCCCATGAACGTCCTTGGGACCGGATTGCCCGACCAGCAGACCTGAAATCAACGTATGCTGCTCGCCCGGTTCGCCACCGTGAAAGGCCGGGCCAACCTCGAACAGGGCAAGGTCCCTGAAGCCGCGCGCCTGATTGCGCGCCGCCGCCTGCAACAATCCGGGCAGAAGCGCGGGGCGCATATGGCTCATTTCCGACGAGATCGGGTTTTCCAGCATCGTCGCATCATCCCCGCCACCGAACAGCGCGGCCGAGGCCTGATCGATGAAGGTATATGTCACGCATTCATTGTAACCCAGCGCAGCGCAGGTCCGTCGCGCCATCGTCTGGCGGCGCTGCGCGGGCGTCATCACCGGTTTGGGAATGCCGGGCGTCACCCGTGGTAGTGGCTTACCCTGAAGCTTGGTCAGCGAAGCGATGCGCGCGACCTCTTCGACAAGGTCTGCCTCGCCCATGATATCGGGGCGCCAGCTGGGAACATGTGCCATGTCCCCTTCCAGACGGAAGCCCAGACGCGTCAAGGTCTGGCGCTGCTCACTTTCGGGAATGTCCATACCCACCAATGACTGCACCCGCTCGGCATCCAATCGGTAAGCGCGGGAATGATCCGGCGTTTTACCGGCAATCACCACGTTCGACGCCTCGCCGCCGCAGATATCCAGAATCATCTGCGTTGCATGTTCCAGCCCTTCAAGCGTGTATTCCGGGTCAATACCCCGCTCGAACCGATAGCGAGCGTCCGAGTTGATTTTCAGGGCCCGACCCGTCAACGCGATTTGCACATGGTCCCAGAACGCGCTTTCCAGAAACACGTTCTCGGTCTCTTCGGTGCATCCGGTTTCCTGACCGCCCATGACACCGGCAATGGATTCCGGACCGTTGTCGTCCGAAATCACCATCATGCCGGGCTGAAGGGTGTATTCCTTCTCATCCAGTGCGACCAGCTTTTCACCACCCTTGGCGCGGTGCACCCGCAGATTACCCTGCACCTTGTCCGCATCGAAGACGTGCAGCGGGCGGTTGTGATCAAAGGTCATGTAGTTGGTGATGTCCACCAGCGCCGAAATCGGGCGCAGGCCAATCGCCTTGAGCTGATCCTGCAGCCATTGCGGGCTGGGGCCGTTCTTCACCCCCCGGATCAAACGGCCGGTAAAGTGCGGCGCGCCGTCCAGCGTGTCTTCGTCAATCGAAACCTTGATGGGGCTTTCATATTCACCGGCCACAGCTGCGTAGTCGCGCGTCTTCAGCGTGCCCAGACCACGCGCGGCCAGATCGCGGGCAATCCCCTCGACACCCAGAGCGTCGGGCCTGTTTGGGGTAATGGCGATCTCGATCACGGGATCAACCTTGGATGGATCGTTTTCGGCCAGCCAGTCGACGAACCGGTCGCCCACTTCGCCCGTAGGCAGCTCGATAATGCCATCGTGCTCGTCCGACAGCTCCAGCTCGCGTTCCGAGGCCATCATGCCAAAGCTTTCGACGCCGCGGATCTTGCCGACGCTGATCGTCAGGTCGAGCCCGGGAATATACATGCCCGGTTTGCAGACGACGACGGTGATGCCTTCGCGCGCGTTAGGTGCGCCACAGATGATCTGCAGCTCACCCTCATTCGTGTCGACCTTGCAGACGCGCAGTTTGTCGGCATCGGGGTGTTTCTCGGCATGTTTCACGTAGCCCAGCGTAAAGCCCGCCAGCCGGTCCGCAGGGTTCACGATCTCTTCGACCTCAAGCCCAAGGTCGGTCAGCGCTTCGGCGATCTCATCGACCGAGGCATCGGTGTCGAGGTGGTCTTTCAGCCAGGAGAGGGTGAATTTCATTGCTCGGGGCCTTTTTTGGCAAACATCCAGTCGGCACAGGCAATGGCAAAGAATGGCCCAAGGTGCAAGCGCTGCGCGTCACGGATAGGTGGGGGTGCGGCCCAAAAGCTCGTCCAGTTGCCGTCCGATCCAGCCATGCGGAATGAAATGCCCACCGGGATGGGTATCCAGCGTGACCTGCCCCCGGGCGCAATCGGTCCATTCGACCCGGCTGAGGGTCAGGATCGGCACCACGCTCCAATCCCCGCGCGGGGTCGCGGTGTTGCAGCCGTATTTCTGCCGCCACAGCGCCACCGGATAGGTTGTATCGCCGCCCGCGCCATAGGGAAAATCCATCACCGTATCGCTGAGACCATGCACATGGCGCACCTGAGCCGGGGCCTGAGGACAATCCTCGGTCTGCCGGATTGAACCCGCAACGGCCAGCAACGCCGCTGTGTCGTTGCCCGACTGGCAGACATAGCGCCAAGCCATCGCACCGCCGAAGGAATAGCCCGAGACATAGATGCGGTCCGGGTCAATCGGATAGCGTCTGGCCACATCTTCAAGCACCCGGTCGGCAAAGGGCACATCACCGGTGTCCGAAGTCCAGAAATCCCAGCTTTTGCCCAACCCGTTTGGGGCCACCAGCAGCACGCCACGAAGTTTCGTCGCGCCCGCGATCCGCTCATGGTTCACCACCACGGTCCCCTGCCGCGCCCAGCCGTGGAAATGTAGCAACACCGGCAGAGGCGTTTTGCCATCCCACCCATCCGGTTCCAGCACATGATAGGATCGGTCACCGACCTGACAGGCGGTATCGCCGTGGCAGGTATCCACGGCGGCGGCTTGGGTGGCGGTAAGCAGGAAAAGACAAAGCAGTCGGTAAATCATGCGCCGGAGCCTATCCGCCCAGCGCTCGCTGTCACGTCACAACCCCGTGGGAATATGTGACAAGCTGCGCCATCGCCAGATCGCGGGATAGCGATTTTTGTGTTTTGGCGAGCAATTTACACTGACCAAATACGGGCATTGTTAAAACGGTGCGCTTGCGTAAACAAATCGCCAACCCATGCGGGCGGTCTGGCGATGGCGCGGCGGCCTTTCGGCCTTTGCTCCGAACCTTCTAAATGCAGGCCAAACCAAAGGCTTAGGCCACTTGAAGCGATTGATTAGCTTTTTCGTTTTCTGTGCTTGAGCCTATCTGCCGCGCCAGATTTCATCGCGTTTTTTCCAGACACTACGATGCGCGGCACCAAATACACTCAATGGGCCAAGTACGACGACCCAATAGGTGATAACCACCCAATTGGGCGCAAATATTATCACCGCAACAAACCCAAAAACAGCCACAACTTGAATGGCATACCCTTGCCGACGCGACATCCTTTTTGCGCGGTCAAGGCACCAGTTGTAACACCAAGCCATTACCGCGCTGAGCTGATACATTTAGCGACTCAAACCACCATGCAGGTTCGGCATATCCAGCGCCGCGAACCCATAGTGGCGTAGCCAGCGCAGATCGCTATCAAAGAACGCCCGCAAATCCGGAATGCCATATTTCAGCATTGCCAGACGGTCGATGCCGATACCAAAGGCAAAGCCCTGATAGATCTCGGGGTCGATGCCACCTGCGGCGATCACCTTGGGGTGGACCATGCCGGACCCCAGAATCTCCATCCAGTCGTCGCCCTCGCCGATCTTCAGCTGACCGTTATCCCAGGAACAGCGGATATCGACCTCGGCCGACGGCTCGGTGAAGGGGAAGTGCGAGGCGCGGAAGCGCAACTCGACATCGTCGACCTCAAAAAACGCTTTCACGAACTCTTCCAGAACCCATTTCAGGTTCGCCATCGAGATGTCCTTGTCGATGGCCAGCCCCTCGACCTGATGGAACATCGGCGTGTGGGTCTGGTCATAATCGGCGCGGTACACGCCGCCCGGACAGATCACGCGGATCGGCGCGCCCTGTAGCTCCATCGAACGGATTTGCACCGGAGATGTATGGGTACGCAACACATGCGGCGGGCGATTGTCGCCCTCGGCGCGGTGCATATAGAACGTGTCCATCTCGGCCCGCGCAGGGTGGTGGCCGGGGATGTTCAGGGCGTCAAAGTTGTGCCAGTCGGTCTCGATCCGCGGCCCCTCGGCGACGGAGAAGCCCAGTTCGGCAAAAATCGCGGTCAGCTCCTCGCTGGCCTGGCTGACCGGGTGCAGTGTGCCCTGACGGCGTGGGCGGGTCGGCAGGGTCACATCCAGCCATTCGGTGCGCAGGCGTTCATCCAGCGCGGCATCGGCAAGGGCTGCCTTCTTTGCGACCAGCGCCGAGTTGATCTCATCCTTGAGCGCATTCAGGGCGGGACCTGCAACCTGACGTTCCTCGGGCGTCATCTTGCCCAGCTCACGCATTTTCAGCGCCACTTCGCCCTTTTTGCCAACAGCGGCGACGCGAATCGACTCGAGCGTGTTTTCGTCGCCCGCATCGGCGATCTGCCCCAGATATTTTGCCTTAAGATCGTCCATGACGGTCCCCTGAATTCTGTTGCTGACCTGCTATCGGCCTAACCCGGCGAATGCAAGGCGGGCCGCGCCAGTTTGGCACAACTGGCGCAACTCGGTTGCATTCCTGCCCTGAACCCGGCGTGGCAGTCAGGTCAATAGCTGTATTCAGGGTAAATCCGCGTCAGATCGCCGTTCCAGTCGCCTTCATAACAGTCCAGCAACTCGTCCGCCGGAACCTTACCGGTATCGATGCTGTCCTTGAGGGCGCTGAGGAAATGCGTCTCGTCCGGGACCAGACCACCCGCACCGGGATATGCACGGGCTTTCAAACCAGATTCGGCGATGGATACAACCTCGCGGGCCAGATCGTGCATGTTGATGTTGCCGACCTGTGCCTGCAGTCCTTTGATCGAGGCTTCGACACGCAGGGCTTCGCGGGTTTCGGCGTCCCAGCCTTTGACCAGATCCCACGCGGCATCCAGAGCGGACTGGTCGTAGGTCAGGCCAACCCAGAATGCCGGCAGCGCGCACAAACGCCGCCACGGACCACCATCTGCCCCGCGCATTTCCATGAATTTCTTGATTCGCGCCTCTGGGAAGGCCGTGGTCAGGTGATCCGCCCAGTCGCTCAGCGTTGGCGTCTCGCCCGGCAAGGCGGGCAGCTTACCATTCAGGAAGTCACGGAACGACATGCCCAGCGCGTCGATGTATTTGCCATCGCGATAGACAAAATACATCGGCACATCCAGCGCGTACTGAACGTAGCGCTCGAAGCCGAAACCCTCTTCGAAAACAAATGGCAGCATTCCGGTACGCGCGTCATCAAGATGCCGCCAGATATAGCTGCGCCAGCTTTTATGGCCGTTGGGTTTGCCTTCGAAAAAGGGCGAGTTGGCAAAAAGAGCCGTGGCAACCGGCTGCAGCGCCAAGGCGACGCGCAGCTTTTTGACCATGTCAGCTTCGGATCCAAAGTCGATATTGACCTGAACTGTGCAGGTGCGTCGCATCATCGCGCGACCCAGACTGCCAACCTTTTCCATGTAGTCGTTCATCAGCACGTAACGCCCTTTAGGCATTAGCGGCATATCCTCGTGCGTCCAGATCGGCGCGGCACCCAGACCGATAAATCCGACGCCGATCTTGTCGGCGATATCCTTCACGTCGCGCAGATGCGCGTTCACCTCATCGCAGGTCTCGTGAATCGTTTCTAGCGGTGCGCCCGACAGCTCCAGCTGTCCGCCCGGTTCGAGCGAGACATTGGCACCGTCCTTTTCCAGCCCGATCAGCTTGCCGCCTTCTTCGATCGGAGCCCAACCATGCAGATCGCGCAGCCCCTTAAGTACAGCGACAATCGAGCGTTCGCCTTCATAAGGCAGCGGCTTCAGCGTATCTTTGCAATAGCCGAATTTCTCATGCTCGGTGCCGATGCGCCAATCCTGTTTGGGCTTGCAGCCCGATTCCAGATATTCGGCCAGTTGCTCGTGGCGTTCAATCGGTCCGCCGCCGGACTGAGGGATGGACATGGAGGAAGCTCCGATCCTGCTGTGTCTTGACTTGAAGGCCAGTCGTGGGCGCAAACGGCCCGGGTGTCAATGCAGCCTTATGTGGGGTGGGCGCGATGGTGTGCGCTCCCATATCACGACGGGATGAAGGGAATCACCGTTGAGTTCGGACAACATATGTTCGGTTCGTAGTCCCGGAAGGCTGGAGAACACGTCAAACAGCATTTCGGCCCCTTCCGCATTCACTGGAATGTGAAGGGACGGCTGCCCGGGCTGTTCCAACACCCAATGCGCCGGACGCGAGGTCGGGTCGAGTGCCAGCCGCTCGATTTCCCGCGCGGCGACAATGCCACCGGCAAGGGGACCAAGATAGGTGATTTGCCCTTCGTCCACGGTCACGACGCCGGGGCCGCCTGCCCCCTTGCGAAATCGCGCCCGCTGCACACCGATGACGGCCAGCGCCAGAGATACAAGAACCAGCACCCAGCCCAGCCAGCCCAATAATCCGCCCGGGCCGCCAATCCAGCTCAGGCCGAGAACCAGAACAAAGACCGCGGCAAGAACTTCACGCCAGCGCCATAGGGCCAGCTTGGCTTCTGGTCGGATGAAACTCATTGCGTTGGCTCCTCTCTTGTCGCCGGGACGCCCGGTGTCGTATTTCTGGTCCTCTCAACAGGAAATTGGATGAACCGGCGCCGTCTTCAAGGGTTATGCCCAGTCGCCCAACGCCTGTTGCCACATTGTCATAGCTGCAACCGCTGCCGTATCGGCCCGCAGGATACGGGGGCCAAGGCTCACCACATGCGCAAAAGGCAGGGATGTAAGTCGCTTACGTTCCCGTTCGGAAAACCCGCCTTCGGGACCGATCAGGATGGCCCATGGGCACCCGGTTTCGTTTTCCGACAACCGCAGGGCCGAACCGACCTCGGCCTCATCGCAGAACATCAACTGGCGCCCTTCGGGCCAGTCGTCCAGCATGCGGTCAAGTTTTTGCAGGTCGCCCACTTGCGGTACGAAGGTTCCCCCGCATTGCTCCGCGGCCTCAACAGCATGCGCCTGCAGACGATCCTGCCGGATCCGTTCCGAATTCGTGAACTCGGTCTGCAGGGGGATGATCCTCGCAGCCCCCATCTCGGCCGCTTTCTCGACAATGAAATCGGTGCGCGCCTTTTTGATAGGGGCAAAGAGCAGCCACAGATCGGGCGGCATCTGAAGCGGCTTTGTCTGACTGGCGCAGAGCAGCGCGCCACCGCGTTTTCCCGCCTCGACAACTTCAGCCAGCCACTCGCCATCCTTTCCGTTGAACAGCGCCAACGATGCTCCAACGGCCAGACGCATGACGCCGAACAGGTAATGCGCCTGATCCCGCGTCAAAGGAACCGATTGCCCCTCACCCAAAGGGTGCTCTACATACAGTCTGATCTTTGCACTCATGAGAGCCTACATATGCAAGGCAATGTCCCAACGCCAGATGGACAAGTCGCTGATGCCGTTTCCGGCAATTGGGTAGATAGTTACGCACCCGCGTTCAGCCGGCCATATTTGCGGCTGTCGCGCGCGGACCGTCCGATTGGAACGTGGTTGCTGTTGATTCCCTGCTGGTGGGGTCTGGCACTGGCGATTCTGAACGATGGCAACCCACGCTGGGAGGACGTCTGGATCGCCATCGGTTGTGCCTTGGGGGCATTTTTGATGCGAGGCGCGGGGTGCACCTGGAATGACATCACCGACCGCAATTTCGATGGTCAGGTCGAACGAACACGGTCCCGGCCGATTCCATCGGGTCAGGTGTCCGTCAGACAGGCCGTCGTCTGGATGGTTCTGCAAAGTCTTTTGGCGCTGCTGATCCTGCTGACGTTCAATCGGGCCGCCATCGCCATGGGTGTTTTGTCGTTGTTGCCGGTTGCAATCTATCCTTATGCCAAACGCTTTACTTGGTGGCCTCAGGTTTTTCTGGGCCTTGCGTTCAACTGGGGGGCCTTGCTGGCATGGACGGCCCACAGTGGCTCGGTCGGGTGGCCAGCGGTTATATTGTATGCCGCCGGTATTTCATGGACGTTGTTCTATGACACGATCTACGCCCATCAAGACACCGAAGATGATGCCCTGATCGGCATCAAATCCACCGCCCGGTTGTTTGGCACGGACACTGCGCGCTGGCTAAAGTACTTTCTTGTTGCGACCATCGGCTTAATGGGCCTTGCCGTGATCGAGGCCGCTTTGCCAGACGCATCCGTTCTGGCACTTGTGCTTGCCATTGCCGGACCATGGGCGATGGGCTGGCACATGGCATGGCAACTGCGCGGACTGGACATCGAGGATAATTCCAAGCTGATACAGTTGTTCCGGTCCAATCGGGATACCGGCCTTATTCCGCTGATCTTCTTCTGCGCCGCCCTGCTGGCCTGATTGCACCTCGGGATTATGGCCTATATGACTTCGCACCAACCGTTCGAAGAGTGACCGTCCGTTCATGCGCCTTTCCTATTCCATCGTCGTTCTTCTGACTTTTGCCGTGGCAGCCGGGCTTGCCCTGACCGGAGCGATCTTTGCTGTTTCGCGGGTCGAGGCGGAATCGGAAAGGGCGGTGCGTCGCGCCCTGTCACTGGAAGCGCATGAATGGGCCGAGGTTCAGTCGGACGGGCTTCGGGTTGTCCTGACGGGCACGGCCAAGGACGAAGCGACCCGGTTCAACGCTTTGACCGTTGCGGGAACCGAAGTCGACGCCTCACGCGTGATCGACGAAATGGACGTTGCTCCGACCGCGGATCTTGCACCGCCCCGGTTTTCCGCCGAAATCCTGCGCAACGACAGCGGTATATCCGTCATTGGCCTGATACCGGCCAGCGAAGACCGCGAAGCGTTCGTGCAGACGCTGCGCAACATAGATGGCAATGCCAACGTCTCGGATTTGATGGAAAGTGCCGACTATCCCAAACCCAAGGGGTGGGACGACGCGATGTCCTATGCCGTGCAGGCACTATCACGTCTGCCGCGCGCCAAAATTTCAGCCAGCCCGGGCCTCGTAAAGATAACAGCGATTGCCGATAGTCAGCAGGAAAAAGAAAAGCTGGAACAGGAACTGACACGTTCCGCACCGCCAAGTTTGCGAATCGGTTTGTCTATCACGGCCCCTCGCCCGGTCATCACACCGTTCACCCTGCGCTACCTGATTGACGAGAACGGCGGGCGTTTCGATGCCTGTTCGGCTCAGGATGACGCCGCGCGCGACAGCATAATCGCCGCCGCGCAACGATCTGGGTTGAGCGGCCGGGCAAGCTGCACGATCGGTCTTGGTGTACCCACCCCGAGATGGGCAAGAGCCGCGGAACTGGGCATCCAGTCGGTGGCCGCGCTGGGTCAGGGCTCAGTCACCATGTCAGACGCGGATATCACGCTGATCGCTGCACAGGGAACCGACCAGTCCCTGTTCGACAGAGTTGTGGGTGAGCTTGAAAACGCACTGCCCGATGTTTTTGCCCTGCATGCAGTGTTGCCCGAGCCTGAGATTGCAGAAACAGGCGGCCCGCCCGAGTTTACGGCAACCCGCAGCCCCGAAGGATTGGTTCAACTGCGCGGACGGGTGAACGACGAAACTTTGCGTAATATGGTGGACAGCTACGCGCAGGCAGCCTTTGGAACCGGCAGGGTTCATATCGCAACCCGTATGGTACCTGGACTTCCGGCGGACTGGCCCGTTCGCGTGCTGGCCGGTCTTGAGGCGCTATCTTATCTGAACAACGGCGCCCTCACCGTAACCCCTGATGCAGTTGTCCTGAGCGGCATGAGCCACGAAGAAGACGCCAAAGCCGAAATCGCGCGCATACTGTCGGACAAGCTGGGCGAGGCGCAGGATTTCACCCTGTCCATAACCTATCAGCCACCACCCGAGCCCGAAGATACGTTACCAGACCCGGAAACCTGTGAAGCACGCATCGCCGAAGTGCAGGAAAGCAGGAAGATCGCATTTGAACCCGGTTCGGCAACGGTGGCTTCGGACGCGCTGGAGACCCTGAACCAGATCGCCGACATCCTACGGGAATGCGGGCCGATCCGGATGGAGATTCAGGGCCACACCGACAGTCAGGGCCGCGAAGAAATGAACCAGCAGCTCAGCCAGTCGCGGGCTCAATCCATCCTGAACGAGTTGCGCGCCCGCCGGGTTCCGACCTCCAGTTACCTTGCCGTGGGATATGGGGAAACACAGCCTATCGCCGACAACGATACCGAAGAAGGCCGCGAAGAGAACCGCCGAATCGAGTTCCGGCTGATCCGCCCCGAACCGGTGGAGGATACGGAAACAGGCCTTGATGCTCTGGAAGCATCCCAACAAGAGCAGGAAGCCGAACAGGCCGAGGACAGCCCGGAAGCAGAGGCGCAGGAGCAGTGACATGAACAGAACGGAATTCATCATCGCAACCGCGATCATCCTTTTTGTGGCCTTCTGCATGGGTTGGTTCGCCAACTGGCTGGCGCATCGTCTGTCGCGCGTCCGGCAAAGCGATGTGGCGGATCTGGACCGAATGAGCCAGGAACTGCATGAGGCAGAAGAAACCCGCGATCAGGCGATCACCTATTTGCAACAGCGCGAGGCGGAGCTGACAAATCAGCTGACGCAAACCGAAGCAGAACTTTCTGCCGCTATGGAGGGTTTGCGCGCCGCCCGGCAAGAAGCCGAAGAGTTGCGCGGCAGGATCAACAACGCTGACTGAACGCCACGCAACCTGTTTCATCGTCGGTTAGTCCGGGATTTTCAGAGGCGGAGTCAGCCGACCTCGCCAATGAAATTGCGGGTACGTTTTCGCGTCGGCGTAAATTGGCCGGTATCCGCGATACAACTTTGACTTGTCCAATAAATTCAACATACTGCATGGGTGCATTTTTGCCTGCACCACTTGGAAACACCATCCAGCACAATGGAGCGTGCCATGAATTTCAAGACAACTTTCAAAACCGCAACCATCCTGAGCGTTTTCGCTGCCACTTCGGCCTTGGCGTCGGACGATGTAATTCCGTCAGAAAACGACACCTTCACAAAGTGGGGTGAAGAATCGGGATGGACCATCTTTGTGGATGACAACCGCAAGTCCTGCCTTATCGAGCGCATGGACGAAAACGCCAACGTCGTACAGATGGGCCTGACCGCAGATCATGAAATGGGGTATCTGGGCGTCTTCACCAAAAACGACATCGGGCTGAAAGGGAAAAAGGAAGAAATCATCCTGTCCCTCGACGGAAATCTGTATTCTGCGGAAGCCCATAAAAAGACCAAGCATCTGGCAGAGGGTTACACCGGTGGATACATACTGGCGAATAACCCGCAATTCGTCGATGACGTCATGAAGAAACACGAGATGATCGTGTTCCCCGAGAAAGAGTTTGCATTTGGGGTAAATCTGGACGGCACCTTCAAGGCCATCGAAGCGGCCCGTGAATGCAATACGGAACAATCCGGCTGATTTGAGTCTGCCCTCGCCGACATCCCTGACGCGGGTGTCGGCAACCGGTTTACCAACGGGTCAGCGCATCCTCGTCTTCGTCCTTGGCCGCGACCCAATCCGATCCGGACGTGGTAATTTCCTTTTTCCAGAACGGCGCGCGCGATTTTAGGTAATCCATCAGGTATTCTGCCGCCTCGAAAGCATCCTTGCGGTGACGGGCAGAGGTTGCAACCATCATGATCCGATCCCCGGGCGAAAGCCGACCGTGGCGATGAATGACCAACACATCGCCCAGCGACCAACGTTTTTTGGCTTCTTGAGCAATCTTTTCCAGCGCCTTTTCGGTCATCCCCGGATAGTGCTCGATCTCCATCACATCCAGATCGCCGCTGGCCAGATCCCGGACAACACCGGTAAAGGTCACCACGGCGCCACTGGTGGTATCCCCGGCGGCAAAGGCGTTGGCCTCGGCCCCCAGATCAAACGCATCCTGCTGCACGACGATCCGCATGGGTTCAGCCACCTGTCATCGGTGGAAAAAATGCAACTTCGCGCACACCGTTCAGTGGGGCGTCGAAATCGGAAAGCTCCTGATCCAAGGCAACGCGCAATGCGGAAAGATCGGCAAAGGCGGCCTCGTATCGGGGTTCGCGTGCGCGCAGTTCGGCCACCAGTTCGGATACCGTGGAAGCGGTCGTTTCAACGCGCTCTTTCGGCAGGCCGATCCGTTCGCGAACCCAGGCAAAATAAAGCACATCCATACCTTAGGACTCCTTCAGATGAGGCATGGCTTTACGTAGGTAGTCATAGCCGGTGATCAACGTCAGGGTGGCGGCAATCCACAGCAGCCACAGGCCGATCCGACCAGACCAGAACATGCCTTCGAGTTTCCATCGCAGCCCGTGCACATCCTCGACCTCGCCATTCAGGATTTGCGATATCAGCGCGTCGTCCATGCCAAAGGACGACATAACGAGATAGTGTTCGAATATCCCCTGCGAGAACAGGACGGCGATGGCGACCATTTGTGCAGTCGTTTTCCACTTGGCCAGTTTGGTCACCTTCAGGGTCCCTGCAACATCGCCAAGGTATTCTCGCAGGCCGGAGACAAACACCTCACGAAACAGGATCACGGTTGCCGGAAGCACCAGCCATGGCGTCCAGTGTTCGGTTGAATATCCCACAAGGATCATCAGCGCGATCACAACCATCGCCTTGTCGGCGATGGGATCCAGCATCGCCCCCATCTTGGTTTCCTGCTTCCATGCCCGGGCAAGGTATCCGTCGAACCAGTCGGTAATGGCGGCGGACAGGAACAGGATCAGCGCGAACCAATCGGCGTACGGCCGCGTAAAATACAGAAACATAATGGCAAGACCGGGCGCGGCCAGCAGGCGGAGCAAGGTCAGAATGTTGGGCAAATTCCACTTCATGCGGCGGACACTATATCGGTCATGCGGGACAGGGAAGGCACGGCGTTGAAAAACCGTGCAGTGCACGGTGCCTCTGATGAAGGTATTTTTGCGCAGAAGAAAATACGAAAGCTTTGCTAACCTTTGTCGTGGAAGAAGTCATAGACCTTTTGCGCCAACCCCGCCGAGATACCGTCAACCGCCCTCAGGTCTGCAAGGTTCGCACGGCTGACAGCCTTGGCGCTGCCGAAATGAGCAAGCAGGGCGCGTTTTCGGGCGGCACCTACTCCGGGGATTTCATCCAGAGGCGTCGCGCCGACTGCTTTGGCGCGTTTGGCGCGGTGTGTGCCGATGGCAAAGCGGTGCGCCTCGTCCCGCAGTCGCTGAATGAAGTACAAAACAGGATCGTTGCGTTTAAGCGCAAAGGGGCGCTGTCCGATACGATGGAATTCCTCTTTGCCGTGGTCGCGGTCGATGCCCTTGGCCACGCCGACCATCGGAATATCCCCAACCCCATGGGCCAGCATGATCTCATGCACCGCGCTGACCTGCCCGGCGCCGCCATCGATCAGCAGCAGATCAGGCCACAGCCCCTTGTTGCGGTCGGGATCTTCTTTGAGAAGGCGGGTGAAACGCCGGGAAAGAACCTCTTTCATCATGCCGAAATCATCACCGGGCGTCAGGTCGTCGCCGCGAATGTTAAACTTGCGATAGGCATTTTTCACAAAGCCGTCCGGGCCAGCCACAATCATACCGCCAACGGCGTTGGTGCCCTGAATGTGCGAGTTGTCGTAGACCTCGATCCGACCCGGCGGGCCATCCAGGTCGAACGCTTCGGCCACACCGCGCAACAGCTTGGCCTGCGTGGCACTTTCCGACATGCGCCGGGCCAGTGACTCCCGGGCGTTTCGCAGGGCCCCGGACACCAGTTCGGTCTTTTCCCCGCGTTGGGGGACAAGAATTTCAACCTTGCGCCCGGCCTTGTCCGAAAGCGCCTGCTGCATCAGATCCGCGTTTTCGATGGCATCCGAAAGGATCAGTTGCCGGGGCGGTTCCTTGTTGTCGTAGAACTGGCCAAGGAAGGCCTCCATCGCCTCGGCCGCGGATACGTCCGGGCCCACGCGCGGATAAAAATCCTTGTTGCCCCAATTCTGGTTGGCGCGGATAAAGAATACCTGCACGCAGGCCTGCCCACCTTCCATATGCAGGGCGATCACATCCGCCTCGGCCACGCCACGCGGATTGATACCTTGCGAGGTCTGAACCTGTGTCAACGCACGTATGCGATCGCGCAGACCGGCAGCGCGCTCGAACTCCATAGCGTCAGACGCTTCCTGCATCTGTAGCGCCAGATCTTCCTGCACTCTGGTTGAGCGGCCAGACAGAAAACGTTCTGCATCCCTGACGCTTTCGGCATACCCCTCCTCCGAGATTAGTCCCACACAAGGGCCTGAACAGCGCTTGATCTGAAACAGAAGACAGGGGCGCGTTCGGCTTTCGAACATGGAATCCGAGCAATTGCGCAGCAGGAATGCCTTTTGCAGCTGGTTCAGTGTACGGTTCACCGCACCAGCGCTGGCAAATGGGCCAAAGTAAGTTCCCTTTTCCTTCTTGGCGCCACGATGTTTCTTGATCTGAGGAAAGGCGTGGTCCTTGGCCACCAGAATGTTGGGAAAGCTTTTGTCGTCCCTCAGCAGCACGTTGTACTTCGGCTTGAGCTGCTTGATCAGGTTCTGTTCCAGCAGCAACGCCTCGGTCTCGGTTCGCGTCGTCAGAAACATCATCGAAGCGGTCGCGGCAATCATACGCTCGATCCGCCCTGAATGGCCCGGCCGCGCATAGTTCGAAACTCGGGCCCGCAGATTGCGGGCCTTGCCGACATAGAGAACACGGCTGTCCACATCCAGCATTCGGTAGACACCGGGCGAACTGTCCAGTGACTTCAGATAGCTCTGGATACAGGCATAGCCGGTAAGGTTATCGGTTGAGGTCGATTCGCTCTCGGGAGTCATTGCACTGAAATATGATTCTCTGGCGTCGGCTGCAATCTTGAGCAGCTCAAATCAAGAGGAAACAAATCCACGGTTTCTGTGGATAACTATGCATATAACTTTTGTGAGCTTGCAGATTCCCCATGAAACGTTGGGCATTCCTTGAGTTGCACAAAAAATAGGCACAATGTTAAGATGTTGAAATTAAACACAAAAAACAGTATCACCTGTCAAGTATATGAAAAATAAGACATTTTTGTAACGTCAAAGTAACGGGAACGCGAGCGGTGCAAAACTTGCATCGATTCCGCCTATTCAACCCCAAGAATATCAGGTGTTCGCCAGCCAAGATGCTGGCCTCCATCCACACACAAAAGCTGTCCCGTGACGGCATGTGCGTCCAGAAAATAGCCCAGCGCGGCCGTGATATCCGACGGATTCGCACCCCGCTCCAGAATCGTGTTGGCCCTTTGGGCGGCGAAATGAGCGTCGCTCTGACGGTGCCCTTGCAATGTCGGGCCGGGGCCGATTGCGTTCACGCGAATGGCCGGTGTCAAAGCCTGCGCTGCAGTCCGCGTCAACGCCCATAGTCCCATTTTTGCAATCGTGTATGACATGAACTCGGGTGTCAGTTTGCGGACACGCATATCGACCATATTGACGATCAGACCCGAAGCTATCGGTTCACCATTTGCATCGATTTCCGCCTGCAAACCTTGCTCGGCCATCTGCTGCGTCAGAAGGAACGGCGCACGCAGGTTGCTGTCCATATGCCGATCCCAGCTTTGCCGGGTTGCGGTGTGGATATTGTCGTACTCAAAGACCGACGCATTGTTGATCAGGCAAGTGATTGGCCCACCCAATGCCTCGACAGCATCCGGCAAAAGCGCCTCGACCTGGGATTCGTCAAGCAAGTCGGCTTGCAGAGCGACCGATTTGCGCCCCATTGAGCGGATGGCCGCGACGGTATCTTCTGCGGCTTCTGCTGACGTGGCATAGTGGACCGCCACGTCCATTCCGCGCTCGGCCAAATACAGCGCCATCGCGCGGCCCAGACGAATGCCCGCACCGGTTACGAGTGCTCGGGTCATGACGAGGCTCCCTTAAAGAAATTACGCCAGCAAAATGATCACATAGACTGCGTAGAGCAAGGTCAAGACAAAGCCCCACGCACGGGTGATATCCTGTTTGAAGAACACGAACGGAACCAGCAAAAGCGACGCGCCCAGCATGACCCAAAGGTCAAAATACAGGAACTCCGGGTCGACCGGTATTTTGCCGAACAGCGTGGCGATACCGACAATGGCCAGCAGGTTGAACATGTTCGAGCCGATCACATTACCCAGCGCGACATCAGCCTGCCTCCGCAATGCGGCCATGACGGTGGTCGCCAGTTCCGGCAACGATGTGCCAACCGCCACCAGCGTCAAACCGATAACGGTTTCGCTGACGCCGTAGGTCCGCGCGATAACTGTCGCGTTTTCGACCAGCAGATGCGCCCCGATGGGCAGGCCGATCAGACCCAGGATCAGGTACATCGCGACTTTCCAGTACGGCATATCCGGGTCGGCTTCCTCCAACCCTTCCAATTCGTCTTCTTCCTCGCAAGCTGCACCGCAGGCCTTGCGATGCGCGCGCGCCTGCCGGAACGCATTCCCCAAAACAAGCGCAAGCGCCGCAAGCAGGATCGCCCCGCTTAGGACGGTAAAGACCCCACAAAAGGCCAGTGCAATGAACAGAACGGATGCAATCAGCATGAAAACATAGTTTCGGCGGCTGTTGCATTCACTGGTGTGAAGCGTGGCAAGCAGGGCCGGAAGCCCCAGTACAAGAAGAATGTTGGCCGTGTTCGAACCGACGACGTTACCCAGGGCGATGCCCGGCGCGTTTTCCTTCACCGCGCTGATGGCGATCAGCAGTTCCGGTGCGGATGTCCCGAAAGCGACGATTGTCAGGCTGACGATCAGCGCAGGAACACCAAGGCGCAGGCTGAGATTTACGGCGCCACGCACCAGCGCGTCGCCCCCCAGCAGCAGAATCAACAGCCCAAGCCCCGAAAACAGCCATGCCGTCATGTGCGGTCCCCCCGCTCGCAGGCGCAGGGGCCTTTACCGATCCGATATCTCCCGCAGCGCGGGCATTTGGACGATTGCAGCCGACGTTGCCCCGGAAACCGAAGTCTTCCGAACATCGCCAGAACGGCCATGGCGACGAGGAAAAGGGTGACCACCTTTATGATCACGTCAGAGACCAAAGCGCGCGTAGGCCGCCCGCTCCTCTATCCCGGCAACCGCATCCTGCGCCAGTTCGGCACCAAACCGCGACCAAAGCGGTTTGCGAACGCCGTAGCGGCGGAACTTGACTTTGTCTCCGAATTTCTCCTGCATCTTGGGCTTGAGATGCGCAATTCCGTCAATCAAGCCAAGCTTCTCGGCGCGCTTCGCCAGCCAGATTTCGCCCGTGAACAGATCGGTCTTGTCGTCCAGCTTGCTGCCGCGCCTATTTTTGACGTGATCAATAAAGTTCTCATGGATATCGCCAAGGATATGCTTGAGCCGCTCGACGTCTTCTTCCTTTTCCGGCGAAAACGGGTCCAGCATGGATTTTGATTTCCCCGCCGTGTGAACACGCCGCTCAAGTCCCTGCCGGGCAAGAAACACATGCGCGCCGAAGCTGGAGGAAATAACTCCAATCGATCCCAGAACAGAACTGTCGTCGGCCCAGATTTCGTCTGCTGCCGCAGCCAGCCAATATCCTCCCGATGCGGCCACATCCTCGACAAAAGCAAAAACCGGAACGTCCAGTTCGTCCGACAGCCGCCGGATGCGCGCACCGATCAGTGAGCTTTGCACCGGGGAACCTCCGGGCGAATTGAGCTCAAGCGCGACTGCTGCCGGCTTACCCTTGCGGAACGCCTTTTCCAGTACCGGCGCCAAAGTGTTGTCATTCAGTGACGCACGACCCGCCATTCCGATGGCTCCGGACATCCGGACCACGGCCACGACAGGCTGCTTCTTGATAAACGGAAGGCTTAGTTTCATGGGTGCCGATGTAGAGTGCCGCCACCCGGTAAACAAGACGCCCGCGATAGCAGAGACGCTACGTGAACGAAATTGGCACAGCCGATGGGCAAAAATGCAACGCCTGCTGACGCTTCGCTAGCTGCGAATGCGCCAGCCGGTTTTGAAGATCCACCAGATGATTCCGAGGCACAGGCCCGTAAACACCAGGATGGCCAGAAGGCTGAGCAGGATCGGTACATCCGCAAGACCGTAGAAAGACCAGCGAAACCCCGAGATCAGGTACAAAACAGGGTTGAATAACGTAATCGTCTGCCAGACCGGCGGAAGCATCGATATGGAATAAAAGGTCCCGCCCAGAAAAATAAGCGGCGTCACCACAAGTTGCGGGATCAGCGACATCTGTTCGAAATTGCTGGCCCAGATACCGACGATGAAGCCCAGCAATGAAAAACTGAGGCAGGACAGAACCAGAAATGCCACCATCGCAAAAGGATGCTCGATGCGAATTTCCACAAAAAATGTGGCCGTGACGAGTATCACCACACCGACGAACAGGGCCTTGGTCGCAGCCGCACCAACATAGCCGATCACGATTTCGATAAAATTGATCGGGGCTGACAACAGTTCGTAGATCGTGCCAAGAAACTTGGGAAAGTAGATGCCAAACGACGCGTTCGAAATCGACAACATCACAACTGACAACATAATCAGGCCGGGCACGATGAATGCACCGTACGAGACGCCCTCAACCTCCTGAATGCGGCTGCCGATGGCTGTGCCGAAAACCACGAAATATAGCGAGGTGGACAGTACCGGTGACAGAAAGCTCTGCGCCAGCGTTCTGAAGAAGCGGTTCATCTCGAAACGATAGATTGCGGCAATCGCTGACCAGTTCATGCGGCCTCTCCCGAAACGAGATTGACGAATATCTCCTCAAGGCTGGACTGCCGGGTTTGCACGTCGCGCAATATCAGCCCAGCCTGCGACACGTCATTCAGCAGAGTGGTAATACCTGTTCGGTCTGCATGGGTATCATAGGTGTAGATCAGCGAGTCCCCTTCGCCGTTCAAGGTCAGATTGTGTTCGGATAGACAGTCGGGAATTGCGCTGATGGGTTCGGTCAGCATGACCTCAAGCTGCTTCTTTCCCATTTGCGCCATCAGCGTGTCCTTGTCCTGAACCAACAGCAATTCGCCCTTGTTGATAACGCCCACCCGATCCGCGATGGCCTCGGCCTCTTCTATGTAGTGCGTGGTCAGGATGATCGTCACGCCGCTTTTCTTCAGCTCGCCAACGATGTCCCACATGTCCTTGCGCAATTCGACGTCGACACCTGCGGTGGGCTCATCAAGGAACAGAATGCGCGGCTCGTGCGCCAGAGCCTTGGCGATCAATACGCGGCGCTTCATGCCGCCGGACAACTCCTTGATCGCATTCTTGCGTTTGTCCCACAGCGACAGCTTGCGAAGAATTTCCTCGATCCGGGCGCTATCCTGACCATGACCAAAAAGCCCGCGCGAGAACCGCACCGTGTTCCAGACCTTTTCAAACGGCTCAAGCGCGATTTCCTGAGGCACCAGACCGATCATCCGGCGGGCGGCCCGAAAATCGGCCTGTATGTCATGCCCACCAACAGTCACTGATCCGGATGTTGGCGTCGTTATCCCGCAAACCGTTGAGATCAGAGTCGTCTTCCCGGCCCCGTTCGGGCCGAGCAGAGCGAGAATCTCGCCCTCTTCAATATCCAATGAAACACCTTTGAGCGCCTCGAACCCATCGGCGTAGGATTTGCGCAAATCCTTGATCGACAGAATTGTTGCCATGCATTTCCCCCGTTCTGGCGGTGACCCTATCGCGCCGGTCAGCTCCGGAACAGGTCAAATGCGCACAAAGCGCTGCGCGTTTGCGCAGGTGTCAGTCGCGTCCGGTCAGACGTCCAAGCCAGCCTTTTTTGCCTTCGCTCTGATCGTCGCCCTCAGCCGCAACTTCTTCTGCCGGTCCTTCCAGATGCTCCTGCAGGTTCGAAAAGAACTGATCCGCCATTTTCTTGGCAAAGCCGTCAATCAGGCGACTGCCCAACTGGGCCAGCTTGCCGCCAACCTTTGCGTCAACATCATAAGACAGCAGCGTCCCGCCGCTTTCACTGGCGCTCAATGTGACGCTGGCGCTGCCTTTCGCGAAGCCGGCCGCGCCCCCCTTCCCTTCACCCGCGATGGTGAGGCGCTCGTTTTCCACCATATCCGACATGGTGACGGTCCCCTTGAAGGTCGCCTTCACCGGCCCGACTTTTTGCACAACCGTTGCTTCATATCCGTCAGTCGGGTTGCCGGAAATCTCCTGCGTTCCCGACACACACACCTTAAGCACTTCCGGGTCCAGCAATGCCGCAAAAACTGCAGAAGGTTCCGCCTGAATTTCCCTTGTGTCGCTCATCTGCATGGTGGACTGCCCCCAATTTCCTGCTGAAAAGGTATCAGAACAGCATTACCGCCCTGAACCGGACGTGGCTAGCCCAAGCGTTCACGGGGTCGGTGTTGCTTTCGCTACTGACCGCCAGCCTGCTTCGCGCAGGGCATGCGCGTAACTGGGGGCATTACGCATCTGCGGCCCCAGCCCCTTTTTCAGCAGGGACTTGTGCAGTTTGGGCAGATTGAAGCAAGGCACATGCATGATCATGTGATGTTCAAGATGGTAGTTGACCCAGTACGGCGCAACAAGAAGGCGCGCCAGAGGTCCGGCATAAGTGGTCCGCACGTTCTGCAAAGGATTGTCTGATTGTTCGGTCGCGCCATGCTCGGCAATATTGCGGACGCGCAACACGAACTGAAACCAGGTGAGATAGGGCAAAAGCCAAAAGGCCAGCCCCCACCACCAGCTGCCTAAAAAGCCCATCAGGACCATGACAAACAGAAATACAGGAAGGGATTTCCATAGCTGAGGGGCTTTGAAGCTTTGGGCAAAATCAGATGCGGCGGCCTTGATGGCATCTTCGTCCCCTGCCAGACGGAAAGACATCAAAATCTGCCCAAACAACTGCTTCACACCGGTCTGCCCTGTCAGATCCCGGGTGAATTTGCGTTTCAGCGACGCATGAGACGTGGGAAACTTGGCCGACAGCACCAGATCCGGGTCTTTATCCGTCTGGGTAAAGCGATGATGGGTAAGGTGATAGTGACGGTAGGCCCCTAATTCGGCCAGAATCGGGCGTCCACACAGCCATTCTCCGACAAAATCATTCACACGCTGAGACGAAAACAGTGCGTTGTGTGCAGCTTCGTGCATCAGAATGGCCAAGCCTAACTGACGCGATCCGATCACGATTACCGCGATCAGAAAGGTAAGCGGGTTTGGAAAAAAGCCAAACAAGGCGACAGCAAGTGCAATCAAACCCCAGCAGTGCACAACCAGCCACGCACCCATGATATTGGAACGCCTTGCCAAGGGCCGGATTTCGTCAGTGCCAAGATATGCTTTGCCGGGGGTCATGGTGGTCTCCTCGACCAACATTGTCTCAAACGCCCGGCCCCCCGTCAAAGAAACCGCAGCGTCACTTTCTACAAAGCTTGATCGGGAACAAACCTTCCGGAGATTGATCCGACTGGATGTTTTCGCGCTACCAGCGATTTGGGGAAGGGCCTACCGGATTAGGACAGAGGATCAATCCCACCCCCTCGAATACCACCAAAAGAAAAACTCACACAAAATTTTCGATGTATACGGGACTGATCCTCATACCCAACCGGGATGAGTACGTTTTGAAGCAAATCTCACCGGACAACAGTGAACTAGTTCACATTCAAGAAAAAATTGCCCTACCGCCAATCAAAAAAGCCGTCACCTGCCCGGGAAAGCAGCCCTGCCGCCATTGATCGGCCCATTTCTGCGCCATCTTCAGCGCTGCCGGTCACATCATCCGCAATGGATTCGGACCCATCCGGGCGCAGCACCTCTCCGCGCAGGCGCAGAGTACCAGCCTCCAGCTCCGCCAGACCGGCGATCGGGGTTTCACAGGATCCGTCAAGCGCCGCCAGCAAGGCCCGTTCCGCCGCCAGGCGCAAACCGGTGTCCCGGCTGTGAATGGCTTCCAGCATTTCAGCGGCCCGATGATCATCGCTGCGCCGTTCGATGCCGATAGTCCCCTGCGCAATGGCAGGCAGCATATCATCCGGCGAAATGGCGGTTGCCGGCACGTCGTCCATCTGCAGCCGCCGGAGACCGGCCATCGCAAGGAATGTGCATTCAGCAACACCATCTGCCAGCTTCTTAAGCCGGGTCTGCACGTTTCCGCGGAATTCCACGACCTTCAGGTCCGGGCGTCGGTGCAACAGCTGGGCCCGCCGCCGCAATGATGACGTGCCCACAACCGCACCGTCCGGCAGGTCATGAATCGAGCCAAGCCGCGGGGAAATGAAGGCGTCGCGCACGTCTTCGCGCGGCAGGAAGGTGTCCAGAACCAGCCCCTCGGGCTGCTCGACCGGCATATCCTTGGTAGAGTGCACGGCGATATCGATATCGCCTTTCAACATCGCCTCTTCGATTTCCTTGGTGAAAAGGCCTTTATTGCCGATCTCTTTCAGCGGACGATCCGCGTCGATCATGGCGCGGTTGTCGCCTGTCGTCTTGATCACCACGATCTCGAACGCCTCTTCCGGCAGATCGAAAGCCTCACCCAGTCGGTGGCGGGTCTCATGGGCCTGAGCCAGCGCCAGTGGAGAGCCACGGGTGCCGATCTTCAGCGGCGATGCGGGGGAGGGTAGGATCAAAGTCATGACGCAAGCTTTAGTCGCGTCACATTGCCCTGACAATGGGGGCAGAGCTTGACAAATTGACGCCGAAGGCAGACCGGTATCGCAAACCGGAATATTGGGGACGAGCATGGCCGAGAAAAAGAAACTGCTGCGGGCGCTGGCGGGTGAAGTGCAGGACGTGCCGCCTATCTGGATGATGCGGCAGGCAGGGCGGTATCTGCCCGAGTATCGTGCGACGCGAGCGCAGGCCGGGGATTTCCTGTCGCTGTGCTACAACCCGGAACTGGCCGCCGAGGTGACGCTGCAGCCGATCCGCCGCTATGGCTTTGACGCGGCGATCCTGTTTGCCGATATTCTGCTGGTGCCACAGGCCCTGGGCGCGGATTTGTGGTTCGTGACCGGCGAAGGACCCCGCCTGTCCACGATCACACAGAAACCGGAATTCGACGCGCTGAAACCCGTCGATGATATTCACGAGACCCTTGCACCTGTCTATGAAACCGTTCGCATCCTGTCGCGCGAGCTGCCTTCCGAAACGACGTTGATCGGATTTGCCGGCGCACCCTGGACGGTCGCCACATACATGATCGCTGGGCGTGGAACACCGGATCAGGGACCGGCGCACGCCCTGAAAGATGGCGATACCGCCCTGTTCGAGGCGCTGATCGAACGGATCACCGCGGCAACCATCGAATATCTTTCCGCCCAGATCGAAGCCGGTGCGGAAGTGGTCAAGATCTTCGACAGCTGGGCCGGATCCCTGAAAGGGGAAGCATTTTCAAAATACGCAGTGGAACCCTGCCGCGTCATCACGCAGGCGATCAAGGAACGTCATCCCGGCATTCCGGTGATCGGCTTCCCCCGCGAAGCAGGTGATGGCTATATCGGGTTTGCCAACGCAACCGGGGTTGATTGCGTGGCGCTGGACAACTCGGTTTCGCCCGAATGGGGTGCTAAACACGTTCAGGTGGATGGCTGCGTTCAGGGCAATCTGGCCTCATCGCACATGGTGACGGGCGGGCAGCCGCTGGTGGATGAAACCCGCCGCATTGTCGAGGCATTCTCGGGCGGGCCGCACATCTTCAATCTAGGCCACGGGATCACACCGGACGCCGACCCCGAAAACGTACAGCTGATGATTGATACGGTGCGCGGCAGGTAAGTCAGCAGATTTATCGGTTATCGAGTTCTGCGAGAATCTCTTGCGTGTGCTCTCCGCGTGCCGGGCTGGGTTTGGGTTCCCATTCCTGTGTTGAAAACCGCGGAGCAGCGGCTGCCTGCAGGTCGCCATCAACATCCCGCCAAGTGCGGCGCGCGGCGTTCATTTCGTGATCGCGGGCCTCCTCTGGGCTGAGGACCGGGGCGACACAGGCATCCGTTCCCAAAAACAGATCGGCCCAATGGTCGCGCGGCTTTCCGGCAAAAATCGACGCAAGGCGTTTGGTCAGCTCCGGCCACATTCCCGGATTGTATTGCTGTTGAAAACCCGGATCATCCGTCAGATCCAAGAGCTCCAGAAACTCGGCATAAAACTTGGCCTCAAGACACTGAACGGACACATACCCGCCATCCGCGCAAACGTAAGTGCGGCTCCAGTGCGGGCCGTCAAGCAGGCTGTGACCCCGTGCGTCCGACAGATTGCCTGTCTGTCGCAACCCCATAAGCAAATTCATCATATTTGCCGAGCCATCATATATTGCGGCGTCAACTACGGTCCCCTGACCGGTCGAACGGGCATTAATTATGCCTGCCAGCATTCCAGCCACGAGATACATAGCGCCGCCACCGATGTCTCCGACCAGTGTGGCAGGCGTTTGCGGCGCATCGCCGGGCGCCGACCCGTACCAAAGTGCCCCTGACAGTGAGATGTAATTCAGATCATGGCCCGAAGCATGCGCCAGCGGACCGCCCTGCCCCCAACCCGTCATGCGCCCGTAAACCAGACCGGGATTCAGTTCGTGGCAAACCTCTGGACCCAGCCCCAGTTTTTCCATCACACCCGGGCGAAACCCCTCGATCAATCCGTCCGCCGAGGCAATCAGCCGTTTCGCTGTTTCCAGATCGGTCGCATCCTTCAAATCAAGCTCAATCGACCGCTTTCCCCGGTCCAGAACAGATTTCACTGCACCGCCGGGCGCTGTAGGACCACTTTTGCGATGCACGGTAACGACGTCAGCGCCAAGATCAGACAACATCATGGCGGCAAACGGGCCGGGGCCAAGCCCCTCGATCTCAATGATGCGGATACCTGTCAGCATGTCTGATCCTCCCTCTGCGCCAACGTTCCGGCCAAACAGACGGATTGCAAGGCCCGACCGCCGCGACGTGACGTCTTTTTCATGGTGACTAGGCAGTTACGAATACGAGTGATTTCCTGCCGCTGGAGAAGGAGGAGCTCATGTCAGTCGTTTCCTACGAAAAAGATGGGCGCATCGCGCGGATCACTCTGAACAGACCGGACGTCATGAATGCGATCAATGACGAACTGCCGGTAGAATTATCCGAAGCCGTCGCGCGAGCCGATGCCGATCCGGGCGTTCACGTCATGATCCTGTCCGGTAATGGCCCCGCCTTTTGCGCCGGGTACGATCTGACCTTCTACGCCGAAGGCAATGGCAGCGGAGAGGCAACGCAGCCCATGCCGTGGGATCCGATCAAGGATTACAGTTTCATGTGGCGTAACACGCAGCATTTCATGTCTCTCTGGCGGGCGATGAAACCCGTGGTCTGCAAAGTTCATGGATTTGCCGTGGCCGGAGGGTCCGACATCGCATTGTGTGCGGATATGACCATCATGGCCGAGGACGCGCAGATCGGATACATGCCCGCCCGCGTCTGGGGCTGTCCGACCACGGCCATGTGGGTCTATCGTCTGGGTGCTGAAAAAGCCAAACGGATGCTATTTACCGGCGACAAGATCACCGGGCGCGAGGCGGCGGATATGGGGCTGGTGCTCAAGGCGGTGCCTGCAGATCAGCTGGACGATGCGGTGGAGGAAATGGCCGCGCGCATGGCGACGGTTCCGATCAATCAGTTGGCGATGCAAAAGATGGTCATCAATCAGGCAATCGAACAGACTGGAATGATGCAAACACAGCGTCTGGCCACAATCTTTGACGGCATTACGCGGCACTCTCCCGAAGGCATCAATTTCAAGACCCGTGCAGAACAGGTTGGCTGGAAGCAGGCCGTGACCGAAAGGGATCAGGGCACCTGGGATTGGACAGAAGACGAAGAATTACCAAAGCGTAATCGTTAAGTCCCTTGCCAGAGCATTCCGGGAAGAATAGCGTCCCGCAAATGGTCGCACGGTGAGGGGATGATGCGCGTCTGGATTCTGATCTGCGTTTGCGTTGTTCTTGCGATTCTGACCGCAATTCTCATTCGCCTGCACCCTCCGGGCAGTCTGAGCCTGGCGTCGGGTCCAGCAGGTGGCGCTTACGTCTCTGTCGCCGACGACTATGCCCGCGTTCTGGCCCGAGATGATATCCACCTCGACATTATCGAAACCGCTGGATCGGTTGAAAACGCACGGTTGCTGGAAGAGAAAATAGTGGATGCCGCGATTCTTCAGGGTGGCATAGACGTCCCTTCTCAATACGCCGAGGCGGTGGGCGCAATCTTCTTTGAACCGGTCATCTTTCTGACGCGAAGGGGCGACGCGATCCCGCGCAATCCCGCCCATTGGAAAGGATTGCGCATAAACAGCGGCGCAGACGGATCGGGCACAGCAGCAGCCTTCCGTGATTTCGAACAGGCTGTGGGGTTGTCGATTGACGACAACACTCACCTCTCGATTCCTTACGACAAGGCGGTCGACGCCTTGCTGTCAGATCAGGTTGATATCGCCGTTTTTGTCGCGCCGATTGACGCGCCCTATCTCATGTCCGCTTATGACCGGCCCGGGTTGGCATTGCTGGATCTTGAACACGTCGAAGCCATTTCCCGCCGGCTTGAATATGCTAGCGTCGTCACCGTTCCACCTGGCGGCATGTCGCTGGACCCCGTACGCCCCCCCCGCCCGATCGAGTTTATCGCACTTGAGGCACGCCTTGCCGTGCGCCCCGGCCTTCACCCCGCGTTGGTCAACCGCCTGACCATGGCCGCAATCGAATTGCACCGGTCACGGGGCATCATTACCGATCCGGGCATCTTCCCTTCGATTGAAGGAACCGGCCTTCACATGAACAACACGGCACGACAGCTTGTGCTCGAAGGGCCATCGACCTGGCACAACTGGCTGCCCTATTGGATCGCCGCGCAGATCAACCGGGTCCTTTTGTTGTTCCTACCGTTTTTCTTCATCGTGGTCCCACTGCTCCGGCTACTGCCGCTGGCATATGCCTATCTGATGCGGTGGCGGGTCTGGCAGCACTATCCCGAAATTCGTCAGATCGAAGATGATCTGGGCAGTAACCCAAGCGCAGCTGAACTTGAGGAAATGCGACTACATCTGGCTGAGCTGGATGAGCGGCTGGCCGGATTGCGGTTGCCTGCCGCATATCGACAGGGGCAATACGATGCGCGACTGCATATGGAACTGGTGCAGAAACGAATTGCCGAAATGCAGCGAAACGCATCCTGACAGGCTTGAACTGATCACCTAGAGCTCGACTTCATCGAATACCTGAGTGCCTTCTTTGGCATCTAAGACTGGCGACGATCATCAAGAGTAGGTGCCAAAGCAGCATTTAAAATGTCGGTGGCGTGCAGGCGCTGACGATAACACAGGGTTCCGGCCCAACCTGCCTGAAACGATGCGGTCGGCGGCTATCGAACAAGTAAGCGTCTCCCGCCCCGAGGATTTTGCGTTCGCTTCCGACCGTGATCTCAATCCGACCCGAGACGACAACCCCGCCTTCTTCGCCTTCGTGCTCATACATTTGCGCGCCCGTGTCCGCATGAAGGGCATAGGTTTCATACAAAATCTGCAATGTCCGCCCCACAGGACTATCGCCGACCTGTTTCAACGACAGTTTCCCCTTGCCGATTTCCTTCAGTTCTTCTGCAGCGAAGAAAATTTTGCGATCCGGTTCGGGCGCAAAGGCGAAGAATTCCGACAATCCCACCGGTATGCCATCCAGTACACGCTTCAGGGCTCCGACCGATGGATTGGTCTTTCCCGACTCAATCAAAGAAATCGTGGAATTCGGAACACCGACTTTTCTGGCCAGCGCCCGCTGAGACAGACCAGCTTGTTCACGCACGTATCGAAGGCGATATCCAAGGTCGATTTCTTCCTGAGCCGTTTCCATTGGGGTGTTTTCTCTGTTCACTATTTTGAACAAATTATCACCGCCCCCAATATTATTAAAGGCTTACGCACTAAAACAAACAGACTATTTTCTGCCATTTAAATCGAACACCCTCTTACGGACTTCGAATCGGGGCCATGGCCCGCTGAGAGAGGGTGCAAAAAGATGACGAATGCAGAGCTTGCCAAACGGCGTGTAGATGCGATTGCCCGTGGGGTCGGGATGACGACCCAAATCTATGCAGATCGCGCGGAAAACGCCGAAGTCTGGGATGTCGAAGGCACCCGGTACATCGATTTCGCAGGCGGGATTGCAGTCGTGAACACTGGGCATCGTCACCCTAGGGTGATGGCAGCAGTCGAGGCGCAGCTTGCGCGCTTTACTCACACCTGCCACCAGGTTCTGCCCTACGAAGACTATATCCGTCTGGGCGAGCGTTTGAACGCAGCAGTTCCCGGTGATTTCGACAAGAAAACGATCTTTGTAACAACCGGCGCGGAAGCGGTGGAAAACGCGGTCAAGATCGCACGTGCGGCAACTGGGCGTCAGGCAGTGATCGCCTTTGGCGGTGGCTTTCATGGTCGTACGTTCATGGGCATGGCGCTGACCGGCAAAGTGCAGCCCTACAAGGCTGGTTTTGGCACGATGATGCCCGATGTCTACCACGTGCCATTTCCGATTGACCTTCATGGCGTGTCGGTCGAGAGGTCTCTTGAGGCGATCAACGGTCTGTTCAAGTCCGACCTCGATCCCGGCCGTGTGGCTGCGATCATCCTTGAACCCGTTCAGGGCGAAGGCGGTTTCTATCCCGCGCCCACCGGATTGATGACCGCCTTACGATCGCTGTGCGACAAACACGGGATCGTCTTGATTGCCGACGAAGTACAGACGGGTTTTGCCCGCACCGGGCATCTTTTCGCGATGGAGCAATATGACGTAGCTGCGGACCTCACAACCATGGCCAAGGGGTTGGCAGGCGGCCTGCCGCTGGCGGCCGTGACCGGCCGCGCCGAGATCATGGATGCCGCAAACCCCGGCGGTCTGGGCGGCACCTATGGCGGCAACCCGTTGGGCATCGCGGCCGCAAATGCGGTGCTGGACGTGATCGCGGACGAAGACCTCTGCGCGCGGGCAAACGAACTGGGCTCGCGTCTCAAGCAGCGCCTCGCGGCGATCCGCGCAGATGTGCCTGAAATCGCAGACATTCGCGGCCCCGGTTTTATGGTGGCCTGTGAGTTCAATACCGCCGACGGCAGCACTCCAAACGCAAAATTTGCCAATGCTGTAAGGACCGAAGCCCTAAAGCGAAACCTGATCCTCCTTACCTGCGGTACCTATGGAAATGTGGTGCGCTTCCTTGCGCCAATCACCATTCAGGATGACGTCATGGCAGAGGCGATGAACATCCTTGAAGCGTCAATCAAAGCGGCGAAGGAAGCATAACCATGGATCTGAAGGACAGCAGCCTTTTGGAAACCCGGGCCTATATCAACGGGGACTGGCGCGAAGGGAGTGAGACCTTTGCCGTAACCAACCCGGCCACAGGCGAGTTGATCGCCAATGTGGCCGACTGCTCGGTCGCCGACGTGCGGGAAGCGATCGACGGGGCCTATGCGGCGCAGAAAGCGTGGGCAGCCAAAACCGGCAAAGAGCGCGCGGCGATCCTGCGCAGATGGTATGAGCTGATGATTGAGGCGCAGGACGATCTGGCCACGATCCTATGCGTCGAAATGGGCAAGCCGCTGGCGGAAGCCAAGGGCGAGATCGCCTATGGCGCCAGCTTTATCGAATGGTTCGGTGAAGAGGCTAAGCGTGTCTATGGTGACACCATCCCCGGTCACCAGCCTGACAAGCGCATTGTCGTTCTGAAACAGCCGGTGGGTGTGGTCGGCGCCATCACCCCTTGGAATTTCCCGAATGCGATGATTGCGCGCAAAGTGGCCCCCGCATTGGCGGCAGGCTGTTCCTTTGTGGCGCGCCCGGCGGAGCTGACGCCGCTCTCAGCGACTGCCATGGCGGTGCTTGCCGAACGCGCAGGGGTGCCTGCCGGTGTCTTCAGCGTCGTGACCAACTCGAAGGCTGCGGAAACCGGGCAGGAAATGTGCGCCAACCCGAAAGTGGCAAAAATCACTTTTACCGGATCAACTCGCGTCGGCCGGATTCTGATGCGTCAGGGCGCGGACACCATCAAGAAGATGTCGCTTGAACTGGGGGGCAATGCGCCGTTTCTGGTTTTTGACGATGCCGACCTAGACGCCGCCGTCGAGGGCGCAATGATTGCGAAGTTCCGCAACAACGGCCAGACCTGCGTTTGCGCCAACCGCATCTATGTACAAGCAGGTGTCTATGACGCATTTGCCAACAAGCTTGCCGCCGCTGTTTCCGCCCTTAACCCCGGCAATGGCATGGAGGAGGGGGTGACCACAGGCCCGCTTATCAATGAAGCCGCCGTCGCGAAGGTCGAGGAACACTTGTCCGACGCGGTAGCCAAAGGCGCCCGTGTGATGACCGGTGGCAACCGTCTGGAAGGTAACTTCTTTGAACCGACCCTGATTGCTGACGTCCCGGTCACCGCCAAAGTCTCGCATGAAGAAACTTTTGGTCCGATTGCGCCGCTGATCAGGTTTGAAACCGAAGAAGAGGTGATTGCACTTGCCAATGACAGCGAATTCGGTCTGGCCGGTTACTTCTATGCCAACGATCTGGCACGGGTCTGGCGCGTGGCCGAGGGGATGGAAACCGGGATGGTCGGCATCAATACCGGATTGATTTCCACCGAACTGGCCCCGTTTGGCGGCGTCAAGCAATCGGGCTTGGGCCGTGAGGGATCAAAATACGGCATGGATGACTATCTGGAGCTGAAGTACCTTTGCCTGAGCACTGCGGAGCAAAGGCGGTCTTGATTGAAGCCCTCTGCCGAAATCAAACTTGCGGCGTCCAATATGGACCCCCAAATGGGGGTGCTAACGCCTGAGTGGCGGTGCCAAAGGCGATCCGGAAACCTGCCGAGCACAATACTAGGCCTCGTTTTAAGGTCGGTCTGCTCCCTACTGTGGGTACATTCGCAAATGGCCACTCATACATCTGCGATGCGCAACAAGATGTTCTTACTATTCTTAGTCCGCTGCGGTGACATCTATGGCGTAATGATACCGTATATCAGGGCTCTTGAAACAGCATGCGTCCTGTTCCGTGCATTCAGGCGTTTGGCAGCATTCTTTACGTGCAGCTCAACAGTTTTGTCGGACAGGGACAACCTGAAAGCTATCTCCTTGTTCGTCAGCCCGGCGGCCACCCAATGCAAACACTCTTTTTCACGGACCGAAAGCGGGAAGAATTGCCGCATCATGTCGCCTTCTTGAACGCGTGAATGAAACAGCATTGCGGCGCTTTCTACCAATGGAGTTACGCGCGCGACAATTTCGTCCCCCTCCTTGTCGCTGCCCGCCTCAAAACACACACCAGTTCCACCCAGCTTCCAGTTTGATGCGTCCCGAACTGGAATGGTGATGCCGTAGTTCATTCCAAAATCAATCATCGCGTTTTGAAAGAACTCTGATTTTTCGGTCTGGAATTGTTTCGCCCGCGGGTCTCGCCAAGAGATTGGGCGATGGTCTTCAGTCATCGCATATTGGGCAAAAGGATCGTGATCGATGTATCCCTCATCCAGATAGAGCTCATTGAACTCCTCGCGATGGGACGACATTGCCACGACTTCGGATGCGATCGAACGGCCTACTGTCTTTGGGAAAAAACCATAAACGGCGCTTTTGGCCCCAAGTTTTGCCAATGCGTCCGAATAAAGCGACCAGGCCAAATCGACTGTCGCAGCGTTAGTCAGCTTTTCCGAGAAATCCAGAAGACGGTTTGTCCTCTCCTTATCAATAAAAGTAATTCTATTCATTTCATAAACTTAACAATAGTTACTCCAATACCTCGTCATCTTCGCTTTGCTCTGTTCATGCAGTCAACCCACAACAATCATGTGGTGGTCAATTTTGGGGGGTGCACCCAAACAGCTGTCCATGATGTCAGAAAACGGACTTACACTGGCTTGATTGCCGCACCGCAATGACACCGCTTTAGCAGCCCTGTTTCGATCAACCGGGTTCGTCCGTCGACCTTAGCCACCACATTGCTGTCTTGTTTCGCTCTCAAAATTCATCAAGATCACAGCCAGACCAGCCATGGTCAGCATCCCGTCAAACCCGGCTTGCTTTCGAAGCTTGGCTGCTTCAGCCTGGTCCCCTTTTGCACCCGCCATTACGATCGCAAAAACCTCTTCATCCAGCTCGGTTTTCGCCAACTCGTACTGGCATGAACAAAACCCTTCTGAACCCGCACCCATACCGACACAGTGATCGACAAATGCAGATTTGTCCCGATCACCCCAACACCCTGACACTGCCAGGGCGATGGACGCACTCACCAAAACCCTTTTCATAGCCTTCCTTTTCTTTAGTTCAGACGTAACATTCACTGGCTTATTGCGACGGACTCAGCGCAGTCATCCTCGCCCATACGACAACTAACGTTGGAAATTTTGACTACGAAAGACGTGTCGCAAGCGCCCTTGGACATGCGCGCAGCCACTTTACTAATTCCACTCGGCAGATTGCGATAACGAAGCTTGTCAGTGTCAAACGGCCCACCGGACCACTTGCCGGTATGCATGTCATAGAGTCGCTCTTCCGAAGCCTCGGGGTCTGCAATGGTAATTTCGAATCCGAGATGGTCGATTTTTTCAGAGTTTGCGTTATCCACCTCAAAAAAAATATCGCACCCTGCAAGAATAACACCCATAACTTCTTTACTGACCGGCACTGAACCTGTGTGGGTGATCGAAATTTCATCCGGCTTACATGCTCCGAGAAGCCCAACAGCCAATAGCAGCGGAACCGCAGTTTTTGGATACGAGTACCGGAGTGTACGGATGATCAGGCAGCTTGCCAGTTTTTGAAATTTTGCAGTACTTTTATTCATGTTGGATACCTACTATGCGACAGTCAGTGTCAATTTCGAAATTTACCTGTCTAAATCAGTTCAAAAGCAGTGATACAGGCAGCATCAATTGTAACGCTTCCTCAGATAGTTCCTCGCCATCGCTATTTTCCAGCGCGACTTGAAAAAGAGTCCGGACCGTGCCCGCCCTTTGTTGTTGCTCGAATGCGCAGTCTAAAAAATATAGGAATTTCCCTATGTTGCACAAAAACCTGATGTGGTTTCACTAACTGCAGAATGTTGCGACACATTGCCAAGCGAGGGACGAGGCGCAGACGTTAAGCGGATGATCCATTGGATCGATTGTAGTCCGAACGGGCTGTGTTGAGATTATTCGACCTGATTGTGTCAGCAGGATTTGACCTTTGCCAAACAACCGCAGAACTAAAATAAAACAAGCGTTTTGCCTTTGAGTTATTGCTGTTCGTATCATCTTGGCCGGAAGCTTTTAGGGAGCTCAACCAGAGCCAGAACGAAGTGAATTTCTCTCAAACGCAGACGAGGTTGTTCATATTTTTACGAATCGCAAAAAATGGTAGTCTGCGCGGCATCTACAAATAGGATTGGCGATGAGAAATGCCCGGCTCATCGAAGCAGGTGTTTTAACCTTTCAGATCGCGTTTATAGCTGCGGCGACATACGTGGCGCTTAAATTTTCGATCCTCGCAGGAGTCCTTTTGTTTTTCGGTTTGGTTCTTGGTTTTACAGTTTTGATTTACAATCATGACGCTTGGTTGATCAAAAAGCTGACATCGGAAAAGCAGCCGCTTGCATTTAGCCTATGTCAGAGCGGCTTCGTGGGTCGAGTTCGGAGATTCACTCGATTACTTCCCGCTTCCCCCAGGTGTCGCCTATGTCTTGTGCCATTTCGAGGTTTTGGCAAAATTTTGGGCATCAAACCCGCATCAGAAAACCCGAACTTCTGTAGAAGCTGTTTTGAAGGATTGCCGACGAAAACACTCGATGCCGAGGTGGGAATGCTATTTGCCGATATGAGAGGCTTTACACCTTGGTCCGAGGAGCATTCGCCGGCTGAAGCCGCCGATATGCTAACCCGGTTCTATGGTATTGCGGAAAAAGAAATTGCCCGTGACGATGCTTTGATCGAGTTTATCGGTGATCAGGTCATGGCGATTTATCCAGTTCAGATGGCGTCGCTTAGGGAACGAACGGCAGATGTAATGCTTCGGGCAGCGCAACGCCTATTGGACAGCATAAGATCTGAATCCGGCATGATAGGCGTAGGGATTGGGATAAACATGGGCGTCGCGCAAGTTGGGGAAATGGCTACCGGCTCATCCAGAAGTTTTACTGCCGTCGGCGATGTTGTTAACACGGCCGCCCGTCTACAAAGCCAAGCTTCGGAAAATGAAATCCTTCTCTCAGAAACTGTATACAACAAACTAAGCGCTCGAACGCTCGACTTCGAAGCTGGTGAAATCTCGCTAAAGGGCAAGTCCGAAGTGGTTCGAACCTATCTTCTGAAAACGAATTGATTTCTACCGCTAACCTTCCGAAAACTCAGAGGAGCCATTAATTGGCGACGTCGAATGCTGCCCAAAATCCGTTTTCGACTAACTGTGGGCATCTTCACGCGGAAGCTTGGCACCATGGAAACCAGAGTACATGCGTCTATTGGTTGAGGTTTTGTGCCGCCTGAGACGGTAATTCCGCATAGGATGCGTCATAGAAATAAGTCAGCCAAATTGACGACCCATCGAAGAAAATATCAGAAATCCCACGCGAATGAGACCCGGCGCTCAGCGGAAAAATGTTTCCATCAGTTTCAACGCGCATGAGTCTTGCATCGGGGTATTTCTCGTGACCCCGATAACCTCCGACAACAACTGTGCCGTTGACGATTTCAACAGATTCCAAGTTACCGAAGCCATTCGCAAGTCTTACAGCAGTATCCTCGCTACCGGGCTGCGGAACCCAATACAAAGCGCTGTCCCATGCCTCGTCGCTGCCCCAGGACACAGCATAAATTCCTTCCTCTGAGAGAGCAAAGCGGGCAAGCCCACTGATAAGCAAATCGTCGAGGTAAGGTTGAATTTGTCCGGTTTGGGTTGCGACCGATAGGAATACGCCCCGCCCAAAGTCACTTACGAGTAGGGTGTTCTCGTCGAGCGTTTCGATATCATAGAGAAAGACACCATCGTCATCGAGAGCTTGGCGCCAGTTTACCGTGCCATCTGCAGCGGTAGAAATGACCTCATTGCCATCCACAATGACAATCTGGTTGCCAGAACGCACCATTCCTGTCGGGTTGCGCAGACCTTGCCCATCCGAGAGTTTGATTTCTTCGGTCCCGCCGTCGGGAGTAAGCTTGTAGAGCCCGCCATTGGTTGCGTCTGAACCGAACTCTTCATCTGGCCCACCCGGTCCAATCGATACGGCATAGATATCGTTCCCCATTGGCAAAACGGCTTCTGTAAAGGGCGGCAGCTTCTGTTCGGCGACAGCAGGGCAAGCCACGGTGCAAGCAACCAATAGCGAAAGAAATTTCATCTCAAACAATTCTCCTGTGTAGTTGCGCTTCGATGTTGTCGCCCCGTTTTCCCTGCAATGATTGCTCCGGGGCAGCCGTGACGAACCAAGCGGTCTGCATCAAAGGTTTCGCTCGAAGGCCATAAAATGCGGGGCCAGCGCATTGATGGCGGTGTCAATGATTAGCGGGTCTTCGTAAAACTGAAGCTGATTGGCACCGTCGATCCAATGCAGCGTCTTCTGCTCCGAAGCGATGTCTTCAAAAATGCGGCGCGGAATATCCTGACCGCTTGCAGCCCTATCACCATGGATCATCAATACGGGCAGGTTCAGCTGAGGGGCTGTTTCATCGATCCGCCAGCCCCAAATGCCAGCTTCGCTCATTGCGGTGATGCGGTTTTCCCAACCACCTTTGAAAGTCAGCCAAGGGGCCCTGTTGTCCCAAGGCAGGTACCAATCAGCGATGGCCGTTGCGGTCAGAAGGGCATCTTCGGAGCCAACGATCGGAATGTAACTTGCTTCCCCTGTATTTGCGAAATCGGCGGCTGCTTTGGTCGCGCGTTCCATGCGTGCGTCAACTGCTGCATCACTGCCAAGGTACATTCTGGCGGTTTCCGCAGTCAGATAGTGGCCCGCAACAACCCCGAGAGACGCCACTCGATCATCTATCACCGCTGTTTCAATCGCCCAGTTGACGCCCTGGCAAATCCCGAGAAGATGAAGCCGATTTGCGTCAATACCTTCCTGGTTGGCGAGAAAACCGAGGGCCGCCTGGCAGTCTTCCACCTTGGCTTCGCCAGACTCGTAGCGCCGGGGCACGCCTGTGCTTTCTCCGTGATAGCGCGGGTCGAAAATCAGAACGGCGAGCCCGCGCGATGCCAAGCGGGTTGCATATTGCACCGGTGATTGTTCCTTGACGAAAGCGACAGGTCCGACAATCACAACTGCCGGGTGAGGCCCGTCCGCAGCAGGCATCAACAACTTTCCAACAAGGGTTTCCCCAGAGCTGTCAAAGGACACCGTCTGGACATCGTAGGAGCCAAATGCCGATTGATCTACGTTGCCGGACGGCGCCGCGGCGCTGGGCCGGGCAGCGAAAACTCCGCTCATGGATGAAGCAATCGCAATTGAATTGAACTTGCGACGTGTAATCATTGCTGCTGCCCTTTCGTATTCTGTTTGATGGCCTATGCACCCAAAAGATCGGGGGTGCCCGGATTGGCTGTACTTGTCAATTAGCTTGCGATCGGCATAATTTGGATGACGCAAACAGCATGATGGACATGCAAAAAGTGAATGATGGCCTAACTTCTCTGGATGTGCGGACTTTGCGGTTCCTGCAGCTCCTTCTTCGCACAGGCAGCGTCACACGCACGGCAATTCATCTCGGGATCAGCCAACCCGCCGCCAGTCGAATCCTCGCCCGGGTACGCGACTTGATAGGAGATCCAGTGCTCATCCGAACGCAGTTTGGATACCAGTTAACGGATCATGCTCTGGGCTTGAATGAACCAGTCGATGCAGCACTGTCAGCGATAGCTGACGTCTTTAGGCCATCCGCCTTTGATCCGGCACAGTCCAACCATTGCTATCGCATCGCCTCGACAGATTACGGCGTGGCGGCTGTCCTCGGGCCCATGATGGAAGTCTTCGCCGTTACCGCACCAGCACTAAGGTTCGATGTCTCGCCATTGGTGCCGCAAAGTTTTGACGACCTGGAAAAAGGAGCGATTGATCTGCTGCTATACGCGGATTTGGATGCCAGGGACGATTTGCTCATTCAGAAGCTATTTGATGAGACCTACGAAGTTCTTTTCCGACAGGGCCATCCTCTTGAGGAAGATGCGGCATCGAAGCCGGCTCTTAGTCCGCAGGACGTGTCCCCTTACCGGTTAATCGAGTTCAGTTTTCCGGGTACGACGGGTTTGAAACCGGATACGATCATGCGCCAAGAAGGAGATGGTTCGAATGCCGTATTCCAGCAGCCCTACTTCACCACGCTGCCATTCCTTGTGGGGCAGACGGATGCGGTCGCAGCTGTCCCCAAGCGGCTGGCAAAGCAAGTCCAGAAATTGACCTCACTTTGTTCATCTCCGTTTCAGCCGAGTTGCGGTTTCCCCTATTACTTGGTCCGCCACGAGCGTAGCCGCTTCAATCCAGCGGTCAATTGGTTGAGGGAACAAGCACAGGAGATCACCAAGTCCGACTGAATTGAGGTTCGAGCCGTGATGATGGTTTGAACCCGATAATTTCGAAGTACAGAGAGGTCATTCAAATCACCGCACGCTCTTGAGTCTTAACGAATCCACAATCCATCGACGGCATGGTTTGTTGGGCTGAGCCGCCACATCGACCGTTACTGTTACATCTCTGCTCAGAGCCGTGCTCCACATCGTCATCTACTTTCCAGCTTTGCGATCGCAGCGAATGTTTGTTCAGTGCGGGCCCAACGCCGCGACGTTGATCACGGTCGAACGGTGGGGATGTACTTCCAGCGGGTTTGGCGTACGCAAGAAGCCCCGCGTTGTGCGAGGTTAAGCGTTTGATATCTGACTTATAAAGTTGGTTGCGGGAGCAGGATTTGAACCTGCGACCT
>NZ_JBQFRI010000006.1:0-263586 GCF_056537325.1 Ruegeria sp. CF5 | reverse complement strand
GCCAAGGTCCGGGCCGAAGTCGCCGCCCTCTGCGCCCGCTTCCCGATCTATCCAAATCTGTGAAGAGACCCTCTTTGAGACACGCAAACGGCGCCACAATGGCGCCGTTTCTTGTTTAGACACAACAGTTTCATTCCCCAGCACTTTGGAGTGGAACGTCTAGATTTCAGATTTTGGGTCGGTCAGGACCTCTTCCAGCAACTTTTCATTGCGTGCCTCTTCAATCCGGTTAATGCGGTCTTCGGCCGAACGCGTGTCAAAGCGGTATTTGACAACGTTAATCAGGCTTAGCGTCAAAAGAATGATGCCCATTCCCCAGTACCCCTTTGTCGCCAGCGGTACATCCGTGGAAAGATAAAGTGAAATACCAAGCAACGCATATGCTATAGCAACCCCGGCACCGTTCAGCATAAGGATCAAGGCGTTTTCATTACGACCGGTCATTTGAATTCTCCTGTTTAATTGGTTCTGTAATTCGGAAAGGCAGTTGCGCTCAGTCTTTCTTCTGTTCCATCAGACGGCTTAAGACATCCTTTGCGGTCGAACGGCTTTTTGGCCCATATCCAGCTTCTTCAAGACGAGATGCGATCCCCGCGTGGCTCAGGCCGTCGTCGATTTCCCGCAAAATCTCGGACTGCTCGAATGGATCGTCCTGCTGCAAAACCCGTCCGATGAGTGTTTCGGCCTCATCAATGGGGCTGTCGCCGCCAAGATGGCGGTTCAGCTTTCGCTGCAGACCCTGTTCGCGTCGAACCGCACGCGCGGATTTGGCGCCTTGCTTCAGGTCGACAATGCGACGGCTTGCGGCCTCGGTCGTTTGGCGCAGCTGTAAAATACGGGCATCCAGGCGTTCAACCGTTTGACCGCGCAAGGTGACCTCGTTCTCAAGGTCGGCAATTGCCTGAGCGGCACTTTGCGCCAAGTCATCGCGTTCATCTGCTAGCGCCTGCCGGGCAGGGAGCATCAGATCGTCAATGCGCGCCCTCAACCCGTCAACCTGCCGGGTTTCATTTCGCTGCCGCTGTATCAAGCTAGCCAGGGTTAGTTTCGCAGCTTTCAGATTTTGCTCTGCTTCGCGAATTTTCTGGTCGATCAGCTCAATTGAATAGGTGTCACGCAATTGCTCTTCGGCACAGGCATTTGCGCCGACAATCAAGGTTTTCAATGTGCCAAACATGGGTTCCTCCAATATGAACATTGTTCATGTAATGGAGGTAGCAATTCTATGAACGTCGTTCAATACTTTTCTTGAACACCGTTCAGGAAACTATTTGTTTCCAATTCTGGAAAGAACCTGTGCGATCATGCGTTCGATCTGTTCGGGCGGGACGCCCGAAATCCGGTTTTCCAGCCCCAAAGTCACAATGCCATGCACCGAAGAAAACAAGGCACGGGTCATCAGATCCAGCTCGGCCCTGTCCAGTTCGGGGAACAATTCGGCAACAGGTTCAGCGATATAGGCAAACAGCCCTTTCAGGGCGTCCCGGTACCATTCCGGCACCGGCCCATCATCGGACATTTTCAGATCAAAAAGCGCGCGCCAGAGATTGGTATTGTCGTCGGCGAACCGCAGATAAGCATTGCTCATGACAATCAGACGCTTCACCGGTTCTTCGCCGCCATCGAATGAACCAGATACCGCTTCTCCCAAATCGCGAAAGGTGCGGCCATTCACGGCCATGACAATAGCGTTCAGGTCTTCGAACGCATTGTAAATTGCACCCAAAGCACAACCGGCGTCTTTGGCAAGATCCCGGGCTCTCAGCTCGCCCAAACCGTCGCGTGCGATCCGGGATTCAGCTGATTCAACCAGTTTTTCGCGCAACTCCGCGCGCCGTATCTGGGATTTGGATAGCATATCGCCCCTCTGCCTGAACCGCGTTCAAAGTAGCCCGGGCGTTTAACAAGCGAAAGGTCAGATCAACCCGCGCCACCAAAGAAACAAGAGAACAAGCACCGCCAGAACCAACAGGTTGAAGGTTAATCCGCCCAGCATCCCCAGAAACCAGCCCCACCTGCGATCCGCAAGGTCAATCGCCCTAAGGTGTGTTTGCACGTCGTGGGATGCCTTGATCAAACCCGGGGTATCCAAAATCATGCGAAGTTTCGGGTGTTCAGCCATTTGCTCGGCGCTGGCCAGCGTCATCGCCTGTGCATAGACCCGACGGGGCAAACGTCGCTTTACCCGGCGAACCGATGCCGCCAGCGTTTTGCCACGCACGCCGAGTTTCTTGCGCAACAGCAAGATGGTTTCGGCGATCTGGGTCTGAACCTCGGTATCCTGCTGCATTTCGCGCCTCCTGACGGGGTAATGTAGCCCCGCCAAAGCGCGGCCACAATGGGGGTGGCAGTTCCCGCGAGGCCCGGCTATCACCAAATCATGCTCAACACGATCATTCATGGCGAACCGACCTCCCTGCCCCCTTTACTGATTGCACACGGCCTGTATGGGTCGGCCAGAAACTGGGGTGTCATTGCAAGACGGCTGTCCGACGAACGGCAGGTGGTCGCCATTGACATGCGAAATCACGCCTACAGCGATTGGACACAGGCGCATGACTATGCCGCGCTTGCCTCGGATTTAGCCGAGGTGGTCGAAAACCTCGGTGGCGTCGCGGATGTGGTCGGTCATTCGATGGGGGGCAAGGCATCAATGATGCTGGCTCTGCAACACGGGCAACTTGTCCGCAAGCTGGTGGTGGCCGACATCGCCCCGGTGACCTATGGCCATAGTCAGATCAAATACATCGAAGCCATGCGTGCGGTCGACATGTCTGCGGTTGAACGCCGTTCTGACGTGGAACAGCAACTTGCTGAATTAGGGGTCGAGAAGGCGCTGCAGAGCTTTTTCACCCAATCGCTAGACGTCGCCGGAAAACGCTGGCGGCTGAATCTGGATGTTCTGGCCGCCGAGATGCCCAAAATCATGGGCTTTCCGGATATCGATGCAACGTGGCACGGATCGGCACTGTTTTTGTCAGGGGCAGAATCCGACTATGTCCTTCCGGAACATCGGGCCAGAATCCGCGCGCTGTTTCCAAACGCCCGGTTTGCTAAAATACCGGGCGCAGGTCATTGGCTTCACGCGGAGAAACCCAGAGAGTTCGAGGCGGCGGTCAGAACGTTCTTGAACGCCTGATTACTAACCGCCTTGATACAATCGCCTTGCGACCAGCCAGGAAACCGGAGCCGCAATCGCCCCCCCAACGCCGGCGGCCCAAAGTATGGCCGACACCGATACCAACCCTGCGGACAGAACCGCGATTACCGCTGATCCGGCAATTGCGGTAGCAATCAGTGAATAAAGCATGGCTGCCAAACGTAGCATGGCCGTAGTCCTTTTGTTGAGCTTCGGCCATTACATTGGAGTACGCGAATATGTTTGGCTTTGACATGCATCAGATCAACAGCCTACATCCCGGCATCAACCGGAGCGACCATTTCTCCACCACCGTTCTGCCAATCCGAAATGCCTCCCAGATTGTAAACCTGCTCGTATCCCATATCCCTGAGCAATTTGCCTGCAAGTGCCGCACGGCCACCTGACGCACAATGCAATACAATGGGTCGGTCCTTGCGCAGTTCGGCATCGTGAAACGGCGTGCTGGAATCCGCCCGAAATTCCAGCATGCCACGTGGAATATGATGAGATCCAACCGCCCGGCCTGTGCGCTCCAACTCGGGCGCGTCCCTGACGTCCAGCAGCAGGCCCCCCTGCTCTATCAGTTCTTTCGCCCTGGCAACGTCAATGCGTTCGACCACGGCGTTTGCGGCTTCCATCATGTCTTTGACCGTCAATGTCATATGCAGCATTCCCTGAACAGTTTCCCAAGAAATATCATGCGAGTTTTGGAATGTGTAGACGCTGATTGACACTAGTTGAAGGTAAGCCGCGGTCGTCCACCAAACTCAGTGTTCGCGAAACGCGCGTGACATGCTGTCGACGATTGGCTTGGCGATATAGGCTGCAAATGTTCTCTCTTCTGTCTGTATCATGATTTCGGCGGGCATTCCCGGTGTGGGAATAAAACCGCTAACCCGATCCATTTCATCAAGAGATAGCGAAATGCGGGCGAGATAGACCTCTTTGGGTACCCCCGCCGACTCTTCCATCAGCGCATCCGCAGAAACATAGAAAACCTCGCCATTCAGTACCGGCGTCGTGCGTTGGTTCAACGCAACCAGACGCACTGTCGCTTTCTGGCCATGGACGACACTGTCAATTTCGGTACGAGGTATCTGTGCTTCGATGATCAGAGGAGCGTCAGATGGAAGTATTTCAGCAATGGGTTCGCCCGTTTCAATGACGCCGCCGGATGTATGATAATGAAGGCGAACGACCGTACCAGCCACCGGTGCACGAACCACCGCGCGATCAAGAACGCTGCGTGCCTGCCGCGCCTTTTCGCGTACACTTTCCAGATCGGCCTCGATAACGCTCAGCTCATCAAGCGCAACTTCTCGATATGCAGATTGGGTACGGGCTATCTGTTCCTCGTACTTCAGCAACATCTGGCTGATTTCCGAGGCCTCGGCCTGTAGCCGGGCAAGTTGCCCCTCAGCCTCGGCCTGTACCCTCCTGATTGTGTTCAACTCGCCCTTTCGGACCAGACCTTTTTCGAACAGAGCATTTTTAGTGTCGAACTCTTCCTGCAGGATTTCGGATCGCCGGGTCATGGAAACAAGCTGTGCCTCGAACCCGCTTTCCCTGATTTTCAATGCTTCGATATTACGCGACAGCAAGGCAATATCGTTCAGCAGTGTCTTGCGTGACACCTCAAAGCTCAGCATCTGATTGTCCAGAATGGTCAGGATTTCGGCATCGTCCGAAGCAGCAACCAGTTCCTGAGAGAACGTCAAACGGTCCTGCTCCCGGTACTCGGCCAGCAATCGTTCTGCCATCGCCTGAAGGCGGATCTTGCGAACAAACAGCTCGCGCTCATTCGACTCCGCCGAGGTCTGATCCAGCGTCATGAGGATTTGCCCCTGCTCGACGGCCTGTCCTTCCAAAACGCGAATTTCCTCGATTATCCCCCCCTCAAGGTGTTGTACGATCTTGTTGCGACCGGTCGCGACAAAGCTGCCCTGAGCGATAACAGCAGCGGCAAGCGGGGCGCGGAACGACCACACGCCAAAACCTCCGAAACATACCAGCAGCATGACCATTCCTATAACGATCAGGCGATTGATCGAACGCGGTACCTCTGCATACCACTGCGACGAGTCTTCGATTTTTGCCAGTTCAGTCATTTGCTCCCCTCAGCCGCGCAGTTCAGGCTTGTTTCGAGGTCCCTTCAGTTGCTGCATCACCTGTTCACGCTCGCCGAACAGCGCAACGCGGCCGTCAGTCAACAACATGATCTTGTCGACCACGTTCAGAAGCGTCGGCTTCTGAGTAATCACGATCACGGTGATCTTGCTGTTTTTTGCCTGCTCGATCGCGCGGGCCAAAGCCTTGTCGCCCGCTACATCCAGGTTCGAGTTCGGCTCATCCAGCACCACCATTTGCGGATTGCCAAAGAATGCACGCGCCAGAGCGATGCGTTGCTTTTGCCCGCCTGACAGCGGGGTGCCGTCCGCGGCGACAACCGTTTCATACCCTTGTGGCAGTGTGGCAATCATATTGTGGACATCGGCCAGAACAGCAGCATCGTGTATCTGTTCGTCTGTCGCATCATCGCGCATCCGACCAATGTTGTCCTTGATAGTGCCGGGAAACAGTTGCACGTCCTGAGGCAGGTAGCCGATGCTTTCACCGAATTGACGCGGATCCCAGTTGCGTATGTCCATCAGGTCCAGCCGGACACTGCCGGACGTTGGCAGGATCGAGCCGACCAAGGTCTTCCCAAGGGTCGTTTTCCCGGCGCCAGAATTACCGATAATGGCCAGCGTCTCGCCGGGGTTCATCGAAAAGGTAATCCCGTTCAGCACGACGCGTTTGGTTCCGCCGGGAACATAAAGCAGACGCTCAACATCCAACCGCCCCTCGGGTCGCGGCAGGCGCAGTTTTTCATGCTGCAAGGCCGAGTTCGCCAAAAGGTTTCGAATCCGATCATACGCGCCACGCGTCAGAAGGAACGTATTCCACCCTTCGATTGATCCCTCAATCGGCGCAAAGGCGCGGCCCGCAATGATCGAAGCGGCGATTACCATGCCCCCTGTGATCTCTCCCTGAAGGGCCAGAAAGGCACCCCAGCCAAGGATGCCGATCTGCGTCAGCAACCGCACCGCGCGGGATATGGCGGCAAAGATCACGTTCCGGTCCTGTGCCCGAACCTGCCATGTCAACGAGGTCGCCGTGTCGCGCCCCCAGATGCGAACGGCCTCAGGGATCATGGCCAGCGCATTGATGATCTGGCTGTTTCGCGACATCGAATCCAGATGCATGTTGGCCATGGACTGCGCCCGATTTGCCTTGGCAAAAGGTTTGGCCGTCATTCTCTGGTTGATCAAAGCAATGGTCATCAGCAGCAAGGCGGTGACGATAACGATCATCCCAAGTTGGGGATGCACCAGAAAAATCATTAGAATGAACAAGGGCGCAAAGGGTACATCAAGAAAAGCAATCAATGTGCTGGAGACAAGAAAACCCCTCACCTGCTGCAAATCTCCCAACGTCTGATATTCGCGCCCGGTCCCGTGCAGCGACGCATGAGCTGCGGCGCTGAGGATCGGTGCCCCCAACCGGGCGGCCACTTCGACCGCCGTTCGCATCAACATGAACCGCCTGACCGCGTCAAAAGCCGACTGAAAGATAACTGCGCCCGCCACAATGGCCGTCAGCATGATCAGAGTATCCAGAGAGCGGCTGGTCAGAACCCGGTCACTGATCTGAAACAGATAGATCGGAATGGCCAATATTAGGATGTTGGTCGCGCAGGTGAGGACCAGAACGAAACTCAGATTGCGCCGGATCGCGCGCATCGAAATGCGCAGGATTTTCTGAAAATCTTCCGGAGGAGTTCGTCTGTGGAAATTTTGGGGTGGCCCATTGCCTCCGCCTCCGCCGGAATTTGACGGTGGCAGCGGCTGGTTCGCCTTGGCCTCGATCGTGGTACCGACCCGATCCTTAGCCCCCGTCGGCGCAGAGGGGGTCGCTCGCGCCTTTGATTGCGGGTTGGCATCGGGTTTGGGGCCTTTGGCGCTGGCCACCCCAGTGCCGTCACCCGCCATGTCTTGTTCTGCCGCAGGTGGCGGCGGCGCGCGCCGTTGAGGAGGTTCGACGCGCCGAGTGGAACTGGTCGTTTCCGATGAATTGATTTGCTCATTGTCATCGGAGGTGGGTTCACCGGATTGCTGCTCACCTTGTATGTCAGAGAGTTGCTCGGCCCCGGTGTCCAAGCGGCCCTCATTCTCAGAGGAGGCATTCTTTGCCGGTTCGTTTTCCTCGTGCCCCAATGATTTAACTGGTTCCGTTCGGGCCGGATTTTCCACACGCATCCCACCGGAAAGTCGCAATGCAGTCATGCCTTTGGCTTCGTCGGCGCCTTCAGGACCTATCGGTTCAATCTTGTCGCTTTGCTTAAGCGGCAACGGGCGACCGCCTCCGTGCCGGTCAAGCGGGCTGGCGTACCGGGTTCGGCGCGATGAAAATATGATCGACATACTCAAACCTTATGATCACTCGTATTCTTATCGCCCAAAATCAGGCCAGCATGCTCTGCATGCCATCCGACTCGACGAGCGTTTTATCTCCGACAGCTTCCTGATCATCGGGGCCTTGCGATCCGGGCAACGAATTCGAGTCGGTCGGATCGTCCATCAGGAAGGCGACGGCCTCGTTCACCAAATCGTCACCGTTGTCATCCTCCGGCGTGTCAATCAGGCTGGCCTGATGCAGCAGCAAATCCGAATAGGTTTCGGAGTTTGCCATGACCACAGAATCGATGCCAAGTTTGTTGATGCTGGCTGAGTTGAGAATTGCATTGCTGCCTGCAATTACGTCCGTGTCTCCGGCGGCCGCCCCGGTCAACTCAACATCATCCTGATCGGCCAACATGCTTACTTGTTCAAAAATGTTGACCTGCAACAGGCTGCCATCAACTTTCAGCACCCGCATTTGTTCAAGCCCTGCAAACAGGGGATCGTTGAGCAAGGCCTCTTCCAGTGCGTCCTGATTTGTTTCAGGCAGCGCCAGAACGTCCGCCATGGCCTTGTCCATATCCTTGTGGGTGTCCTGACCCTGCGAATTCAATGTCGCGTGGTTCATAACCAGGTTCTCGTCCCCAGCCCCTCCGGGACCAGGCATCCCGCCATCGACCACGTCATCATCCATCAGAACAATCGTCTGGAACATCATATCCAACGAGATCATGTCGCCGCCGATCATGATCAGGTCATAATAGCTGCCAAGCTGCATAATATTATCCAGATTGGTCAGTTGATTATCGCCCATCGCGAAATACGATGACGACGCAGACACTTCGGTATTTATGTGATCGATGTCCGTTGCATCTATGACTTGTTTGATGAAATTCGCGACGACCAGATCCCCCTGTATCCAATCGACCGAAATAAATGAGGGTTGTTCACCATCCGATTGCGCATCTGCAATCCAGGCCGCCGGGTTTGACTGCATATCGATCTGAGCTGCCTGAACGACGTTTGTGCCGCTTCCACAGCCGTGCGATCCCTCGTCCATATCCGATACGACCGCCACCTGACTGAACATGGTCAGGTTGATCGATTGCCCGCCCAAAGCAATATAGGGGGCATCGACCCAACCAACGGTAACGTTGATCTCGTTAATCAGCAGGTTGCCCCCTGTGATGACTGTATGCCCATCCTCGATAACCGGCTCGGGACCCTGCTCCCATTCATCGGGATACGGGGTGGGTGACTGATCATCCTCGTCAGAGGTTTCTTCCGGCTTGTGGTAAGCGGGCAGTAGGTCATTCCAGACCGGCATTTCATCGACGTATTCGCCGTTTACGATCACGCCAATCGCATCAGCACCGTGAAATTGATGAATTGTCACACCTTCAACTTCAGCGGACAAAGGCTGAAGCATCTCTTGCGCCAGTGCTTCTACCTTATCGACCGACAAATAGTCAGAAACCGACAACGAAGGTGCTGACATTGCGTGAAGCGACAGCGCAACGTCCAAAGACTGCTCGGCCTCGGCAATCAAGACGTCTGTATCCCTGAAATCGCCCTGTCCAAGCGTGTCGTTGTCACTCAGGAAAAGGTATTGCATCGTATAGGTTACGACAGACCCCAACAGCTCGCTTGAACCTTCCGGAGTGTGTTCGACATAAGTCACCTGCCCGGCATTCGCACTCGCACTGTCATTACCGAAGAAATCCACCTGAGGTATTACAGTTTCAGGAGCTGTCGGCGTTCCCAGCTGAATTGTAGTTCCATAGCTGACGTCACCGGGCGGAGGGGGCGCGTCAGGCAGTTTCTGGGGCTCTTGGAACCGGTAAGGTGTAAGTTCAATTTTTACCGGATCTGGTTCCAGCTTGGCGCTTATTTTTATCGTGGTCGGATCGTCTAACTGATCAAGCTCGGCCTTTTTTCTGTAGGCCGTAAATTCATCATACTGATCCCGAAGTCTGGCCTGCTCGACCGTGAGCTCAAATGTTCCGATAAAATGTGCAATTGTTTCCGTAATACTATCGAGAGACATGTCGGTTTTCCCTGTCCCCCGCGCCGGGCTGATTTCTCCGGTTTGGGTTAAGCTGGGCCGAGGCCGCAACAAACGGCCTCGGCGTTTTCATTAATGCTTGTCGGGACCCGTATTGGTGGTTCCCGGCAATTGTTTTAGACCTCGGTGTCGTCGCTTGCGTAAGACGACGTCATCGAACCGCCAACCATGGTGGTATCGACCGAGTTACCAAGCACATTGGCACCCATGACGATCGTCTGGTTGAAGGCATCTGTGTCGACCACCGCTGCTGCGGACGCATAGGATTCACCGGTCACGACGCTGTCGCCACCATTGTTGGACCCCCAGTTGCCGCCGTGGCCGCCGTTTCCACCATCACCGGAATTTGCGCCTGACGCCTGACCACCTTTGACGTTGCCGCTTGCGGTGTCGCCAGACATGGCATCTGTCATCGACTTGCCGCTGGTGCCGCCGGTGGATGTCGAGCTGCCACCGCCTCCGCCGCCGCCAGTGTTGGCTGCGCCAGTTGCATCACCCGAGCCAGCCGAGCTTGCATCATTGTCGGAGTTGGCTGCACCACCATACCCGGCGATGGCTTCGGCCATGCTGTCCGACGTGCCGTCGGTATCCGAAGATGCAAACACATCTGCCGCGCCACCGGCACCGGCAGTGTTGGCCGCATCCGCAGAACCCGCGCCACTACCGGCCGAGTCAGCAGTCGATGTACCCGATCCGCCTGCACCGGCAGTGCCGTCTGCAGTCGAAGTACCGGTACCCGTGCCATTGGCCGCGCCGTCAGTCGTATTGCTGCCGCCTGCCCCGCCGGTTCCATCTGTGTCCTGGGCGGTATTGGCCGCACCGTCAACATTACCCTGGGTTTGGTCGATGTCCGGGCCGCTCGCGGATTGGTCACCTACGGCCTGCGAGTCAGAGTTGGCCGCCGAGCTGCCACCGGTTCCTGTTCCACCGGTTCCGCTACCGCCAGTTCCGGTGCCACCGGTTCCGGTTCCACCAGTCCCTGTGCCGCCGGTGCCGCCAGTAGCATCGGCTGTGTTGCCACCGCCGGTTGTTGCGTCTGCGTCGCCGTCATCATCACCTTCTTCAGCTTCTTCATCATCATCGGTGATTTCATCAAACAGTGCTGCAACGGCCGCTTCTACAAGTCCGGCAAATCCGCCGTTGGCGTCGCCACCGTTACCGTTGCCGCCGTCGCCATTGCCACCATTGCCATTGCCGCCGTCGCCATTTCCACCATCACCGTCTGCAGTGCTGCTGGATGTAGAGTCGGAAGTACCGTCCGCATCGTTGTTACCAGCGGTCGCATCATCAGCCGATACGTCATTGTCGGTGCTGTTGTCGGCAGAACCATCGTTGTCTGCATCACCGTTTCCGCCGTCTGCTCCGTCCGAAGCCGAGTCATTATGTGCGGCACCAAAGCCCATGCCACTCGAATCTGTATCGGTGTCACCGCCATCGGCGCTGCTGTCTGCACCGGCCCCCGAAAGACCAAGACCAATACCCAGCCCCAGCGAGTCTGCGCTGCCGCCGGTTCCGCCGGTTCCATCTGCATCGGTATCTGAACTGTTGGAGTTGTCGGACGCTGAATCACTGGTGCTGTTGCCACCTCTTCCGCCGTCGCTGTCACCGTCAGAACCTGCACCGGACAGGCCTAGGCCAATACTTGCGTTACCGGCTTCACCAGATGCACCACCGGAACCTGCGTCGGCATCCGAACCAGCATCACCCGAGTCGCCACCTTGCGCCCAAGCAGCGCTACCTTGGGTCGTGCCACCCTGGGCGTTGCCGCCATAAGAGTAGCCACCTTGGCCTGAGGCGCCGCCACCGGTTGACGTGCCAATTCCCTCTTGTGCATTGGCGGTACCGCCGTTTGCATTGCCGTTCTGGGAAAAGTCGCCATCGTTTGAAACAGTAGCATCTTCGATATAGTCATCGTCGTACAGGCTGGCCACCTGGTTGTTGACAGATGCCATGTCATTCCCGGCACCATTCATCGTGATGTCAAGGTTCATGTCATCGCCGGGATCGTAGTCCAGATTGCGCCCTGCGGTAATCACGTCACCGACAGTGGCAGAATCGCCAAGATCCAGATCCACCTGATCATCATCACGCGGAATCCACTCGCCTTCGCCGAAGTCAATATTGACAGCTGTGCTGTTGTCGATGTCGTTGCTGTCGTCACCGCCATTCACGTTTTGCTGCTGCTGACCCTGTTGCTGGCCCTGCGCCTGATCCTGGCCCTGGTCCTGACCCTGATCCTGACCCTGCTCATTCGCGTTATCCGATGTCTGAGCCTGGCCCTGACCCTGATGTTGCGAATCTGACGTATCTACGGTGTTGTCGTTATCAACTGTCTGATCTTGCTGTTGATCTTGCGAATTCGCGTTTGCATCAACGTTGGCTTCTTCGACCTTAATTTTGGTCTCAAAATCAGCTTTCAGATGCTCTACTTTGATTTCGTCTACGGTTGTGACGTTGGCGTTGTTAGTATTGCGTTTCATTGTAATTTTCCATTCTACATAACGCCAGTCCACCATTCATCTGACAGGCGGCATACAGCGTTTTTGGTTTGAAAAATCTTCATCCGAACACGATTTCAGGTTCGCATGAAGTACGAACATGTTCTGGTTCGTTTTCCGTCACCTCCAATCTCGGCCCAGCCGATAATCGTCCGTGCGGGAATTTCGCTCTAATACGCGGCCGCAGGCACGTCAGGTTCAACGATGCTTCTGTAATTGAAGCCTTACTATCGTTGCAGTTGAAGGCGGCAGTGGCTAGCTGACCGAAAGATCAGTTCCATCTATATATTTGTTAATTAACAATTATTTTGATATTCGCACAAAGTCCGAACTGATAGATTGGGGAAATTCAACAAGCATTACACAATTCACCAAAAACCTAATACTTTGAGATAGGTAGGAATGAAATAATTTTCAGGCAGACTACCCAAAAGTAATAGGTTTGGTTCTAGATCAAAAACAAACCGTTGAAGATTTCGGAACTTTCGGATATGCTAATAGGCTAATTAATTAGATGATTCAGGCATTTTTCAGCGTGAATATTCTGCGCTGATATTCATTGGTACCATGTTCCCGGTGCCGGATTCCTTTGCAGATGGAGGAAGCCGTGAGTTTACCATTGGCAAGTGAAAATTCTAATGGAATTGAACATCAAGACGATATTCCGGTCTTATTCATTGGAAAAGAATTGTTTTTTTCCAATCAAACACTGAGAAATGTCCAGAGTGAGTTTGGCGTTACAGCGCGTCGCTGCGATTGTCTGGGGCAGGCTCCTGACATCACCGACGTCGACATCTCTTCGCTCAGGATGCTGGTGGTAGATCAGTCAATGATCGAAGACCTTCTGAGCAAACCGCAATACTATGTCAAAGCGTCCGGATCGGGATGTCTTTCTTTTGCATACCGATCAGAAAGCGCCGCCAGATCACTGTTCGAACGTTGGGACAGACAGAGATACGGTGACATCGGATACTTGCCGATGAATGTCGGACCAGATGTCTGGCGGGCCGTTCTGCGCCTGTTGATGAATGATCAGAAATACTTGCCTGCCTGCTTCGCCGAATGCGTCAATCCGAACACTAATGGAAGGGCCGCGCCTGGTTCTGCAACGGAAGAGCGGCTGGAACCTTCACCACCTGATACACGGAATGAGGCTCTTTTTCACAAGCTGACACGTCGTGAGAAGCAGGTGCTACGCCTCGTGTCACACGGAGAAAGCAACAAGATCGTCGCATCGAGGCTAGGAATAACAGAGCACACCGTAAAGCTGCACATGCACAACGTAGTGGGAAAGATTGGCGTGAACAATCGGACCGCCGCGGCGCATTTCTATTTCGAGGTCGCACCGGAGACGGCACGGCAACAGCACATTGACCAGTGACGTAGAGAACCGTTTCGACCAGTTGATTTTGCTCGTTGGTCGCCTGAACTACATGTGGACCAATACGGAAAGCCTGTTGATCCATCTGATCGCCGGTTTATCTGGTACCAACAAGGATGTGGCCGTGATCATCTTTCTCACGTTGAACACAACTCGGGCCCGTGTTGATTTGGTCGAAAGGCTGGCAAAAATGGAAGGGCAGCAACCATCGGTCCGTGATCCGATCCTAGAACAAACCCGCCGCTTGTCCAAACTCTCAGGGGTCCGCAACAAGTACAATCACTGCATATACTCCTTTGATCCGGACAGCGGAAACCCCAAGACAATTCTGATGCGAATTGCAGATCGAAAAACTGACATCAAACTCGGGCGTGCAGACACAATCGATGACGCGGCAATCTCACAGATCGAAGGTGCGATTTCGCAACTCACGGCTGCCAATCAGGACATCTGGCGCCTGATCGGGAAACTTGGGTTCCCGACCTGACCGCCTCGGCCTTTTTTTGCCCGCGGAGCAGAATTAACCAATGCGCCACGTCGCGATGAACAGAGTTGCAGATTTGAAGATATTTCTCGGTACTGAGGAGCACTTATTATGGAAAAGATATCTGTAAGGACAAAAGTCAGTGAAGATCAGTCAGTATGCTCGATTGACCTGAAAATTGAAGGAATGCACCTAGGCGAAATCCTGTTGGATGCTGCCGAATTAGAACGTCTGATTCACAAACTCGCAAGCGCCAGGGCCAGATTGGCCGAGCGTGTTCCCCCTTCGCTGGACCCTGGTTCACGGCTCGTGGCAACACCCAACCCGGCTTGGTTGGTGCCCGACCCGCCATGGGAGAACCAAAGGCTATTAGCCATCCGCGATCCGGGCCTCGGCTGGCTTGGCTATTTATTTCCCTTGGCTACGGCCAAAGAAATCGGCGACCGCCTGGTACATTCGGCAGTTAAGCCGGATCAACAAAACTGTGCTGTTTCAAAACGCGTGCATTCAACCCCGGCAACATTGAGGCGCACCTCTACAGGCAGAATTCCACTGGTCCTTGATCCGGAACACGTTGAAAAATAAAGCAGGTTCGTGGCTTCGTTTGGCAGCAATCAAATACAAAGGGTGTATGACAACACATTTTTTTTGGCTATTATTCGGCGCGCGGAAACCCGTGCTATTGGATATTATTTAGACGGTCGGTAAAAACCTCAGCCCTACGACTTTAATACTGATCAACAAAAGCTCTTGGCATGAACCTTGCCCAATATGGGCAGTGATGCAGTCTTCGATCCAAAGGCATGCCCATTCTTTACCAGCACACGATTGCGAGGCAATCTGCCGATACTTGGAGTGGTAAAATTACTCCATCAGTATTGAGATCGCCCGATCACGTGAAATCCAGAGTTTATTGGAACCCTGCATTCTTCATCAAACAGACACAATTCAGCCATTTGATGAGGCTACGAAACAACTGCGGCGCGTCATGATTTCTTATGACGATTTAAATGAGGGGGTACGAGTTCGGCGCGTCGCACCACTTACCGGGTCATGGTTGCAGACCTCCGACTTAACAGTTTTAAGGTCAGGGCTGGGTAGGTTTTGAATTTCATCCGCCAGCATTCGATGGCAAGTTGCAACAATGTACAGGATGAAACCCGGGGTTAAAAAAGACCCCGAACGCAGATGGGCGCTGCCAGATAGAGCTTTCTTCGGGAACGGTGCCTGCCATATCCTTGCAGGCGTCTATTTGCAGCTATCGCCGCTTCCTGGGTTCTTCGCGGAACGCATAATTCCCAACGAGGGATTTGCAGGGAACCACATCTACGTAACCGACGGTACCATCGCATTCGATTATCACGGTTATACGATCAGAAACCGACTGGTCAGGTATTACACAAACAACTGGGCTGGCGAGTACCCGGAGGGGTGGAACTGCATGCTGAAGAAAGTGGAGTTCAACCTGCTGTGCACGTCGGAGTTGAATGCGAGAAAAATGCTGGGCCCAGACCAATTCAGGTACGATCCGGTACCACGCGCCAGAGACTACCTTTCCCGGATCGACCACGAGAATGCGGCTATCAAGGCGCTACGCAAGCACAGTATTGGTTAGATTACTCAATCCAATGGAATTTTGCGGTGCAAAAACCTCAACCTACTTCAAGCATTCGAAAGGAAATGTCACAGCAGCTATTTCTTCGAATCCAAATTCAACAGCTTCCAAATTTTCGCACTGTCAGGAATTATCAGCTGCCACCGAGAGGCGCACGAGACGAAGACTATCTTCAGAAACAAATAAAGGTACGTACCCCCGCAATCGGTTGGTTTTACCATACAAATACGGGATAAATGGTGCCCCCACACGGACTCGAACCGCGGACCTACTGATTACAAATCAGTTGCTCTACCAGCTGAGCTATAGGGGCACTTTCTAGCTTCGTTGCAGCGCCATAGCTTGATCCATACGTTCTCTGGATCGGGTTGCGGTGCTGCTCAGCATCAAAAGTCAGGGCTTAATCTGGAACGCGGTTACCCTTCTATTCCTGACTACGCCTCACTGGATGAGCAGGCATATAGGACAAAAAAAACTGCCCCGCAACCCGCTAATTTTCGCCTTTGAAACTCGTTAAAAAGCCCCATGGCTGGCCGCGCAAAGCTACAAAAAAAAGACGAAACTCCCCGCCGTGAAAGACTCGCAGCTCTAAAGTGCACATCCAAAACTTGCGCCTGGCAACTTCCATTCGTTTGCGGCGCCGCATATTTGACTGCAGGTGGCGCAAATAGTAACCCGAATTCCGGTGGTATTAGCGAGCGAAGACGAAAATGCAGTTGGTATTTCATACAGGTGCTCACGCGACTGACGAAAGGCTCCTTCTGAAATGCCTGACGTCCAACAAGGAAATGTTGCAGAAGCACGGCGTCATCCTTCCGCGACTAGGCCACTACAGACCAGTGTTCCGAAAGGCATTTGACACGATCGGCTCCGAAGCACCGCCAAACAGAGTAAAAAATGACCTGCTCGAAGCCATGTTGGAGGGCAACCAGGCCGACCGTGTTGTGCTTTCTCACGTTCAGTTCTTTGGCACACATTCAGCGGCGATCGGGAACGGGCGCTTCTATCCGTTGGCCGGTCCTCGCATGGCATTTTTGACAAGCACTTTTAGCGATGACCAAGTTGAGTGGTTCATGGGGCTGCGAAATCCGGGCAGCTTCATTCCCAAGATCCTGATGGCCTTGCCCGAGAAACAGCGGGCTGAAATCATTGCGGATACAGACCTTAGCACTCTGAGCTGGGCAGACATGGTCAAACAGGTTCGAGAAATGGCACCTGATGTGAAAATCACACTTTGGTGCAACGAAGATACGCCCCTGATCTGGGGCGAGATCCTGTGTGCAATGGGCGGGTTGAAGCCGGGAACACCGATACGCGACGAGTTTTCCCTGCTGGCATCGCTGTTGTCAGACAGCGGTAAACAGGAGTTGCTTGCACTTGTTCGGCAAAATCCCGGTCCGATGACACCTGAGCTGACAGAACAGATTGCTGATACGTACGCCCGGCACGCGCAAGAGGACATGCTCGAGGAAGAGCTGGGCTTGCCAGACTGGACCGAAGATGTGGTCGAAGCTTTTTCCGAATTGTACATCCAGGACATCGCACAGATTGAGGCGATGCCGGGGGTTCGGTTCATCAAACCAACGCTACCCGCTTGAGCCGAAACAAAGATGTTTGCTCGACCTTTGCGCGGGTACCGTACAGTCGAAATCAGGTCATACCCAAGGCTTCTTTGTACATTTCGATCACAGCTTCCTGTTCGGCCAGATCGTCTTTGTCTTTCTTTCTGATGCTGACGATGCTGCGCAGTGCACGGGTGTCGTAACCGCGCGATTTGGATTCGCTGTACACTTCCTTGATCTGATCGGCGATGTCTTTCTTTTCAAGTTCAAGACGCTCGATCCGCTCGATGAATTGACGTAATTCGCCTGCGGTTACCTTATAGCTGTCGTCGGGGCTGCTTTGATCCATTGTCGGACTCACCTCTTCTGGGGATTTCTTTCAGGTGCAAAATCGCGGAGAAACAACGCGGGAAATTCTGGGGCAATGAGCGGGATACATTGCTGCCGCGTTGGCCGCAAGCCAACAATCGGATTGCTTGGGCAAGGCTTGTACCAACGCCAGCAATCCGCTAAGCGGCGAGATGCCCGCACGACAAGCCTGAGGTCATCATGTTCGAAATCATCATCTGGAGTGGCGCAGCCCTGTCACTGGCCGGTCTCACCGGATTGCTCTGGTGCATCCTGCGGGTGATGAAGGCGCGCAAGGCCGGGCTGTCGGACGACGAACTGCGTGCTGCCGTTCAGGGCGTCCTGCCGTGGAACCTGGCCTCGCTCTTTCTGTCTGTAATCGGGTTGATGCTGGTCATCCTGGGCATTTCGTTCGGATAACCGCAACTATCAAACCGGCAAATTGTCAAACTGCGCTTCTATGGCATCTTCGCACAACGCTGCATCCAGGCGGCGCAACCGAGACGGAATGTGAATTCCGTTCACCCGCATCCTTTCAAGCACTTTGCTGACCGAAGGTTGCAACTCCAGGCGCGTATCAAGGCAAGCACCTTTCAACTTTTGCTCCAAAAGTTCGACTTCCCTATTGAGATCCTGTGCAAGCATCTGACTCCTCCCCTGTTCTGCAAGCCTGACAGATATAGGTAACGGCAATAAGACTGACACGCTGCTCACCGCGCGATATGCGGAAAATCGCCCGGACCTGCACACAAATTCGGCAAATCACCGCGCTTCGAGTATTCTTATATCAGAATCCCAACAAGTTGGTATTGACCGATATCAACCTTCACACCCGGTCTGACTGGAAAGGTCATTGCATCACATTCCATTCTTAATATATGTATATCCGGAGTAATGATGGAGACACGCATGACGCCCAAAGTGAAAGCTTTCTTCGACAATGCGACCTTTACGGTGTCCTACGTCGTACAAGAACCCGAAGGCACAGCCTGTGCCATTGTCGACAGCGTACTGGATTTTGACCACGCCTCTGGCCGGACCAACACGTCATCGGCTGATGAAATTATTGAATACGTTCAAAATAATGACCTGAAAGTCCATTGGATTTTGGAAAGCCACGTGCACGCTGACCACTTGTCGGCCGCGCCGTATCTGCAAGAGAAACTGGGTGGTAAGATCGGTATCGGCAAGAATATCACCATCATTCAGGATACGTTCGGCAAGGTTTTCAACGAAGGTACAGAGTTCCAGCGGGACGGCAGCCAGTTCGACGCGTTGTTTGTCGAAGGCGACAGCTTCCACATCGGTCAGATGCGTGGTGACGTTCTGCACACTCCGGGCCATACGCCGGCTTGTCTGACATACGTGATCGGCGACGCGGCTTTTGTCGGGGATACATTGTTCATGCCGGATTTCGGCACGGCCCGCTGTGACTTTCCGGGCGGTTCGTCCGCTGAACTTTATGCTTCCATTCAGAAAATCCTGTCGCTGCCCGATGAAACACGGATTTTTGTAGGACACGACTACAAGGCGCCGGGGCGCGATGAATACGCGTGGGAAACAACGGTTGGAGAGCAAAAGGCGCTGAACGTTCATATCGGTCAGGGCCGAAGCATCGAAGAGTTCGTTGAAATGCGGGATGCCCGTGACGCGACACTGGACATGCCCCGACTGATCCTTCCGTCGTTGCAGGTCAACATGCGCGCAGGCCAGATGCCTCCGGCGGACGAAAAGGGCGATGTTTTTCTGAAACTCCCGGTGAACAAGCTCTGAGTTCCGGAAGCTCGCGCGGAATTAGAAGGAACACGATCGTATGGAACCAGAATGGATACGAGGCCTGATTGGCGGCTTGCTGATCGGTCTCGGCGCGGCGGTCTATTTGCTGGGCAATGGACGGATCATGGGGGCCAGCGGCATACTCGGGGGGCTTGTGGACGGCAGCGGAAAAAGTAATTTTGCCGAGCGGCTTACCTTTATCGCGGGCGTTGTCGCAATGCCTTTCCTGCTGCGCCCACTGATCGCACCGCAGGCTCAGACGCACCTGACAAGCAATGTAGCGATAGTAATTGCCGCCGGGCTGCTGGTTGGCGTAGGAACCCGGATTGCAAACGGCTGTACATCCGGGCATGGGGTCTGCGGTATCTCGAGATTTTCACTGCGCGGCATCGTGGCCACCGTTTTCTATATCCTAGCCGGTGGCATGACGCTTGTTGTGTTCCGCCACATATTGGGAGTGGTCTGATGCGCATACTATTGGCACTGATCTCGGGCTCTCTTTTCGGCAGCGGGCTGCTGATTTCCGGCATGACCGACACAACAAAAGTCCAGGGATGGCTGGATGTCTTTGGAAACTGGGACCCAACGCTGGCATTTGTAATGGGTGGGGCCATTATTCCAATGTTTTTTGCATGGCGTCTCACGCAGGGGCGCAAGCCATTGGTGAGTGACGAATTTCCGACGCATCCCCGCCCCGAACTGGATCATCGCCTAGTGACCGGATCCGTCATGTTCGGCATGGGATGGGGGCTGGCTGGACTTTGTCCCGGCCCCGCAATGGCCTCTTTGACATATGGCGGCGCCGGTGGCCTGATCTTTCTTGGGTCAATGATTGCTGGCATGATTGTGTCCCCAAAAATCGGCACGCAACTGGACAGGATCGCAAGCGCGGCCTAAGGAATTGACATGGAGATTCGCCAGATCACACCCCGCTATGCCGTCTCGCCGCAAATCACGGTCGAAGATGTCCCATCCATCGCCGCCGCCGGGTTCGTCAAGGTCATTTGCAACCGTCCGAACTCCGAAGTTCCGGTCGATCAGCAGTCGGACTCAATCGGTGCCGCCGTACGGGCAGCGGGCATGGCTTACGAGGTTCTGGAACTGACCCATCAGACCATGACCCCGGAAAATGTCGAACACCAACGCGCTTTGGCTGAAAGCTGCGAAGGACCTGTTTTGGCCTATTGCGCATCGGGCACCAGATGTTCGGTCGTCTGGGCGCTTGGGCAGTGTGACCGAATGGAGCCCGAGGAAATCCTGAGCGTCACAAGCAAAGCGGGCTATGATCTGAACAACCTGCGCCCTGCTTTGGAACAACTGCGCAATCGGCCAGACTGATCTGATCAGGCAGGTTTGCCCGGTTCACTATCCGCCTCATACAGCCCTGCAAGTTCGGTAATTTCCGCCAGCATGTTTTCCGTGTGATCGGTATCAAAATTATCGGGCACCACCGGTTCATCTTCTGCAGGCAGGACTGCGGAGTGGGCAGGCTCATCCTGATGGTCAATGATATCGCCAGTATCGTCGACAGCTGGATCGGTGTGTTGCGTGACAACGGCCTCCTTTTCGACAAATCCGCCTTCGGTTCGCTTTTCGGGGTGCAGCCCGGCAAGGTCTTCGTTGACGCGAACTGCCCGCATTCCTCCACACTGCCCCAGACGGCCAGAGGCAACCTTGCCTCGTTCGATCGTCCATAGTTCGGTCCGGTCTAGCCTGACACCGGCCAATGGCAGCACATCACCCGCCTTTAGCCCGGAAAATGCCGCCAGAGGCACCTGTGTTTGGCAAATAACGGCGGTCAGATCAGCCCTCAGAACCCCAGACGCATGGTCCAGGGTCTGCCCGTTGCCTGATACCTCGATGTCGCTCTCGTCAGACACCGCCGGTCGATCCGGCAGGATCAAATAAAGCTGCCCCTGCCGCTGGCCCGAGGCAATTTCTAGAGTAAGGTCAAATATCCTGTAAGCATCGTCTTCCAGCTCAAGCATCAGCGCCCTTACATCCCGATATCGCGCGGCGAATGTACAACCTTTCAGGGTTGCGCCATCTTCGGCTGTGCCTGCCAATTCCGCGGCCCGTGTCAGGGCAAGCTCGATAATCGGGGCAACCATAGCTGCATCCGTGTCTGTAAATTCACGTTCGGACACCTGACCGGGCGACACTGAACCGATTGTCTGCTTCTGCAGGATCGCAGACACGCAACCAATGTCGATACAGGCCGCTGCAATCCGCCCTTCGGACGTCGAGAAAGCCAGCAGCAACCGGCCGTCCTGCAGCGTGTCAGACAATTCCTCCCGCTGCCGATAGGCCTGTTTTGCCCCGATGACAGACATGGGCAAATCCAGACTTTCGCTTGCCGCACGCGCCAGCCCAAGCCGCAAGGCGCGCAGGATCGACCTTGGCTTGTCGCGCGTGTCCCCCTGTCCCAGCGCCAGAATGCTCGTCAAAGCCGCAGTTTTTTCCACCGACATAATACCGAACCGTATGCGTTATCCCGTTCGCGAACAGGCTAATCCGGCACCGGTTACAAATGTCTTTATTCCTGCGTCATTGGGCGGCCTGTTTGTAGGCCAATGGCAAACTGATGCGGAACGCACCACCGCCCTGCCCGGATAAATAGGTGACCTCTCCGCCGAGGCGCTGCATGATCTCACGGCAAATGGCCAGGCCCAGTCCGGCGCCTCCGGCCTTGTCCGACCCAACGCGCGAGAACTTTTCAAACACCATGGACTGCGCTTCGGGCGGAACACCGCTGCCGTTGTCAACAAAATCCACGACAGCCTGCCCGCCAACATCGTGCACCGAGATGGTCAGGACCGGCTCGGGCGCATCACAGTATTTCTGGGCGTTCGAGATGAGATTGATAAACACCTGCGCCAGCCTGTCCAGATCCGTATGCAGGGCGATGCGTTCAGATGTCCGGTTGCGCCTGACTCGCAAACTCCGGTCAGATCCCGCCAGCACGCTGGAAACGGCGCGATCAAGAACGGATTGCAAATTTCCGTCACCCATATTCAGGCTGACCTGTCCGCTTTCCAGAACACTGAGGTCCAGCAGGTCGTCCAGCAGACGCGTCAGACGCAGGGACTCGTCGTGGATAATGGCCGCATATCTGATTTGCTCTTCTGCGCTCAGACCTTCGGTGTCCCGCATGATTTCGGAAAAGGCGCGGATGGATGTCATGGGTGTCCGCAACTCGTGACTGACCTGACTGAGAAATGCGTCCTTCTGCATCGAAATTTGTGTCAGCTTTTCATTCGCTTCACGCAATTTGCGCGCCGTTCTGCTGAGTTCCGCAGACTTCGCCTCCAACTCACCGGAATACTCCAGCAACTGCGCCGATTCATCTGCCACCGCCAGCAGGTCTTCGACCGAAACGGACGATCCACCGACGATCTGACCGATCATCGCATGGGCAGTGGCCGCCCCGACCGACCCGCTCAGTTCTCTCTCCAACCGCTCCAGAAACTCTGGCGTTGGTTCAGGCAGGTGACCGCGTCCGCCCTGCCGTTCAGCCTCTGCCTGAAAAAACTCCTGCGCGGGCAGTGCACCAAGTATACGCTGCGTCATGATCATAAGGTCTTCACTTTGAGCAACCGATCCGGTCCAGCCTCGCGGTGCAACAGAATGATCAAAGACATTGACGAATTGCGCGCCCTGCAAACGCTCCAGCGGGCTTGGAAAGCTGGCCAATGAAGCAATGCAAAAAGCGACTGTGTTCAGGGAAAGTGACCACATGACCGAGTGAACCATAGGATCGATGCCTTCAATCCCGAAAAGGGCCTGCGGGCGCAACCAACTGATGCCAAATGGCCCCTCGGCGACAACTGACGAGGGCATAAGGAAACTGCCCATCCCCGGCAGCAACAGGGTATATACCCAAAGGAAGAATCCCACGCTCAGACCGGCCAATGCGCCTGTTCTGGTTGCGCCCCGCCAGAATAGCCCGCCCACCAGTGACGGCAGAATTTGCGAGACACCGGCGAACGCAATCAGCCCGATAGAAGCCAGCGCCGCGCCACCCCCGGACAGCCGGTAATAGAAATAGCCAAAAGCCATAATAACCGCGATGGAAACCCGCCGCGAAAACAGAACGATATCGCGAACATCGCCCGAGACCGAGGCCACCCCCTCCTGCGCATTCAGCCATATGGGCATGACGATGTGGTTGGAAACCATGGTCGACAGTGCCATCGCCGTCACGATCACCATAGAGGTCGCCGAGGAGAACCCGCCGATGAACGAAAGCATGGCCAACCAGTCGTTCCCCTGAGACAACGGGACCGTCAGAACAAAAAGGTCCGGGTTTGACCCAGCAGGCAGCAAATCCAGCCCGACAACCGCGATAGGAACCACGAACAGGCTCATCAAAAGCAGATAGAGCGGGAATGCCCAGGCCGCAGTTCTCAGATGGCGTTCGTCATCGTTTTCCACCACCATGACCTGAAACATCCGCGGCAGACAGATGAAGGCGGCGGCGGACAAGAAGGTGAACGTCGCCCAGCGCCCCCGATCCACACTCCAATGCCCGATCTCCGACGCATCAATCTGCGCCATCATCGGGGCTATTCCGCCTGCGATACCCCAAACCACAAACACGCCGACGGCGATCAGAGCAAACAACTTGACGACCGCCTCTAATGCGATGGCCGTAACAACGCCATGGTGCCGTTCGTTTACGTCAAGATTGCGTGTCCCAAATAGAATCGCAAACACGGCCAGACCGGCCGCAACCCAGAACACGCTGGAGCCCTCGCGGTAGAGACCCGACGGGTCCGCCTCGGCAAAGATTGAAAAGGACAGCGTTATCGATTGAAGTTGCAATGCGATGTATGGCGTGCCCCCCAGCACCGCCAATATCGTCACGCAAACCGCCAGAGTGTTGGATTTTCCATAACGGGACGAGATCAGGTCAGCGATGGATGTCACTCGCTGGCTACGCCCGATCCGCACTAGTTTTCGCAGCCCCCACCACCAGCTGACCATCACAAGTGTCGGGCCAATATAGATCGTCACGAATTCCAGCCCAGACCGCGCGGCATTTCCAACCGCGCCGTAAAACGTCCAGGCCGTACAGTAGATCGAGAGTGAAAGAGTATATATCAAAGGCGACCGCAGCCAGGCTCCGCGTCCGGAAGCGGCCAGACGATCGGCCGCAAACGCGACGCCAAACAGCAAAACGACATAGCCCAGGCACACCAGGATCAGCACGTTCAGCGTTGCCATCACTCTGGCTCCGTCTCACCGGCATCGCGTCCGGACAAGCGCCCTGCAGCGATGCCGAATATCACACTTACCGCTATCAACCCGATCCAACAGGCAAATATGTAGAAAATGGCCGAAGACATCGAAACTGCTTCGGTCACGTCGTCACCGGTCGGCCATAGCAGCGGAATCGCAATCAGCCCTCCTCCCAGGATGGGCAACAATCGGGCCGCGTCCGCCAGTCTGCGCCGCCGATAACTTTGTCGCTCCAGAAAAACCGATGGGCGGGCCACCGGGGGCTGTGATCCTCTGTCGCGCCCCGCCGTCACGTGCGTGAGGCCTGAGCGTGCAGATCGCGTACAGCCGTCAGGACTTCGGTATTTGAGAATGGTTTGGTCATGAATCGACTGACACCGGCCATTTCGGCCATTTCCCGATCCCGCGCCTGACCACGTGCAGTCAACATCAACACCGGCAGAGACTGCATCTCGTCAAACTCCCGCAAACCGCGCAGGACATCCATGCCGCTTTTGCCCGGCAGCATCACATCAAGAATGACCAGATCGGGCTTCGCAGCCATGATCACCTCGACCGCGTCCGTGCCCTCGGCATGGGTTTCAACCTGCCATCCCTCGCGCGTCAGCAGGAACCGTATCGCCTCGGTGATGTTGGGCTCATCTTCAATCAACAGAACCTTGCGGCTCATCCCTGTCCTTCCCTCCCCCGTGGCGGACAATGATCCAACCACCTGTCGTGGCCAGACTACTCCTGACGTTATGAAACTGTCAAAAACCTTCGCTCAGAATCGAAGGTTCGCGCCGCGCATTGCAGTCCTGTTTGGGACAAATCCTGCAACTTGCCCCAACCTGTACCGCATTTTCCTGCCCGTGTTCGGCACTGTCTGTCGGCAGGATCAGCATGACCGAGCGATAAACCGGGTCCTGATCGAACGCCAAAGCGGATTGCGGCCATGCAACGGCAAAACACTCGAACTCGGCAGCGGTCCGCCCGAGTTGAGCGACTCTTGTCCGGATCGGCACCAAAGGCCTGTTCAGCGCGGTGAAAAGGGGCCACAACGGGCAGGATTCACCATGACGCGGCAGTGCAAATCCCGGTGCGGGTTTGCGAAACAGGACGCTGCCAGAGGCGTCGCAGACAACCAGTCCCGCCGGCCGGGCAAGCAACCTGTCCGACAGAAAAGCAAGCCGCCGCAATACGGTAGCCAGATCAGTTGAAAATCTGGCCGCGAGTTTCAGTGGGTTGGTCTCTCCGTTGGCTACAGCCTTTTCCAGAACATTTTCCGGTAACGTGCGCGCATCGGCAGCGTAAACCGCCAGCATCTGGCGTGCGATGGCTTTGGCAGCGCCGGAACTCAGCAAATCCAGATTGACGCTGCTGGCGTCGCCCTCCGTTTCCAGAGACGGAAAATGGTAATCATTATCAGCAAAAAACGCCTCGACCTGTTCCAGCGGAACACCGCGCCGGTCCTGGGCCGTTTCGCTTTCATCAAGATAATTAACCAGCGCTTTTGAACTGTCAGCCAGACGTTCGGCATCCTGATGCAGGTTGCGATGAAACTTGTCTCGCCATTCCGGCTCGATATCACCGGGTTCTGCCAAGATGGCGGCCGTCGACCTGATTGCAGCAGCGGTTGACAGAACTTCGTGCATCGAAGACGCCAAATAAGGGTCGTGTGTCATGCGGTCCGACAGGGTTTCGACGATGCGTTCCAGCGACACAACACGGCGGTGCATCTGCGCCAAGACCCCGGCCCATCCCGGAAACCGCCCGGCAAACTCTTCAAGCCCGTCCACTTCGGCCGTCAGGCCAACCGCATCGACCGCCGCCTCACGCAGTGCTGCGATCATCGTTGCCTCGACACCTCGGGTCAAAACAGATGGCTCCACCGCCAGCGCGGACGCGATATCCACCAGAATCTTGCCGCCAATCCGGCGCCGGTTGTGTTCGATCAGGTTCAGATAAGACGCAGATATCCCCGCCAGGCGCGCCAGTTCGGCCTGCTTGAGACCAACGATGCGCCGCCTTTCACGTATTCGGCTGCCTGTCAGGGTTTCGCGCAAAACTCACCTATCCTTACCAAAGGGTGACTGGTGCATCAGTGCCTGACATTCGTTGTCACCCCATTCGAGTTTTCAGTATAGTTATGCCAATCTAATAGGTTACTCAAATATTTCCAAAGCAGTTTTACACAGTTTACATACCAATTGAGGCACAAGCCTTTACCCGCACAACAAGTCCAGCACAGCAAGTCGCCATCGTCTATTTCTGTTTCTCCAGAATTTTCCGCAGCTCTGTTTTCAGAACCTTGCCATAGTTGTTCTTTGGCAATTCGCCGATCCTGAAATAGGCTTTGGGCCGCTTGAAACGCGCAATATTTTCCGTGCAAAGCCTGTCCAGATCCGCCGGTTCGGCATCTCCGACTACAAACGCAACAACCTCCTCTCCCCACTCGGGATGTTTGCGTCCGACAACGGAAACTTCGGAAACTTCGGGGTGAGCCAAGATGATCTCTTCGACTTCGCGCGGATAGATGTTGGATCCACCCGAAATGATCATATCCTTGGAACGGTCCTGCAGCGTGACATAGCCGTCACTATCCATGAACCCCATGTCTCCGGTCATTAGCCATCCATCGACCAGAGTTTCTTTTGTCGCTTTCGAGTTTTGCCAGTATCCCGGCATAACTATCTCACCCCGAACCATGATCTCGCCATGCTCACCGGGCGGCAAAGGAGTTCCATCTGAATCTCCGATCTGGACCTCCACTACCGACTGGGCCCGACCCACGCTTGCAAGGCGCTCTTTCCAGCGGGGATGGCTGCGATCCGTGACATCATGCCGGGATAGCGCAGTGATCCCCATCGGGCATTCGCCCTGACCGTAAATCTGAACAAAGATCGGGCCGAACTGGGCCACCGCGTCCTGTATGTCAGCCAGATACATCGGCCCACCCGCATAAACGATAGTCCGCAATCCCTCGCCTTTCTCGCCCGTCGCCTTAGCGATGTCCGTCATGCGCTTGACCATGGTCGGCGCCGCAAACATCTGCACACGACCGAAATGTCGCGAAAGATCAAAGATTTCGGCCTCATCGAATCCGCCTGACACCGGACAAACATGCCGGGCCCCTGTCAGGACGTGGATCATGTTGTACAGGCCCGCCCCGTGGCTCATTGGCGCCGCATACAACACAGCATCCTCGGGGGTGACCATGTCGGCATCGGTGCAATAGGCCAGTGAAACCCCGGTCAACATGCGATGAGTAATCATGACCCCCTTGGGTTTCCCGGTCGTACCTGAGGTATAGAACAGCCACGCCAGATCGTCAGGTTCCCGAGAAACGATATCGGGAATTGGTGGATGAGACAGGGCCACCGCATACTCATCCTGATTAATATCGACCAGCCGTCCCTGCACATCAGCATCGGACAGGGCCTCGGTCAGACCGGGTGAGGTAAAGGTTATTCCCGCTCCGGAATTTCCAAGAATATAGGCCACTTCCCGTCCGTGAAGCTTGGCATTGATCGGAACTGCCGCCGCCCCGGCGTACCAGATCCCATATTCGACGATCAGATAATCAGGGCAATTTTTCATGAATATCGCAACGCGATCACCCGGGCGCACCCCCTGCGCCACCAGCCATCCGGCAATGCGCAGAGCACGATCATGGAAAGTGCCATAATCCGCCACCAGTTCTTTACCGGAATACAACGCCGCCCGTGGCGCATTTGTCTGCGCCTGACGTGCAAGCCAAAGACCGATATTCATTGCCTTCCCCCTGTTCTTGCACGAAAACACCAAGTTCCCGCGCTTAACCCCTTCAATTCCACAGAAATACCCTGCACGATACAAGTATGAGCGATCCAGCCTTCGAATATGCTCCAATCGGACTTGTCGAACTTGAAAACCGGGTCATCCGGCGTTGCAACCTGCAGTTTGCCCGCACGTTCGGCGGAGATGAAGAAGATTATCGCAACATGCCTCTACTGCACCTTTACCCGTCAGTGGCCGATTGGGAAAGAATTGGTGCGCGCGGATTACAGGTCATGCGCGAGACGGGGTACTATACCGACGAGCGGGTTATGCGGCGGCGAAATGGTGATCTGTTCTGGTGTCGGGCGCGCGGGCGATCCCTTACCCCTGACGACCCGTTCCGGCACGGAATCTGGAGCTTTTCCGACATCTCGGAAGAACGTCCATTGGTTGAACTGACCCCGCGCGAACGCGAAGTCGCCATCTTGTCCTGCCGCGGTCTTTCGGCCAAGGAAATAGGCGCCGAACTGAACCTGAGCTTTCGGACAATCGAAGCCTATCGAGCGCGTCTTCTGGAAAAGTTCGGTGCGCGCAAACTGTCGGAACTGGTGGCAAAATTGTCTGGCATGCCGCTGTAAGGCCCGCTGTCTTGCACAATCTTTGGATAACCCCCCGATAAACAGGCCCAGACGGCGCTTTTCATGGCTCTCTGCATGCCGTATAACGCGGCGTAATTGATCAAAGCCCGCAGGAACAGACGGGCCATAGGGGAACCGTCGAGGACACTCATGACAGATACCAGACACGAAGCGGACGTGGCGTTCATCAAAGCCTTGGCTGAATTGCTGCGCGAAAACGACCTGACCGAACTGCAGGTCAAACGCGAATATGGCGAAGAAGACAGCCTGAACGTTCGCGTCAGCCGCGCAACACAAGCTATGGCCGCACCGGTTCAGGTTGCCGTTCCGGCACCAGCGGCACCCGCAGCTCCTGCCGCAGCAGCTGCACCCGCGCCGGCCGAAGCACCCGCCGCCGCAGAGGATCCCGCCAGCCATCCGGGCGCCGTGACCTCTCCGATGGTCGGAACGGTTTACATGCAGCCCGAACCCGGGGCTCCGTCGTTTATCTCGGTCGGTGCCAGCGTGTCCGAGGGCGACACCCTGCTGATCGTCGAAGCCATGAAAACCATGAACCACATCCACGCGCCCAAATCGGGCACCGTCAAACGCATCCTGGTGGGCGACGGCGATGCCGTGGAATTCGGCACTCCTCTGGTCATCATCGAGTAAGGCGGGCCCATGTTCGACAAGATCCTGATTGCCAACCGAGGCGAGATCGCCCTGCGCGTGATCCGCGCTGCGCGCGAGATGGGGATTGCGACGGTCGCCGTGCACTCCACCGCCGACAGCGACGCGATGCATGTGCGCATGGCGGACGAATCGGTGTGCATTGGCCCCCCGCCCAGCCCGCAAAGCTATTTGTCGGTCCCTGCAATCATCTCGGCCTGTGAAATCACCGGTGCACAGGCGATTCACCCGGGCTATGGCTTTTTGTCCGAGAATGCCGAATTCGTGCAGATCGTCGAAGATCACGGCATCACTTTCATCGGCCCCACCGCTGAACATATCCGCATCATGGGTGACAAGATCACCGCCAAGGACACGATGAAGGCGCTGGGTGTGCCATGTGTTCCGGGTTCTGACGGCGGCGTTCCCGATCTGGCTGCGGCCAAGCGCATCGGTGAGGAAATCGGATATCCCGTCATCATCAAGGCCACCGCCGGCGGCGGCGGGCGCGGCATGAAAGTCGCGCAGAACGCAGCCGAAATGGAAAGCGCCTTTATGACCGCGCGCGCCGAGGGCAAGGCCGCCTTTGGTAATGACGAGGTTTATATCGAAAAATACCTGACCACGCCGCGCCATATCGAGATTCAGGTCTTTGGTGATGGCAAGGGCAAGGCCGTACATCTGGGCGAACGCGACTGTTCGCTACAACGCCGCCACCAAAAGGTGTTCGAAGAGGCCCCCGGCCCCTGCATCACCCCTGAAGAGCGAGCCAAAATCGGCAAGGTCTGTGCGGATGCGGTCGCCAAGATCAACTATATCGGCGCCGGAACCATCGAATTTCTGTACGAAAACGGCGAGTTCTATTTCATCGAGATGAACACCCGTCTGCAGGTGGAACACCCGGTGACAGAAGGCATCTTTGGCGTCGATCTGGTACGCGAGCAAATTCTGGTTGCCGCCGGCGAGCCCATGTCCTTCGGTCAGGATGATCTGGTAATTAATGGTCACGCCATCGAAGTGCGCATCAATGCAGAGCGGCTGCCGAATTTCGCGCCCTGCCCTGGGAAAATCTCGGCCTATCACGCGCCGGGTGGTCTGGGCGTCCGGATGGATTCAGCGCTCTATGATGGCTATTCGATCCCGCCCTACTATGACTCGCTTATCGGCAAGCTGATCGTTCAGGGCCGCGACCGACCCGAGGCGCTGGCGCGTTTGAACCGGGCCCTGGGGGAACTGATCGTGGACGGCATCGACACAACCGTTCCGCTGTTCCATGCCCTGCTGCAAGAGCCCGACATTCACAGCGGTGACTACAACATCCACTGGCTGGAGCGCTGGCTTGCGGAGAACATGGCCCAATAAAATTGCGGAACCGGGGGGTAATTGCCGCCCGGTTCCGGGGCAAATGGCATGAGCCTGTCACCCGAACTGCTGCTGCACGGGTATTCCATCGGGATTTTTCCGATGGCAGAAGGCCGTGATGATCCTGAACTCTTTTGGGTCGATCCCAAGTTTCGCGGCGTATTCCCGCTGGGTGGCTTCCATATTTCACGCAGTCTGGCACGTCGTATCCGAAACTGCGGGTTTGAAATATCCATCAACCAGAACTTCGCCGACGTTGTCGATGGCTGCGCCAATCGGGCCGACACCTGGATCAACGCCGAATTGCGGGACCTCTACGCTCAGTTACACGAACGTGGTCATGCGCACTCACTCGAAGTCTATGATGGCGAAGCTCTGGTCGGTGGCGTCTATGGGATCGCAATAGGGGCCGCCTTTTTCGGAGAAAGCATGTTCAGCCGTCGCAACGACGCGTCCAAAGTCGCTCTGGCCTATCTGGTGGATCGGCTACTGCTAACCGGCTTCAAACTGTTCGATACTCAATTCCTGACGGCTCATCTGGCGTCGCTGGGGGCAATCGAAATCCCCAGAGCCGAATATCGGAAATTGCTGGACGCTGCGATCAACGAAAGCGCGGATTTTTCCGCGCTGCTGGATCAGACCCCTCAGGGCGTCATACAGCGGATCACCCAGACGTCATAGCGCGCGTGATCCAGTGCATTCAGCGCAGGTGACGTTGCAATCATCCAACCGTCGAACAGTTGTTCTGACTTTCCCTGCTCCCAGATCGTGAGATATGCAAACGCGTCACCTGTTGGGTTCTCAGCCGGATACCGGCAATCACCCAGAGCGACATCAAGGCCGAAAACAGCCGCCGTCTGACCGGACCGCAACTCCACATCCACGGTCTGGCCATTGACTTTGTCCAGACCACGCAACATCGCACCCAAACCGGATGCGACATTCTGCTGAGCAAAAGCCGTGCTGGCAGTCAGGGCCAGCGCTGCGGCAAGCACATACTTCATTCGCCGCTCCCGTCTCCGGCCACGAACTTGACCAGAAGCGAGATCAGGCTGACCGCACCTTGCGTATCCTCGATCTCATCACCGGCCTCGAAGTAAAAGGGTGATCCGCCGGGCATGACTTCAACAAAGTTGCCACCAAGCAGCCCCTCGGAGGAAATCACGATGGCACTGTCATCGGGAATCAAAATGCCGTCCGCGACAGAAAACGTGGTGTCGGCGCGATAGGTCTCGGGGTTCAGATCAACGCCGGTCACGGTACCGATCTTGACCCCTGCAAGCCTGACGTCTGTCCCGACATTCACGCCCTCAAGCGACCGGAAAGACGCGCCCAGTTCATAGCCATTGGTGCCGCTCGACAAACCAGTGGATTGGCTGGCATAGACACCAAACGCCACAGCAAATGCCAGCACCGCTCCGCCGACAAAAATTTCGGTAATATTATGAGTGGACATGCGCCTGCCTCGATTATTCCGGACTCCACGCCTCGTAATCCGAGCGCTCAACCGGATCGGGGCGCCGGATTGATCCCGCTGGCGCATAGGCAAGGGCGGTTCCGGTCAGGTTTTCCTGATGCGGCTTTTCCCATGACTTGTGCTGCAACGGTTTGTCTGTCGGCGGCTCGTCCCAAGTGCGGTGCAGCCAGCCATGCCAATCGGGATCAATCCGGCTGGCCTCGGCCTCGCCATTGAAAATCACCCAACGTTTGCTGTCATCGGCGTTCCGGTAGAACACGTTACCCTGATCATCTTCACCAACTCTGGTGCCCTTGCGCGCAGTGTAGATCTGCGTGTTCAGGGTCGCCCCGTTCCACCAGGTTACGGCCCGCAATAGAGTGTTCAGGATTCCCATCGACTGCCTCCGGCATTTCTTTCAACGCAGGTATGGACCAAAGCCGGTCCAAGGTCCAGTGCCACAAGGGCGCACTGGCTATTCTGGCAAAACAGCGGTGACTTCGATTTCGATCCGGTATTTGGGGTCGATCAGGCCACACTCGATCATGGTCGTTACGGGGGGATTGGCGCCAAATGTTTCGGCAAGAATAGGCCAGCAAGGCTCAAACTCGGCCCGGTCCGGCAGCATGTAGGTAACACGAACCGCATCCGCAAAGGACGCGCCTGCCTCGGTCAGCGCCTTTTCGATGATACCAAGCGCAGATCGGCATTGTTCAACGACACCCTCACCCTGTCCGACCGTGCCGGCCACATGAACAAAGCCACCAGCTACAACCGCCCGGCAATAACCGACCTTGGCTTCGAATTCTCCGCCCGAGGAAATACGCTTGATTGTCATTAGTACCTCATATTTTCGGCTCACACTTTGCCAATGCGGGATTTACCTTGCGAAGCTTTGCCTCGCGCTCCGAAGTATTTTCATCAAGATGACCGAGGGATACGTATCCTCATCTGGCCCCAAATGCTTCGGGGAGTCGCGGCCTGCCGCGTCGGGGCAGAGCCCCCGCAACAGACCCATTATTTGAAACATCATAGTAAAGGCGCGGCGGCCGCGCCGTTACCCAGCCGAGGCAGACTCTTTACCTGCATCCGCGTAAATGATCAGCGGTTGAGCCTCCGAGGTCACGGCCTCATCGTTCACCACAACCTTGGTCACATTCTTCATACCGGGCAATTCGAACATGGTGTCCAGCAGAATGTCTTCGAGGATCGAGCGCAATCCGCGGGCACCGGTCTTACGTTCAATGGCCTTTTTGGCAATCGAATTGAGCGCATCATCGGTAAAATCCAGTTCGGCATCTTCAAGTTCGAACAAGCGCTGATACTGTTTGACCAGTGCATTCTTGGGTTTTGTCAGGATCGTTACAAGCGCATCCTCATCCAGATCTTCCAGCGTCGCCAGGACCGGCAAACGGCCGACGAATTCCGGTATAAGACCGAATTTCAGCAGGTCTTCCGGCTCCAGCTCTTTGAAGATCTCACCCACGCCACGTTCGTCATTGTCACGTACATCGGCGCCAAAGCCCATGGCCGAGCCCTTGCCGCGCTGCGCGATGATCTTGTCCAGACCCGCGAAAGCACCACCGCAGATGAACAGGATATTGGTGGTATCCACCTGCAGGAATTCCTGCTGCGGATGCTTGCGCCCGCCTTGTGGCGGCACGCTGGCCACAGTGCCTTCCATCAGCTTCAGCAGCGCCTGCTGAACACCCTCACCCGATACATCGCGTGTGATCGACGGATTCTCGGACTTGCGCGTAATCTTGTCGACCTCGTCGATATAGACGATGCCGCGCTGCGCGCGTTCGACGTTGTACTCGCTGGCCTGCAGAAGTTTGAGGATGATGTTCTCGACATCCTCACCCACATAACCGGCTTCGGTCAGTGTGGTCGCATCCGCCATGGTGAACGGAACATCCAGAATTCGCGCCAGCGTTTGCGCCAGCAAAGTCTTGCCGCAACCTGTTGGACCGATCAGCAGGATGTTGGATTTCGCAAGCTCGATATCACCACCCGATTTCTGCGCGTGGTTCAGTCGCTTGTAGTGATTGTGCACCGCAACCGAAAGAACCCGCTTGGCGGTGGCCTGACCGATCACATAATCGTCCAGCACCTCGCAGATATCCTTGGGCGTCGGCACCCCGTCCGAGGATTTCAGACCGCTGGCCTTGGTTTCCTCGCGGATAATGTCCATGCAGAGTTCGACACATTCGTCACAGATGAACACGGTCGGACCCGCAATCAGCTTGCGCACCTCGTGCTGGCTCTTGCCGCAGAAACTGCAGTAGAGCGTGTTCTTTCCGTCACCGCCTGAATTCGTCGCCATGATCTACCTTTCGGGCTCCGTCTGAGCGGCCCCATTTCCCCGGGACCGCGCTCTGCCGATTGTCGTCGCAGCTTAGGCCAGCGTTCCGGCCGCTACAATCGCAAAATATGCCCGGACCGCGTGTATCCGGGCCTTGTCGTCATTCCTCGTCCGCGCTCAACTTGGTGCGGTTTTCGACGATCTCGTCGATATGGCCCCACTCCTTGGCCTCTTCCGGGCTCATGAAATTGTCACGATCCAGCGCTTTTTCAACCGACTTTTTGCTTTGGCCGGTGTGCTTGACATAAATGTCATACAGGCGGTCCTTGAGCTTTTGCGTCTCGGCTGCGTGAATCATGATGTCGCTGGCCTGACCCTGATAGCCACCACTGGGCTGATGCACCATGATGCGGCTGTTGGGCAGTGAAAACCGCATTCCGGTCTCGCCACCAGCCAGCAGAACCGAGCCCATCGACGCCGCCTGACCGATTACAAGCGTTGAACATTTCGGCTTGATGTACTGCATTGTGTCGTAAATCGACAAACCGCTGGTCACAACGCCACCGGGCGAGTTGATGTAGATCGAGATTTCCTTTTTAGGATTCTCTGCCTCAAGGTGCAGCAACTGCGCGACGACAAGATGGCTCATCCCGTCGTGGATCGGACCGTTGATGAAGATAATCCGCTCCTTCAGCAGGCGCGAGAAGATGTCATAGGCGCGCTCACCCCGACTGGTCTGTTCGACCACCATCGGGACAAGTGTGTTCATGTAGGTGTCAACTGGATCGAACATGCGGAACCTGCCTGCTTTTCAAGATGGACCGGGACAATACCCGACGAAAGGTTACACGAGTCTTAGTGTCGCCCTCGGGGGGCTGCAAGGGGTCGGAAACGATCTGTTGCTTTAGCGGGGCAGAAGTGCCGCCTGGCGCACCCTGTCAGGTTGAAATTTGCAAGGCGATCGGGCAGCCGTGCCTGTGGAATTCGAGGCCGTTTGGGACGAAATCCGGAATATTCCCCTGTAAACTTCACATCATTTTGATGCATGCATATAGAAATACGTGGTTGAAAGGTGTATCGCAGATGATCGGTTTCATCGAATAAGCACAGTCAGAAAGACCGCCCGCAGGGCAAGCAAGGAAAAAGAAGATGGCACTCCCCCAATTCTCCAGCGACATGGACGCGGCAGGCCTTGACCAAATGGTCGAGAATGCAACGCGGGCTTCAAACTTCCTGAAGGCGATCAGCCACGAGGGGAGGCTCATGATCCTGTGTCACCTTGTATCGGGAGAAAAATCCGTGACTGAGTTGGAAGAGTTGCTGTCGGCACGGCAGGCGGCGGTATCCCAACAACTCTCCCGCCTGCGACTTGAGGGGTTGGTTGTCCCTCGTCGGGAAGGAAAGGCGATCTACTACCGCCTGGCCGATGATCGCCCGCGCCGCATGCTGGAAACCGTCTACGAACTCTTCTGTGAGTCCGGCGACCAGTAATATTATTGGGAATATTCAGGCGCTTAGGTTGACGATTTTGCGCTTCGGGGAAGGCAATGTTGGACCAGTGTCACCGGCCTGATGCACGGTTGCTTCTAACGAATACAATCTGATCTTGATCCAAACGCTCGCGTCGATTGCAAATGACGCGCTAGTGCTGTGTTGATTGACAACAGGGTCGTGTGCCCGTGAACGCTCTTGTCCCAGAGTGTCTTTTGTGCCGAACTGAGCATAAGGCCCCTTGATGCGCAGACCGTGATCCCATTTTGAACCTCTGGCCTGTGCCGCCTAATAGTGGTACCCGAGCGGTGTCGAGCACAGAAGGAATACACTATGATCCGCGCTACTCTTGTTGCACTGGCCCTGACTACACTGGCCGCCTGCGAAACGGCCAAAGGCGCCGGGCGAGACATCGAAAAAGCCGGGGACGCCATCCAGAATGCGGCTACAGACGTACAATCCAAGTTCTAACCCGCCTATATTGCGGGTGCGCGCACCACAAACTCAATATCTTGTTGTATTTTGAGCGATCACCGGTATCCTGTACATACAGGTGCATAGACGCGGTATTGCATCAGCTGACGCTGAAAACGGGGTTCCATTGCAACGCAACAGAACCCCGTTCCTCATTGAGAGGGTGAGTGGTGGTCTTCGTGAATTTCGACTTCGACAAAAGGAAAAGGCGTCAGGTGCGCAGACGCGGTCTTTGCACGTATCCAAGCGGACACTCCTGACGCCTTGCCGGTCCGGGACACCCTGAGGCACCCGATCCAGTTACTCCGGCTCCGAGGGAACCGCAGCTGCCGCGCCGCGCCCTAAAGCACTTTGCAGCACGCATTGACCTTCTGAGAAACTGGTCACCCGGCGCGAGTACGAAACTCGCCTGCGGCTAACCCGTCACCGGTAAGTCTTTGCAGTTCAACGCAAATCCTAGGACCCGCCTCTCCCCGCTTCGACCCCCTGGCCTTTGCGTCCCGCCCTGGTTCCTAAGAACCGTTGCGGTGTTTGGACTGTTGCATCTGACCCGCCACCGGACAAGAAAATAGCACTGCAGCATAAAATTTAGGCGGGGATAACATGTTAATATCCTGCGGGAAAACGATGTGGATAACCCGAGAAATCGCGCATCCGTGAAGGTTTGAATGCGGATAAGTTCACACGTGAACTGTCACCCAGAAAATGCCGCGTTTCTGCGGGTGCAAAGGCTGCGTACGCCCGGTTAGCCGCGAATTTGTCCGGTTTGTACCAGAATCACGGCACCAATCTTCCGAATCGTACAAAAGGAAAACCACCGATGCGCTACACGATTTCCGAGGCCCGCGCCCAGCTGGGACACCTGATCACCCGCGCGCAGGACCCACGTGAGGTGATCGTGGTGACGCGGCGCGGCGAACCGCTGGCCGCGCTGGTGTCGATTGCCGAGGCGAACCGGATCTGGGATCTGGACTCGGACGAGAGAGTGGGATGGAAGCATCCGCTGAGCGGCATTCGCGGATGGTGGTCACGGGGGCGAAACATCCCCGGACTGGAACCTGGACCGGACGGCACCTATGTCACCGCGCGCGAGGCAGCGCTGAAGGTTCGAGAGATCCAGATGACCCGCGCCGAGGAACGCCGCATCCTGGCGCGTGGCGGTCTGGACCCTGTCGAGGGCGGTGAGGTTGCCGCCCGGCCCGTCTCCTCCCTGTGGAGACGCTGGTTCCGTAATTGAGAAGCGTTCCGGCCCGGTCGGCGTACCCTTTAACCGGCTGCCGCATTTTGTGGACAACGGCAGAACATACCCCCTACTGCCGGTCCGGGCCGGAAACACTTCAGTTCACCTGACGTTCCAGAACGGTGCTATAGGTCGTTCCGTTCCGCAGGCTACGGAAATCGGCAAAAATCTTGCCGTCTTCGTATCGGGCGTCGATCAGGGCATTCACGCCGATCGTTGGATCAGCCGAGCTTTCGACGATGCCGATAGTGCCCGAGCCATCCATGCTGACGGTGCCGGTGGCGTCATAGACGGTCCAGTCGTCATTGGCCGCGCGCCGCCATTTGCTGGGGCCCCAGAACACGTTGTCCTGCTGCTTTTCGATATGCAGCACCCACTCGGCATTGCCAAAGCGCGGTGCGTCACCTGTTGCGGTGCGCGAGGGCGATACAGTGGTGTAGCTGCCTGCCCATGTGCCGCGCAGATCGGGCGTGGCGTCGGCCAGTGCAGCGGTTCCAAGGGCAAGGCTCGTGGCCAAAGCGGCTGCTCCGGCAGTCATGTATCTGGTCATGGGCTCTCCTCCTGAATGCGACCCTTTGGAGCTCAAAAGCGAACTTCCGTCGTTGTGGCATACAGATTGGGAGAGGCTGGCAAGGTTACAAGTTACCTTAGGGAAACTTCATGTTTGTTTAATCTGAGCGTTAGAGTTGAGGCAGGCGGCCAACCCGCCTGCCCCGGACGCTAATCACTGGAAAATCACAAGATCAGTTGAGGCCAAGCATCTCTTTGGCCTGAGCGAGCGTCTCAACGGACGCGTCATGGTCGCCCGCGTCATGCAGCTGCTGCCCCTCGTCGCGCCAGGCCTGAACCTGCACGATCTGTTCGTCAGTCAGGTCGGTGCCTGCAGCCAGCGCTGCGTCGATGGCGGCAATGTCGGTGGGGCACTGCCCGGCAAAGGCAGGAGCGGCAAAGAGACAGAGTGCGGCGGCAATAGTCAGATGTTTCATCGCAATATCCTCCTACGATGGTGAGAGGAAAATACCACAAATCCGAGGGCATTTCAGCGGAGTTGACCGGCGCGTAATGCAACTGGCGGGAGATGGCCGATAGTGCGCTGGGTGGCGCAAATTCGAGTGCGATGGTTGATCAGCAGAGATGAGGGCCGCGACCGACCCAAGAGGACTCCGCCCGTTTTGCCGGAGGCAAACCTTCGGTTTGATTGGGCGAACCGACGGTGCCGCCGGGCGAATTAGTTGACTAATGAGCTTTAATACTTTTTGGAGCGATTTGGTTCCTAGTCCGTAATTTCACCGATATTCTGAATAACATTTAAGACCCAGATATCTTCACCCTCTACTGTTCGAAGAGTTACAAAGAGATTTGAGTCTACAAATACGAGCCTTTGCTTCTCACCAGACAGTTTGACTTCCGGTGCGTTCCTTTCAAGCGCCCGCCCCTCTGCATTGCCAATAAGCCAGGCACACAAAAGGATAGCTGTGGAAACACCCATGGCCTTGATTTCACTCAGGTCCACTCGCCTATTTGAATAAACAAAACGTACTTTCCATTTTTCTTCAAAAAGATTTTCTGCTTGATAGCCGCCAACAATTACAATCGCCAAAATGAACACGATTGCTATCAGAAATCGAAACTCCCCTTCTAACGTGAAAAAGAAAATGCAAAAAGCAAAGATAGACGAAATCAATACAGGCCTACCAACCCAAATAAGTAGCACCGCGTCAAGTAGCCTTCTAGCCTTAACTATGTACCTCCGTGACCAACGCTTAGCTTTGGTGGGAAGAATTCTTGAAACGGACCAAGGAAATTGAATTATCAGCAGCCTAGAAAGACCGAATAGAGGATCGTAGATTACAAGGGTCGCTGCCCTTGCCAAAAAAATCGCAAAAGCAACTCGAAAAACAGCGTCTTGGGTGCAATACGTTAGTATTTGCACCCCAACGGCCTGACGGACGTGTTGCGGAAACTCCAATAAAACAGAATAGGAAAAAACGCTAAATGCGCCAAAAACCACTACCGACCAAACGATAAGCCATCTGTGCCTATTGTAAAAATCGGCTAGGACTTCCATTAGCTATCCATCTTCAACGCCGAAATAAACGCCTCCTGCGGGATATCGACCTTCCCGAACTGCCGCATCTTTTTCTTACCCGCCTTCTGCTTGTCCAGCAGTTTGCGTTTCCGCGTGGCGTCGCCGCCGTAACATTTCGCGGTCACGTCCTTGCGCAGCGCTGAGAGGGTCTCGCGCGCGATGACCTTGCCGCCGATGGCCGCCTGAATCGGGATTTTGAACATGTGGCGCGGGATCAGGTCCTTGAGCTTTTCGCACATCGCCCGGCCCCGCATTTCGGCCCGGTCGCGGTGAACCATGGTGGACAGCGCGTCGACGGGCTCGTCATTCACCAGTACCGACATCTTGACCAGATTATCCTCGGTATAGCCGGTCATCTGGTAGTCGAAGCTGGCATAGCCCTTGGTCACCGATTTCAGGCGGTCGTAGAAGTCAAAGACGACCTCGTTCAGCGGCAGGTCATAGACGACCATGGCGCGGGAACCGGCATAGGTCAGGTCCAGCTGGATGCCGCGGCGGTCCTGACAGAGTTTCAGCACGTCGCCGAGGAATTCATCAGGCACCAGGATGGTCGCCTTGATGCGCGGTTCCTCGATATGGTCGACCTTGGAGGGGTCGGGCATGTCGGCGGGGTTGTGCAGCTCGATCATCTCGCCGTCTTTCATGTAGACGTGATAGATCACCGAGGGGGCCGTCGTGATGAGCTCGATATCGTATTCGCGCTCGATGCGGTCGCGGATGACCTCAAGGTGCAGAAGGCCAAGGAAGCCGCAGCGGAAGCCAAAGCCAAGCGCTGCCGAGGTTTCCATTTCAAAGCTGAAGCTGGCATCGTTCAGGGCCAGTTTGTCGATCGCGTCGCGCAGGTCTTCGAATTCGGAACTGTCGACGGGGAAGAGGCCACAGAACACCACCGGCTGCGCGGGTTTGAAGCCGTCCAGCGCCACTTCAGCCCCGTTGCGGTCATTGGTGATGGTGTCACCGACGCGGGTGTCGCGGACCTGTTTGATGGAGGCGGTGAGAAAGCCGATCTCACCGGGGCCTAAGGAGTCGACCATCTCCATCTCGGGGCGGAAGACGCCGACACGGTCGACGTGATGCAGGGTATTGTTCGACATGAACTTGACCCGCATCCCCTTTTTCAGCGTGCCGTCCATGATGCGGACCAGAACGATGACGCCGAGATAGGCGTCGTACCACGAGTCGACCAGCATCGCCTTGAGCGGCGCATCCAGATTGCCCTGCGGGGCGGGCAGTTGCTGAACGATGGCCTCAAGCGTTTCGTGGATACCCTGCCCTGTCTTGGCGCTGACCTGAATGGCGTCGGTCGCGTCGATGCCGATCACGTCTTCGATCTGTTCCGCCACGCGGTCACAATCGGACGCGGGCAGGTCGATCTTGTTCAGCACCGGCACGATCTCATGATCGGCGTCGATGGCCTGATAGACGTTGGCCAGCGTCTGCGCCTCGACCCCTTGGGTGGAGTCGACAACCAGCAGCGAGCCTTCGACCGCGCGCATGGACCGGCTGACCTCATAGGCAAAGTCCACGTGGCCGGGCGTGTCGATCAGGTTCAGAACGTACTGCTCGCCATTGTCGGCGGTATAGTCGATGCGAACCGTGTTGGCCTTGATGGTGATGCCACGCTCGCGCTCGATATCCATGCTGTCGAGCAGCTGTTCCTTCATGTCGCGATCCTTGACCGTTCCGGTCTCTTGGATGAGCCGGTCAGCAAGGGTGGATTTGCCATGGTCGATATGCGCGACGATGGAGAAATTGCGGATATGAGCGAGGTCTGTCATGGGTTGGGATATGTCCGGAGTTTGGGGCCTCGTCAAGCGTTGAAGCGTTGCAATAAAGGCTGCACCAACGTCTTTCTGCCCCACGGCATTTACCCGATTTTTGCGAATGGGTAAGATGTTGGAGGCAAATGACCCAACCAACAACAAGAAAGCAGCATAAACGTTGGCCGATTATTCAATCTTTGTTCTTGGCGAAAGCCAGCTGACGATCTCGGTCACGCAGGGGCTGGACGGCGTCAATCAGGGCACGGGGATACACCTGATCGGTGAGACCATCACGATTGACTCGCGCGCGGCCACGGAAGTTTTCATAACCGATGGCGGAAGTGACACGGATTTTGCCGACAACGACAGCAATCAGCGACTGGACGGCGATCAGACGATTGACGGAACACTTTTCACCAGCGGCACGAGGGTTGAGGCCGAATATGGCATTACCCTGACGGATGGCACGAATACGTGGCAGGCCGTCGCGTTCAACGTGAACAATTCCTCTCCGTCCTATGCCACCGTCGAAGGGATCGCGTTCATTGGCGGTCCGGGCGCGTTTCCTCCGTCAGGAGTGCCGCTGACTGTCGTCGACACACAGGAAGGGCCCAGCTTTGACGAGGGCGATTATGTCACTCCGATCTGCTATGCCAAAGGGACCTTGATCGATACCGAAAACGGCAGCATCCCGATCGAGGCTTTGGCAGTAGGCGACAAGGTCTGGACACAGGATCACGGGTATCTTCCGGTGCAATGGACTGGATCACAGGATGTCATCACCGCCGGACGGTTCAGGTTGGTCGATGTCCCAACAGGTGTCCTGTCGAACTTTGCACCGCTGATGATTTCACAACAGCACAGGGTGCTGATTTCACATCCGATTGCTGAATTGCTGTATGCCAGCGCCGAAGTATTTGTGCCGGCAATCAGTCTGGTGGATGCGGGTGTCGCAAGCCTGTCTGACCACAAGATGGCCTGCTATCATCATATTTTGCTGGAGCACCACAGCGTTATCCGCGCAAACGGCGCTGCGTCCGAGAGTCTTTTGACCTCATCCCTCACTGCCCTGCAAAATCCGGACAGCCTGTTCTTCCCACAACTCGCCGGGCGGATCACGTCTGCAACAAGAACAGCAAGGCCTGCCCTAAAGCGGCAGGAAGCGGCGCATTTGGTGCAAATGGTCTTGTCCATTGATCCTGAGCGCCAATTGATTCATACTCGCGCGCAGCCGAGAGGGGCGTCAGATCTCTCCGGGCAGGCAAAATACGAGGCATGAGCATGAAACAGTTCCTCATCATCGCACTTTGTGCCACGTCGTTTACGGCGGTGGCTCCGCAATCCGCAGACGCGGCGCAGATCAAACGCGCCTGTATGGCGTCGGATCGTGAGGCCGCAACGCGGCAGCGGTGCAGTTGCATTCAGAAAGTGGCGAACGACGCACTGTCGCGCAGTGATCGCAAGGTCGTGGCCAAGTGGTTCACTGATCCACATCAGGCGCAGGTGCTCAAGATGTCGACCACCGCGCGCGACGATGCGCTGTGGGATCGTTATCAGGCGTTCGGCAAGCTGGCGCAGGCTGTCTGCCGCTGATCCCCGGCCCTTTTGATCTTTAAAGCGGATGAACCGCCCGGGCGCGTGCCCTGGGCGGGGTCTTTTTGTCTGAACGCTTGACCCCTCGTGCGGCTGGCCGCAGAAATGGCGCAGCAGAAAGGGTGCCGGAATGGTGATGAAAGGGATAACCCTGCGCGGGCTTGAGGTATTCGAGGCCCTGGCGCGGACCGGGTCGGTGGCGCAGGCCGCCGAGATCACCGGGCTGAGCCAGCCTTCGGTCAGCCAGCAGTTGCGCAATCTGGAAAACGCTCTGGGCACCGAGCTTGTGGATCACGGGCGGCGGCCGATGCGGCTGACGCAGGCCGGGCGCGGCTTTCTTACCCGCGTGCAGGCGGTGCTGGCCGAGTTGCAGATGGCCCAGAGCGAACTGGCCGTAATGGATCTGGGTCATCTGAGCACGCTATCCATCGGGTTGATCGACGATTTCGACAACGACTTGACGCCACGTCTGGCCACCCTGCTGGCCGACAGCCTGACCCGGTCAAAGTTCAAGCTGATCACCCTGCCCAGTCTTGAAATTTTCGAGGCGCTGGAATCGCAGCGGCTGCATCTGGCGGTGTCGGCCCATAGCGGCGAAGTGCTGGAGGGGGTGGTCGAATACCCTCTGGTCCGCGATCCCTTCATTCTGGTCGCGCCGAAAGGGGTTGTGCCCGGTGGGAGCGATGTGATCGCCGGGCTCAGGGACCTGCCGTTTCTGCGCTATGCGCGCGAGCAGTTGATCAGCCGCCAAATCGAAACCCATCTGGCCCGGCATCAAATGGAATTCGAGGAGCGGTTCGAAATCGGATCTCACCTTGCGCTGATGGCGATGGTGGCCCGCGGGCTGGGCTGGGCGATGACAACGCCGCTGGGCTATATGCGGGCAGCGCGGTTTCACGATGAGCTGGACGCGTTTCCCGCTCCGTTCGAGGAATTCTCGCGCACGATTTCGCTGTTCACCCGGTCCGACTGGCCGGATCAGGTGCCGCGCGACGTTGCCGGGATGATGCGACGCCTGATGCAGAGCCAGATCATAGACCCGGCGGTGGCGCGCCTGCCTTGGCTGAACGGACGCTTGAAGGTGATCGGCGACTAGCGGTCCAGATGCGCCTGCAGCCCGTCGACGGCTGCTTCGATCAGATCGAGCGCACCGTCGAAGTCGCGGGTGTAGTACGGGTCGGGTACGTGATCAGCCTGAGTTTCAGTGGCAAAATCCGTCAGCAGGCGCACCGGGGTCTCGCTGCCGGGCGGGCGCAGGGCCTCGATATCGGCGAGGTTGGAGGCATCCATCCCCAGAATCAGATCGAAGCAGTCGAAATCAGCGGCTGAAAACTGCCGCGCGCGTAGATCGCTCAGGTCGATGTCGCGGTTGCGCGCGGCCTGCTGCATCGGGCCGTAGGGCGGCTTGCCGACATGCCAGCCAGCGGTTCCGGCGCTGTCCGTGGCGTGGTGCGGGGCGCGGGCGCGAAAGACGCCTTCGGCGGCGGGGGAACGGCAGATGTTGCCGAGACAGACAAAGAGGATACGGTGGGTCATGGGCTTGGTGTATCGCGCGGAGGGGAAATGGAAAAGATCGTCATTCTGACCGGGGCCGGAATTTCGGCGGAAAGCGGGCTGGGCACGTTCCGCGACGAGGGCGGGCTGTGGGCGCAGCATCGGATCGAAGATGTGGCCACGCCTGAAGGATTTGCGCGCAATCCAGCGCTGGTTCACGGGTTCTACAATGCCCGGCGCGTACAGGCTGCAAAGGCGCTGCCCAATGATGCCCACAAGGCGCTGGCACGGTTGCAGCGGGAATGGCCGGGCGAGGTCATCATCGTCACGCAGAATGTAGACGGCCTGCACGAGGCGGGCGGGGCCGAGGATGTGATCCACATGCACGGTACTCTGGCTGGGGCGCTTTGCGGGGCTTGCGGGCATCGCTGGACATCGCCCGATGAAATGGCCGTGGGTGAGCCCTGCCCGGCCTGCGCCAATACCAGCGCGCGGCCGGATGTGGTCTGGTTCGGCGAGATGCCATATCACATGGATGCGATTTATGACCATCTGGCCGGGGCATCGGTCTTTGCCGCTATCGGCACGTCGGGGCAGGTTTATCCGGCAGCAGCCTTTGTGCACGAGGCCATTGCAGCGGGTGCACGCACGATCGAGTTGAATCTGGAACCTTCGCAAGGCGTTTCGAGCTTTGACGAAACCCGGTTTGGTCCGGCCACCGAAACCGTTCCACTATGGGTCAGCAAACTGCTTGGCAGCCGATAGCGGGCGGGCAAAGAAAGATTGCAGACATCGCGCCGAATTCTCGTTTATGCTGTGAAGACAACAAGCTGGGGAGCGTCATGACAGAGAACGAGACACGACACGGCGAGATCGTCGACGATGGCAGCATGGCAGATCGGGATGCGCTTGGTGAACATCTGGCGGGCTTGTGGTGGACTTTCCTGCTGCGCGGAATTCTGGCCGCGCTTGTAGGTATCGCGGCACTTTTCTGGCCGACAGGCAGCATCTCGCTGCTGTTGCGACTGGTCGGAGTGCTTTTGATACTGGATGGCGGGCTGACCTTGCTTGGGTTCGGTCGCCGAGGGCTGATCGGTGGTATCGGCCTCGGCGCCGTTGTGATCGGTCTGGTTCTGCTGATCTGGCCGGAAGGCGTTGCCAGAATTACCTTTTTCCTGTTGGGCGCCTGGGCGCTGATCATCGGTATCGGCTCTCTCATGGCGTTGGGGCAGATGCACACGCTGGACCCCGAGCGTGCGACGGTGCGCAATTCGGGCATCGTGGCGCTGGTCATCGGGCTGGTGTTGATCTTTTGGCCGGGTAGCGGCCTTGTGGCGCTGGGATGGGCAATCGCCTTTTCCGCGTTGGCGTTTGCCGTCGTCATGTTTTTCATGACTGCGCGCTTCAAACGCGCGGCGGACCGTCTGGCGATGCGCGTCGTCAACCGGTAGCGGTTCAATCGCCCAATCGCGGACCTTCAAAGCGACAACAGGCCGGGCATTGCCCGGCCTGACGCATGGATGAGGGCCGCAGAGCGGCCTGAAGACAGGTGTAACCTCAGTTCGAATGCCCGCTATGTGCGCCGCTGTCCTGGCGTTCCAGATCGACCGGGATCTCAACCTCGATCTCTCCGGCGTTTTCGAAGATCAGAGTTACGGGGACGGTCGCCCCTTGTTCGAAGGACTGCTTCAGCCCCATGAACATCACATGATCACCGCCGCGCTGCAGCGGGTGGGATTCACCTGCGGGAATGGCAAAGCCTTCCTCGACATGCATCATCTGGGCTACGCCTTCGTCATTGATCTTGTGCGTGTGCAGTTCGACCCGCGCCGCAACATCTGATTCCACGCCGATCAGGCGATCATCCGCGTCGCTGTGGTTCATGATCATCATGAAGGCCGCCCCGGCCTTGGCATTTTTACCAGATGAGCGTGCATAGGCGTCATCGACCATGATGGCGCCTTCCGCCAATGCGGTACCGGCAAGAGTCAGGGTTGCAAGGGTTGCGAACAGGGTGGATTTGAGGGTCATCGTGCCTCTCCTTTTTGATTTGGCTGAATTTATTGAAAAAATTCAGTCAACAGGAGGCGCGCGCGCAGGTGTCTGTGGCTGCGGCAATGAAATAAGGTTGTGCGCAACAGTGGCCGGTCCGGGCAGCGCACGGTCCGGTGGTGTCGGAAGGGATTGCTCGGCCTGCAGAACGGCCCCCAGAAGGCTGAGCGCATAATCCGGGCAGTAGTGAGGTGGCCGAGTCGGCTGACCGTCCTGGTCCATATAGACAACAACGGGGCCCGTGCCCGTGCACAGCACCATCTGGCCAACAGCCTCGCCAACGCCGCGCGAGGCGGCAACCCCCTGCCCGGTCAGAACCAACAGCACAGACAGAGCAAATGCCAGATATCCGCGTAGAACCATCATGTTGGGGATTCTATAGGCCGGTCCGGAAAAGCGCTTCAAGCGCATTCGACTGACTGCGACAGGATAGCCGCGCACCATGTCCGGAAACCGGGGTGCCGAATGCAGGTTCGGCCCTGCATTCGGCGATGGGACCGATTACCGGTCCAGATTGGGGCGCGACGACGTATCGGTTGTCATGCTTGTGTGCAGACGGTTTACGCGCCGCTGTATCTGAGTGCATTTCCTGATTCCGCTTGCCGCGAAATCAATCAGAATTCCAAAAAATGCATATTGTTTGAAAGGCATAGGCGGAGCCTCCGATCTACTAATATGCACAAACGTATTCGCATTTTTGCGAGCGGTATGTGAACAATGTCACGCCAAAACACGAATTAATATTAAATTTGAAAACAATTTTGGCGGTTCGGCTTTCACCCCGACAGAGGCAGATTTTCCAACTCACCGATCTTAAACAGGAAAACCCCGCACGATGTCGCGCGGGGTTCCGAAAATCGAAATGTAAGGCGGATCAGGCCGAGGCTTGTGCCTTGGCGATTTCCTTTTTCACCTTCAGTGCGTTTGCCGACAGCTCTTCGTCCTTGGCTTTGGCCAGGAACGCGTCCAGACCACCACGGTGGTCAACCGAGCGCAGGGCAGCCGCCGAGATGCGCAGCTTGACGCCACGGCCCAGGGTTTCCGACTGCAGGGTGACGTCGTTCAGATTCGGCAGAAAACGACGACGAGTTCTGTTTTTGGCGTGGCTGACATTGTTGCCAGTCATCGGGCCTTTTCCGGTCAGTTCGCAACGGCGCGACATGGTTTCTTCCTTTGTTTCTGGAGGCCGGGCATCTGCCTGCGGCCAAATCACAAGGGGCGCAACCCGAAGTCGCGCCCGAAAACTGGTTGGATGCGTGTAGTGGGAATCACGGATGGGGTCAAGATGGGCGGGCGCGAAATCTTTGCCGGTGCCGGTGGTTTTGATGTGACCGGGAAATGGCCCGCTCGGGCCATGCCTCCGGCGGCCGCATTTGTCAACGATAAGAAGGACGGCGCGGCGCAGGATCAGGCGCGGGACAGTGTCGTCAGCATCTTTTCTGCAGCGGCGCCCGGGCTGAGGTGGCCCTGTGATACCCGGTCATTGAGTACGGCCATCTCAGCCTTTGCCTCAGGCGTATCGAGGCGGGCCAGAAGGGCGTGGCGGACCTCCTGATCGAACCAGTAGCGGGCCTGTGCGGCGCGGTTGGCTGCCCAGTGGCCGTTTTCCCTGCGCCAGTCCGACAGCGCCTGCATCTCGTCCCAGGCTTGGGCCAGGCCCATTTCCTCGACCGCCGAAACCATTATGGCCTTGGGGAAATCGTCTGGATCCTGCGGGCGCTTGCGCAACAGACGCAACGCACCGGAATAGTCGGCGCAGGTGCGGGTGGCGGTGGCTTTCAGGTCACCGTCCGCCTTGTTGATCAGAATCATGTCGGCCATCTCCATGATGCCGCGCTTGACGCCCTGCAATTCGTCCCCGCCGGCCGGAGCCAGCAACAGCAGAAAGAGGTCAGACATCTCGGACACCACCGTTTCCGACTGCCCGACACCGACAGTTTCGATCAGCACCACGTCAAAACCCGCCGCTTCGCACAGGGCAATCGCTTCGCGTGTGCGGCGGGCAACGCCGCCAAGGTGGCTTTGGCTGGGGGACGGGCGGATAAAGGCGTTTTTCTCGCGGCTCAGACGCTCCATCCGGGTTTTATCGCCAAGGATCGATCCGCCTGAGCGGGCGGAACTGGGATCAACCGCAAGGACCGCGACTCGCAGCCCCTGCCCGGTCAGCAGCATGCCGAAACTTTCAATGAAGGTGGATTTGCCAACACCGGGCGTGCCCGACAGGCCGATGCGCAGCGACTGGCGGTCGGCGCGTCCGAGACGCTCCAGCAGCTCAGCGGCCTGAGCGCGGTGGTCAGGGCGTTTGCTTTCGACAAGCGTGATCGCACGGGCCAGCGCCCGGCGGTCGCCGTTCAAAATCTTGTCACTCAGGCTGTCTAATTGCATTCTGACCCCAAATTCTGTGGCACGAATACTTGCAGCCGACCAACCCGGTTTGTCCAGCCCGGACCGCATAGGAATTTTGATCCGTGTTTCGCCTGAGCCATGTTTTTTGCATTGTGACCCTTCTGGTTCTGCCTGCATCGCTGTTGGCGGAGCAGACGCAGGCGCGTTTTGCCTTGCGGGCACTTGGTGTGAAGGTGGGCGAGTTCACGCTGGACGGCAGCGCCGGCACCTCGCGCTATTCGGTGTCGGCGCAGCTTGCCACGACGGGGCTGGTCGGTGCGATCAAGCAGGTGCGGTTTGTTATTCAGGCGTCAGGGCGGCGCAAAGGGGATCGGTTCATCCCGCAACAGTACGTCGAGGATATGGACACAGGCCAGCGCCAGTCACGCGCACGGTTGACCTATTCGGGCGGCGTGGCGACGGCCAGCGGGTCGGAGATCGGGGAAAGGACGGCCTATTCCGTGACCGATCAGGAACAGCGCGGTGCGGTGGACCCGTTGACCGCGATCTTCATGGTTTTGCGGGATCAGCGACCCGAAGACCTGTGCAGGTTGCGACAGAAAATCTATGACGGCGAGCGGTTGACCGAGATTGCCCTGACCCAGCGTGTGGACTCAGGTGGCACGGTTCGGTGCAGCGGTGCCTTTACCCGGCTCAGCGGCTATGCGCCTGATGATCTGCGCAAGGGCAGCCAATTTCCTTTGACGGTAACCTATGAGGCGCAGGGCGGCGTCATGCGGGCGGTACATGTACAGGCGCAGACGGTCTATGGCGCGGCAACGGTTGTGCGGAAATAGTGCGATCTGGACGGCGCTGGCGAGTTGGCGGATAAGGGCCGGATGACACTGCGCCTGCCGATTGACGACGCCATTCCCGAACTGCTGGAGGTTCTGCGCACCTCGGGCCGGGCCGTTCTGCAGGCCCCGCCCGGAGCAGGCAAGACCACGCGCGTGCCGCTGGCCATGCTGGAGGCCGGGCTGTGCGACGGGCGTATCGTGATGCTGGAGCCACGCCGGCTGGCCGCGCGGGCAGCGGCGGAGCGCATGGCAGAAACGCTGGGCGAGCGCGCGGGCGAGACCGTTGGGTATCGTGTGCGGGGTGATGCGAAGGTTTCCAAGGCCACGCGGATCGAGGTCGTGACCGAGGGCATTCTGACCCGGATGCTGCAATCCGATCCCGACCTGCCGGGCGTGGGTGCGGTCATTTTCGATGAATTTCACGAGCGTTCGCTGAATGCTGATCTGGGGCTGGCCTTGTGTCTGGAAGTAACCGGGGCGCTGCGCGACGATCTGATCCTGCTGGCAATGTCGGCGACACTGGATGCTGACCCTGTGGGGCGCTTGATGGATGCGCCGCTGGTGACCTCGGAAGGGCGGAGCTTTCCGGTCGATCTGCGCTGGTTGGAGCGGCCCTTGGGGCAAAAGGCGCGGCGGCTGGATGCGCTTGTCGATCTGGTCGTACAGGCCGAGCGAGAGACGCGTAGCGTTGGCGGCGGAATGCTGGTGTTTCTGCCTGGTGAGGGTGAGATCAGGCGGGCCGAGGCGGCGCTGACCGGACGGTTGCCTGGGGTTTGTACGATCAGGCCCCTGTTTGGTGCCATGCCGTTTGCCGCCCAGCGCGCGGCGATTGCCCCGGTTAATGGCGGGCGAAAGGTGGTTCTGGCGACGTCGATTGCCGAAACCTCGCTGACCATTCCGGATATCCGGGTGGTGGTGGATATGGGTCAGGCCCGGCGTGCGCGATTTGATCCCGGATCGGGCATGTCGCGGCTGGTGACAGAACGGGTGACGCGGGCCGAGGCCACACAGCGCGCGGGCCGCGCCGGGCGTGTGGCAGAGGGTGCGTGTTACCGGTTGTGGTCGAAGGGAGAGGAAGGCGCATTGGCCGCCTATCCCCCGGCCGAGATCGAGGCGGCGGACCTGACCGGGCTGGCGCTGGAACTGGCGCTTTGGGGGGCTGATCCCGGTGATCTGGCCTTTCTGACCCCACCGCCCGAAGGTGCAATGGCCGAGGCGCGGGCGCTGCTGGCGATGCTTGGGGCGCTGGATGGCAAGGGGCGGATTACCGATCATGGGCGGGCACTGGCGGCGCTGCCGCTGCATCCGCGGTTGGGGCACATGCTAGTCGAAGCAGGCCCGCAGGCCGCGACTTTGGCGGCGCTGATGGCCGAGCGGGACCCGCTGAAGGGCGCGCCGGTTGATCTGGCGTTGCGTCTTGAGGCGCTGCGGGACCTCCGCGCGTTTCAGCGCAACCGGCCGTGGCAGGTAAACCCGGGCGTTGTGGACCGCATCCGGGGCGAGGCAAAGCGGCTGCAAAAGCAGGCTGGTGGCAAGACCCGCGACCTGAGCCCGGCGGCCATGGCGGCGCTGGCTTATCCGGATCGGATCGGACAGCGGCGCAAAGGGGATGTACCGCGATTTGTACTGTCGGGCGGCAAGGGTGTCGTGATGGAAAGCGGCGATACGCTGGCGGGTGCGTCCAATCTGGTGGCGATCGATACCGATGGAAACCCGCGCGAGGCGCGTTTGCGGATGGCGGCGCAGATTTCCGAACGCGAAATTCGCGATCTCTTTGCCGATCTGATTGAATGGGCCGACAGTTGCGCGTGGTCGAAGCGCGAACGGCGCGTCGTAGCGCGGCGGCAGGAGCGGTTCGGCGCCATTACTCTGGACGACCGCATCTGGAAGGATGTGCCGGACGAGGATGTCGCGCGCGCGATGCTGGACGGGGTGCGCGATCTGGGCATCCGGCTGGATGGCGCGGCGGCGCGGTTGGCGGCGCGGGTTGAGCTGGTGCGTTCCGAAGGCATTGATCTGCCTGACTTTACCGTCGAAGGGTTGACGGCCACGGTCGAAGATTGGCTGCTGTCAATGCTGTCCAGCGTCAAAACCGCCGAAGACTGGAAACGTTTTGATCTGTTGCCCGCGCTGCAAACGCGGTTGAGCTGGGATCAGATGCAAGAGCTGGACCGGCGCGCGCCGGGGTCTTTCGTGACGCCGCTGGGGCGCAAGGTCCCCATTGATTACGGCGCGGCGGTGCCGGAAATCTCGGTCCGTTTGCAGGAGCTGTTTGGCGTCACACGGCATCCGGTGATCGGGGGTGAGCCGCTGAAGATCACGCTGTTATCCCCTGCACAGCGGCCCATACAGATCACCCGTGATCTGCCGGGGTTTTGGGCCGGGTCTTATGCGGATGTGCGCAAGGACATGCGGGCGCAGTATCCCAAACATCCGTGGCCCGAAGACCCGACGCAGGCCGACCCGACACTGCGTGCCAAGCGGCGGTCGTAGAGGGGGCTTTGCCCCCGCCGCCTTCGGCGTCTCCCCCAGAGTATTTTCAAAAAGATGAAGAGCGGATCATGTCGGCGGCTTTTTCGGCGATCATGATGACGGGTGAGGCGGTGTTGCCGGATACGATTTTCGGCATGATCGAGGCGTCGATGACCCGCAGCCCGTCAAGACCGTGAACCCGCAGGTCCGGCGCGGTTACGGCCATGGGGTCGGTGCCCATTTTGCAGGTGCCGGTGGGGTGAAAGATCGTGGTAGCGATGTTGCCGGCCTCGTGCAGAAGTTCGGTATCGGACCGGATGGAGGGGCCGGGTAGAAACTCCTGTGGATCGTATGGCTGCAGCGCTTTGGCCGTCATGATCCTGCGCGCCTGTTTGACAGCGGTCACCGCGACCTGTTTGTCGCGTTCGGCGCTCAGGTAGTTGAGGCGGATATGGGGCTGTGGATCAGCAGCGTTTTGGGTGATGTGACAATCGCCGACGCTTTCGGGGCGCAGATTGCAGACCGATACGGTGATGGCCGGGAACGGGTGCAGCGGGTCACCGAGGCGGTCGGTAGATAGTGGCTGGACATGGTATTCCAGATCAGGAGTGGCGAGTGCAGGGTCGGATTTGGTGAACATGCCGAACTGGCTGGGTGCCATCGACAGAGGGCCGGAACGGGTCAGCGCGTATTTGAGGGCGATGCCGATACGCCCGGTCAAGGAGTTGGCGGTTTCATTCAGCGTACGTGTGTTACTGACACGGAAGGCGGTGCGGATTTGCAGGTGATCCTGCAGGTTTTCGCCAACGCCCGGCAGGTCGTGAACCGGGGTTATGCCCAGCGCGGACAGGCGGTCGGGCTGGCCGATGCCCGAAAGCTCCAGCAGTTTCGGGGAATTGATGGCCCCGGCGGCAAGCAGGACCTCACGTCTGGCACTGACGGTGCGCGCCTGCCCCTTGTGGCGGAAGGCGACGCCGGTGACACGGCGGCCATCAAGGATCAGCCGGTCGGTCATGGCATGGGTTAGTACCCGCAGGTTGGGGCGCTTCATGGCCGGTCGCAGAAACGCCTTGGTGGTGTTCCAGCGCACACCATTCTTCTGGTTTACCTCGAAAAAGCCTGACCCTTCGTTGGTGCCGGCGTTGAAGTCGGCGGTCGGCATATAGCCGAATTCCTTCGCGCCCTCCTGAAAGGCGCGTAGGATGTCCCAGCCGAGGCGCTGTGTGGTTACCTTCCATTCGCCCCCTGCCCCGTGCAGGTCGGTTTCGCCCTTGTGGTGATCCTCGGACTTGCGGAACCACGGCAGAACGTCATCCCAGCCCCAGCCGGTGTTGCCCATCTGCCGCCAGCCGTCGTAGTCGGCGGCTTGTCCGCGCATGTAGATCATGCCGTTGATCGAGGTGCAGCCGCCCAGAACCTTGCCGCGCGGATAGACGAGGGACCGGTTGTTCAGACCCGGCTCCTCGGCTGTCTTCATCATCCAGTCCACGCGCGGATTACCGATGCAATAGAGATAGCCGACGGGAATGTTCACCCAGTGATAGCGATCATTGCCGCCTGCTTCGAGAAGAAGAACGCGGGTGCCGGGGTCTTCGCTCAGGCGGTTGGCCAGAACACATCCTGCCGTGCCGCCACCAACGATCACGTAGTCGTAGTCTCCGTCCAGTTGATCTGTCATCCGGTTCCTCCCCTGTGCGTCAGCTTGCCGATTGGCGCGGCGGTTGCAATGGAGAACCTCGGGCAATCAGGCAGTTATTTGTGCCCCGAATTGTGAGGAATAGGCGGGGACATACCAACCGGAGCCGTCGAAGCAATCCGGTGCTATTGAAAATTCGCGGGAAAGGCCCACGTTCCAGTGCGATTGTTGAAAATTTCAGCCAAATCAGGTATCAAAGCGAACCCACGGAAATATCCGGGCACAAGACAGGCACTTTTGACATGGCAACATGGCTGCGTAATATCTGGGAAGAGGTCGCCAGACCTCTTGTCCTGCGTCCCAAGCGGGTGCAGTGCGCAGCGCTGTGCACCAAACAGGTGGACGGGCGGAATACCGTGCTGCTGATCACCAGCCGCGATACCGGACGCTGGATCATTCCCAAAGGCTGGCCGATCGACGGTCTGGACGGGGCCGAGACCGCGTTGCAGGAAGCTTGGGAAGAAGCCGGGGTTAGCCGGGCGAATGTCGACAGCGAGCCGGTGGGATATTATTCCTACGACAAGATGATGAAGGATGGCTCGGCTCTGCCGATCCAGACCAATGTTTATCATATCCATGTCTCGGAACTGGCGGATGACTATCCCGAGGCGCATGAGAGAAAACGGTGCTGGGTAAGTGCCAGCGATGCGGCAGATCGGGTGAGAGAGCCCGAGTTGCAGGCCATATTGCGGCAAATGTAACGGATTTGTAAAATTTTCATGACAACCCCTTGCCCCATCCGGCGCAAGGCTGTAGCGCGCGGGCGCCTGAAATAGTAAGCATTGCGCAAAGCAGATGACCGACAGCCAGACTGAACCGCGCTGGAAAGCGCTGGATAACGACCTGCATCGTATTTCGCGTGTCGAACGCGCGAGCGCCTATGTCGCGCGCCCGCTGGTGGCGCCGGGGATCGCGCTGGCCTTCATCGCTTTGGCCGGGCTGGTCGCTGCGGTGTGGTTCGGACAGGCAAACGGCGGGCTGGTCGTTGTCGCCGCTGCCGCTTTCGGTGCCTATATGGCGATCAATATCGGCGCAAACGATGTGGCCAACAACATGGGACCGGCGGTGGGCGCGAATGCGCTGACCATGGGTGGTGCCATCGTCATTGCGGCCATTGCCGAAAGCGCCGGTGCGTTGCTGGCGGGGGGCGATGTAGTATCGACCATCTCGAAAGGGATCATCGATCCGGCCTCGGTTCAGAATAGCGAGGTCTTTATCTGGGCGATGATGGCGGCGCTGATTTCGTCCGCCATGTGGGTCAATCTGGCCACCTGGATCGGCGCGCCGGTTTCGACCACGCATTCCGTCGTGGGCGGTGTGATGGGCGCGGGCATTGCCGCGGCGGGCATGAGCGCGGTCAGTTGGGGGACCATGGGGACCATCGCCGCCAGCTGGGTGATTTCTCCGGTATTGGGGGGCGTGATCGCCGCTGCGTTTCTGGCGCTGATCAAGGCCAGGATCCAATATCAGGATGACAAGATCGCTGCGGCCCGGCGCTGGGTGCCAATTCTGGTGGCGCTTATGGCGGGGGCCTTTGCCTCGTATCTGGCGGTGAAGGGTTTGAAACGGATCGTGAAGGTCGACCTGGAGCTGGCGTTGCTGATCGGTCTGGGTGCTGGTGTGGCGGTCTGGGCCATCACCGTGCCTTGGGTCCGCCGCAAGTCCGAAGGGATGGAGAACCGGACCCGTTCGCTGAAAACCCTGTTCGGTCTGCCGCTGGTGATTTCCGCCGCCTTGCTGAGCTTTGCGCACGGCGCGAATGACGTGGCCAACGCGGTTGGGCCGCTGGCCGCCATTGTCTATGCCGCCGAATTCGGGGATTTCGCCGCCAAGGTGACGATCCCGAGCTGGGTCATGATCATCGGAGCATTCGGAATTTCCTTTGGTCTGTTCCTGTTCGGCCCCAAGCTGATCCGCATGGTCGGCAGCCAGATCACCAAGCTGAACCCGATGCGGGCCTATTGCGTGGCGCTGTCGGCAGCGATCACGGTGATCGTGGCCAGCTGGCTGGGACTTCCGGTCAGTTCCACCCACATCGCGGTTGGCGGCGTGTTTGGTGTCGGGTTTTACCGCGAATGGCATTCGGAACGGCGGCGGCGCGGTCTGAACCTGAAACGCCAGCCCGAATTGCGGCTGGCGCAAGAAGAACGCCGGCGGCGCAAGCTGGTGCGGCGGTCGCATTTCATGACTGTCGTGGCGGCCTGGATCATCACGGTTCCGGCGGCGGCCTGTATGTCGGCGGTGATTTTCCGGGTTCTGACAGCATTCCTCTGACGCTGGTGCGTTCTGCGGTCAGCTGTAAATCTGATCGGGCGAGAGGGGTTCGTTCGGGGATTGCACGATCAGGGTCGCGACCCGCGAACAGATCGGGGTCGGGACGGCGTTTGCCTGACCAAGCCGCATGATCTCGCCCTGCAGGCTGTCGATTTCAGTGGGGCGCCCGGCCTTCAGATCATAGGCCATTGATGTGCGGGCGCTGGGGTCGATCGTCAGCATGCGCGCCGCGATGCGGGAAAACAGCGGCGTCGGCAGGCGCAGGATATGTGGCGTCATCCATGCCGGGAGTGGTGTCGTCGAAGCGACCGGGTGTCCGGCGGATTTGAGTACGCCCAGTGCCTCGGCCATCTGGTCGGCCATGAGGCGGCGCCAGCTTGGATCCAGCAGTTGTTCCCTGAGAGTCAGCCCGGACAGCGCATTGAGCGCGTTGTTAAGGTTGATCACCAGCTTGCCCCACTGAACCGCCTCGATCCGGTAGCTTTCGGTGACGGGCAGCGCGGGCGACGAGAGTGACATTGCCAATGCGCCCTGCCCTGTCTGGATCACGATATCGCCGGAGGTCGCGCGATGATACGCGGCCAAAGTGGTCGGAACGACGTTGAAAGGTACCATACCGGCACGAACATCGCGGTCAGGCAAGCCCGCGCGCAATATTCGAGCATTGTCCATCCCGTTTTGCCAAGAGAGGACCGGCGCGGTTTCAGGTCCATGCCGGGCGATCAGCTCGGCCATTGTTTCAGTGGCACCTGATTTGACCGTGACGATGATCAGATCGGCCGAGGCGAGACATTCCGGGTTTTCCGCAAGGGTCAGGCGGTCTGAGGAAACCGTGCAGCGCAGGCCAGAAAAATCTGTAACCGTGAGACCCTGCGCACGGATCGGATCCAGAATGCGGGCACGCCCCAGCAGGGTCACATCATGCCCGGCCTCTGCAAGCAAGGCCCCGCAATAACAGCCAATGCTGCCCGCGCCGGCGATGACAAGTTTCATGGCGCCCCTTTCCATTTGCGGAAAGGATGCGCCGGGATGAACCGCTGGGGCAAGGGCGGTACGGAATGACGTAGCGCCGCCTCGGTCAGAGGCCCAGGCACCAGCGCATGACCGCCTTTTGCGCATGCAGGCGGTTTTCGGCCTCGTCGAAGATGACCGAGTTGGGGCCGTCCATCACTTCGGACGTGGCCTCTTCTTCGCGGTGCGCAGGCAGGCAGTGCATGAACAGCGCGTCCGGTTTGGCGTGGGACATCAGTTCGGCGTTGACCTGATAGGGGCGCAGAAGGTTGTGGCGGCGTTCCTTGGCCGATTGTGCGTCATGCATCGAGACCCAGGTGTCTGCGACCACCAGATCGGCCCCTTCGACGGCCTTGAATGCGTCCCGTTCGACGGTGACTTTCGAGCCTTTGGAGCGGGCGAACCCCATGAATTCCTCTTCGGGGTCGAACTGGGCCGGGCCGGTGAAGGTGAAGTCGAACCCGAACTGGCCTGCTGCGTGCAGGAACGAGGAACAGACATTGTTGCCATCGCCGGTCCAGACGACCTTTTTGCCCGCGATGGGGCCGCGATGTTCCTCGAATGTCAGCACGTCGGCCATGATCTGGCAGGGATGGGTGCGGTCGGTCAGGCCGTTGATCACCGGCACATCGGCAAACTCGGCCATCTCGGTCAGGATGGTTTCATCGAACGTGCGGATCATGATCATGTCCACGTAACGGCTGAGCACGCGGGCGGTATCGGCGATGGTTTCGCCATGGCCAAGCTGCATGTCCTTGCCGCTGAGCACCATGGTCTGACCGCCCATCTGGCGCACGCCGACGTCGAAAGACACTCGGGTCCGGGTCGAGGGCTTTTCGAAGATCAGCGCCACCATGCGGCCTTCGAGCGGCTGATCGTCATCCAGAGCGGCCTTGGGGCGACCCAGGCGATCCTGCTTCATCGCCGCGGCCTGGTCGATCATGGCCCGCAGGTCGGCGGGATCGGTTTTGTGAATGTCGAGAAAATGGTTCATTGGATATCGCTTTTGGCTGTCGGCGGGTGGGGACCAGCCCCCACACCCCCGGGATATTTTTTAGCAAGAGGAAGGTTAGGCGGTTTCGAGATTGGCTTCGACCTGCGTGGCGGCCTTGTCGAGGCGGATCATGGCCTGAGCGACGTCATCCTCGGTCAGGGTCAGCGGTGGCAGCAGGCGAATCACGTTGTCTGCAGCGGGCACGGTGATGACGAGGTTGTCATAGCCTGCATTGACGACATCAATATTGGGCGCCTTGCATTTGAGACCCAGCATCAGGCCCGCGCCGCGCACTTCTTCGAACACGTCGGGGTGGTCGGCGATCAGGCCTTCGAGCTTTTGCCGCAGCAGGCCGGCCTTGCGGTTGACCCCTTCGAGGAACGCCGGAGTGGACACCTGATCCAGAACCGCGCAGCCCACGGCGCAGCCCAGCGGGTTGCCGCCATAGGTTGAACCATGGGTGCCCGCGGTCATGCCGCTTGCCGCGTCCTCGGTCGCCAGGACCGCGCCCAACGGGAAGCCGCCGCCGATACCCTTGGCAACCATCATGATGTCGGGCGTGATGCCCGCCCATTCATGGGCAAAGAGTTTGCCGGTGCGTCCGACGCCACACTGCACCTCGTCCAGGATCAGTAGCAGACCGTTGTCGTCACAGATCTGGCGCAGTGCCTTCAGCTCGGAATCGGGCACCGGACGGATGCCACCTTCGCCCTGTATCGGCTCGATCAGAATGGCCGCTGTCTTGTCGGTGATGGCGTTGGTGACACCATCAAGGTCACCGAAAGTCACATGCACAAAGCCGGGCAGCAGCGGGCCGAAGCCTTTGGTCATCTTTTCCGATCCGGCAGCCGCGATGCCCGCCGAGGAACGGCCATGAAAAGAGCCGTCGAAGGTAATGATCTCGACCCGCTCGGGCTGATCTTTGTCATAGAAATACTTACGCGCCATCTTAACGGCCAGTTCGCAGGCTTCGGTGCCGGAATTGGTGAAGAAGACGGTGTCGGCAAAGGTGTGTTCGACCAGCTTGTCGGCCAGCGCCTGCTGTTGTGGAATCTGATAGAGGTTCGAGACATGCCACAACGCATGGGCCTGATCCGACAACGCCTTGACCAGAGCCGGGTGGGCATGGCCCAGCGCGTTCACCGCGATACCCGCGCCAAGGTCGAGGAAACGTCGGCCATCCGCCTCGGTCAGCCAGGCGCCCTCGCCCTTCACAAAGCTGAGGGGCGCACGGTTATAGGTCGGCAGAACGGACGGGATCATCGGATCATCCTTTTCGAAAGTTTGAGCCCAAGTGAGTGATACACCAAGGGCGGGTTCGTCAACTGGTTTGGAGAGGGATGCGCTGATTTTGCAGCGCAAATGGATCAAACGGGCCGGTTACGCAAAGATGCGTCGGCGTCGGAGCAAAGAGATATGCGCGTGTCTGATCATGCGTGCTCTATAACGGCGCAATGCCGGTCTGAAAACCCGGTATTTTGGCAGACACGTAATTTTGGTAATCACGATGGCGGGCGCGGTTTTCGCGCTTGCCATTTGGCCTGCCGTGGCGCAGGGCTGTGGGCATGTATGTTCAGCAGCGTCAGAACCCGGCATTTGCGGCAACACTGATATTCGTCGCCAGCGCTTTCATTGCGGCCACGACGCTGCTGGCTAAGGCATTGGGGACCGAGGCACTTGGTCCGCCCCTGCATCCAATGCAGATCAGCCACGGGCGGTTTCTGTTCGCGTTCATCGTGATTGTCAGTGCGGTTGTAACACTACGTCCGCAGCTGCGCCGCCCACATTGGGGTCTGCATATCGGGCGGACCAGTTTCGGCTGGGCCGGTGTGACGCTGATGTTCGCCTCGGTCGCGTATATTCCGATGGCGGATGCCACGGCGATATCTTTCCTGAATCCGGTCTTTGCGATGATTCTGGCCATCCCGTTGCTGAAGGAAAGCGTTGGGCCGTGGCGCTGGCTTGCGGCGGCCGTGGCACTGTCCGGCGCGCTGATCCTGTTACGGCCGACACCTGAGAGTTTTCAGCCCGCAGCGCTGCTGGCACTGGCAGCGGCGGCGGTGATCGGGATGGAGCTGATTTTCATCAAGAAGCTGTCGGGGCGCGAAAGTCCCATCCAGATATTGCTGGTGAACAACGCGTTGGGATTGACCATCGCTTCGGTCGCGGTGCTGGCGGTCTGGCAACCGCCGACAGCCGAGCAATGGGCGGCACTGGCAGGGATCGGCGTGCTGATGGCCTGCGCGCAGGCCTGCTTTGTCAACGGGATGGCACGGGCGGATGCGTCCTTTGTCGCGCCCATCAGCTATGCAACGCTGATATTTGCCGCGCTCTATGACTTTGCGATCTTTGAGGTGATCCCGGATTCGGTCAGCATTTTGGGATCGACCATCATCCTGACCGGCGCGCTGATCCTTGTCTGGCGGGAAGCACGGGCCAGACGCAGCTGAGCCCATTCAAAAAATTTTGTGAGGCAGGTCCAGCCGCGACCTGCGTGTCGCATTTCCTCATGAAGGTGAGTTAAAAAGGCGCAATTTGAGGGCAGTTGATTAGCGAGATTGTCCCATGCACGAGCGTCGAATTCCCGAATGGGTCCGCCATGCCCCTGCCCCGTCCGTCCGCGATTTCGGCATTCTTGCCGGGCTCGAGGCGGTGGTGCGTGGTATTCTGATATCGGTCTTTCCGTTGGTGATGTACCGGGCGCTTGGCGATGCGGCGACGGTTTCGTTTTTGTACTTTCTGGTCGGCCTGATCTCGCTGGGGGCCGGGCTGATGGTGCCGTTCCTGATCCGGTTCATACCGCGCCGCTGGGCCTATACCGGGGGGTGTCTCATGTTCATGGGCGGCGCCCTGCTTGCGCTGGAGGGCAGCCCCGAGGCTGTTGTGGGCGCATTGGCGCTGAACACGGTCGCGGCAGTTGTGACCTTTATCTGTTTCAACGCCTATGTGCTGGATTACATCAGCAAGATCGAATTGGGCCGGTGCGAGACCAGCCGCATGTTCTACAGTGCACTGGGCTGGACCGCGGGCCCGATGGCAGGCGTGCTGCTGATGGAGGTCTGGCCCCCGGCCCCCTTTGTCATCAGCGCAGTTGCGTCGGTAGTCATGCTGGTGGTTTTCTGGGCCTTGCGGATGGGCAATGGCAAGCTGATCACCAAGGCGCGCGGACCGACAAAGAACCCGCTGGCGTTTCTGCCGCGTTTCTTTGCCCAGCCAAGGCTGGTGGCGGGCTATCTGTTTGCGATGATCCGGTCCTGCGGCTGGTGGATTTATGTTGTCTACCTGCCGATTTTCGCGATCGAGAACGGGTTGGGTGAACAACTGGGTGGCATCCTTCTTTCGGCAACGAATGCGATGCTGTTCGTCGCGCCACTGATCCTGCGCTGGGTACAGGGTCGGTCTCTACGCTCGGCCGTTCGGACCGGTTTTGCCGCGTGCGCGATCTGTTTCATCGCGGCTGGGGGGCTGGCGGGATGGCCCGTGGCCTCGGTCGCGGCGCTGGTGCTGGGATCGGTCTGCCTGATCGTGCTGGATATCTGTGCGGGCCTGCCCTTCCTGATGGCGGTGAAGCCGTCCGAGCGGACCGAGATGTCGGCGATCTATTCCAGCTACCGGGACGTATCGGGGATCATCACGCCGGGCGTCGCGTCGTTGGTGCTGATCGTCACGCCGGTGGCCGGGGTCTTTGCAGCTGGCGGGCTGGCGCTGTTCGGGGCGTGGGCCATTGCATCGCGGCTGCATCCGCGACTGGGGCGGCCACGGGTGCCTTTGCAGCCCGGATCACTGGCTGAAGCGGCCTAGGACTTGAGCCGGTAACCGGTACGCAGCATCTGCCATGTCAATGCGCAGACCAGAAGGGTTGCGACAGTGCAAACCAACACCCCAAGGATGGGCGAGCTGTCGGATACGCCGATCATGCCATAGCGTAGCCCGTCGATCAGGTAGAAAACCGGGTTCACGTGGCTGAGCCGGTTCAGCACGGTCGGCAGGGCGTCGACCGAATAGAAAGTGCCCGACAGGAACGCCAGTGGAGTGACGATGAAATTGGTGATCGCTGCCATCTGGTCGAACTTGTTGGCAAAGATGCCCGCGAACAGGCCCAGCGCGCCCATGAAGGCCCCGCCGAGGACAACAAATGTCAGTGCCACCAGCGGATGGTGCGGTGTCAGGCCAAGCACCAACGCCAGAGCGATGCCGACAGCAAAAGCGATGAAAACTCCGCGCGCGATGCCTCCCGCAAGATAACCCAGCAGAATTTCCAACGGAGACAGCGGCGGCATCAGCGTGTCGACGATATTGCCCTGCACCTTGGCGATCACCATCGAGGACGAAGTGTTGGCAAAGGCGTTCTGGATCACCGTCATCATCATCAGGCCCGGTGCCAGAAAGGTCAGAAACGGCACGCCCATGACATCCGGCCTGCCGGGGCCGATGGCGATGTTGAAGATCAGCAGGAACAGACCGGCAGTCACCAGCGGCGCTAGCAGGGTCTGCGTCCAGACAGCCAGAAACCGCAGCACCTCGCGCTGAGCGAGCGTATAGAGCCCCATCCAGTTGACCGCGCCGAAACCGCGCGGGTCTTTATCCGACAGAATCTGCATTGCTGCCCCCAAACCTGATTCGAAGACAGCTTGTAACTCGGGCCGCAGTGTTTAGAATAGGGGGCTGAGACGAATTCCGAAGGCGGCCCGAATCCGGGGCCGCTTTCCCGCTTTTTGAAAGGCTACCCATGTCCTGGACTGACGAGCGCGTAGAACTGCTCAAGAAAATGTGGGGCGAAGGCCAGTCGGCCAGCCAGATCGCCAAGGAACTGGGCGGTGTGACCCGCAACGCGGTGATTGGCAAGGTGCACCGTCTGGGCCTGTCGAACCGCGCCACCGGTGCAACTCCGGCCAAACCGGAACCCAAGGAAAAACCTGCGCCCGCCGCCCCCAAGGCCGAGGCCAAGCCGAAACCCGCGCCCAAGACCGAACCGGCGCGTCCCGCCCCCGCCCCTGCGGCCGAGGCGAAACCGGCCACCCCGGCGCGGCGTCAGATCATCCCGGCTGGCCAGCCGCTGCCGCCGCAGCCCTCTGCCAACGAGATCAGCCCCGAGGCGCTGGCCAAGGTCAACGAGGTCGAGAAGAAGGCCAAGAAACTGACGTTGATGGAACTGACCGAGCGCACGTGCAAGTGGCCGGTCGGCGATCCGGCAACCGAAGATTTCTGGTTCTGTGGCCTGCCGGTTGAAGCGGGCAAACCCTATTGCGAAGCCCATGTGGGCGTCGCCTTCCAGCCGATGAGCGCACGCCGCGACAGACGGCGCTGAGGCCAGCCGGTGCGCCAGGACCCCACAGCGTTGGAGGATACCTGGCTTGCCCGGGCCAAGCGGTTGCTGGCGTTGGCCGAGACCGGCCAGCATTTCACCCGCGATCCCTTTGACCGCGAACGCTATGACGAGATCGCCGGTATGGCCCGCGCCATGCTGGCTGATCTGGGCCGTGTTCCCGTTTCCCGGATCGAGGGTCTGATATCGGACCACGCGGCAGGATATGCCACCCCAAGTCTGGACATTCGCGGCGCGGTAATCCGCGACGACCGCATTCTGCTGGTGCGCGAACGCAGCGACGGGCGGTGGTCGATGCCCGGCGGCTTTGCGGACATCGGCACCTCACCCGCCGAGAACGCGGAAAAGGAAATCCGCGAAGAGGCCGGGCTGATTGTCCGCGCGCGACATCTTTATGCGCTGCGCCACAAGGCCCGCCACCCCTATCCCGCCGATGCGCGCGATTTCTACAAGCTGTTCTTTCTATGTGACGAGATCGGACCTCAAACACCGATGGCCGGGGCCGAAACCAGCGAGGCGGCATTTTTTACACTCGACGCCCTGCCCGAGCTGTCACTGGTTCGCAATCTGCGTACGGATATCGAGGCAGCGTTTGAGGCGCACCGTGTCGGACAGAAAGTCACGTTGTTTGATTGATCTTTGCCAAAAGGCAGGATCACTGCGCCGGATGTGATGGCAGGTCCGGTTCGGGCAGCCAGTTTGGCAGGTCCTCCGGTGAGACCGAGACATGCAGGTGCTCTGACCGGTCACGGCCGACCTTTCGATGCCCGCGCAGCAGAAAGATCTTACCCCAGCCGCGCCATGTTCCAACCGACGATGCGTTCGGGTCGGTCGGGAAACGGGAGCGCCAGTCGGCGGGCAAAGGCAGGCCGTGACGTTCGGCCTTGTCCAGCATCCAGATCAACGGGATGTTGCCCAGCGGGCGCGCCTCTTCGAACCCGCCCAACTGACCACCGACATCTCCATGGGTGCCCCTGAACCAGACCTGTTCCACATGGCCTTTGAAACCGGGCGTGCAATCCCAGAGCACCGGTTCGAACACCTCGCGCGTCTCGTCCAGCGCCAGAGCGTGGTATCCGTGCCGGGTTGAGGGGCCCAACTGGTGGTTGTGAAAGGCGTGGCGTTCTTCGGCCCAGCGCCACAGCAGCGGCAGGCGCAGGCCCAGCGCCTTCACGGTGTCCCAGACGCCAACCATTTCGATTGCCAGTTCCTCGTGGCAGAATTTGCGGCGAAACACGGCGGCCGCCTCTCCGCCGGAATTGCATTCGTAATGGCGGTAGGCCTGTTTGATGTTGCGCTCGGTTGCATGTTCCGCCTTGAGCAAACCGATCATGTCGATCACACCCGCAAGACTGCGCACGCCGTAGGCGCCGCGCGAGTACCCGATGAAGAAAATCCTGTCGCCCGGTTTGTAGCGCGAGGCGAGATAGCCATAGGCGCGGCGAATCTGGCGGTTGATGCCGCGTCCCATCAGGACGTCCAGCGTGGTTTTCCAGCTTTCCCACTGTACACCGGCCTCATAAAACACCGAAACTTGGCTGCCCATTTCGCAGGCCAGCCGATAGGTCATGCCCGCATGGGTTTCGCGCCCGGATTCAAGTGTGGACATGGTGCCGTCAAGGATGATGACGTGGCTGATAGGTTCGCGATGGCGTGTCTCGGCCGAATGCTCGGAGCGCAGTGGCCGCCCGAGCCATCCCAGAACCTTTTTAGTGAGCCGCGACAGTACCATCCTTCAACAGTTCCCATACCTTGTGGGGTGTGAAAGGCATATCCGCCTGCCGCACCCCGTAATCCCAGAGCGCATCCTGAACCGCGTTTGCCACAGCGGCCAGCGCGCCCACGGTGCCTGCCTCGCCACAGCCTTTCATCCCCATCGGGTTGGCCGTTGACGGAACCGGCGCCGAGGTAAACTTAATCATGGGTACGTCCGCCGCGCGCGGCAAGGCGTAGTCCATGAACGTTGCCGTGAGCAGTTGTCCATCTGCATCATGTACAACATGCTCGGCCAGTGCCTGACCAATGCCCTGCACCACCCCTCCGTGCACCTGCCCCTCGGCAAGCATCGGGTTGATCAGGTTACCAAAATCATCGACCACTGTATAGCGGTCAACGGTCACGACACCGGTGAAAGAATCGATCACGACTTCGGCAACATGGGCCCCGTTCGGGAAACTGCGATCCGGCAGTGTCGCCCGCGCCTCGTGTTGCAGCAGATCGGTGCGGCCATCGGCGCGCGCCATCTCGGCCGCCTCAATCAGCGTCGGCGTCAGGTTGGAGCCCGGCGCGCGGAAGGTTTCGTGATCGAACGTCACCCTGTCTTCCTCGACCCCCATCTTATCCGCAAGATAAGGCGTGAATGCGGCGACAATGGTGTCGACGGTGGCCAGAGTGGCATTGCTTTGCGTGGTGACCGACCGCGACCCACCGGTCCCGCCGCCCTGCGCCAGCCGGTCACTGTCGCCCTGCACCACATTGATAAGCTCTGCCGGAATACCTGTCTGGTCCGACAAAAACTGGGCATAGACCGTTTCGTGACCCTGCCCGTTCGATTGCGTCCCGACATAGAGGTTCACCGTCCCGTCCCCGCAAAACTCGACCTTTGCGCCTTCGGAAGGATCGCCCAGAATACTTTCGATGTAGTAGCACAGACCCTGCCCCCGGATCAGGCCACGTTCGGCATCCGCCGCCTTGCGCGCGGCAAAGCCTTGAGTCTGGTCTGCGGCACGGTCGAGAACCATGTCGAAATCACCAACGTCATAGGTCTCACCCGTCGCCGTCTTATAGGGAAACGCATCGGAAGGAATGAAATTCCTGCGCCGCAATTCCCACGGATCGATGCCCAGCTCGCGCGCGGCGCGGTCGATGGCGCGTTCAAGGACATAGATCGCCTCGGGCCGCCCGGCGCCGCGATAGGCATCGACCTGCGTTGTGTTGGTATAGAACCCTTCGACCCGCAGATAGGTGGTCTGCACATCATAGACGCCCATCAGAACGCGGCTGAACAGGTTGGTCTGGATCGCCTGACCGAAGTGGCTGTTATACGCGCCCAGATTGCATCGGGTATGCACGCGATAGGCGGTGATTTTATAGTTCTCGTCAAAGGCCAGCTCGGTCAGCGAGGTCAGATCGCGCCCGTGATGATCCGACAGCATCGCCTCGGTCCGCTCGGACATCCAGTGGACGGGCTGGCCCAGTTTCATGGCGGCAACCGCGACCGAGAAATATTCGGGGTATGGCATCGCCTTCATGCCAAAACCGCCGCCCACATCGGGGGTAGTGACCCGGATCACATCGGCGTCGAGTTTCAGTTTCTGCGCCAGCTGCGCCTTCATGCCCCAGACGCCCTGCCCACCATAGGCAAAATTCAGGCGCCCATCGGACCAGTTGGCCTGACAGCCGCGCGGTTCGATCGAATTCACGATCACCCGGTTGTCGTGCACGTCCAGCGAGACCGTGTGCGCAGCAGCCTGAAACGCGGCCTCGGTCGCCTGTTCATCCCCCAAGCCCCAGTCAAAGGCGCGGTTGTCGGGTGCCTCGGGGTGAAGCACCTCACCGCCGGGTCCGATATCGGTTTTGGCGGGCAGGTCATCGGTGTCCATCCAGATCAGTTCGGCCGCATCGCGCGCCTGCGCCAGAGTGTCGGCGACCACCACCGCAACCGGCTCTCCGACAAAGCGGACACGGGTTTTGGCCAGCATGTGCCGTTCAGGTGCAGCCCCTTGTGATCCGTCGCGGTTCGGAACCACGGAGGCGTTCATCACCGTGTCGACCCCGGCATCCGTCAGATCGTCGATTGTCATGACCAGACGAACGCCGTCGGCAGCACGCGCCGCATCCAGATCAAGCAAGGTGATTTCCGCATGGGCGACCGGGCTGCGAAAAAATACTGCGTGTAATGTGCCCTGCGGAATGGTGTCGTCCATGTACTGGCCCTGCCCGGTCAGAAACCGCTGATCCTCGACCCGTTTGACGGGTTGGCTTTTGCCGAACTTTTCCATGCCTTGCCCTCGCTCTGCGGTTTGGGGCGAGCCTAGCCCGTGCGCGGGGGAAGTCCAGAGAATGACCAAGAAAAACGCGTTTACCTTTCCGCCGGGCTTCGTCTATCGTCCCGGCATGACTTGGACCCATGAAACCGTTTTTCCGTTCACCGCAAAACTGTCCTCCGGCACTGAGACGACGCATGACGTTTATGTCGGTGGTGAGGGCCCGCCGATCATGATCTTACAGGAATTGCCGGGGATCGGGCCGGAAACGCTGGCATTGGCCCAACGGCTGAACGACTCGGGGTTTCGTGTGTATCTGCCGCATTTGTTCGGAACATTCGGCAAAATCACAATGGCCGGAAACCTGTTCCGTCTGTTCTGCGTGCGCCGTGAATTCAATATATTCCTGAAAGGCAAACAAAGCCCGATTTCTGACTGGATGCGCGCCTTGGCCCGCCATATCCGCGAACGCGAAGGCAGCGATGGCGTCGGTGCAATCGGAATGTGCCTGACCGGCAGTTTCGCCCTGCCCCTGATGGCCGAGGACGCGGTGGTGGGTGGTGTTGCCAGCCAGCCGGCCTTACCCCTATTTGGCGGAAATCAGTTGCACATGAGTGCCGAAGACATCGCGGGCGCCTGTGCAGGCATGGCGCAAAAAGGGCCCGGTCTGGCCATGCGCTACAAGGACGACTCGATGGCGCCCGAAAAGCTGATGCGCGCACTGGAAAACGCCTTTGGCGATCATCTGGAAACCGAGGAATATGCCGGCAAGCAACACTCGCTCCTGACCCTGCACTTCCACGAGCCCGCCTATCAGCGGGTCGAAGAGTATTTCAGGGCGCGTTTTGCACAAGCGGCGCAGGCCGAATAACGCTTACGCGCCCTTCCCCTTCCCGCATCCATTCGCTATTGCAGGCACCGACCCGAATTCGATGACGCAGGACGCACCCCATGGCGATGGAAAAGACATTCAACGCGGCCGAGGCCGAGGCCCGCATCTACAAGGCCTGGGAAGAGGCCGGAGCCTTTAAGGCAGGCGCGAACAAATCGCGCGACGAAAGCTTTACCATCATGATCCCGCCGCCCAACGTGACGGGCGCGCTGCATGTGGGCCACGCGTTCAACAACACGCTGCAGGACATCCTGATCCGCTGGCACCGGATGCGTGGGTTCGACACGCTGTGGCAGCCCGGTCAGGACCATGCGGGCATCGCCACGCAGATGCAGGTCGAAAAGATGCTGGCCGCCACCCAGCAGCCCGGTCGGCGCGAGCTTGGCCGCGAGAAATTCCTTGAGAAAGTCTGGGAATGGAAGGGCGAATACGGCGGCACGATCATTGAACAGCTGAAGCGTCTGGGCTCCTCCTGCGACTGGTCGCGCAATGCGTTCACCATGGCCGGAGCGGCGGGCGACCCGCGCACGGGACACGAAAATTCTGCGAATTTTCATGACGCGGTCATCAAGGTCTTTGTGGAGATGTACAACAAGGGCCTGATCTATCGCGGCAAGCGACTGGTCAACTGGGACCCGCATTTCGAAACCGCGATCTCGGACCTTGAGGTCGAGAATATCGAAGTCGCAGGCCACATGTGGCATTTCAAATACCCGCTGGCGGGCGGCGCGACCTATACCTATGTCGAAAAGGACGAGGACGGAAATATCGTGCTTGAGGAAGAGCGCGATTACATCTCGATCGCCACGACCCGCCCGGAAACCATGTTGGGCGACGGTGCGGTTGCGGTTCATCCGTCAGATGAACGTTATGCGCCAATCGTCGGGAAACTCTGTGAAATCCCGGTCGGGCCGAAAGAGCATCGCCGTCAGATTCCAATCATCACTGATGATTACCCCGATCCCGACTTTGGCTCGGGCGCGGTGAAGATCACCGGCGCGCACGACTTCAACGACTATGGCGTTGCCAAGCGCGGAAACATCCCCTGCTATCGCCTGATGGACACGCGCGGCCACATGCGGGCCGATGGTGCGCCGTATTCGAACGAGGCCTATAAGGCCGGGCAATACGCGCGCGGCCAATCCTTTACCGAAGGTGAGATTGACGCGATCAATCTGGTGCCCGATCACCTGCGTGGCCTAGACCGGTTCGAGGCGCGGGCGAAGGTCGTCGAAGAGATCACCAGCGAAGGGCTGGCCGTCATGACCCGCGCCGATGATGCGCGTCTGGGCGCAACGTCGCTGAAGCCCGATCACGAAGGTGCGGACAAGGCGGTTCCGCTGGTCGAGTCCAAGCCGATCATGCAGCCCTTTGGCGACCGCTCGAAGGTTGTGATCGAGCCGATGTTGACCGATCAGTGGTTCGTTGATGCGGAAAAGGTCGTCGGCCCGGCGCTGGATGCGGTCAGGGACGGCACGGTCAAGATCATCCCCGAGTCAGGTGAAAAGACCTATTATCACTGGCTGGAAAACATCGAGCCCTGGTGCATTTCTCGCCAGTTGTGGTGGGGGCATCAGATTCCGGTCTGGTACGGGCTTGATCTGTCGGCAGAAGATTTCCGGGGTGCGAACGACGGCGAACTGGATCTGGTCCAGCTTGGCCGACTGCTGAACGATGGCGGGATGCTTCATCGCGGCCATGTGCTGCATGCGGCCGCCAATTTCGACGGCGTGATCGAGAAATTCCTGGACGACAACGCCAACATCCCCAGCCCGCTCAGCCATTCCACTGTGATTGAGGTGGCGGACAAGCACGAGGCCATCCACCAGCTTGCGGAAAGTCTTGCGCAATACGCGCTCGATCAGGACCCGACCAAGCTGGTTTATCCGGTCTGGCGCGATCCCGACGTCCTCGACACATGGTTTTCCTCCGGGCTCTGGCCCATCGGCACGCTCGGCTGGCCCGAGCAGACCGAGGAACTAGAACGCTACTTCCCCACGGACGTTCTGATCACCGGGTTTGATATCCTGTTCTTCTGGGTCGCCCGGATGATGATGATGCAGCTGGCCGTGGTCGATCAGATCCCATTCCACACCGTCTACCTGCACCAGCTCGTCCGTGACGAGAAGGGCAAAAAGATGTCCAAGACCACCGGCAACGTCATTGACCCGCTGGAGATTGTGGACGAATTCGGCGCCGACGCGCTGCGGTTTACCAATGCTTCAATGGCGGCGATTGGCGGTGTTCTGAAACTGTCCAAGGAACGTATCACCGGCTATCGCAACTTTGGCACCAAACTGTGGAACGCCGTCCGCTTTGCCGAGATGAACGAGGTCTTCACCGACGCCGTCCCGCAACTGGATGTGGCCGACCTGAAGCCAAAGGCGGCCGTAAACCGCTGGATCATCGGCGAAACCGCCCGCGTGCGGGAAGAGGTCGACGCGGCGCTGGAAAGCTATCGTTTCAACGACGCCGCGAACGGACTTTATGCCTTTGTCTGGGGCAAGGTCTGCGACTGGTACGTGGAACTGTCCAAACCGCTGCTGCAGGGCGATGACGCCGAAGCGCAGGCTGAAACCCGCGCCACCATGCGCTGGGTTCTGGATCAGTGCATGGTCCTGCTGCACCCGATCATGCCTTTCGTCACCGAAGAGCTGTGGGGCCTGACCGGCACCCGTTCCAAGATGATCGTCCACGCCGACTGGCCTTCTTACGGCTCTGAACTGGTTGACGCCGACGCGGATCGCGAGATGAACTGGGTGATCTCGGTGATCGAGAACACCCGCTCGGCCCGTGCCCAGATGCGGGTTCCGGCGGGTCTGTATGTGCCGATGCTGGTGACAGACATCGACGCCCACGGACAGGCCGCTTGGGATCGCAACGAGGCGCTGATCAAGCGTCTGGCGCGGATCGACAGTCTGACAAAGGCGGATGAACTGCCCAAAGGCACCATCTCGATCGCGGCCCCGGGCGCTTCTTTCGGCCTGCCGCTGGCGGATATCATCGATATCGGCGCAGAAAAGGAACGGCTTGAGAAAGCCAAGGGCAAGCTGGCCAAGGAACTGGGCGGTCTGCGCGGGCGCCTGAACAACCCGAAATTCGTGGCCTCGGCCCCGGAGGAAGTTGTCGAGGAAGCCAAGGCCAACCTCGCAGCCCGCGAAGAAGAAGAAGCAAAGCTGAACGAGGCGCTCGCCCGCCTATCTGAAATCGCCTGATCTTCATCTTTTATCAAATACTCAAATACCGAACCCCGCCGCGCTTGCACCGGCGGGGTTTTCATTTCGTGGCAAGGATTTTCCCACTGTTCACGGAAGCCACCGGTTGTTAGCAAGTTCACTAGGTAAACCCGAGGCTGAGATGGCGCGTCCCTACCCCCCCATGCAAACCGTATCCACTGGTCTGGTGGTGGCTGTGGTCGGATTTTTCAGTTCTTTTCCCATCGTTCTGCATGGGCTGGATGCCATGGGGGCGTCGCCCCAACAGGCTGCCTCGGGCCTGATGACTGCAGCGGTAACGATGGGCCTTGCCGCCATCGTGCTGAGCCTTTGGTACCGGATTCCGGTCAGCATCGCATGGTCCACGCCGGGCGCGGCCTTGCTGGCGGTGTCGGCCACCCCGGCAGAGGGGTTTTCTGGCGCGGTCGGAGCGTTCCTGTGCGCGGGTGCGCTGACGGTGCTGTCCGGGCTGTGGAGACCGCTTGGCCGTCTGGCGGCAGCCATTCCGACGTCGCTGGCGCAGGCCATGCTGGGGGGCGTGCTGCTGCCGCTCTGCATCGTTCCGTTCAAGGCGGCAGTCGATCTGCCATGGCAGGCGCTACCAGTCATTCTGACATGGTTCATTGCCGGCCGTATCAACCGTTTGTTCGCAGTACCCGCCGCCGTTGTCGCCGCCGCCATCGTGGTGGTGCTGAACGCGCATGGGCAATCGGTTGCACCGGCGCACATCCTTGCCGTCCCGGTCTGGACCAGCCCTACATTCTCGCTTGCATCGGCTATCAGCATCGGCATCCCGTTGTACGTGGTCACCATGGCAACCCAGAACATCCCCGGCATCGCGGTGATGCGCAGCTTTGGATTTACGCCCAAACCCAGCCCACTGTTTTCTGCCGTGGGTGGTGCGAGCCTTTTGTCTGCGCCTTTCGGCGCACCTGCGACCTGCCTCGCTGCAATCACCGCAGCCATGTGTTCGAACGAAGACAGCCACCCCGACCCGAAACAACGGTATTGGTCGGCCATCATGGCGGGTGTGTTCTACTGCGTCTTCGGGGTTTTCGCCGTAGCGATCACTGGGTTTGCCGCCCATGCCGATCCGATGCTGATGGGCACACTGACCGGCGTTGCGCTGATCGGTGTGATGGCCAACGCCACCTTCGCGGCACTAGAGGTGCCTGCCGAGCGCGAAGCGGCCATTCTGACCTTTGCCATAACCGCTTCGGGCATCACGGTTTTTGGGTTGGGGGCCGCCGTCTGGGGGTTGCTTGCGGGGGGCATCGCTTATCTGGTTTCACACAAGGTACGCTGAAACCTATCGCTGAGGCATTGCGCGGGGTATAATCGCATCATGCTTAGATCGCTCGAAAAACTGATAGAACGTCAGATCCAAAAAGCGCAGGCCGAGGGTCAGTTGGAGGGCCTTGAAGGCGAAGGCAAGCCCCTGCCCGATCGCTCAAGCGAGGCCCAGACTGATCCCGCATTGGCGGCCGGTCACAGGATCATGGCGCAGGCCGGAGTTCTGCCCGAGGAATTCCAGATCAAAAAAGAACTGGATGCGGCCAGAAAGCACTATGCGACCCTCAGCGACCCCGAAGAGCGCAAGGCCGCAATGGCGCGGCTGGCTGATCTTGAGATGCGGTTCAATATGGCCCGCGATGCAAGGCGGGCCTTTATGCGTTAAGTGTGTTGCGAAAAATTCAGGCTGGTCAGCTTAAAAGCGATCACTGCAGGACCCCTGAAACCATTAACAGAACACCAGCCGTGTCCTCATCAATCGTGAGTTCGATGGCCTCAGCCTGGTCAGAGCCGTTATCATTCTGAATGACGGATTTTTTGGCCAAAAGTGAGCTTTTGGTGATGGTTTTCATTGCAGATTGCATATCCCGGCTATTACGGGGAATGGCGAGTTCGGCATACCCACGCAATTCCTGCGCAGCAAGCCGCGGCCTGAGTTCCTGAAAGTAGCGCACCGCTTCTGAGGGTTCGCCTGCTACGAATTGGTAGGTCACCATGGCCATGGTCGCTCTGTCACCAAGCTCTGCCTTTGTATTTTCGTATACACTCAGGAAAGCCGGATCTCCGACTATGCTGAGGCCATCAAGCAAGTCCAGTTTGGAATATTCGTCCAGTTCAACCGAGTTTTCGAAATCGGATTTGAGCTGTTGCAGAGCATCGAATGTTGGGCCGCCAAAATGATAAAGTTGTTCATACACAGAATTCCTGGCCGTTTCCAAATCCTCGATACGCCCCTCATCGGCGAGAACTTCCAGATATTCTTCGGCCAGTACGGGCAATCCGGCGGCAAGGGCACGTATCGCAGGCTCAATACTGTCGGGTCGTTGAGCAATCTTGCTCATTTTCTTGAAAACTGTACTGGGCTTTTCGTGGTAGATGCCATGAGCGACCATGAATTCCAGATTTTGTCTGACACCGGCCTCGGCCTCACCCGCCGCCGCCAGCACGTCATCCACCTGACGCTCGAACGCCTTTGAGTACCCGTTGTGGAGAACCTCGAAATAGACATGGGAAAGCGCCATAATTTCGGGCGGGCGTCCGAATTTTTCCGACTCCTGAACAAACAGGTCGCGGGCGCACTCAATATCCTCGACACACTCCATAACCTCGTTGATCCATTGCATTTCCGCCGCTTTCGCATCGGCAATGGCCTGCTGTTCCGACAGCAATACCTGAACTTCGGCGTCAAGCTTGTCACGTTCCTGTTTCAGAAGGGTCGGATTGACGTTTCCGATGGATTGCCCGGTCGCCAGCGATACCGCCAGACCAGAGGACGGGTGGGCCGAAACAATCTCGTCCAACTTGCTGATCGCGTCGTTCAGCGAGGCGAGTTTTTCTATCGGGTCCTCGTGTTGTTCCGCCGCCTGAACCAGCTGCACAGCCTCAACCAGCAGTGCATTTGCTTCGGCATCGCCAGCTATACCCGGAGTTGCTACTGAAAGGAAAACACCTGCGGCAAACGCCGCCAAACTATTCGTTTTGTTCATTATTTCACACAGATTCCACTAACTACGACAATAACCGCAGCTTCACTGAGCAGATTACAGCTTGTCAACTGCGGGAATCCGGTAAAACCGTGCGAAATCAATCAGAACACGCCTTAAGCGGGCGAGTTCACTTGAACTCAGGCTTACGACCCTGCATCTGGGCGGCGATGACCTCCATCTGGTCCGGCTTGCCGATCAGCTTGACCTGTTCGGCGGATTCTTCCAGCAGGACTTCCTGACGCGATCCGGCCTCGGCCACGTCAATCAGGCGTTTTGCGGCCCGGATGCCCGAGGGGCTTTTGCCGGCAATCTCTTCGGCAAGGGCAATCGCCTCGGTCAGGGGGTCGTCGGACAGCTTTGTCACCAGCCCCCAATCGGCTGCCTGCTGCGCGCCGATGGGCCGGGCGGTGTAGGTCAGCAGGCGCAGGACGTCCGAGCGGACCAGTTGCGGCAGCAACACCATGCCGCCCATGTCCGGGATGATGCCCCATTTCATCTCCATCACCGACCATTTGCTGTCGGGATGCGCGATGCGGATATCCGCACCCATCGCGATCTGCAGCCCGCCGCCATAGGCCACACCCTGCACCGCGCAGATCACAGGGACCGGGACACGGCGCCAGATCATCGCCAGCTCCTGAAGGTCGTTGGTGTCCCCATGGGTACGCCCCATCAGCCATTCTTCGGGATCGATGGTGCCCATTGTGGCAAAGCTGGCCATATCCAGCCCGGCGCAGAAACTTCTGCCTTCGCCCGACAGCACGACGGCGCGGGCGTCCGAGGCCGCTACCTCCTGCCCGGCGGACAGAATCGCCTGGATCATCGCACCATCCAGCGCATTCATCTTGTCACCCCGCGTCAGCGTGACATGGGCGATGTGGTCCTTGTATTCGACGGATACGCGTGACATGCGGGTTCTCCTGCTGATGTTTGGTCAACCATGCCCGCAAGTTGCAATGGTTTCCACCGCTACGTCGGGGCATATGGACAGTGCGGCTTGCCGGAACCCGTTCCTTGCGTTTATCTGCGCACATGAGTGATCCGCGTTATACCCCGCTTGCCCAGTCCCTACCTGCAACCGTGCCGTTTGTCGGACCCGAAACGCAGGAGCGCGATCGCGGCGCACCCTTTGCAGCGCGGCTGGGGGCAAATGAAAGCGTGTTCGGCCCCTCACCCCGTGCTATCGAGGCCATGGCGAAGGCCGCCAGCGACATCTGGATGTATGGCGACCCCGAAAATCATGATTTGCGCCATGCTCTGGCCAATCATCATGGTGTTATGGCGAAGAACATCGTGGTGGGCGAAGGGATCGACGGGTTGCTGGGCTATCTGGTGCGTTTGATGATCGGCCCCGGTGATGCGGTGGTAACGTCCGCCGGGGCTTATCCGACATTCAATTACCACGTTGCGGGCTTTGGCGGCGCTTTGCACAAGGTTCCGTATACCGGCGATCACGAAGATCCCGCCGCGTTGTTCGCACAGGCGGCAGAGGTGGACGCCAAGCTTGTCTACCTCGCCAACCCCGACAATCCGATGGGCAGCTGGCACAAAGGTGCGGATATCGTCCGGGCCATGGAGAACCTGCCGGATGGAACCTTGCTGGTACTGGACGAGGCTTATGTGGAATGCGCGCCCGAAGGGACCGCAGCACCGGTTGGCGCGGATGATCCGCGTGTGATCCGGATGCGGACCTTTTCCAAGGTTTACGGCATGGCGGGCGCGCGGGTTGGCTATGCGATAGGCGCGTCCGGGTTGATCTCGGCGTTCAACAAGGTGCGCAACCATTTCGGCATGAACCGTGCCGCTCAGGCCGGGGCGCTGGCCGCGTTGCGGGACGACGCCTGGCTGCACCAAATTCAGGACCGGATCGCCGAGGCACGAGAGCGCATCGGGCAGATCGCCCGCGACAACGGGCTGAAGCCCCTGCCCTCGGCCACTAATTTCGTGGCCATAGACTGTGGGCGGGATGGCGCGTTTGCGAAGGCGGTCTTGGACTCGCTGGTGGCGCAGGGCGTATTCGTCCGGATGCCCTTTGCGGCTCCGCAAAACCGCTGCATCCGGGTCAGTTGCGGAGAAGAGGGTGATCTGGACGCCTTTGCCGCAGCCTTGCCCAAGGCGCTGGCCGCGGCGCGCGGTTAGCCTGCAAGCACCGCCGCTGCTGCGTCCAGCGCGCCCGGTCCGCGCGGGATGTTCAGCGCCGCCATGGCGGTTTCAACACCGCCCAGCATTCCCATGACCATATGGCCGTTCACGTGTCCCATATGGCCCAGCCGGAAATACGAATCCTCGTCATCCATCCCCAACCCGATGCCGAGCGTCAGGCCCAGATTGTTTTCGGTATATTCCCGCAGCGGCGTGCCCTGTCCCTTTGCAAGACGCAACGCCGTGACCGCATGACTGCGGTGGGCATGTTCCGCGACATTCAGGCTCAGCGCGCCGCCTTCGGACCAGGTTTCACAGGCGGCCCAGACGGCCTGAGCAAGGCGTTCATGACGGGCCCAGATCTGCTCCATCCCTTCGGCGTGCATCATGTCCAGTGCCGCCCTGAGACCATAGAGGTGATGGGTGGGCGCAGTGCCCCCGAAATACTGATAGAACCAGCCGGGTTCGGCCCGCGGTTGCCAGTCCCAATAAGCCGACACACGGGGCATGGCGGCCCGTTTCTCCTGCGCCTTTTCGTTGAAAAAGACAAAGCCCAACGCCGGTGGCGTCATCAGCCCCTTCTGGCTGGCCGAGACCATTACGTCGACGCCCCATGCGTCCATCTCGAACCGGTCGCAGCCGAGTGAGGCGATGCAGTCGGCCATCAGCAGCGCCGGGTGGCCCAGATCATCAAGCAGCGCCCGCAAGGCCGGAATATCGTTTCGGACCGAGGTGGAGGTATCCACATGCACGGCCAGAACCGCCTTGATCCGGTGGGCATTGTCCGCACGCAGCACTTCGGCAATTCGGTCAAAGTTCCATGGCGCGGATTTGCCGAAATCGATCAATTCAACCTCGGCCCCGATACCTTGGGCCATTTCTGCCCAGCCGTATGTGAAGCTGCCCGAAGCCGGGGCCAATACGGTTTCACCCGGCGCGATCACGTTGGAAAGGGCAGCCTCCCACGCGCCGTGGCCGTTGGAGATATAGATCGCTACGTCGTGCTTTGTACGCGCCACGCGGCGCAGGTCGGCTGTCAGCGCAGGCATCATGTCGACCAACTCACCCGCATAGATATTGGGGGCCGGGCGATGCATCGCCTGCAACACCGCATCCGGCATGACCGAAGGGCCGGGGATCGCAAGATAATCGCGCCCCTGCGCGAGAGAGATTTTGTTTTTCATGAGGGCAACCTGCGTAAATTCGGGCTTACATTAGCGCCCGCGTAGGCCGCGTCAATGCATGAGGCTGGCGGCCTCACGTGCCAGCGCCTCAATCCCGGTCCAGTCGCCACTGGACACCATCTGTTTCGGCGCGACCCAGCTGCCGCCAGCGCAGATAACGTTCGGCATGGACAAATAATCCGGTGCATTTTCGGGCGAGACACCGCCGGTGGGGCAGAACCCGATCTGAGGCAGGGGAGCGCCGATGGCCTTTAGTGCCGGAGCGCCACCTGATGCCTCGGCCGGAAAGAACTTGAGCATGTCGTAGCCCTTCTCCAGCAGGGCCATCGCCTCGGTCGCCGTGGCGGCCCCAGGCAACAGGGGGAGACCTTCGGCCTCGCAGGCGGCAATCAATGTGTCGGTTGCACCCGGTGAGACGCCGAATTGTGCGCCCGCCTCTTTCGCGGCCCGGACATCTTCGGGGGTCAGCAATGTCCCCGCCCCTACTACTCCACCCGGCACCTGTGCCATGGCGCGGATGGCATCAAGGGCCGCGGGCGTGCGTAGCGTGACCTCAAGCGCGGGCAGCCCGCCTGCGACCAGAGCCTCGGCCAGCGGTGTGGCCTGAGCCGCATCGTCGATGACAAGAACCGGAACAATCGGCGCAAGGGCACAGATTTCGCGGGTACGGTGCGATTTTGAGGTCATGAATCAGGCTCCAAACACGCTGGCGCCGGTATCTGCCGACCCAACGGAATTGCGGAAAGTGGCGAAAAGCTCGCGACCAACGCCGAACTGGTTCGCGGTCAGGTCAGCCGATGCAGGCGTGCGGTCGAGGACACCTTTGGTCAGGATCTCCAACTCACCGTTCACCGCATCGACGCGCACCAGATCGCCATCGCTCAGATAGGCAATCGGGCCGCCCTCGAGCGCCTCGGGGCAGACGTGGATGGCAGCGGGAACCTTGCCGGACGCGCCCGACATGCGACCATCGGTAACCAGCGCCACCTTTTGCCCACGCCCTTGAAGGATCGACAGGATTGGCGTCAGCGAGTGCAACTCGGGCATACCGTTGGCTTTTGGCCCCTGAAAGCGGACGACGACGATCACGTCACCGGTGAATTCACCTGCCTTGAAGGCGGCCTTGACCTGATCCTGATCGTGGAAAACGCGCACGGGTGCCTCGACCACGTGATGCTCGGGCGCAACCGCCGAAACCTTGATCACTGCCGTGCCCAGAGAACCGGTCAGGCGCGACAGCCCGCCCGTGGGTTGGAACGGGTCCGAAGCCGGACGGACGATTTTCTCGTTCAGGCTTTCTCCCGCACCATCCTGCCAGATCAACTGACCATCAATCAGTTTGGGTTCCTGCGTGTAGTGGTGCAGGCCTTGCCCAGCGACGGTGAGTGTATCTGGGTGCAGCAGCCCTTCGTCGAGCAACGTACCGATGCAATAGCCAAGCCCGCCTGCGGCGTGAAAGTGGTTCACGTCTGCCAGACCGTTGGGATAAACCCGCGCGACCAAAGGTACTGCGGCTGAAATATCGGAAAAGTCCTGCCAATCCAGAACGATGCCACCGGCGCGGGCCATTGCGATCAGATGGATCAGCAGGTTAGTCGAACCGCCCGTTGCCATCAAACCGACGATACCGTTCACAAAGGCACGTTCATCGAGGATCTGATAAACCGGCGTATAGTTGTTGCCCAACGCGCTGAGCGACAATGCGCGGCGGGCGCCTTCTTGGGTCAGGGCGTCGCGCAGGGGCGTGTTGGGATTGACAAAGCTGGAGCCCGGCAGGTGCAGGCCCATGAATTCCATCAGCATCTGATTGGTGTTGGCGGTGCCATAGAATGTACAGGTGCCAGGACCATGATAGGCGGCCATCTCGGCGGCCATCAACTCCGCTCGCCCGATCTCACCGGCTGCGAATTGCTGGCGTATTTTTGCCTTTTCATCATTGGGCAAGCCGCTGATCATCGGCCCGGCGGGCAGGAAAACGGCCGGAAGATGCCCAAAGCTCTGCGCTGCAATAACCAGACCCGGGACGATCTTGTCGCAGACACCAAGGAATACAGCCGCGTCGTAGGTGTTGTGGCTGAGCGCCACCCCAGCGGCCAGAGCGATCACATCACGGGAAAACAGCGACAGTTCCATCCCCGCGGCCCCTTGCGTGACCCCGTCGCACATGGCGGGAACACCGCCCGCGACCTGAGCCGTTCCCCCTGCCGCCCGCGCTGTCTGGCGGATCAGTTCGGGGTAGCGTTCGAAAGGTTGATGCGCCGACAGCATGTCGTTGTAGCTGGTGACGATACCCAGATTGCCCGCATGCCCGGTGGCCAGCGACTGCTGATCCTCTCCTGCCCCGGCATAGGCGTGGGCCTGACCGCTGCACGACAGATGACCGCGGGCCGGTCCTGATGAGCGGGCCTGTTCCATGCGATCCAGATGGGTCGCGCGCAATGATGCGCTGCGTTCCGTGATCCGGTTTGTGACTTGGGTGATGACGTTGTGAACCATCTCAACCTCCGATCTGGCGCCAGCGGCGCCCGTCGCGGTGCATTAGCATCAGGGCCTCTTCGGGGCCGGAACTGCCCTGATCATAGGGGGCGGGCTTGTCGCGGCTTTCTTCCCACTCGCTTATGATGGGATCGACCCAGGCCCAGGCGGCCTCGACCTCGTCCCCGCGCATGAACAGGGTCTGATCGCCGCGAATGACATCCATCACCAGCCGTTCATAGGCGTCCTGCGCCCGAACGTCTGCGCCCAGCGCCTCGGCAAAGCTCATGTCCAGCGACACGTCCGCAAGACGGAAACCACCCGGCCCGGGGTCCTTGATGGTGGTGCGCAGGGTTATCCCCTCGTCCGGTTGCAGCCGGATCACCAGAACGTTGCCGCGCAACGGGCCGACATTGGGAAAGATCGTGTGCGGTGGGTCACGGAAGAACACGGCAATCTCGGACTCGCGGGCGCGCAGACGTTTGCCGGTGCGCAGATAGAACGGCACGCCGGCCCAGCGCCAGTTACCCACATGCACCTTGAGCGCGATGAAGCTTTCGGTGCGGCTGTCGGGGGTGCCCACGTGATCCAGATAGCCACCGCCACCGTCTTCGGACCGGTATTGACCGCGCGCAATGTCAGAAGGTGCGACCGGCTCCAGCGCCTCGATCACCTTCACCTTTTCGTCGCGCACCGAATTGGGCGCGAATTTAGAGGGCGGTTCCATGGCCGTCAGGCACAGAAGCTGCACAAGATGGTTCTGTATCATGTCCCGCGTTGCGCCGGACTGATCATAATAGGCCTCGCGCCCCTCGACACCGACGGTTTCCGCAACCGTGATCTGAACATGGTCGATATGCGTGGCGTTCCATAGCGGCTCGAACAGAGAGTTGGCAAAGCGCAGCGCCATCAGGTTCTGCACGGTTTCCTTGCCCAGATAGTGATCGATCCGATAAATCTGATGCTCTTCGAAAAATTCCCGCAGCTCGCCGTTCAAGGCTTTTGCCGAAGCCAGATCGTGGCCAAAGGGTTTTTCAACGACAATCCGGCTGTCCGGCGTCGCAAGGCCGTGATCGTGCAGCCGTTGCGCAATGCCGGAAAACAGATTTGGCCCGACAGAGAGGTAAAAAGCCCGGATGGTGTCAGGCCGCAGAGATTTGGCCAATTCGGGCCAGCCGTCGCTGCCCAGTGCATCCACCGAAACATATTCGACCTGTTTCAAAAACCGGTCCAGTACCTGAGGCTTTGATTCCGGCGCGAATTCCTGAATTGCGTTTCGGGCGAGCGTTCGAAATTCATCATCGGACATTTCGGACCGGGCCGAAGCGATGATGCGGGCCTCATCCGGCATCTGGCCGACCTCGAAACGGTGATAGAGACCCGGCAGGATCTTGCGATGCGCCAGATCACCCGTGGCGCCGAACAACACAAGGTCGAACGGATGCACAGGTATTACGCGTGAAACCATCGCCAGGCTCCTTTGAATTTGCCCTGCCCTGTCTAGCACAAACTGTTGGCAGGGTACGAAATGCATATATAGGTGTTAACGATAATGTTATCGCTAACATTCGTGAGCTGGATAAGAAAAACCCCGACAAAATGCAAGTCCGGAAGTCAGATTAAGACCATCACCGTGAAAATTCACCTCAGTCCTGATTTCGCAGCCATTCCATGACCGCCGGGCGCACGCTTTGTTCGCCCCGATGGCGGGCATCGGTGATGATCTTGCGCACCTCTTGCAGGTTGGACCGCAACAGCAGGCTTTTGACAGGACCGATGGAGGCCGGGCGCATCGAGAGTGTCCGTATGCCCATGGCTGCAAGGCACAGCGCCTCGATCGGGCGGCCCGCGTCCTCGCCACAGAAACTGAGGGGCGTGTCGGAAATGCCGCAGCGTTCGACGATCCGCTCGATAAGGCTCAGGAAGCTGACATTCAGCGTGTCGTACCGACGGCGCACAAGTTCGTTTTCACGGTCCGCCGCAAAGAAAAACTGTTTCAGGTCATTGCCGCCGATTGAGATGAAGCCGACATCGTCAAAGAATTTCTGAGGCGCAAAGACAAGAGACGGCGTTTCAAGCATGGCGCCCACTTCGAGCGTTTCCGGAAGGACGTGCCCGAGGCGTTTTTCCCGTTCGATCGTTTTGTCCACTTCGGCGCGGGCGGCGCGGTATTCCTCGGCCTGCGCAACGAAGGGGAACATGATGGTCAGCGGGCGGCCGTTGGCCGCGCGGATCAGCGCCTGAAGCTGCATGCGCATAACGCCGCGCTTGTCCAACCCGACCCGGATGGCGCGCCAGCCCAGCGCCGGATTCGGCTCGGCCACATGTTTCATATAGGGCAGAACCTTGTCCGACCCGATATCCAGCGTGCGGAAGACGACCCTTTTGCCATGAGCCGCGTCTAGAACCCGTTGATACAACGCCACCAGCTCGGAGCGTTTGGGCATCTGGTTCCGGATCAGAAACTGCAACTCGGTCCGGAAAAGCCCAACACCTTCGGCCCCCGAGTTGTCCAGCGATGGCAGATCGGCCATCAGGCCCGCGTTCATTACAAGGTTGACCCGTTCACCATCCCTCGTGACGGCAGGGCGTTCGCGGATCGACGCATAGCGTTCCTGCGCCTTTGCCTGCATGGCGATCTTGTCACGAAATGCACCGACAACCGTATCTTCGGGGCGCAGGTGCACAACGCCCTGATCCCCGTCCACAAGGATGTGGTCGCCGTTCAGTGCCTCGGTCGTGATCCGGCCGGTATGAACGACAAGAGGGATCGCCAATGCACGGGCCACAATGGTGGCATGACTACCAACCGAACCCTCCTCAAGCACGATGCCCTTGAGGGATCGCCCATATTCCAGCAGATCGCCCGGGCCGATATTGCGGGCGATCAGAATCGGGTCGGGCGGCAGTTCCAACCCGGTATTGTTGCCCTGCCCCGTCAGAATGCGAAGCAGGCGATTGCTGAGATCATCCAGATCGGCCAAGCGTTCGCGCAAATAGGGGTCAGTGACCTGACTCATCCTTGCGCGGGCCTGTGACTGTTCCTTCTCGACTGCGGCTTCGGCACTGAGGCCGCGCGCGATATCCTCTTCCATGCGCCGCATCCAGCCCTTGGAGTTGGCAAACATTCTGTAGGCTTCAAGAACCTGCAATTGCTCCTTGTCGCCGCCCTGCGAGATTTCGAGCATCTTGTCGACACCAACGCGCAGTTCCTCGACCGATTCAGTCAGGCGTTGAAGTTCACGTTGCGGGTCGTCCGCGATCGGGTTGGTGACAACGACGCGCGGCTCGTGCAGCCAGACGTGGCCCTCGGCAGAGCCTTCCTGCGCCGGGCCTCCCTTGAGCACGACGGATTGCTGGTGCAATGGGGACAGGGCTGCGCCTTCGCCGATAAAGGCGCCAAGTTCGGCCATCTCGGCCAGAACCATCGCCACCACTTCCAGAGCATAAACCTCGTCCGAGGAGAATTCCCGCGCCTCGCGGGACTGCACAACCAGAACGCCCAGCTTTTCGCCCAGACGCTGCACCGGAACACCAAGAAAGGAAGAGAACCTCTCTTCTCCCGTCTCCGGCATGTAGCGGAAGCCTTTGGCCGAGGGGGCATCCGCGGTGTTGACCACCTTGCCGTATTTGGCAACGCGGCCCACCAGCCCCTCACCCATGCGCATACGGGTCTGGTGCACCGCCTCGGGTGCCAGACCTTCGGTCGCGCAAAGCTCCAGCGTTTCTTCGTCGCGGAACAGATAGATCGAACAGACCTCGCACAGAATGCTGTCCGCAATCAGATGTGTGATCCGGTCAAGACGTTCCTGACCGGCGGCCTCGCTCGCCATTTCTTCGCGCAGCCGCCCCAGCAGCTTGCGGGATTCTGATTCTGTGCCGTCTGCCATGGCCCAATCACATTCAGGTGTCAGGCAAGTCCCTGGCAGAAATGCTCAGGCCGCCTTGTCCAGTTCAAAGGCATCATGCAGTGCTTGAACGGCAAGTTCCATGTATTTCCGATCTACGAGAACGGAAATTTTAATCTCGGAGGTTGTGATGACCTTGATGTTGATCCCCTCATCCGAGAGTACCTTGAACATTTTGGCCGCCACACCGGATTGAGAGCGCATTCCGATCCCGACCACGGACACTTTGCAGACATCGTTATCGGCAACCAGATCAGCATAGTTCAGCTCGCCACGCTCCTTGATTCCCAACAGCGCTTTTTCCGCCCGCGCAACCTGATCGGTTGGGCAGGAAAAGGTCATGTCCGTGCGCCCCTCGTCCGAGATGTTCTGAACGATCATGTCCACATTCACGCCCTCGTCGCTGAGCGCGGTAAAGATCGTCGAGGCGATACCGGGGCGGTCGGCGACCGACACAACGGTCATCTTGGCCTCATCGCGGGAATAGGCCACACCGGAGACTACGTTGGATTCCATGATTTCCTCCTCGTCGACGACCAGCGTACCGGCCTCGTCGGATTGTTCCTCAAAGCTTGAGAGGACGCGCAATTTCACCTTGTACCGCATCGCCAGCTCGACCGAGCGGGTCTGAAGCACCTTGGCCCCCAGCGAGGCCAGTTCGAGCATTTCCTCGAACGAAATCTTATCGAGTTTGCGGGCCTTTTCACAGATACGCGGGTCGGTGGTATAGACACCGTCCACGTCCGTATAAATGTCACACCGTTCGGCATCGAAGGCCGCCGCAAAGGCCACCGCAGTGGTGTCCGAACCACCACGACCCAGCGTGGTAATGCGCCCCTCGGGGCTGATACCCTGAAAGCCCGCGACCACGGCAACCTTCATGCCTTCGGCGAATTTCTGGTTGATATTGTCGGTCGGAATCTCTTCGATCCGGGCAGCCGAATGCGCGCCGTTGGTGATCAGCGGCACTTGCCAGCCCTGCCAGCTGCGAGCCGGGATATCCATTTCCTGCAGCGTCAGCGACATCAGACCGGCAGTCACGTTTTCGCCAGACGATACAACGGCATCATATTCGCGCGCATCATAAAGCGGCGAGATTTCATCGACCCAACCCACCAGTTCGTTGGTCTTGCCCGACATGGCCGAGACGATGACGATCACGTCATAGCCCTTGGCCACTTCTACGCCAACGCGTTTCGCCGCGCGGCGGATGCGGTCAGGATTAGCAACAGAGGTGCCGCCAAATTTCATCACGAGTACGGGCATGGGGCCAGTGTCTCCGCGCCTTGGAATTCCGATCCCGTGCCTCATATGCGAGGGGGGCCGCAAGGGCAAGTGGCCAAACAGGTTCTGCCTGCGGCGCGGGGCCGCTTTACATTGCCCGGCAGGGGTGCGAGCGTAACGGAAATACTGTTTACCAAAAGGTTACCCATGTACCGCTTCATTCTTGCCCTTGCGCTGCTGTCTTCCCCGGCCACCGCACAGGTTGCCACCCTTTCCGGTACGGACGGACAGAATTCGCTGGGCACGGTTCCCTGCACCGCGCTGGCGGGCCAGCCGCTGGAAAACTGCCCGGCCGAGCTGCGCCGCAAGGATGACGGCACCGCAACGCTTGCCGTGCAGCTTGGCACCGGCGAAGTGCGACGCATCTATTTCGAAGGTGCCGAGGCGGTCTCGACCAGTTCAACATCGCCCATCACCTCGGAATCGCGCGGCGACATTCTGGTGATTTTCATCGATCCCGGCGAGGTTTACGAAATTCCAAAGGCCGCGCTGACCAGTCAGTAGGCGTGCGCCTGTCCATCCCAGGTTTCAAAACAGCCCGTGGTTTCAAGCGAAAGCCCATCGAACCGTTCGGCAAGGCCCGACACGGCCTCGTTGACGTGGATGTCGGCGGCTGCTCCGCCCATATCTGTCTGCACCCAACCGGGGTGATAGATCCCGACGGCAATCCCATCGCCCCGGAGGTCCGTGGCAAGATTGCGCCCCAGATTGAGTGCCGCCGCCTTTGAAGCGCGATAGATATAACTGCCGCCCGGCGCACGCGTATGAGACGCCATCTGGGAGGAAATGATCACGATTTTACCGCCGGCCATGCGCAGGTTGGGCAACAGGGCCTGAACGGTCAGAAACACACCCGTCACATTCGCGGCAAAGGTCTGCGCCCACATTTCCGCCGGATAACCGTCGATCCCCTGCCCCTTGTCCAGATAGACACCGGCATTGCACACCAGCAAATCCAGCGGCTTGCCTTCCAGCTTTGCTGCCATTGCTGCCTGCTGGGTCGGATCGGTGACATCCAGCACAATGTCTGCCGCACCATCCCGTGCGGTGCCGGTGACATCATCCCCACGGGCACGCAGGTGTTCCGCCAGAGCCTTGCCGATCCCGCGATTGGCCCCGGTAATCAGTACATGCATGGATCAGTTTGTCTTTCTGCTGGGCATGAACGGCAGCGGTGCCACTGGCACGCCATCGTCAATGAGCGCCTTAGCCTCGTCAGGTTTGGCTTCGCCATAGATCGCCCGTTCAGGCGCCTCGCCCAAATGTATCTTCCGGGCCTCGGAGGCGAAATCCTTACCGACATAATCGGAATTTTCTTCGACTTTGCGCCGCAGTTCAGCCAGCACCGTCGAAACATCCCGGGATTGAGCCAGTGAATCTTCTGCCGTTTCCGCAACGGGTGCAGCCTCAATCCGGCGCGCAGGTCGCACACTGGGCGTCATGATTGCCTTGGTGACTTCCGCGCAACCGCAAACCGCACAGGACACCATTCCGGCCGCCGAAAGCTTGTCGTAGGCTTCGGCAGACTGAAACCAGCTGTCAAAGCTGTGTCCGTTGCTGCATTTCAACGCGTATTGAATCATGGTTTGTCCAAAATGGATGGTTGCGAAATAGATACTGACCAAAAAGGCGAGATCAAGACATCATAGCCGATAGATCCCGCAATTTGCAGTGAAAATCGAGTAAAACTCTGGCGAGGTCCTGTTGGTGTACGCGCGCTGCCGCTTTTTTGGGCGAAAACCACTTGCGTCTGCGCTCGGTCCGTTCCGGGAAACTTTCCGCCAGACTTTCAACCCGAACGGGAAACAATTCGACCGCACACAGCACATTTCCCTTGCTCGGGCGCCGTTTCAGGTAGGTATAGCGGCCAATGCTCTGCGCCTCGCACGACCCTACGACCCCGGCTTCTTCCCACGCCTCCCACTCGGCTGTTTTGGCGGGTTTCAACCCGTCGATCGGCCAGCCCTTTGGCACGATCCAGCGCCCCGTTTCACGTGTGGTGATCAGAAGGATACGTAAATCCCCATGATCGAACCTGTAACAAATCGCACCATATTGCGGCTGAACCGGGTAGGCACCGGGCCTTTGCAACATATCCGCCGGCAGTCTGGCGTTCATCGTACTTTCCGCAGAATCGTGTTGAACAAAGGCTCGGCCCCTCAAGACACATACCGGCCGGATATCGCGGCCAGACACTGGCACCATACCATATATTGAGGAATCAACCAAATATGCTGATCTAGATCGCCCTTTCAGGCAGGCGTTTGACCAGTCTTTGAACCAACTCGTCATGCGGTATGTCGGCGTCTATGGCCAGACGGCGCAGGCCAAAATGCACCCGGGCAATCTGTTGGTAATAGCGCGAATAAACGTAATTCGTGCCACCCCCGGCAAAAGCCCCGAGAACGGGAACCGACTGAGCCGCAAGCTTTTGCCCCAGAACCACCGACAGACGCGGCGCTACAACAGAGATCAGACGCTGGACGGCAGGGCCGGTTAGCGTCAGACGTACCGAGTAGAACCCCAGATCGGCCCCATCATCGTCGGCCAGCGGTCCCGCAGCGGAAAGTACGCGGATGCAATCAAATCTCACGCTGTCGGACGCCGGGTCAAAACCTTCTTTTGCCGCAGCGCCCTGAATTGAGCGCAACAACATGGTTGTCGTTGCCGGAAGCTCCATCAATGCGGTTGAAAAGCCGCCAAAGCCGCCTGCTGCACCCATTGCGGTTGTAACAGCGGTATTCACCCAAGGCTGCTGATCCGGAACCGCGCGCCGCGACGTCTGGGCTGCATGCAGGGCAATACGCAACGCACCTTCGGTGGCATCGTACAAACCGTTGCGCACCTGCGGCGGAAGTTGTTCCAGCAGAGATTCAGCCTTGCCGCCCAAATGGTTGAGCAACTTGACACCCGATCCGCCTGCCGATCTGTAGCGATCCGCCAACCGGTCAAGCTCTGCTTCCGTATCCACCGTTTCGACCAGAACAACATCCTGCACGTCGCGCACCTCCGTCTATGAAAGACATCGTGTCACGAGTGCCCGGATTCAATGGTTTATTTGCTCCAGCGGGTCACGGAACCGCAAATATCGCGCCATGAACCGGATACCAGTTCCATCCCCAGAACCCGGTCAGGGTTGGTCGGCGGCGGCATTTCCACGCCGCCCAGCCGATCGAAACCAAAGCGAGAATAATAAGGGGCGTCACCCACCAGAATCACGCGCTGCCAGCCCTTGCCGCGGCCCGCTTCGACACCTTCGCGGATCAGAAAACCGCCCAGACCTTCGCCCTGATGAGTCGGGTGCACGGCAACAGGTCCAAGCAAAAGGGCGTCATGTTCCCCGACATGCACCGGCCAGAACCGGATGGCCCCCGCCAATATCCCGCCAGTATCACGAGCGACCATGGACAGGCCGGATACGGGCGGCACGTCATCCCTCAAACGGTATGACGACAGCGCCTCGCGCCCCGGCGCAAAGCACAGGTCATAGAGGGCCTCGACCTCCCACCAATCACCCGGCTCCTCCGGCCTGATTACGAATTGCTGCACCCCTGCCCTCTTTTCCTTGCTGGAATTCGCCCTAGCACTTCGTTACGCCTTGGGCAAACGCTTGGAGAAAAGATGTTCTATCGCCCCGAAGACGGCCATGGTTTGCCGCACAATCCGTTCAACGCCATCATTACCCCCCGGCCCATTGGCTGGATATCGAGCCGGGATGCGGACGGGATCAACAACCTGGCCCCCTATTCCTTCTTCAACGGTGTCGCCTACACCCCGCCACAAGTGATGTTTGCCACAACAGGCACCAAACACGATCAGGATGGGGGAAAGGACAGCATCGCCAATATCAAGGCGACCGGGGTGTTTTGCGTCAATGTCGTGGCACATGCCCATCGGGACGCGATGAACGCCAGTTCCGCAGGCTTGCCCAAACATGTAGACGAGTTCGAACACGCAGGGCTAACCCCGATTGAGTGCGAAACCATCCCCTGCGCGCGGATCGAAGGCGCGCCCGCATCGCTGGAATGCAAACTCACACAAATCGTGACCCTGCCGGGAGAGGCCAACCGCGTTGTCTTTGGCGAGGTCACAGGCGTGCACCTGCGCGACGACTGTTTGCAGGACGGAAAGTTTGATGTCACCAGATTTCAGCCGCTGGCCCGGCTTGGGTATCGCGATTATTCGGTTGTGACCGAGCTATTCAGCCTGTCCAGGCCTGACGACTGATGCCACTGCCTGATCCTCATCGCAGATACCCGGTTACCCTGCCCGATGGGACCGACCACAAGGGCACGGTGTTTTTGTCCGAGGCGGTCGATCATCCACGGTTTGAGGCCGGGGCCTTCAGCTACGCATCAGATTTTGACCCGCCCGAGGATTGGGGGGCACGACTGGCCCCTTATCTGTTTCCGTTTTCGAAGGAAAAACTGAGCTTGGGCAATTTTTGCCAGATTGCTCATGGCGTTCGGTTCATTACATCTTCGGCCAATCACGCGATGACGGGACTGACCTGTTTTCCTTTTCCTGTCTTCGATCCTGACAGGATGTCGGGATACCAGCCCGATACGCGGGATACGATCATCGGGCATGACGTGTGGATCGGATATGGCGCACTGATTCTGCCTGGAACCCGGATCGGCAACGGATCAATCATTGGTGCCGGATCGGTTGTCCGAGGTGATATCCCACCTTACGCAATCGTCACTGGAAACCCCGCAGAGGTGCGGCGATACCGTTTTGAAGCGGATGTGATCGCCAGACTGGAAGCGCTTGGCTGGTGGGACTGGCCACCTCAAGAGGTTGGTGCCGCCGAAAGCGCCCTTCTATCCGGTGATATAGATAGGTTGGAACGTCTGGCACCAAATTGAAAGGCGACCCTCAGGCCGCCTTTCCAATACGTCAGTGACCGCCCAGAATTCCGGTCCGGACCGAATAATCCACAGCCAGCGCGTAATCCGGGTCGTCGTCGCTGTCGACCATGAGGTGACCCGCCTTGTTCAGCAGCTTGTGGCAATCCCGGCTGAGGTGCCGAAGCATGACGCGCTTACCCGCCGCCTCGTATTTCGCTGCAATCGCTTCGATAGCCTGCAACGCGGACTGATCCACGACACGGCTTTCCGCGAAATCAACGATTACAACGTCAGGGTCATTTGGCACGTCGAAAAGTTCCACAAAGCCTTCGGAGGATCCAAAGAACAGCGGGCCCTGAACTTCGTAAACTTTTGCGCCCTTTTCGGTCTCAGATTCACGGGTGATCGCGTGGATGCGTTTGGCGTTGTTCCACGCATATGCCAGCGCTGAGACGATCACACCGACGACGACGGCAACCGCGAGGTCCTCCATCACGGTCACGACGGTCACCAGCACGATGACGAACGCATCCATCAGCGGCACCTTGCGCATGATCTTGAACGAGTTCCAGGCAAAGGTCCCGATCACCACCATGAACATCACACCAACCAGAGCGGCCAGCGGAATCTGCTCGATCAGGGGCGAGGCGAACAGGATGAACACCAGCAGGAACAGGGCGGCAGCGATCCCGGCGATACGGGTGCGGCCGCCGGATTTCACGTTGATCATCGACTGGCCGATCATGGCGCAGCCGCCCATGCCACCGAAAAAGCCGGTGGCGACGTTGGATACGCCCTGAGCGATGCATTCCTGCGAAGCTCCGCCACGTTTGCCGGTGATTTCGCCGACAAGGTTCAGGGTAAGCAGAGATTCGATCAGACCAATGGCCGCCAGAATGACGGCGTAGGGCAGAATGATTTCGAAGGTTTCCCAGTTCAGCGGAACCATTGGGATGTGGAATGTGGGCAGGCCGCCCTCGATCGATGCCAGATCACCTACGCGCGGCACATCCAGACCAAAGCCGATCACCAGCGCCGCCACGACGACGATCCCGGCCAAAGGTGCGGGCACGATACGCGTGATGCGCGGCATCACCCAGATCACGGCCATGGTCAGCGCGACCAGACCCAGCATGGTGTAAAGCTGCATGCCCGAGAGCCATTCGCCACCACTCATGCCATGACCGGTGTTTTCCATCGTTCCCGGCACCTTGAACTGGCCCATCTGCGCCAGAAAGATCACGATGGCCAGTCCGTTCACAAAGCCCAGCATCACCGGATGCGGCACCAGCCGGATAAACCGTCCCCAGTGCATGGCACCGGCGATAACCTGCAGGATGCCCATCAGAACAACGGTCGCAAACAGGTATTCGACCCCATGCTGCGCCACAAGCGCCACCATCACCACAGCCAGAGCACCGGTCGCGCCCGAGATCATGCCCGGTCGTCCGCCAATCAGTGCCGTGATCAGACCGACCATGAAGGCCGCGTACAGACCGACCAGAGGGTGGACACCAGCGACAAAGGCAAAAGCCACCGCCTCGGGCACCAAAGCCAGCGCCACAGTCAGGCCCGACAGCAGTTCGATCCGCAGGCGGGAAAGGGTCAGCCCCTCGTCCGGCATCCAGCGCAGATCGGGAATGGCTAGGCGATTGGCAAAACTTGCCAGCAAGGCTCGGGGCATGGGGCTGTCCTGTGGATCTGTCGTGTTCGCGCGAAAGCGCCCTTTTACAGGCGTATCGCCCTGCGAGCTACCGCATCAGGCGGGACACTGCCATGCGAATTGTGCATGCCCTGAATCGCTTTTTCCGGACTCGTGCAACTTTGCCACGGTGCACACCCTTGCCAAACCGGCCGTTAACTCACAGATTTTCCGGCAACAACAAAGATTCAGCAGGGAGCGCACAGGTGGCTCAGACAAAAATTGCCGTCATCGGCGGATCGGGTATCTACGACATCGACGGATTGGAAAATTCCGAATGGGTTACGGTTGAAACGCCGTGGGGCGATCCGTCGGACCAGATTCTGACCGGATCACTGGGCGGCGTCGACATGGCATTTCTGCCCCGCCACGGACGTGGTCATGTCCATTCACCGACCGAGGTGCCCTATCGCGCCAATATCGACGCGCTCAAGCGGCTGGGTGTAACGGATGTGATCTCGGTTTCGGCCTGCGGATCGTTCCGCGAACATATGGCCCCCGGGGATTTCGTGATTGTCGATCAGTTCATCGACCGCACCTTTGCACGCGACAAAAGCTTTTTCGGCACAGGCTGCGTCGCCCATGTCAGCGTGGCGCATCCCACTTGCCCGCGCCTGAGCGATGCCTGCGAAACCGCAGGCAAGGCCGCTGGGGTCACCATTCACAGGGGGGGCACCTATCTGGCGATGGAGGGGCCGCAGTTTTCCACCCTGGCCGAGTCTAAGTTGTATCGCGAGCAATGGGGTTGTGACGTAATCGGCATGACCAACATGCCCGAAGCGAAACTCGCCCGCGAGGCCGAGCTTTGTTACGCCTCGATCGCCATGGTCACGGATTATGACAGCTGGCATCCCGATCACGGCGAAGTGGACGTGTCTGCCATCATCGCCACACTGACCGGCAACGCCGAGAAAGGGCGCGCGCTGGTCAAGGGCCTGCCTGCGCTGCTTGGCGCGGATCGTGCGCCCTGCCCGCATGGCTGTGATCGCGCATTGGAATACGCAATCCTGACCGCACCGGAAAAACGCGACCCGGCTCTGCTGGCCAAGCTGGATGCGGTGGCCGGTCGTATTCTATGACGCGACTGAATGCGCTGGACGCCGCGCGGTTCGTGGCGTTTTGCGGCATGGTTCTGGTGAATTTCCGCATCGCCGCGCAGGTTGCACCGGCAGATGATTGGGCGTCGGCCTTTGTTGACGCATTGGAAGGGCGGGCTGCCGCGCTTTTCGTGGTTCTGGCCGGGATCGGTGTTGGCCTGTCCGGGGTCTCAGCCTCGCAGTTATTGCGCCGCGCGGTTTTTCTGTTCTTGGTCGGATTGATCAACATGGCGGTGTTCGATGCGGATATCCTGCATTTCTATGCCTTGTACTTTCTTGTCGGGGCGATGTTTCTGACTGCCCCTGCGCGCAGTCTTTGGATTGGCGCAGTCGGCATCGTAGCGCTGAGCGTCGCGGCACATTTGATTCTGGACTATGACCGGGGCTGGAATTGGGACACGCTCAGCTACACCGACCTGTGGACCCTGCCGGGCTTTCTGTACAACGCGTTTTTCAATGGCTGGCATCCGGTGCTGCCATGGGCCGCGTTCCTGCTGATCGGGATGGCCATCGCCCGCGCCGACCTGCGTACGCTTTGTGTGCAGCACCGGTTGATCATGTGGGGTTTTGGTGCGGCGGTGCTGGCTTTGCTCCCACAAAATCTGACAACTGATCCTGATCTGGCCGCCCTGCTGGGAACTGAGTCCATCCCGCCGGGACCGTTCTACATCCTTGCGGGAACCGGCAGCGCCTGCATGGTGATCGGGTTGATGCTCAAGCTTTGGCCTGTGATCGAGCGGCTGCGGCTGGGAAAGCTGTTAACTGCACCGGGACGACAGAGCCTGACCTTGTATGTGGCGCATATACTGATCGGCATGGGCGTTTTGGAAGAGGCCGGGCTACTGAACGGCACCCTAACGGCACCGCAGATCGTCGCATACGCATTGTGCTTCTGCGCCTTGTCGTCGGCTTACGCCATCCTGTGGTCCCGTAAATTCCAGCGTGGTCCGCTGGAAGCCCTGATGCGGCGGGTAACCGAAACACGAAGGGCTTGACCCCGGCCTTTAACCGAGGCTTGATCGGCCGGAACTTCGGATAAGGATACCCTCATGCCCCTGGATCTTTGGCTGGCTTTCGTCGCAGCCTCGACCGCGTTGCTGCTAATCCCCGGCCCGACCGTGTTGCTGGTGCTTAGCTATGCTCTGTCCAAGGGGCGGAGTGTCGCCGTCGCGTCGGCAACCGGTGTGGCGCTGGGAGATCTGATTGCGATGACCGCATCGTTGCTAGGGCTCGGGGCACTTGTTTTGACCTCGGCAACTTTGTTTTCGGTGTTGAAGTGGATCGGCGCGGCCTACCTGACCTGGCTGGGCGTAAAACTGTTGTTCAGCGCACCGTCCAAGGCAACGGAAGCGGCAGAAGCTGATCAGGATATCTCGGCCAGAGGCGTGTTTGGGCACGCTGCTGCCGTTACCGCGCTGAACCCCAAATCCATCGCCTTTTTCATCGCATTTGTTCCGCAGTTCCTGCGCCCCGATGACGTGCTGGCACCCCAGTTCGTCATCCTGATCGCCACATTTGTTGGTCTGGCATGGATCAATGCGCTGGCCTATGCCCTTCTGGCTGACCGCCTGCGGAGCGTCGTGGGCAGCGCGAATGTCGTATCCGCCTTGACCCGCTTTGGCGGCCTGACGCTGATCGGGATGGGGATTGCAACGGCAGTGCTGCGCCGCCCTGCCTGAGACGGTTCAGTCGCCGGCGTTTTCTTTCATGAAACCGCGAATGAAACGGCGGATTTCCCGCGCCGCAGAGGTATCCAGTTCCTTGCAGAGCTCCACGAACGCATCCCGTTCGTCCTTGTCCAACCGCAAGACCAACTGACTGTTTTTCTTGGTCGAACCTTTGCCGTCTTTCTTTGCCACGCGCCTTTGCTCCGCCTGATACTTGATTCCCTGAGAGATGCATTGTATATACATCGCATAGAGAATGTAGATATCGAGCACCTAACAATAAAACGGAGGATAAGGCAATGAACCTTCATGCAGCTCAGGCATTTCTTCTGCGTGATCAGCGCAACTGGCGCAAACCGCATCTGTCGTGGTTGCCGGGTACTCTGTACCGCTACTACGGTCTGCCGAATGTGATCTCGAAGCGCCAAAGATAGTTTCCCTTCCCCCTCTTGCGTGCGCGGACCCGATGGGCGAAACACCTGTTGGTTACGCGATGCATCAGGGGATGAGCCATGCCCAAAAACAAAACGGTCAAGGATTACATCCGGACCATCGTCGATTTCCCTCACGAAGGGATCATGTTCAGGGATGTCACCACATTGTTCGCGGACCCGCGCGGATTCCGGATGGCAATCGACCAGATGCTGCACCCCTATGCGGGCGAAAGGATCGACAAGGTCGTCGGGCTTGAGGCGCGCGGCTTCATTCTGGGCGGTGCGATTGCGCACCAGCTGAGCGTTGGATTTGTACCGATCCGCAAAAAGGGCAAGCTGCCCGGAACGACCATCAGTCAGGATTACAAACTGGAATATGGCGAGGCCATCGTGGAAATCCATGATGACGCCATCCAACCGGGCGAAAAGATTCTGGTGGTGGACGATTTGCTGGCCACAGGCGGCACCGCTGCTGCGGGCATCAAGCTGATCGAGCGTCTGGGTGGCGAGATTATCTCGTGCGCCTTCATCGTTGATCTGCCCGAGCTTGGCGGCCGCAAGGCACTTGAGGCGATGGGCATGGACGTTCATGTCCTGTGTGAATTCGAGGGCCTCTGAGCGATTCAGCGCAGCACGGCGCCGGGGTTCATGATCCCCACAGGATCAAGCGACGCCTTGATGGCCCGCATGGCCGCCAGCCGCACCGGATCGCCATAGCGTTCCAGATCGGTCACTTTCAGCCGCCCCACCCCGTGCTCGGCACTGACCGAACCGCCAAATTCGGCGACAAGATCATGCAGCGCGTGCTTTACTGCCTCGCGCTGATCATCAAATTGCGCACGATCATGTCCTTGCGGGGGAAATACGTTGTAATGCAGGTTTCCGTCGCCCAGATGGCCGAAGCAATTGATACGGAACGGCCCAAATCCTGCGACAACACCAGCCCCGCGTTCAATGAACTCGGGTATCCGGGAGATCGGGATCGAGATATCGTGACTTGAGACCGAACCGATCAGCCTGTTTGCCTCGGGGATGTTCTCGCGCACGGACCAGAGCATCTGACGTTGCGCCTCGCTGTTGGCGATAACGCCGTCCGTGGCCAGACCTTTGTCAGATGCGCGCTGAAACAGGGTTTCCAGCAGAGTCAAATGGTTCTGCCCCTCGAACACGCCGATCTCGATCAAAACGCTCCATTCTGGCGCGCGATCGAATGGCTGGCGAATACCGGGCAGAACCTCGTCCAGAAACTGCAATCCCTGCCGGTGGATCAATTCGAACGCGCTGACGTCTTCGCCAACCAGATCGCGGGCCAGCGCCAGCAGAGAGATGGCCGCTTCGGGCGACGGAGTTTCGATTATCGCGGTGCCGATCCCGGTGGGGCGCGGATGCAGCTTCAGCGCCGCCGCGGTAATGATACCCAGTGTCCCTTCGGACCCGATCAGCAGGTTACGCAGGTCATAGCCGGTGTTGTCCTTTCGCAGCCGACTGAGCCCATGCCAGATTTCACCATTGGGCAAGACCGCCTCAAGCCCAAGACACAGATCGCGCGCATTGCCATACCGCAGGACGTTGACGCCACCCGCGTTGGTCGCAAGGTTACCGCCGATCCGGCATGAGCCCTGCGCGGCAAGCGACAGGGGGAACAGCCGGTTCGCGGACTCTGCCGCCGCCTGCACATCGGCCAGTACGGCACCGGCTTCGACCACCAGAATATTCTCGGTTGGATAGACTGCCCGAACCGTCGACATGCGTTCCAGCGAAATCATCAGCGGCGCGGGGCCATCCGGCATAACCTGCCCGCCGACCAATCCCGTCCCGCCGCCATACGGGACAACCGGCACCCGGGCGTCCAAAGCCAGCTTCACCAATGCGGCGACCTCGTCCACTTTCTTCGGCAAGGCCAGCACTCCGGCCTGCCCCGCAAAACGCCTGCGCGGTTCTTCCAGATAGCGCGCTTCGACCGGGCGCACGAGGTCGTCGCCGATCTTGTCACGGATGCTCTGAGCAAATGTTTCGTCGGCTGGTCTGAGGGTCATGCCTATTCCTTGCCCAAGCTGCGGCGCGTCGACAAGTATTATTCCTGTTCAATGAGATATTGTGGCTCCAGCACGACGACTGTGGGCCGGTCGGGCAGAGATCGCAGCGAAACCTCGATCTCCGAGACCCCATCGCGCACGACAGAGAATTCATCGCGAATGCCAGCCAGAAACCGATCAAGCGAATAGCCGGAGAACCAATGCATCGGAATGATGACGGAACTTTTCAACCGTTTGAGTACGGAGATCATTTCGGGCAGCGGCATCGTCGTGCCACCATCAACTGCCGCCATGACCACGTCCATCCGGCCAAGCGCCGCAAACTGTTCATCGCTCGGGATATGGTGCAGATGCCCAAGGTGACCGATGCACAACCCTTCGACTTCGAAAACGAATATCGAATTACCCTTCTCTTCGACACCCCCATAGAACGAGCGGATGTCGGTCGAGACATTGCGGATCAGCAGCTCTCCCAGATCGAGGTGGTGGTCTATGCCCTGCCCGAACTCGCCCCAGCCTTCCAACACATGGGGAATCGCGGGATCGGGATGCGCCGTCCAGTGCGTGTCATGCGCGTGGTTCATTGTCACGATGTCGGGAATAAGGGTCGCGCTGCCGATGAACCCGGTGAAATCGGTCACGGCATTCAGCCCGCCTTGAGTTTGAATAAGAAAGGACGCATGCGCGATATAACTGATCCGGACCGAGAATTCGGGAACCGGGTCCTGCCAGGCAGCCTTGTGCAGAAATTCGATGCCCGGTGCTGCGTCAGCAATGGCGATGCAATGGCTGGGCCGCCGCTCTTGCGCAGCCGCCCCACCCGCGATCACAATCAGTCCCGCAACAATCCACCGCATGGCCCAAGTGTAGCGCACCTGCCGCCCAAGTCATGCCCCTTCTTCCGTATGAATGCGGAATGGTGTTCGGGGCCGCGCCCAAAGACGCAAGCAGGGGCCGCTATCCGGCGTCCGTCCGTCCCCGCCGGTCAGACCGCAGACTGGCGTACAGAACATGCGTCCGCCAGCGCCCGTCGATCTGAAGATAGGACTGCGCCACGCCTTCGTATTTGAAGCCCGAGCTTTCCAGCAACCCCCGAGAGGCTGCGTTCTCGGGCAGGCAGGCGGCCTCGATCCGGCTCAGGTCGAGGCGCGTAAAGGCATGGTGCACCAAGGCGCCAATGGCTTCGCGCATGTATCCCTGTCTCGAAAACGCCTGTCCCGTCCAATATCCCAGCGTCCCTGCCTGTGCCGGGCCACGGCGGATGTTGTCCAAAGTGATCGCCCCCACCAGCACATCATCACTGCGGCGAAACAGGAACATCGGAATGGCCGTTCCGCTGACAATTGACCTCTGCGCCCAGTAGACCCGGTTGGTAAACGACTTGCGGCTCAGATGGTCATGCGCCCAAATCGGCTCCCAAGGGGTCAGATATTCTTTGGACGACCGTCGCAACGCAGACCAATCACGAAAATCGGAATGCACCGGCGGACGCAGGCTGAGCCGCTCGGTTTCGAGTTTCAGCTTGCGTCTGCCTAACAGCATCACGCCGCGCGCCTCTCCTGCAGTTCGGCCAGTGTGGGCGCGCCGGAAACCGGACCGTAAAGCGCCAGAGCGGTCGGAGCATTTACAGCCATCTGTTCCGCGAATTCACGCACTTCCGCCGTGGTCACAGCGTCGATCTTGGCAACGGTGGCCTCCAGCGGCGGAACCTTGCCCCAAATCTGCACAAGCCGGGCCAGACGTTCGGCGCGGTTCGAAGGGCTTTCAAGCCCCATCAGCATCCCGGCCTTCATCTGGGCGCGGGCGCGGGCAACCTCTTCGGGTGTCATGTCCTCGGCTGCGCGCTTCATCTCGTCGATGGTGATGTTGGCAAGTTCCGCCACCTGATCGGCAGAGGTACCGGCATAGATTGTCGTTGTCCCGGTATCGGCATAGGCGCCGGTCTGGGCAAAGATCGTATAGCACAGACCGCGCGTTTCACGCACTTCCTGAAACAGGCGCGAGGACATGCCGCCGCCAAGTGCCGTCGAATAAATCTGAGCAGTATAGATCGCGTCATCGCGATATCCGGGGCTTTCCAAGGCCAGTGCGAAATGCGCCTGCTCCAGTTCTTTCTCCTGCCGCGCCTCACCGCCGGTGAAGCGGCCCGGTTCGGCGACCAACCCTTTGCGTGGTTGCAGGTGGCCGAACATCTCTTCGGCCATTTTCATCAGCGCGTCGTGATCCACTGCACCAGCCGCAGACAGGATCATCTGCTCGGGGCCATAGTGTTCTGCCACAAAGCCTGACAGATCCTCGCGCGAAAACGCGCTGACCCGTTCGGTCGGTCCCAGAATGGTCCGCCCCAATGGCTGATCGTGATAGCTCTGCTCCTGCAGCCAGTCAAAGATCACGTCGTCCGGCGTGTCAAAGGCCTGACCGATTTCCTGCAGGATCACGCCACGCTCGACCTCGATCTCGCGCGGATCGAAGACCGGGTTCAGAACGATATCGCCGATTACATCCATAGCCAGCGCCACGTCATCCTTCAGGACACGCGCGTAATAGGCCGTCACCTCGCGTGAGGTGTAGGCGTTGATATATCCGCCCACATCCTCAATCGCCTCGGCGATTTGCAGCGCGGAACGCCGCTCGGTTCCCTTGAAGGCCATATGCTCAAGGAAATGGGCGATGCCGTTCTGCTCGATCCGTTCATGCCGCCCGCCGGCGGTTACCCAGATGCCGATGGCCGCCGATTGCAGCCCCGGCATATGTTCACTGACGATACGAAAGCCGTTCTTCAGTTGGTCCTGTCTGACAGTCACTCAGCGATATGCCTTCTGATATGATCCTCGAGGGCACCCAGATCGTTGGCGATGCGGGTCACCCGTTCCGGACGTTCATACAGATCAGACATGCGGGATGGAAGAGGCGGATGCACGTCGCTCGCCTTCTCGACCGCTGCCGGGAATTTTGCCGGATGCGCGGTGGCCAGCGTGATCATCGGCACATCAGCGGCGCGGTGTTCTTCGGCGACCTTGATGCCGACAGCGGTGTGCGGGCAGACCAGTTCCGTGCTGTGGGCCAGCGTGGATTTGATCGTGGCAAGAGTTTCCTCTTCGGAGACCCTTCCCGAGTCGAAGTTTTCGTGCAACGCTTCCATCGCACCCTGACTGACGTTGAAGCCGCCGTTTTTCAGTTCATCCATCAACTGTGCCACGGCGCCGCCATCCTCGCCATAGGCATAATACAGCGCCCGCTCAAAGTTCGAGCTGACTTGAATATCCATCGACGGGCTGATCGAAGGGATGGTGTCGCCCTTGAAATACCCCTCGCCCGACAGGCAGCGATACAGGATGTCGTTCTGGTTGGTCGCAACCACCAGCCGGTCGATGGGCAGGCCCATGCGCTTGGCGAGGTAGCCGGCAAATATATCTCCGAAATTGCCGGTCGGAACAGTAAAGCTGACTTTGCGGTGCGGAGCCCCGAGGCTTACCGCGGCGGAGAAATAATAAACGATCTGCGCCAGAACGCGGGCGAAGTTGATCGAGTTCACACCGGCTAGTTTCACACTGTCGCGGAAATCGAAATCGTTGAACATATCCTTCAACGCGGCCTGACAATCATCAAAATCGCCATCCACGGCCAAGGCGTGCACATTGCTGTCCGCAGGGGTGGTCATCTGACGACGCTGCACTTCGGACACGCGGCCATGCGGATACAGGATGAACACGTCCACCGCGTCCAACCCACGGAACGCCTCAATCGCCGCCGATCCTGTGTCGCCGCTGGTGGCGCCCACGATGGTCACGCGGTCCCCGCGCCGTTTCAGCGCCACCTGAAACAGTTGACCGATCAACTGCATCGCAAAGTCCTTGAAGGCCAGAGTGGGCCCGTGGAACAGCTCCAGCAGGAAGTGGTTCTCGTTCAACTGCTTCAGCGGCGCGCGGGCGTCGTGGCCGAACCCTTCATAAGCTCGGGCGATGATTTCTTTGAACTCATCCTCGGCAAACGATCCGCTGACATAGGGCCACATCACGCGGAACGCTATTTCCTCGTAGGGCAGACCGGCAAGTGCCGCGATCTCTTCCTGCGTCATCACCGGGATTTCGGCAGGCAGGTACAGGCCGCCATCCCGGGCCAGCCCGGTCAGCATCGCCTCTTCAAAGGTAAGTTCAGGCGCTTGGCCACGGGTTGAGATGTATTTCATTGCTCATCACTCTCTGAAGGGGCGCGGTTGCGCCACAGGAAATAACCAGTCATCACGGCCCAGACCAGAGCCAGACCAAACCATGTGATTGCATATTGCAGGTGATCGTTCGGAATGCCTGCGGCATCCACAGGCAGAGGCGTAATACCGGGGTCGGTTTGCGTTCGTGCAATCAACAACACCGGTTCCGTCCCAAGCGCCGCCGCCAGATTGGGCACGTCGCGGGCAAACCAGATATTATCGTCAAGATCCGGTTCAGGCGTGTAGCTGTCGATCTCATCCGGCCAGTGCAGGTTGCCTGTCACCGTCATCTGCCCCGTCAGCCGTTCGGATTGTTTGGCTGTGGTCGGAACAAAACCCCGATCCACCAGAATGGTCCGGTCTTCGGTGCTGAAGGACTGGATGATGCGATACCCTGCCCCGACCTGTTTGACCGAGACCAGAACGTGGATTTCCCCCGGCTCCATCTTGCCGGACACTGTAACCGGCAGGTACTTGTCGCCCTCGGCAGAGACAGACCCCGGCAGGCCCACGGAATCAGCTGAAATGCGGTCTTCGATCTCTGCCAGAACGCCTTGCTTCCATGCCAGACGCTGCACCTGCCAGAATCCCAACGACAACAGGATCGCCAGACCGGCGAAGCCAAAAATCAGCAGGAACAGGATGCGGCGCATATCGGGACCAGATCTCTTCATTTTTCGGCTCGGGCTGAACCGGCGTCTTGTTAAGAGGGACGCGGGTAAAATTGCAACCATGCAATTGTATCGGGCGCAATCTTGCGCCCTGAGAAAGAAAAAGCCGCCCCAAAGGGCGGCTTTTGCAATTGATCAGTCTGACCGGCGTTACATCAGCGGGGCCTGACCCCAGATGTAAACGGCGAAGAACAGGAACAGCCAGACAACGTCAACGAAGTGCCAGTACCAAGCCGCAGCCTCAAACCCGATATGTTTCTCGGGGGTGAAATCACCGCGCAGAGCTCGGATCAGACAGACCGACAGGAAGATCGTCCCGATGATGACATGCGCGCCGTGGAAACCGGTGGCCATGAAGAAGTTCGAATAGAACTGATCGTCGCCGAATTTCCAGCCTTCATGGGCCAGCAGTTCGTAATACTCAAACGCCTGCAGGAAGGTAAACGCGATACCCAGTGCAATACCGATGGCCAGACCGTTGATCAGCGCCTTGCGGTCGTTGTCATGCACAAGCGCATGGTGCGCCCATGTGATCGCACAGCCCGACAGCAGCAGGACCAGAGTGTTGATCAGCGGCAGGTGGAACGGATCGACCGCGTGGATGTCCGGCTGGATGTATTCGGTGCCGGCATAGTCGTACATCGGATACATGCGATGTTTGAAGAACGACCAGAACCAGGCAAAAAAGAACATCACTTCGGACATGATGAACAGGATGAAGCCATAACGCAGGCCGATACGCACAACGGGCGTATGATCGCCAGCGCGGCTTTCGGCCACCACTTCGGACCACCATGCGAACATGGTGTAGAGCACGGCCACCAGCCCTGCCCAGAACATCCACGGAGTGATTCCGTGCATCCAGAGAACAGCTCCGAACAGCATCACAAAGCCGCCGATCGCGCCGATCAGCGGCCAGATCGAGGGGTTCAGAATGTGGTAGTCATGGTTTTTAGCGTGTGCCATCAGCGTCCCTCACCTACAGGCATTAGTTCGTTGTTGTTTCCGCCTGCGCGTCAAGGGCGGCATAGCCCTCGGGCAGGTCGATTTCGTAGAATGTATACGACAGTGTGATCGTATGAACATACTTGGCTTCCGGGTCGTCGACGATTTCCGGGTCGACGAAGAAGGTCACGGGCATCTCAACCCGTTCACCGGGTTGCAGAACCTGCTCATCAAAGCAGAAGCAGGCGATTTTCTGAAAGTAGCCGCCCGCCGAATAAGGCGTCACGTTATAGGACGCCTGACCGGCAATCGGTTTGTCGGTCGGGTTGTAGGCCTCGTAAAAGGCCAGCCCGGTCTCGCCGATACGAATCTTCATCTCGCGCTCGACCGGCTTGAACTCCCACGGCATTTCCCGGGCCTTCGAGGCATCGAAACGAATGGTAACCGTCTGCTCCAGAATGTCATCGGGGGCCTGTTGCGCCACCCCGGTGGTGCCGCCGAACCCGGTGACACGGCAGAACCAGTTGTAGAAAGGGACTGCCGCCCATGCGAGGCCACCCATCAGCACAACAACGCCGACAAGCTGAATGACCGTTTTCTGGGGTCCCGACACTGCCATCAGTTCTGCACCTCTGCACGCGGCATCTCGAAGTCGCCACGCGTGACTTTGACCACGGTCAGCCCAAAGATGATGACGATCAGCGCGGCCAGTGTCAGCGCTACGCCCAGATTGCGGCCGAACCGGCGGTTATGCAGTTCGTGGGTTTTGCGTAGACTCATCCCCAGCCTCCCAGCCCATAGGGCTTGAGCAGCGCCTCGACCAGAATGGCGCCGAAATGCAGGAACAGATAGAGCAGCGAAAGCTTGAAGAATCCACGCTCGACCTTGAAGTTGTCGGCCTCGGCGTCGTCTTCGTTTCGGCGCGAGATTTTCCATGCACCATGCAGGAACAGTGCGTTCAGCACCAGAGCGACTGCCAGATAGATCGGACCACCGATGCCCGAGAAAGCGGTGCCAACAGCCAGCAGCGATAGCAACGCGGTATAGACCAGAATGTGCACCCGCGTGGCACGGCGGCCATGGGTCACGGTCAGCATCGGCACACCCGCATCGTCATAGTCCGAGCGCATGAACAGCGCCAACGCCCAGAAATGCGGTGGCGTCCACATAAAAGTCAGGGCGAACATCAGCCACGGCTCAAGAGTCATCGAACCGGTTGCGGCCACCCAGCCAATCACTGGCGGGAATGCTCCGGCGGCGCCGCCGATTACGATGTTGTGCGGCGTCGAACGTTTGAGCCACATCGTGTAGACGACGGCGTAGAAAAAAATGGTGAAGGCAAGGAATGCGCCTGCGAAGACGTTGGTGGCCAGGCCCAGCATGATAACCGACAGGCCGGACAGACCGAGGCCCAGCGCCAGCGCCTCGCCCGCTTCGATCTTACCCGCGGGGATCGGGCGGCCTTTGGTGCGCTTCATCACCTTGTCGATATCGGCATCCCACCACATGTTCAGCGCGCCCGAGGCACCGCCGCCGATGGCGATGAACAAAATGGCGCAGAATCCAATGAATGGGTGCACAGGAACCGGTGCGGCCAGCAGGCCGACAAGCGCGGTGAACACAACCAGCGACATGACACGGGGCTTCAGCAGGGCGAAATAATCGCCAAAGCTGGCCTCGTCCTCGTGTCCCTTCGCGGTCACGGTGCTGGCGTTGATGCTTGCGTCGCTCATTTTCGGTCCTTCCGGGGCGAAAGGCGCGCGGATCCCGCGCACCCTGCGTCTTTCGTCGGGCGAGAGTTTACCCCGCCCCCAGTGGCATCATCAGTTCGATGCGACCTGATAAGGCTGCGGAAGACCTGCATATTCTTCCTTGGCGCTTTCCAGCCACTGTTCATATGCCTCTTCGCTGACCACTTTCACGGTGATCGGCATGTAGGCGTGATCCTTGCCACACAGTTCCGAGCACTGGCCGAAATAGATGCCCTCTTTCTCGGCTTTGAACCACAGCTCTGCCAGACGGCCCGGTACGCCATCCTGCTTTACGCCAAAGGCGGGGATGGTCCAGGAATGGATCACGTCGGATGCGGTCACCTGCATCACCACGATCTTGTTCACAGGCACGACAACTGCGGTGTCGGTTGCCAGCAGAAACTCGTCTTCGCCGTAGCCTGCGTCGGCCAGCTTGGCGCGCATCGCGTCGTCCAGAACAAATGCCGATACATCAGCATCCGCAGGGCGGGCATCTGCATCCAGTGTCGCCGGGTGGCCCAGCATGTAGCTGTCGAATGCAAAATCATGGTCGATATATTCATAGGTCCAGTACCACTGGTTGCCGACCGCCTTGATGACCACTTCGCCTTCGGGGATTTCCTGCTGTTTGAACAGAACCGGCAGCGAAAACGCGCCGATGAACACCAGAATCAGAATCGGGCCAATCGTCCATGCGATTTCGACCGGTGTGTAATGCGAAAAGCGCGAGGGGGTCGGGTTGGCGCGCTGGTTGTAGCGCACGATGCAGTAGACCAGCAGCCCGGCGACCAGCAGACAGATTGCCGTGATGATAACCAGAATCATCCCGTCCAGCCGCTGAATTCCCTCGGCCAGACTGGTTGCTGCGGGCTGGAAGCCCACGCCGCCATCAACCGGTTTGCCGATAATCTCAAGCTCCTGAGCCATTGCGGGCAGGCTGGAGAGGGCTGCGAAAAGCCCCGAAAGCATCAAAGCATTCTTCATATTCTGTCCTGATCGTTTGATCTTTGCGTCCCTGGCGATAAGGCGTGAATCGGTCACACCTCTCCCGTTGTCTTTGACCGCGTTAAAAACCATATTCCGGAGGGTAGATAAAGCAAAATGCTTGCGTCAAACAGACGCTATTTTTGATCTGGATCAAACCGGAAAGGTTCCAACCGATGGCTCAAGCCCCGTTTCGCCCATTTGAAACCGCTCTACCGCATGACGAGGCGCTTGCCGTACTAAGGTCGGCAACCGACGGTGCGGAAGATGGCGAGCTGTTCGTCGAGCGGCGAAAATCCGAAGCGCTGGTATTCGATGATGGCCGTCTGCGCACTGCGTCCTATGACGCGTCCGAGGGGTTTGGCCTGCGCGCGGTTCAGCGCGATGTGGCGGGTTATGCCCATTCGACCGAGGTTTCGATACCGGCCCTGAAACGCGCAGCCGAGACCGCGCGACTTGCGGTGGGTGACGGGGGCGGCACACTGGCCGAGGCCCCCCGGGCGACCAATACGCGGCTTTATACGGACGAAGATCCGATCGAATCCGCCAGCTTTCCGGTCAAAATCGAAACCCTGCGCGAGATTGATGCCTTTGCCCGCGATCTTGACCCTCGGGTCGTGCAGGTCAGTGCCACCATTGCCGCGGCTGTACAGGAGGTCGAGATTCTACGCCCCGACGGGGTTCGCGTGCGTGATGTGCGCCCGATGACGCGGCTGAACATCTCGGTCATTGTCGAACAGAACGGCAGGCGTGAAAGCGGATCCGCCGGGGGCGGCGGGCGCGTTGGCCTGGACGGGCTGATTGATCCGGCAGACTGGCAGGGCAAGGCGCGCGAGGCGTTGCGGATTGCTCTGGTCAATCTGGATGCGGTCCCTGCCCCCGCTGGTGTGATGGAGGTTGCGCTTGGCCCCGGCTGGCCCGGTATTCTGCTGCACGAAGCCATTGGTCATGGGTTGGAAGGCGATTTTAACCGTAAAGGCAGCTCGGCCTTTGCCGGGCTTATGGGGCAGCAAATTGCATCGAAAGGCGTGACAGTCGTGGACGACGGCACAATTGCCGACCGGCGCGGTTCGATCACCGTGGATGATGAGGGCACACCTAGTTCCCGAACAGTGCTGATCGAGGACGGCGTTCTGACCGGGTACATGCAAGACCGCCAGAACGCGCGCCTGATGGGTGTGGCCCCCACTGGCAATGGGAGGCGGCAAAGCTATGCGCACAAACCGATGCCTCGGATGACCAATACGATAATGCTGGGGGGCGATGCCGATCCGGCGGAACTGGTGGCCGAGATCAAGGACGGTATATGGGCTGTGGGGTTCGGTGGCGGTCAAGTCGACATCACAAACGGGAAATTCGTATTCTCCTGTACCGAAGCATACCGTGTTCAGAATGGTAAGATCGGAGCGCCAGTAAAAGGAGCCACCCTTATCGGCGACGGGCCTTCGGCCCTGAAACGCATTCGCGGACTTGGCAATGACATGGAGCTGGATCCTGGAATGGGAACCTGTGGCAAGGATGGCCAGTGGGTGCCCGTGGGCGTGGGTCAGCCGACCGTTCTGATGGATGGGCTGACGGTGGGCGGATCGGCAGCCTGATTCGAAATCTACCTGCGGCGCAGGATTGTTCTGCGCCGCACCCCAAGCGACAACCTGCAACCCGGGATGGTTTATCTTCCGTTTTGCCAAGGCATAACTGGAACTTCGCAGTAGTTTTGCAGAAATTTTCGTAGATTTTTCCTCGATTCACCGAGCGTTAACCTCACCACCCGTAAACCGGTTCTGCAATCAGGCGGAGCGACGGATGACCGAGGAGCAGCTTTCTTCCAATCACCCCACACTCCCACCCACCACGGAAGATGATCGGTTTTCCTGGCTCCGTCTGTTGCGCTCACGCAAGGTCGGTCCGGCAACGTTCCGGCGGTTGCTGCGTGAACATGGGACAGCGCAGAACGCGCTTGCCGCGCTGCCGGAAATGGCGCGCGCTGCCGGGATAGAGGGTTATGAAATCTGCCCTCCCGGCGTTATTGAATCGGAACTTAGAGCGGCGAAAGCAGCCAATGCACGGCTGTTGTGCCTGTTCGATCCCGAATTTCCGAATGCCCTTACTGACTTGCAGGATGCGCCACCGCTTTTGTGGGCGGTTGGCGATCCGGGCCTACTGCAACGCCCCATGATATCGATTGTCGGTGCCCGCAATTGTTCTTCCCTTGGCGCGCGCATGACCCGGGCACTGGCGAAAGAGCTGGGAGAGGCAGGCTATGTCGTCGTTTCGGGCCTGGCCCGCGGCATTGATACAGCAGCGCATATGGCGGCACTGAACTCGGGCACGGTGGCTGTTCTGGCGGGCGGCGCTGATGTCGTCTATCCGGCGGAAAACGCCAATCTGGCAGCGGAAATCTCAGACAAGGGGCTGCGGCTTTCGGAACAGCCAATGAAGACCGTTCCGCAGGCCCGTCACTTTCCACGCCGGAACCGGATCATTTCGGGGCTGGCTCAGGCTGTCGTCGTCGTCGAAGCGGCCGCAAAATCCGGCAGCCTCATCACCGCGCGGGATGCGCTTGATCAGGGGCGCGAGGTTCTGGCGGTTCCCGGACATCCTTTTGATGCGCGTGCCGCAGGGTGCAATCTGCTTCTGCGGGATGGGGCCACGCTGATCCGGTCCGCTCAGGACGTGATAGATGCTCTGCCGAGGCAACAATCGGATCTGCCGTTGAATTCCCGCAGCAAGTCTGAAACTCCGGCTGCAACGCAACCGGTGAAAGACCCACGCGATGCCCAAGTATTGCATAGCCGCATCCTCAGACTTCTGGGGCCGTCGCCTGTGGCCGAGGATCAACTGATCCGGGATTTGTCGGTCAGCGCCGGAGAAATAGGCCCCGCTCTGGTCGATCTGGAACTTGACGGGCGGATACGACGGCAGGCGGGTGGTTTGCTGTCGCTTGCCAGCTGACGCAAAAACCCGGTCGGAATCACGATGACCGGCGCAACAAGGAACACACTCTGCACGCTGACAGCCGGACATGTGATAAAAACACCGAGCCATCGTGTTGATCTTTAGGCGAAAATCCAATTTCAAACGGAACGCATTGACAATCTGCCCTTGCCCCACACATTTTGCACGGCCATACAAGGCGCCAATTCCGTCGAGCGAGGTTTTTCACTAAATGCCTGTAGTTGTTGTAGAATCCCCGGCCAAGGCAAAAACGATCAATAAATATCTCGGCCCTGACTACACGGTTCTGGCCTCATACGGCCATGTGCGCGACCTGCCTGCCAAGAACGGATCAGTCGATACCGACGATGATTTCGCGATGACATGGGAGGTTGGTGCCGACAGCCGAAAACATGTCAAAGCCATCGCCGACGCACTGAAAGAAGACAATGCGCTGATCCTCGCAACCGACCCCGATCGCGAGGGCGAAGCGATCAGCTGGCACCTGCAGGAGGCGCTGACCAAGCGCCGCTCGATCAAGAAGGACACGCCGGTCAGCCGCGTGACATTTAATGCGATCACAAAGGACGCGGTGACGCAGGCAATGCAAAACCCGCGCGAGGTGGATATGCCACTAGTCGAGGCCTATCTGGCCCGACGCGCGCTGGATTATCTGGTCGGCTTCAACCTCTCACCTGTTCTGTGGCGAAAACTGCCTGGCGCGAAGTCGGCGGGCCGAGTGCAATCCGTCTGTCTGCGCCTGATCGTCGAGCGCGAGATGGAGATCGAAGCGTTCAAACCAGTCGAATACTGGTCGGTAAAGGCACTTTTCGAAACACCACGGGGCCAGACCTTTGAGGCGCGGCTTGTCACGCTGGCAGGCAAAAAGCTGGACAAGCACGATCTGGCCAATGCCACGCAGGCGGAACTTGCGGTGCAGGCGATCACCAGCCGCGCACTGAGCGTGACATCGGTCGAGGCCAAGCCCGCTGCACGAAACCCCAGCGCTCCGTTCATGACCTCGACCCTGCAACAGGAAGCCAGCCGCAAGTTCGGTATGGGCGCCCGCCATGCGATGCAGGTGGCGCAGCGGCTCTACGAGGCGGGCTACATTACTTATATGCGGACCGACGGCATCGACATGGCCCCCGAGGCGGTTGCGGCCACGCGCGATGCCATCAGTGACCGTTACGGCGCGGAATATGTGCCGGACAGCCCGCGTATCTACAAGAACAAGGCCAAGAACGCGCAGGAAGCCCACGAATGTATCCGCCCGACGGATATGAACCGCGACGCCAAGGCGCTGAAAGTTACCGATGACGACCAGCGCAAGCTGTATGACCTGATCTGGAAGCGTACCATCGCCTGTCAGATGGCTGCAGCGCGGCTGGAGCGGACCACCGTCGAGATCGGCAGCGACGACGGTCAGGTCGGATTGCGAGCCACCGGTCAGGTGGTGATGTTCGACGGCTTCATGCGTGTCTATGAAGAAGGCCGCGATGATGTGGCCGATGACGATGAAAAGCGCCTGCCCCAGATCATGCAGGGCGACCCGGCCCGTTTTGCAAAGACTTCGCTGCGCGATCAGTTCGCCAAGGCATCCGGCGACAGCACCGGCAAGACAGCCGCGATCCTGTCCGAAAACGAAGCCGTTCTGGCCTTGCAACACCACACTCAGCCCCCCCCGCGCTACACCGAGGCGACTCTGGTCAAGCGGATGGAGGAGCTGGGGATCGGGCGGCCGTCGACCTATGCCTCGATCGTGACCACGATTCAGGACCGCGAATATGTGCGCAAAGACAAAAACCGGCTGATCCCCGAGGAAAAGGGGCGGATCGTCACCATCTTTCTGCTGAATTTCTTCCGCCAATACGTGGGGTATGAGTTCACCGCAAATCTGGAAGGGCAGCTGGATGACGTGAGTGCGGGTGAGCGAGATTACAAGGACCTGCTGGGCAAGTTCTGGCGCGATTTCTCTGCCGCCATTGGCGAGACGTCGGAATTGCGCATCTCGGAAGTGCTGGACAAGCTGGACGAGGTGCTTGCGCCGCAGCTTTATCCGCCACGCGAAGACGGCTCGGACCCGCGCATTTGCCCGAAATGCGGTGTGGGCCAATTGCATCTGAAAACCTCACGAACCGGCGGCTTTGTGGGATGTGGCAACTATCCGGAGTGCAATTACACCCGTCCTATCGCAGGCGAAGGTGCCGAAGGCGATGAACGTCTGCTGGGCGAGGACGCGGGAGACGAGATCTGGCTGAAATCGGGCCGTTTTGGTCCGTATGTCCAGCGGGGCGAACCCACGCCCGAGAACAAGAAGCCGCCGCGCGCCTCACTGCCGCGCGGGTGGAGCAAGGATGATATGGATCTGGCCAAGGCGCTGACGCTGCTGAGCCTGCCGCGCCAAATCGGTGAGCACCCCGAAGGCGGAATGATCAGCGCCAATTTTGGCCGCTTTGGCCCCTACCTGATGCATCAGCTGGCAGATGAGGCCAAGCCGATCTATGCCAACCTCAAGGACCCCAACGACGTGTTCGAGATCGGCATGAACCGCGCGGTGGAGCTGTTGGCAGAAAAGCGCGCCAATCCGGGACGCGGAAGGCGCGCGGCGGCAAAACCGCTGAAAGAACTGGGCGACCATCCCGACGGCGGCGCAGTTCAGGTTCTGGATGGACGCTATGGGCCATATGTCAAATGGGAAAAGGTGAATGCCACCTTGCCCAAGGATGTGGAGCCGGCAAATGTCACAATGGAAATAGCGCTGGGCCTGATCGCGGAAAAGGCCGCAAAGAAGGGCACCAAAAAGAAAGCCGCACCAAAGAAAAAGTCAGCGCCCAAAAAGACGGCCAAGAAGGCGGCCACCGAATAACAATGACGCGGGCCCGGTAATCTACCGGGCTTGCATCATTAGGTAGAAATACCATTGCCCCTTGGTTTCATTGACTTCCTCGTGACGTGGCGGCACAACCTGCGCCATCACCAAGTCATTGGGGGAGTATTCCATGAAAAAAGTCTATGCCAATGCCACCGAAGCGCTCGATGGGGTGCTGAAGGACGGCATGCTGATCGCAGGGGGCGGGTTTGGCCTTTGCGGTATCCCGGAACTGTTGTTGGAAGCCATCAAGGAGTCGGGGGTCAAGGACCTGACATTTGCATCGAATAACGCAGGTGTGGACGACTTCGGCATCGGTATCCTGCTGCAGACGAGGCAGGTCAAAAAGATGATCAGCTCTTATGTCGGTGAAAACGCAGAATTCATGCGCCAGTACCTGTCTGGCGAACTTGAGCTGGAATTCAATCCGCAGGGCACGCTGGCCGAACGTATGCGCGCCGGAGGCGCGGGCATCCCCGGCTTCTACACCAAGACCGGCGTTGGCACCGTGATCGCCGAAGGCAAGGAGCACAAGGACTTCAACGGCGAGACCTATATCATGGAAGAAGGTCTGTTTGCCGATCTGGCCATCGTCAAAGCCTGGAAGGCCGACGACACCGGCAACCTGATTTTCCGCAAGACCGCACGTAACTTTAACGTACCGGCGGCAACCTGCGGTAAAATCTGCATCGCTGAAGTCGAGGAAATCGTGCCGCGCGGCGAGCTGGACCCGGACAACATCCATCTGCCCGGCATCTATGTGCATCGCATTATTCAGGGCGAGCACGAAAAGCGCATCGAACAGCGCACCACCCGTAAGAAGGAGGAAGCATAATGCCCTGGGACCGCAATCAGATGGCCGCCCGCGCGGCGGAGGAACTGGAAGACGGCATGTATGTGAACCTCGGCATCGGAATTCCGACGCTGGTGGCGAACTATGTCGGTGACAAGGACATCACTCTGCAATCCGAAAACGGCATGCTGGGCATGGGCCCCTTCCCTTACGAAGGCGAAGAGGACCCCGACCTGATCAATGCCGGTAAGCAGACCATCACCGAACTAGCCCGGACGGCGTATTTCGACAGCGCAACGTCTTTTGCCATGATCCGTGGCGGCAAGATCGCCGCTGCGATTCTGGGTGCCATGGAAGTGGATGAAAAGGGCGATCTGGCGAACTGGATGATTCCCGGCAAGCTGGTCAAGGGCATGGGCGGCGCCATGGACCTGGTCGCAGGCGTTGGCCGCGTGGTGGTTGTGATGGATCACACCAACAAACACGGCGACTCGAAAGTGCTGAAGGAATGCACCTTGCCATTGACCGGGAAAGGTGTCGTTGATCGCATCATCACCAATCTGGGTGTTCTGGATGTGGTCGAAGGCGGTCTGAAAATCGTGCAGCTGGCCGACGGCGTCAGCGAGGACGAGATGCGCGCGGCAACTCAGGCAACCATCGTCAACTGAGCACGCTCACCGATCAGAAAGGCCCGCCGTTTATGGCGGGCCTTTTCATTTCACTGGCCGTTCATGGACTGAAACACACACCCGTCAGAGATAAGTTCGGGTGGCGTGGCGCAGAGGGCTTTAGCCACCTGAAACGCGGCCAGAACCTTGGGAACGTAATCGCGGGTCTCGGAATATGGGGGAACGCCGCTGTGCTTGCGTACCGATCCCTCGCCCGCGTTATACCCGGCCAAAACCAGAATCGGATCGTTGCCGAACTCTTCCATCAGCCAGCTCAGGTACTTTACGCCCCCGGCAATGTTCTGAGCCGGCACGAGACTGTCTGAAACGCCGAACCGTTTGGCAGTTGCCGGCATCAGCTGCATGAGCCCCTGAGCACCCGCCGAACTTACCGCATCGGCGCGGCCGGCTGATTCAACAGAAATGACCGCCAGAACTAAGGCGGGAGACACATTGGTTCCTACCGTAGAGCGAAGAATGTCTATTCCACGCTCGGTCGCGATGTTCTGCAGAGACTGAAGGCGTGGTGAGGTTACCCCGGCATCAGTCAACGCCCGCATCGCCCGGTTCAACCGCCCCGCGCTTGCACTGGTCAGCTCAGGTGACACCCTGTCCCAGAACGTTCCATATTTGCTTGTCGGCGCGGGAAGTGCCGCCGGTATCGGTGGCGCGACACTGGCAACAACATTGGCCGAGGGTATTTCAGCACCTGTACTGGGTGCAAAGGGGGCTGCTGCGTGCTCCTCCGCGGTGATCTGTACTGTTATTTTTGGCCTAGTGCCGGGTTTTGGTGCCTTGATCCGCTTGTAGACCCCTTTGGTTTCGGGTTCGGTGGCGGTAACCTGTTGAGCGCCAATAAGAAGCAGCGCCAGCATGCCGGCGCAAGTGATCGCGTTCCGGAGGTACATCTGCCTGCCTCACTATTATTGTTTTAAGGCGAGTTGATACCGATTTCCTCCCGCAACACCAGAGAAACAAAGCGAAATGGGGCGGTTTTGCCTCATTTGATACCATTTTGCACCGCACGCTTTGCCCAGAACAAGTTGTGAAAAACTTTTTATCATTGTTTTTCAATGCTTTGTAAAATTCGTAACTAAAAAATTAAGGTCCGGGCAAAAAATTCCTGATTTGGCCCAATTCCTGCCACGCCTGATAGGCAATCTCTGTTTCATACCGAGACGGACAGGGACCGACGAGAGAGATGGTTCCGAATGTCGCCGAGGTTAGTATTTTTAAGTTTGATCCTTTAGGAGGGACGTAACATGATCAAGTTCATCAAGAACTTCCGCAAAGACGAAGACGGCGCCGTAACTGTAGACTGGGTCGTTCTGACCGCAGCCGTTGTTGCTCTGGCAGCCGTTGCATACCAGGGTATCTCGGGTGGTGCAGAAGGTCTGGCCAACAACGTTGACACAGCTCTGTCCGGCGCGACCGTCAGCACCGGTACCATCACCGGCACCGGCACCTCCACTGTTTCAGGCGGTATCACTGCTGCTGGCACCAGCGGTTCCAGCAACTAATATTTGCCGACACGGCAGAAACAGAAGCTACGCCTCATCCAGAGGCGTAGCTTTTTTGATTCAAAATCCCATACCGCGTGACTGTCAAAGCCTGGTGGCACGCCTCGCATATGCCAAATTGGCAAAACCCATTGAAAAGGCGTTTAAAATCCCGACTTTTCGGCAAATCCAACCTGATTTGGTCAAATTCTTGCCACGCATCTCTGGCTAAGATGACCTAATGCCACGGTATCGGAACGCGTGAGAGAGACGCAGCCGCATGCACGAGAAGGCTGAAGCAAGCTCGCGCCACCAGGAGGGACGCAAATTGATTACATTTATAAGGAACTTCAAAGACGAAGACAGTGGTGCTGTGACGGTTGACTGGGTGGTGCTAACCGCTGCGGTCGTTGCCCTTGCGGCGCTTGCCTATGTAGGAATCGCCGGCGGTTCGGAAACTTTGTCCAGCAGTGTCGGCAACGCTCTGGACCGCACGACCGTCAGCAGCGGTACAGCGACAGGCACAACATCGACCTCTGGCGGTATCATCGTCGGTGGAAGCAGCACCGGCGGCAGCTAAACCCGCTATTCCCGAGAAATCCCGCCGCGATCCAATCCGGGTCGCGGTTTCTTTTCGATCAGGACGACTTGCCAGGGAATATTTTTCAGTAAGAGTGCCAGGATATCGTTTTTGCAACAGTCATTTTGAGCATTTGTCCCTTATTTCGACACAATTAGGATATAGGAAATACTCTGTTTAATGCACTGCGCCAGCGGCTGCACGTTTGACGGAATACGAACGAGGTGTGTGAATGCGAGCTGTTTTTGGTCTTGTCCTGATTTTTGGGGTCGCGTTGGCGGGGGGTGCCGTTTACATGGCCCGAAACTATATTTCGGCCCATCAGGCCGAACTGGCGCGCGAGCGTCAGGCGCGCGCTGAGGCGTTGGCGAACGCGCAGGTCGAAACCGTCCCCACTGTTAATGTCATTGTGGCGAACCGCCCCCTGAAATACGGAGAGCGCCTGACCGAGGAAGATGTGCGCGTGGTCGGATGGCCCGAAACCGCGATTCCCGAAGGAACGTTCACTGAAATCGCCGTTCTGTTCCCCGATCAGGCGGACAACGAGCGTTTCATTCTGCGGACAATGGAAAAAGACGAGGCGATCATGGCCGTTAAGATCACCAAACCCGGTGAGGCGGCAGGGCTGACATCGCAACTTGAAAAAGGCATGAGGGCGTTCGCCATCAGCGTGGATGTGGCGTCGGGCGTATCCGGTTTTCTGCGCCCAGGGGACACTGTTGACGTGTATTGGACGGGATCACTTCGCAACATCTCTACCGATGTGGAAGGTGAGATCACGCGCCTTATTCAACCCAATATCCAGCTGATTGCAGTTGACCAATCGGCGGGTTCGGACGTAACCGGCACGACCATCGCCAGAACGGTAACCGTTGCAGCCACACCAGAACAGATCGCGGCCCTCGCCCAAGCGCAAAACACAGGGCGGTTGTCCTTGGCATTGGTCGGTATTCAGGACGATACGATCGCCAGTGCAATCGAGGTCGACCAGCGTAAACTTCTAGGGATTGAAGCCGCTGCACCGGTCATCAAGAAGGTCGAAGAAAAGGTCTGCACCAACCGAGTTCGCCGAGGCGGTCAGATTCAGGTCGAACAGATCCCCTGCACCAACTAACTGACTGCTATTCAGTTGTTAAACTTTCCTGGGCCGCGCAATTTGCGCGGCTCAAGTTTTTTGCATGTTGCCCATTATCCACATAAGGAACCTTCCAGAAACCCTTGATTATTGCATAAAATCGGGAAATCGCGCACAGTCTGGCATCATAGGGCGTAAGACCCAAAAAAACGAGGCGTGATCGGAGAGGCAGGTCACATGACATTAAGTTCCTGGATCAGGTCAACCCTGTTGGGGTTGGCACTTGTTATGAGCCCGGTCGGCCATGCCGCCTGGGCTGAAAATCTTCGAATCGTGAAGAACGGGACGGCGGAAACGCTCGAAGTTCCGATGAATCGCGCGATCGTCGTAGAAAGCGAGCAACCCTTTGCTGAGCTCAGCATTGCAAACGCGGGGATTGCTGACATTTCTTCTCTGTCGGACCGGACGATCTATGTCCTTGGTAAGTCCCCCGGGTTGACGACACTGACCCTGTTCGACCCCGGTGGAAATCTTATCACAAACGTGAAAGTTCGCGTTGCACCCGATGTGACCGAATTCAAGGAGCGTCTGAGACAGATTCTGCCGAACGAGCAAATCGAAGTTCGCACGGCAAACGATGGCATCGTCCTGTCCGGAACCGTTTCCAGCGGCGCGCGACTGGATCGCGCACTGGAGCTGGCCGAACGTTATGCGCCTGAGCGGGTTTCGAACCTGATGAATGTGGGCGGCGTACAGCAGGTGATGCTTAAAGTTCGGTTTGCCGAGATGAACCGCGCCGTGGCAAAATCGCTGACAACGTCTCTTGGCTTCTCCGGCACAGATGTCACAGCCGGATTCCAGTCGTTGAACACGCAAAATGCGCTGAACAGAGCGTTGAACGGCAACATTCCGAATGGTCAAACCAATACCGGTGCAATTCTGTTTGGCTTTGGTGTCGGGTCCACCCAGGTAGCGCTTATGTTGGAAGCCCTGGAAACCAAAGGACTTGTCCGCAGTCTGGCCGAACCGAACCTGTCAGCCCTGTCCGGGCAGGAAGCTACATTCCTGGCGGGTGGCGAGGTTCCAATTCCGGTCCCGCAGGAAGACAACGTAATCACCATTGATTACAAGCCCTTCGGCGTAGAAATGAAGTTCGTTCCGCGGGTGGTGGATGGTGATCTGATCAACCTGGAAATGGTCGCGTCGGTTTCGGCTATTGACCCCAACACCAGCTTTACATTCAACGGTGACACTATCCCCAGCTTTATCAGACGGGAAACCGCCACAACCGTTGAACTGCGAGACGGAGAGAGCTTTGCCGTTGCTGGTTTGATCCAGGATGATTTCAGGGACCTTAACTCGCAAGTCCCATGGATTGGCGACGTGCCGGTTCTGGGTTCGCTTTTCCGCAGTGCGGATTATCAGCGTGAGCAAAGTGAACTGATTATTATCATCACTACCCATCTGGTATCGCCGACACGCGGAGAAGCACTGGCCTTGCCAACGGACCGCGTCAAACCGCCAAGCGAACTTGATCTGTTCCTGAACGGCCACGTGTCCAGAACCGTTCGCGCCGGAAGCGGAGCCGCCGCAGAAGTCGCCAAGCAGGACTTTGGCGGGTCCTACGGTTATGTTCTGGACTGATAGGAGGATAGGACCAATGCAGAAGTGGATCATCACACTGGGCCTAACGGTCGCAGTCGCCGCCTGTTCTCGGGAAGCTGGATACGAGATTGATCAGGGAACGTTTGGCAACGCGAATCTGAACAATATCCAGGTCATGAACGGTGAACTGACCTATGGGCAGATTCTGAATCAACGCTTCTCCAATGAGGTGCCGACACAGATCAACTTTGCCTTCGACAGCACAAAGCTTGATGCTGCGGCACAGCAGACGCTGACTCAGCAGGCAAATTGGATCCGGCAGTTCCCCGAAGTCCGCTTCCGGGTTTACGGGCATACGGATTCGGTCGGCTCCGCGGCTTACAACAAGAGCCTCGGCTTGCGTCGGGCCCAAGCGGTTGTAGCGTTCTTTGCCAGCCAGGGTATTTCCCGGTCTCGCCTTGAAGCCGTTGTTTCCTATGGTGAAAACAGGCCGCTGATCTCAACGCCCGATCGCGAACGGCGTAACCGTCGGACTGTGACAGAAGTATCTGGTTTCGTCGATCGGCATCCGAATATCCTGGACGGAAAATACGCGCATGTCGTCTATCGAGAGTACATCGACAGCGCGACGACTGTTTCCAGCGTCACCGTTCAAAGCCGTGCCGGAAACTTCGCTGACGAATAACAATACTGTGTAATTGGGCGGCATCGTCGCCCAATTCCCTACAATTGGTTCTTTTGCGCCAAATTCTCGCCAAACTTCCGGGCAACATTTTCAACAATGGGTGACTTGCGGCCATTTTGACCGCTTTGGGGCGACTGTGTTTGCTCGGATGGCCGGCCAAGTCTCTACAACGAGGATTCTGTTAATGACCAGCGCTACGCCGCAAAACGACGCGAATTCAATTCTGGCCTGTACGGTTAGCCGGGATGTGCAGAATTTTGATCTGCTGATCGAAGATATGGAAGCCGCGTTGGGGGAAAGCTGGGGCGATCTGGGATTTGCTGAGGCGCTTGCCTTTTTCAGTCAGCCCGAAGCGGAAACCCTGCAATTCATTGCGCTGGCCATAGATGGCGAAGACGAAGACAACCTTTCACTGATGGGTGAGATCATTTCTCAGGCCAAAGCGAAAGGTATCAAGGTCGTTCTGATCGCCGAGGACGTTTCTCCTGCCTCACTTCACCAGCTGTTGCGTAAGGGCGCCGACGAATTCGTCCCCTACCCTCTGCCGGAAAAAGAGCTGCAGGAAGCGATCGAACGAATGAATCGGCCCGAACCCGCGGCAACGGCGCATCCGGAACGTGCCAACCTGTCCAGTGGAGAGTCCAAAGAGGGCGCCATGTTCGTCGTTCAGGGCCTCGCGGGCGGTGTGGGTGCAACAACGATGGCAGTCAATCTGGCCTGGGAACTTGCCACCGTCTCGGCCAAGGAAGCGCCAAGCGTCTGCCTGCTGGATCTCGACCTGCAATACGGCAGTGTTTCAACCTATCTGGACCTGCCACGACGCGAGGCGGTCTTTGAAATGCTGTCCGAAACCGAAACGATGGATGACGAGGTTTTTGGAGCCGCACTGCAAACCTTCGAAGACAAGTTGCACGTTTTGACTGCGCCGACCGACATGGTCCCGCTGGACATCATCACCCCCGAAGATGTCCAGCGCGTCATCGACGTGGCCCGCGCGCAATTCGATTATGTGGTTGTCGACATGCCCAAGACCCTGGTGCACTGGTCGGAAACCGTACTGCATGCCGCACATGTTTATTTCGCGCTGATTGAACTGGACATGCGTTCTGCCCAAAACGCCCTGCGCCTGAAACGCGCGCTGCAGGCCGAGGATTTGCCCTTTAACAAGCTTCGCTTCGCGTTGAACCGTGCACCAAAGTTTACCGACCTCAGTGGCAAAAGCCGGGTCAAGCGTATGGGGGAAAGCCTGGGTATTTCGATCGACCTTCTGCTGCCGGACGGTGGCAAACAGATCATGCAAAGCGGCGATCACGGGCTGCCACTGGCCAGTTCGGCCGCGAAAAATCCGCTTCGCCGTGAAATCGCAAAACTCGCACAATCACTTCACGTCCTGGGAACCAGTGACGCCGAAGCCGCCTAAACCCAACCCGAGGGGGGAGCCGTGTTTTCAAGATACAAAAAACAGCCTGCAGCGCAGCCTGTAGGAGCTGCCGCCAAAACCCCAGCGGCCGAAAAGCCGGCAACCACGCCCGAAGCGGCGGCCAAGCCAACGGCCATTGTCCGCAAGCCGGTGGCAAAAAAGTCCGCCGAGGTAACCTCTTCTGACCGTGATCGAAAGCGGAAAGAGCGCCTGGGTGAAATCAAGATCGAACTTCATCGGGAACTCCTTGAAAACCTGAACCTCGCAGCGCTTGAAAACGCAGCAGAGGCAGAATTGCGCGCCGAAATCAGCTCGATTGCCAGCGAGGTTCTCGAAGCTAAAAATATCGTTCTGAATCGCGAAGATCGCACGCAGCTGAACAAGGAGCTGTATGACGAGGTTACCGGCCTTGGCCCGCTGGAAACACTGCTTCAGGACGATACAATCAACGATATTCTGGTGAACGGGCCGCAACAGATTTTTGTCGAACGCGCCGGTAAGCTGGAACTCAGCGATATCACCTTCAAGGACGAAAAGCACCTTCTGCGCATCATCGACAAAATCGTGTCTGCGGTGGGTCGTCGTGTCGACGAATCCAACCCTTACGTGGACGCGCGTCTGGCTGACGGGTCTCGTTTCAACGCCATGGTGCCGCCGATTGCCGTGGACGGATCGCTTGTCTCGATCCGGAAATTCAAAAAGGACAAGCTGGGCATTGACGATCTGGTCAATTTCGGCGCCTTCACCGAAGAAATGGCTGCTTATTTGCAGGCAGCAGTCTCGACCCGCCTGAACGTGATCGTTTCGGGTGGTACCGGTTCCGGTAAGACGACCACGCTAAATGCCCTGTCCAGCTTTATCGACGATGCCGAACGCATCCTGACCATTGAGGATACGGCGGAACTTCAGCTTCAGCAGACGCATGTGGGGCGGATGGAAAGCCGCCCGCCGAACGTCGAAGGCAAGGGTGAAGTCAGCCCGCGGGACTGTCTGAAAAACGCCCTGCGTATGCGTCCCGACCGTATCATTGTCGGTGAAACGCGGGGCTCCGAGGTGATCGACATGTTGCAGGCGATGAACACTGGCCACGACGGTTCGATGACCACAATCCACGCCAACTCGGCCCGCGATGGTATATCGCGCCTTGAGAACATGATCGCCATGGCCGGTATCGAAATGCCGATCAAAGCCGTGCGCAGCCAGATCGCCAGCGCTGTGAACCTGATCGTACAGGCCAGCCGTTTGCAGGACGGTTCACGCCGCATGACTTCGATCACCGAGATCACCGGCATGGAAGGTGATGTGATTTCCATGCAGGAAATCTTCCGCTTTCAGCGCTCGGGCCTGACCCCCGACAATAAGATCATCGGACATTTTACGGCAACCGGCGTTCGCAGCCACTTTTCCGAGCGCTTCCGTCTGTGGGGCTTTGACCTGCCCGCTTCCATTTACGACCCGACAACGATGTAGGAACACAGTTATGCAAATCAGCATGGAGCCCCTCATCTATGGCCTTATCTTCATCGGGGTATTTGCCCTGGTCGAAGGTATCTATCTGGTCGCATTCGGAAAATCGATCAGCCTGAACAGTCGGGTCAATCGGCGCCTGGATATGCTCGACAAAGGAGCCGGACGCGAACAGGTGCTGGAACAGCTGCGCAAAGAAATGCAGCAGCACATGAAATCGCAGACCATCCCGCTGTATTCGCTTTTGGCTGATAAGGCACAAAAAGCGGCGATTGCGTTTACGCCTAGGCAGCTGATCATGATCATGGCGCTGGTTTCGGCGCTTGCATTTGTGGGCCTGAGCGTCGGAACCAACACGGAAACACCGATCCGAGCGGCGCTGTCTGTCTTAATTGGAATCGGTGCCGTTTACATGTGGGTCAGCAAAAAGGCCAAAACGCGCATGGGCCTTCTGGAAGAGCAACTGGCCGATGCCGTTGAACTGATGGTTCGATCCTTGCGTGTCGGCCACCCCTTCATCTCATCCATCCAGATCGTCGCCCGGGAAACGCAGGACCCTATCGCGACCGAGTTCGGCATTATTTCCGATGAATGCTCGTACGGGCGCGATGTTGGTGAGGCGCTCAAGGAAATGGCGACGCGTCTAGATATGCAGGATCTTCGCTTTCTGGCTGTGGCCGTTGCCATTCAGCAGCAATCAGGCGGTAACCTGGCTGAAATTCTGGCAGGGCTGGCCAAAGTGATCCGGGCACGCTTTCGCCTGTTCCGGCGCGTCAAGGCAATCACGGCCGAGGCGCAATGGTCGGGTAAATTCCTGTCTGCCTTCCCCCTCGTCTGTCTCGGTGTCATTCTGATTAACGACCCCGGGTATTATGACGATGTCGTCGACCATTACCTGTTTATCCCCGCCTGTTTCTTTGTTGGCATCATGCTGACGGTAAACCTGATCGTCATGCGCGTGCTGACCAACATTAAGGTGTAAGGACAAGCCATGGAATTTCTTACCCGTATCAACGACATTCTGACAGAAAACTTCGGAGAGTTCGGACCACTGATCGTCGTCGGCGTTCTGGGGCTGTTCATGATCCTTCTGACCCTTCCGTTCTTGCTGAACCAGCCGGAAGATCCGTTGAAAAAGCTGCAGCGTAGCAATGCAGCTTCGAACAAATCCAAGAAGTCGGACAAAAAAGACAGGCTGCGTACTGCGGGTCGGAACGAGCAACTTGAAAAGTTCGCGACGTTTCTTGAGCCGCAGAACGAAGAGGAACTGTCTGCCGTACAGCTCAAGTTGCGCCAGGCGGGATATCAGTCCAAGGATGCGGTCCGTTTCTATCACTTTGCCCAGTTCGCATTGGGGATCGGCGGCCTGCTGTTCGGCGTTCTGCTTGTAACCGTGTTTTCAGGCGGTCAGGAATTTACGGGCCAGCAACTGCTGCTGCGCGTTCTCGGCCCGGGCATCGCGGGGTATATGGTTCCAAAATACTGGGTCACGCGCCGCGTCGCTGAGCGCAAGGACAACATCACGGCCGGTTTTCCGGATGCGCTGGACATGATGCTGGTTTGTGTCGAAGCGGGCCAGTCTCTGGATCAGGCGATTGTTCGCGTGGCCGCGGAATCGCAAGCCTCATATCCCGACATCGCTCAGGAGTTCGAAGTCGTGGCTCATGAAATGAAGGCGGGCAAGGACAAGGACACCGTTTTGCGCGACATGGGAACACGTTGCGGTGTTCAGGACGTAAGTTCGTTCGTGACCGTGATGATCCAATCGGCGACATTCGGTACGTCGATCGCCGAAGCACTTCGCGTCTATGCAGGTGAAATGCGTGACAAACGTGTGATGCGCGCGGAAGAGGCCGCTAACAAGTTGCCAACCAAGATGACACTTGCCACAATGATGCTAACGGTGCCGCCGTTGCTGATCATTCTGGTCGGTCCTTCAGCGAAAGGCATCATGGACCTGCAAAACATGTGAGCGACCTGAAATGAAAAACCTGGGCGAGCGAACATATGCACGCCTCCGTAATTCCCTGAAAGCCATCGCAGTTCTTGCTGCGGTGGCTTCGTGCACTGAGCCCGGATCACAAAATGGCCCCTTCCCTCCCGGTGTGGATCCGCAAGGCCAGTCGGAAGACGGCGTGGAAGTCGGCAACAGGCTGATGGAAGCCGGTCAATTTGAACTGGCGCTCGACGCGTTCACACGGGCGGCGTTGGAAGACGGGATGACGACAGAAATCCTGACCTCGATGGGAACCGCCAATTTGGGTCTGAAACGGCTGGGGCAGGCAGAAACCCTGCTGCGCCGTGCCGTGGAGGATGATCCGGACTGGCCCGTTGCATGGAACAATCTGGGCGTCCTGCTGATGGAAACCGGTGAATACGCAGAAGCCGCGCAGGTGTTTCGAAGGGCGTATGCACTGGACAATGGCGAAAGTGACTCAATCCGGGACAATCTGCGGTTAGCACTCGCAAAAATGGAAAATCCTGTTAATAATGATGTCCAAGAAGAAGAATTTAAATTGGTGCGGCGGGGTGAAGGCGATTTCGTCATCCGCAAGACACCTTGATTGAGGCAAGTGCAGTAGGGGACGCAAAAATGCGCCATCCATTCCTGATTCCGACCATGGTGACATTCGGGCTGCTGGTTTCGGCCTGCTCGGACAAATCCGAAGATACAGTTGAACGTACATTTCAGGATGTGAACGTCATCGACGAAACCAACCTGAATGACGTCATGCTAAGCGCGGCAGATCCGAACGAAGCGGTCACCTATTTCCACGGGGCCGCAAGCAAGAACCCGGGGCGGGCGGATTTGCAGCGCGGTCTTGCGATCTCGTTAACCCGCGCCAGAAGGTATACCGAGGCTTCCTCGGCCTGGGCCAAGCTCGTTGGCATGAAGGGCTCAAACGTTTCTGATAAGGTCGACTATGCCGATACTCTGGTTCGTGGTGGAGAGTGGGACCGCGCCAAGGAAGTGCTGAACTCGATTCCACCCACGCATGAATCGTTCGAACGCTATCGGCTTGAGGCGCTTGTGGCCGATTCCAACAAGGACTGGAAACGGGCCGATCACTTTTATGAGACAGCAGTTGGCCTGACCACGCGCCCGGCGGGCGTCATGAACAACTGGGGATACTCAAAACTCACACGCGGGAACTATTCCGACGCCGAGCGCCTGTTCTCAGAGGCTATCCGTCAGGACAAGTCACTGTTCACGGCCAAAAACAACCTCGTCCTGGCCCGCAGCGCGCAGGGAAACTATTCCATGCCGGTCATTCCCATGACGCAGGTGGAACGCGCACGGCTGCTGAACACGATGGCGATTTCCGCCGTAAAACAAGGCGATGTGACAACAGCCAAAAACCTGCTGCGCGAGGCGATAGCAACGCACCCGCAACATTTCGATGAAGCTGCACGGGCGCTGAGCGCGCTGGAAGAAGCATAGGTCCATGGCCATCCCCGCTGCGGCGGCACTATGGTTTTTGCCGTTTGTGCTGCCAATTTGCTTTTACGTCGCCTTCACCGACATGCGTGAAATGCGGATCAAGAACCACGCGGTTGTTGCGTTGGCGGTTGTGTTTCTGGTCGTTGGGCTTTTCGTTCTGCCGCCGTGGTCCGAGGAATGGAGCCAAGGTCACATTGGTCCACTGGCGGTATCCCTGCCGTCTTATGCTTGGCAATTGTTGCATCTGGTCGTCATTCTGATCATCGGCATTCTACTAAATGCCGGAGGCGCAGTTGGTGCTGGCGATGCCAAATTCGCTGCCGCAGCGGCACCGTTCATCTGGACCGATGACTTTCGGCTGCTCATGGCAATTTTTACCGCGACGATTCTGGGCGCCTTCGCCGCGCATCGGATCGGTAAATACACCGGATTGCGCCGGATCGCGCCCGAGTGGGAAAGCTGGGAAAAAGGCAAACTTTTTCCGATGGGCCTGACGCTCGGGGGAACACTCGCCATCTACCTGATACTTGGCGCAATGTTCGGTTCGTAAACCACCATTTACGCGCCTTGCCTGCGCCTTTGTCCTGCCACAAATCTGCGACAGATTTTCCACAAGCGGCCTCTACCGTATTGAATTGACGTGCAACCTTGACAGACGAGCGACGCTCATGAACATGCAAACCACTTCCGTTCTGGCCCCCCCTGCCCCGAAGGGCCTTGAGGAAATGCAGCTTCCGCTCGTGATGATGCGGGACATTCTGCTCAAGACTATTTTCCGGAAAAACGTATCGATTGTCAGCGAGATCGCAGAAGCCATCTGTCTGCCCGGTTCCGTAACACAGGAACTGGTCGATATTGCGCGGGAACAAAAGCTGCTTGAGGCAACCGGTACGCTGAACGCAAACAGCGGCAACGAAATGGGGTATCAGCTGACGGATGCGGGCAAGGCGCGGGCGCTGGATGCGCTGAGCCAGTCCGAGTATTTCGGGGCCATGCCCGTTCCTCTGGCTGTCTATCGCGAACAGGTCAAACGCCAATCGATCCGCAACATTCAGGTCACGCGTGATCAGCTGGTCGGGGCGATGGGGCATCTGGTTCTGCCAGACAGCCTGCTGGATCATCTGGGTCCCGCAGTCAGCGCTGGTCGTTCAATCCTGATGTACGGACCGCCCGGAAACGGTAAATCCTCGATCTCGAACGGGATCCGTGATGCGTTGGGCGACAATGTCTATGTTCCGCGCGCCATCGAATATGCCGGTCAGGTCATCACTGTATATGACCCGATCGTTCACAACGCGATCGAGCAGGAACCCGACGATCCAAACAGCCTGCGCCGCCGCAAACGGTTCGACACCCGATACGTGATGTGCGAACGCCCCACAGTTGTGACCGGTGGTGAACTGTCACTGAATATGCTGGATCTGGTTTATAACCCGACCGCGCGAACGTATCAGGCACCGCTGCAATTAAAATCCACCGGTGGCATCTTCATCGTCGATGACCTTGGGCGTCAGGCGGAACCACCGCAGGCGCTGATCAACCGCTGGATTGTTCCTCTGGAAGAAAACAAGGACATTCTGGGCCTGCAATCTGGTGAAAAATTCGAGGTTCCGTTCGACACGCTGGTCATCTTCTCGACCAACTTTCACCCGAACGAGATCTTCGACCAGGCGGCGTTGCGGAGGATTTTCTTCAAGATCAAGATCGACGGCCCGAATCAGGAGAACTTCCTGAAGATCTTTGCCATGGTCGCTCGTAAACGCGGCATGCCGCTGGACGAGGCCGCGCTGGTTCATCTGCTCAAGGTCAAATACCCGACGATCAATAATATCTATGCGAACTATCAGCCGATCTTTTTGATCGATCAGATGATCGCGATCTGCGAGTTTGAGGGCATTCCCTATCAGATGAGCCCTGACCTGATAGATCGGGCGTGGGCCAACATGTTCGTAAAGGACGAGCATATCGTCAAATGATCGGCCTTGCAGGATGTGGACGCATGGGCGCGCCGATGCTGGCCACCCTGCTGCGCGCGGGGTTTGAAGCCAGAGGTTTCGACACACGCCCTAGTTCCGAATTCGGGGTCCTGTCCACGCATGTCAGCAATGATGTAACGGCTTTCGCATCCGGCTTGCAGATTTTGCTTACGGTCGTGCGCGATATTCCCCAGACCGAAGATGTTCTGTTTGGCGCTCAGGGCTTTGCAAACATTGATACGCTGAAGCAGATCATCATTTGCTCGACGCTTTCCCCACGATATGTGCTGGATCTGCGCAAACGGATACCACCAACCGTCAGCCTGATCGATGCCCCGATATCCGGTGCACAAATAGCCGCGCAAGAAGCGCGTTTATCGTTCATGCTGGGTGGGACCAATGCGGATCTGGACGCCGCGCAACCACTTTTTGATGCAATGGGTGCGCATTTCCATCGGATGGGCCCGTACGGTTCAGGCATGCAGGCAAAAGTGCTCAACAATCTGCTGGCAGCTTCGAATACTGCGATGACGCGACTGGTGCTGGAGTGGTCGCAGAATTCCGACCTCGACGAAGGCAAGCTATTGAAGTTGATCCACACAAGCTCGGGCCAGAACTGGTTCGCGTCAAATTTCGACCAGATCGAATTCGCCCGGGATGGATACTCTACTGAAAACACGATTGGCATTCTGGAAAAGGATGTCGAGAGTGCGTTGGACGGTGTGCCGGAAGAGTTGGATAGGTCCCTGCCGTTGGCCGTCAGAGACGCAATCAGAAACCTGACGGAAAAGCGCTGAGAAGCCGTTTCCGTCCCGCTGGGACACGGGTATTCTGCGAGTATGACGCAGATTCCCGCCCCGATCAGAAACTGGTTCACATCAAGGGGCTGGACTGTTCATCCCCATCAAAAGGACCTGTATGCGCGCGCGGCCGATCCTGCCACGCTACTGATCGCGCCAACCGGCGGTGGCAAGACAATGGCAGGGTTCCTGCCCACGTTGGCAGAACTGGCGGACGGTTCCCATACCGGATTACACACGCTTTATGTCTCACCCCTGAAGGCGCTGGCCGCTGACATAAAGCGCAATCTGCGAACTCCGGTGGATGAGATTGGCCTGCCCATTCGCATCGAAGACCGGACTGGCGATACCTCGGCCACGCAGAAAAAGCGACAGCGCGCAGACCCGCCACATATCCTGCTGACAACACCTGAAAGTCTGGCATTGCTCACCTCATACGAGGACGCGCCCCGCATGTTCGACGGATTGCAGCGCGTGATCGTCGATGAAATCCACGCCCTTGCAGAAAGCAAGCGTGGCGATCAATTGATGCTGGCACTGGCGCGGTTGCAAGCGTTATGCCCACAGCTCAGACGCGTTGGGCTGTCGGCTACTGTCGAGGATCCAACGGCGATTGCACAGTTTCTGGCACGCCACCCGGACCCTTGCGCCATCGTTCAGGCCGATCCCGGCCCCGATCCCGATATCTCGATGCTCAAGACCGATGAGAAACCACCCTGGTCAGGGGGCGGCGCGGCCTATTCGATCCCCGCGGTTCTGGATCAGATCAGGCGGCACCAAACAACACTGATCTTTCACAACACCCGCGCACAGGCCGAAATCTTTTTTCGCAACCTCTGGCTGGCCAACGACGACGGACTGCCAATCGGCATTCATCATGGGAGCCTCGACCGGCAACAGCGTGAGCGGGTCGAAGGCGCGATGGTGCGTGGTGAACTGCGGGCCATCGTGTGCACAGGTTCACTGGATCTGGGCATCGACTGGGGCGATGTGGATCTGGTGATCCAGATCGGCGCGCCCAAAAACGTCAAACGTCTGGTGCAGCGCATTGGCCGTGCAAACCATCGATACAACGCCCCCTCCAAGGCGCTACTGGTTCCAGCGAACCGTTTTGAGGTAGTCGAGTGCGTGGCAGCGCTTGAGGCCGTCAGAGAGCATGATCTGGACGGAGACCCGCGCGGCCCCGGACCTCGCGATGTACTGAGCCAGCACATCCTGATCGCCGCAGCGGCTGGCCCGTTCGATGCGGACGCACTTTTTAACGAAATGGTGTCAGCCGGGCCATACGCCAACCTGACCCGCCCCGAGTTCGATGCCTGTCTCGAATTTTGCGCCACGGGCGGCTACGCCCTGCGCGCCTATGACCGCTGGCAGCGTTTGCAGCAGCGCCCCGACGGGCGGTGGCAATTGCGCGATCCACGCGCGGCACAGCGGATTCGCATGAATCTGGGGACCATCCAAGATACGGACACGCTGAAGGTTCGGCTGAAACGCAACCGGGGCGGCAAACCACTGGGAGAGGTCGAAGAAGCGTTTGCCGCGTCGCTGACCCCCGGCGATACCTTCCTGATCGGAGGGCAGATCGTCCGCTACGAAGGACTGCGCGAAATGGTGGTCGAGGTGACCCGGCGTGCAGACAAGAAGCCCAAGATCGCCACCTTTTCCGGCACGAAATTCGCAACCTCGACGCAGCTGAGCGACCGGATATTGCGAATGTTCGCCCAGAAAGACTGGCCGCAACTGCCGCAGCACACCGCGGAGTGGCTGGCGCTGCAGCGGGACGTCTCGCGCCTGCCCCGGCGCGACCGTTTGCTGATTGAAAGCTTCCCCGAGGACCGGCGCGAACATATCTGCGTCTATGGGTTTGCAGGGCGCAATGCACAGCAGACCCTTGGCCTGTTGCTGACCAAACGAATGGAGGAATTGGGGCTGGCCCCTCTTGGCTTTGTCGCAACGGATTACGCCACATTGATCTGGGGGCTTGATGCGGTCACCGACCCACGCCCTCTGTTTCACATCAACGCGCTGCGCGAGGGTTTGGAAACATGGCTGGCAGGAAATGCGGTGATGAAACGGACTTTTCGGGCATCCGCCACCATCGCCGGCCTCATCGAGCGCAACACTGGTGGTCAGCGCAAAACCGGGCGGCAGGCGACGTTTTCTTCCGATATCCTGTACGATACGCTGCAAAAATACGACCCCGACCATTTGCTGATGCAGATCACCCGCGAAGAGGCCATGCGTGGTCTGGTGGATTTTGGTCGCATCGAAGCAATGATCGGGCGGATCAGCGGCCAGATTGATCTGGTACGTCTGGATCGCGTGTCGCCACTGGCAGCACCGCTGTTTCTGGAAGTTGGCAAGGTGCCGGTCAAAGGCGACGCCGAAGAACGCCTGCTGGCCGAAGAGAGTGAGAAGTTGCTGCAAACTGCGGGTTTAACGCCCGGCTAGAAATGGCCTTGAAAAGACAGTCGAAACCAGCAAAGAACGTAACATGAACGGATGGGGTTTTTCTTTTGCGGAAACGCGGCTGTGTGCGCTCGGCTCGGGCGCTCTTTGGTGGCCCGGTCAATCGACGCTCTGTGTCTCGGATCTGCATCTTGGAAAATCCGAACGTATCGCACGCAGGGGCGGCCCATCGCTGCCCCCGTACGAAAGCCGCGACACACTGAACCGGCTTTCTGATGACATCGAGCGCACGGGCGCCGAAACGGTGATCTGTCTGGGCGACAGCTTTGACGACCTCATCGCCTCGACTGCTATCCCCGAGGCTGAGAGGTTGCAGATTTCGGCCCTACAGGCGGGACGGCGATGGATATGGATCGAGGGCAATCATGACCCCGGCCCGGTTGAGCTTGGCGGGACGCATTTGGCCGAGTGGAAATGCGAAGGTCTGGTTTTCCGCCACATCGCGGAACCCGGTGCCACAGCAGAGGTGTCAGGACACTATCACCCCAAAGCGCGCCTCCGGGCCCGTGGGCGATCCATCAGTCGCCCGGCCTTTCTGGTGGATGAAAATCGGCTGATTTTGCCTGCATACGGTACCTATACCGGAAGCCTGCGTAGTTCAGAACCGGCGCTGTCCAAACTTATGCAATCCAACGCGGTGGCCATTCTGACTGGTGCGCAACCCCGCGCCATTCCCATGCCGCGCTGATCTATAACACGCCCGCCTGTTCCAACATCGGTCGGTACTTCCGGCTGACAGGAACAAGATCTCCGTTTTTCAAACGCAGATGTGTTTTGCCTGCCGCACGCTCTGCCCCGACGATCGCGGCCTCAGTCACCCAATGGGACCTATGCGTGCAATGCCCCGGCATCGGCTCCATTTCGTCAATTGCGTCAGTGAACCTTGAGCGAATGGTAAAGGTTCCGTCCGAGGTAACGATGTCCACGTTGTGATCACGGACCGTCAGCCGGTAGATTTCGCCATTGAAGGACGCCGGTAACCGCTTTGTCATACGCGGTCGGATTTCGACATCTTCACGCGGCGCATATGCTTCGCCCCGCCGAATCAACAACAAGCCCGCCGCAAACAAGGCACCATAAGGCGCTACGGTCAAAAACGCCGGACGGGCCAAACCTTCGTATGTCAGGAGCAATGAAACCAACGCCCAAAGCAACGGCGTAAACAAAACAGCAATCAATACCGCAAATGTCAGGTCCTGAGCGACCTGCTTCAGATTACCCCATCGCCGTTTAACCAAATCCCCGGATGTCCACGTCACCCCTACCGCCAAGAGCATTACGCAGCTCCAGAACAGGAATCGGCACCCAAAGGAAAGTTCCACATGATGAAACGGCGGCACCGCGTAGCTGAGCAAAAATACAAAAACTAAACCGGAAACCAGCCTGAGTGGACCATATACAAACAAAATTGATTTCAGTTTTGACCGCATGCCAAAATTGCTAACCACCTACCCGATTGCCGGTCTAAATCTTCGGGAACCGTTACAGCACCAATTGCTCGACCGGAAATTCTGTATAACATTCAATGGAATGCAAGAAAACCGTTTGTTGGCCTCACTACGGAACTAGCCGGGTTTTTCGACGGTAAATTCACGTGGTCTCGGGTGAAAGGCGCGATGGCTGCGCGCGGCAGGCTTCACCGGGCCGCAAAAACTGCGGCCCGGTGTATTACTCAGGCAGTCAGACCTTCGGGTTCAGGCAGGCCGTTGGCACGGCAGCAGGCCGTCAGGGTATTGGCCAGCAGGCAGGCAATGGTCATCGGGCCAACGCCGCCGGGAACTGGTGTGATTGCGCCGGCAACCTGCGAAGCGCTTTCGTAGTGAACGTCGCCAACCAGCTTGTTCTTGCCGTCACGCTCGATCCGGTTGATGCCGACGTCGATGACGGTGGCGCCTTCCTTGATCCAATCGCCTGGCACCATCTCGGGTCGCCCAACAGCCGCGACAACAATGTCCGCGCGACGGACAACGTCGGGCAGGTCCTTGGTGCGCGAATGCGCGATGGTTACTGTGCAGCTGTCACCCAGCAGCAGCTGTGCCATCGGCTTGCCGACGATGTTCGAACGTCCCACGACGACCGCATCCATACCGGAAAGCGAACCGTGGTGGTCACGCAGCATCATCAGGCAGCCCAGCGGCGTGCAGGGCACCATCGATTTCTGGCCGGTACCAAGTAGACCCACATTCGAGATATGGAATCCATCGACATCCTTAGCCGGGTCGATGGAATTGATCACCAGATCTTCGTTCAGATGCTTGGGTAGCGGCAGTTGCACCAGAATGCCGTGGACCGCCGGATCATTGTTCAGCTTGTCGATCAACGCCAGCAGATCCTCTTCCGAGGTCTCAGGATCAAGCTTGTGTTCGTACGAGTTCATACCGACTTCGACGGTCATCTTGCCCTTGGAACGAACATAGACCTGGCTTGCGGGGTCTTCACCAACAAGAACCACGGCAAGACCCGGCGTGATGCCGTTTTCTTCCTTCAGTTTCGCAACCTGATCCGCCACTTGGGCGCGCACCTTGGCCGCAAAGGCCTTACCATCGATGACTTGGGCTACCATCCATTGATCCCTTCTTTCAAAAGCTGATCGGGCGCGATCATCGCGCCCGGTCTTTCAGTCCGCGCCGATCACACGTTCTTCACGCGCAATCGACCAGTCAATCAAAATTCGCCAGAGATTTTCGGCCAAGTCGGGGTCCATCCCCGCCTCGCCCGCGCTGGCGCGAACATTCTGCACCACTTGTTCGACCCGTTCCGGAATACGGGCTGGCAGACGCTCACCCGGTTTCAATTCAGCGGCGCGGTCGATGTAACCTGCGCGCGTAACCAGCATGTCGATCAGATGCCGGTCAAGTTTGTCGATCTGAACCCGCAGTTCCCGCATCGTGGCGCAATCCTGCGGCGGTGTCAGAGTGGGCATGTTGGTCTCCTCATGGCCCGGGGATTCCCCGGACCACGAGATGTCGTATTCAGCAGCTTAGAACAAGCCCTCGATCTCACCTGCGTCATTGAGGCAGATGGTTTCAGCAGCCGGTTTGCGCGGCAGACCGGGCATGGTCATGATCTCGCCGCAGACAACCACGATGAACCCTGCACCTGCGGAAAGGCGAACCTCACGCACCGGAACCGAGTGGCCGGTGGGTGCACCACGCAGGCTGGGATCGGTCGAGAACGAGTATTGGGTTTTCGCCATGCAGACCGGCAGGTTGCCATAGCCTGCTGCTTCCCACTCGTGCAGCTGGTTGCGGATCTTGGCATCGGCCAGAACTTCGTCAGCACGGTAGATGCGCTTGGCGATGGTTTCGATCTTTTCGAACAGCGGCATGTCGTCCGGGTAGATCGGCGAGAAGTTCGCGGTGCCTGCATCGGCCAGCTCGACAACCTTATGAGCCAGATCGGCAGAGCCTTCCGACCCCAGTTCCCAGTGACGCGACAGAATCGCTTCGACACCATGTTCCGCACAGTAGTCGCTGACGGCCTTAACTTCGGCATCCGTGTCGGTGACGAAGTGGTTGATGGCAACGACAACCGGCACACCGAACGATTTGACGTTTTCGATGTGACGGCCAAGGTTGGCGCAACCGCTGACAACTGCATCGACGTTTTCCGCGCCCAGATCGGCCTTGGCAACGCCACCGTTCATCTTCATCGCGCGCACGGTGGCGACCAGCACCACGGCCGACGGGGCGATGCCCGCCTTGCGGCACTTGATGTTCATGAACTTCTCGGCACCCAAATCGGCACCGAAACCGGCTTCGGTCACGACATAGTCGGCGACTTTCAGAGCGGTCTTGGTCGCGATGACCGAGTTACAGCCATGCGCGATGTTCGCGAACGGACCACCGTGGACGAAGGCCGGGTTGTTTTCCAGCGTCTGCACCAGGTTCGGCTGCATCGCGTCCTTCAGCAGAACGGTCATTGCGCCTTCAGCCTTGATGTCGCGGCAGTAGACCGGGGTCTTGTCGCGGCGGTAGGCAACGATGATGTCACCCAGGCGCTTTTCCAGATCTTTCAGGTCGTTTGCCAGGCACAGGATCGCCATGACTTCGGACGCCACGGTGATGTCAAAACCTGCTTCACGCGGGAAGCCGTTCGATACACCGCCCAGCGAGCAGGTGATCTGACGCAGGGCGCGGTCGTTCATGTCGACCACACGGCGCCATGCGACGCGGCGCATGTCGATCTTCTGCTCGTTACCCCAGTAGATGTGGTTGTCGATCATTGCCGACAGCAGCGAGTGGGCCGAGGTGATGGCGTGGAAGTCACCTGTGAAGTGCAGATTCATCTCTTCCATCGGAACAACCTGCGCGTAACCGCCACCTGCAGCGCCGCCCTTCATGCCGAAGTTCGGGCCAAGCGAGGCTTCGCGGATACAGATCATCGCGTTTTTGCCGATGCGGTTCAGGCCGTCGCCCAGACCAACGGTGGTGGTGGTTTTACCTTCACCTGCCGGGGTCGGGTTGATCGCGGTCACAAGGATCAGCTTGCCATCTTTGCGGTCCTGAACCGAGTTGATAAAGTCCTGGCTGACCTTTGCTTTGTCATGGCCATAGGGCAGCAAATCCGCGGATTCGATGCCGATTCTTGCGCCGATTTCCTGAATCGGCTTCTTGTTCGCCTCGCGGGCGATTTCGATGTCGGATTTGTAGCTCATTGGGCAGGGTCCCTGGTTGAATTCCGTGCAAAACCGACGCGCAGCGTCGGCGCTGTGCAATCCATACCGTTGTGTACAATTGAGATGGATATAGATTCCGACATAATCATGCCGTGAAGCGGCGTCGCCTCGATTCGGTGTGTTCTAATCCATCGGATTAAAGCATTATGGCGCCCAGTTTCGCTGATCCGGCACAAACAAAGTCAATGCATCACCAAGTGCCAGCGCACCCGGGCGTTCAACCCAGGCTGTGACGCCCCGACGATTTTGGGCTGCCGGTTTGAATGCTGCCCCGTATCCCGGTGAAACCGACTCGATCTCGCGGCCGGGAATGACGCAGGGGCGGTTTTCCATATCCACGGTCAAAGTCAGACCACCCGATGCCTGCAACCGGGACGATGGCGGGATATGGGTGAAATCAGGTATTCCCCGCACGACGACGCTTGCCCCCAGCAGCGCCGGGTCAAGCCGGTCCAGACCCATCTCGGCCGCGATTACATCCAGTTCTTCTGCCGACAACACCGTAAGTTGGCGGACATTCCGGATTTCGGTCCCCACCGGGTACAGATTTTTCACACGCACGCAGGAAGCGCGATTGACACCCTCGTGCCGGGCGCCCCGATCGCCCGGGAAATCCAGTTCCAGCGTATCAACAGGTGTCGCGCGCAACGATTGTCCATGTGGGACATGTCCAAGCCAGACAACTTCGCCCGAGAATTCCGTTTCGCGCAATACCGGCATGCGGTCCCTCATTCCATTCGATGATCACCGCGATACTAATAATCGGTACCAAAGGATTGAAAAGTAAAAAGACCCGGGAATTCCCGGGTCTTTTGGATCAGGCCGTCGGTTCAGGCTCCATCCCGCCTTCGGGCGGTGCCTTCTTGGGCTTGGTCTTGGGAATGGCGGTTACGCTTGGCGCGCTGCCTTCATCCGGCTTGTCGCCTTCGTCATCACCATCGCCGGGCGACTCGCCGTTCATAACGCGTTTGATCTCATCGCCAGTCAGGGTTTCATATTCCAGCAGACCCTGCGCAAGACGCTCCCACTCTTCATTGTGGTCAGTCAGAATCTTGTGGGCGCGTTCATACCCTTGCTGAATCAGGTTTTTGACCTCTTCTTCGATCAGCTCTTTTGTATGAGCGGAAACCGAGAAGCCCGCCGTGTTGCCGGAATATCCTTCATGCGCTTCGGCATAGTCGATATTGCCGACCTTGTCGGACATACCCCAACGCATCACCATGGCGCGCGCCAACTGGCTTGCCTGCTGAATGTCACCCGCCGGGCCGTTCGAGACGTGGTCTTCACCGTATTTGATGATCTCGGCGGCCTTGCCCGCCATAGTCATCGCGAGTTTTTGCTCGCACTCGTCCTTGTGCCAGTTCAGACGGTCGATTTCAGGTAGGGAAACCACCATACCCAACGCACCACCGCGCGGGATGATCGTTGCCTTGTAGACCGGATCGCATTCGGGAAGAACCAGACCAACAACAGCGTGACCCGCTTCGTGATAGGCGGTCTTTTCTTTCTGGTCCTGCGTCAGCACCATCGAGCGGCGCTCGGCCCCCATCATCACCTTGTCTTTCGCGTTCTCGAAATCTTCCATGGTGACAAAGCGACGACCAACACGTGCAGCCATCAGCGCGGCCTCATTCACAAGGTTGGCCAGATCAGCACCCGAGAAACCCGGCGTGCCGCGCGCGATGATGCGCAGATCGACGTCGGGGCCCAAGGGCGTCTTGCGGGCGTGGACGCCCAGAATTTTCTCGCGGCCCTTGATGTCGGGATTTCCGACAGTGACCTGACGGTCGAACCGGCCCGGACGCAGAAGCGCGGGGTCCAGAACGTCCTTGCGGTTGGTGGCCGCCAGAATGATCACGCCTTCGTTCGCCTCGAACCCGTCCATCTCGACCAGCAACTGGTTGAGGGTCTGTTCACGTTCGTCGTTACCACCGCCATAGCCTGCGCCACGATGGCGGCCCACAGCGTCGATTTCGTCGATAAACACGATACAAGGCGCGTTCTTCTTCGCCTGTTCGAACATGTCACGAACACGGCTAGCACCGACACCAACGAACATTTCGACAAAGTCCGAACCCGAAATGGTAAAGAACGGCACACCTGCCTCACCCGCGATCGCGCGGGCCAGCAGGGTCTTACCAGTACCCGGAGGGCCAACCAGCAACGCGCCTTTGGGAATCTTGCCGCCAAGGCGCGAGAATTTCTGCGGGTTACGCAGGAATTCGACGATCTCTTCCAGCTCTTCCTTGGCTTCGTCGATCCCAGCTACGTCATCAAAGGTCACGCGGCCATGCTTTTCGGTCAGCATTTTCGCTTTGGACTTGCCAAAGCCCATCGCGCCGCCTTTGCCGCCGCCCTGCATCCGGTTCATGAAATAGACCCAGACGCCGATCAGCAGCAGGAAGGGCAGCAAAGTGATGATGAAGGACTGGAAGCCCGATTGTTGCTGCTTTTCGGCCCGAACGGGGATGTCCTTGTCGATCAGCAGTTTCGTTACCTCGGCATCGGTCGGCTTGATGGTCACATAGTCCTTGCCGTCATTGGTTCGATACCGGATTTGTTCGCCGTCCAGCGTCACATTCTTGACTTCACCCGCATCCACCGCGCTGACAAAATCGGAATAGGTTCTTTCATGGCTCTGGAGCGTTCCACCAGTGCCACTGAACAGGTTGAACAGTGCCAGGATCAAAAGGAACAAGACGACCCAGAAGGCGATATTTCGAGCGTTGCCCAAGGAAATTCTCCCAAAACGTTTCGGCAATTAAGGGGACTGCCGGGTTATCCCTTAAAATAGAGATGATTGAGGCAGGTTCAATGCGATAAAAGCGATGCGTAAAACTCTTCGGCTTCAGCATGGGTTTCGACCCGCCAGCCGTTTGGAAATCCGGCCAGCGGTGCGGCCAGCAGTTCCTCTCCGTCCCAGACAGCCGGAGTGGAAATCAGCGCGACCCTTGGCCTTCCGGTCTCACGCCAGTCCGGAAGGCGGCGCAACCCGTCTTCTCCCAAAGCTTTTACCCGGGCGGTGTCAGGTCCTGCACCTGTCACAATCCACCTACCATCCCAGCATTGCCCGGGGCGACAGATTTCATCGCGAACCGCGTTAAATTCCCTGCAAAACCGCACTTTACCGTTGGCAGGCACATACACACAGCCACCGAATACGCCGGACTCTCCGTTGCGTACCGACGCTATGGCCTGCTCGACTGCGCCCTTGCGTGGCGGATATTCCTTACGGCCCATCCATGAAACGATTCCAGCGATCAACCTCCGAACGATTTCGTCCGGCAAGCCGGCAAGGCCATCTACGTCAACCAACACATCACCTGCATCCACCTGCGTTACCTTGCGTGCGGATTCCTGCGCAAACCGCTCCAAAGCCTCACGGGCTTGTGTCAGATTGTCGGCTACGCGTGAAAGTGTTTCCGCGGTAATTCCCAGCGGCGCGAGCCCGGCAAGCGCCTCGCGCGCCTTTATGCGGTCAAATCTGGTGTCCTGATTCGAAGGATCCTCGACCCATCCAATACCCTCAGATTTCAGAAAGGCGCGCAGACGGGCGCGCGTAATTCCAAGCATCGGACGCAACAACTGTACCCCGTCCTGAAGACGCGCGACAGGCATGGCCGCCAAACCGGTGACACCGGCCGAACGCCCCAGCCGCATCAACACCGTTTCGGCCTGATCATCGGCGGTGTGCCCCAACAAAATGGCATCGATTCCGTTGCGCTCGGCCCAGTCGGCAAGCAACCGATACCGGGCGCGTCTGGCTTGATCCTGCAGGTTTCCCGATCCGTCCCATCCGCCCCAGTTCAGGATTTCGTGTGGAACATTCAGCCGCGCGGCGAGCTCGGCCACCGATGCCGCTTCTGTCGCGGATTCGGGCCGCAATCCATGGTCAACGGTTGCCGCCAGAACCTCGGTGCCTTCCTCATTCGCGATTCCCGTGATCAGGCACAGCAAGGCAACGGAATCCCCGCCGCCAGAGACGGCCACACCAAGTCGTTTTGGTAACACCGAGGCAAGCCGCGCCCGAATTTCGGCCCGAAGTGTATCTGCCTGTAAGGTCAAGAACAGCCCAAGGATGCCATCTCTTGCGTCGCATCCGCCACCGAAGTCGACGTCGGGAAGCGAACCCCAACCTCGCCCAACGTTATGCAGGCCTGATCGGTTTGACCCAACCGCCCAAGTGCAGCGCCAAGTTCATACAGTGCCTCAGGCGCTACCGGACCTTCCGATGCGCCTGTAAAACTGGCAAGGAACGCCCGCGCCGCTTCGCGCGTGTCACCCAGACCTTCCAAAGCCTGCCCTCGTTTCAGATGCGCTTCGGGCGCCAGAGGGCTGCCGGGATAAGAGGTGTCAAATTGCGCGAACATGTTTGCCGCCGACTGGAAATCTCCATCGGCCAAAGCCTTTGTAGCCGCATCAAAATCTGCCTGCTCGCCAATCGCCAGCTCACCCTGTTCATCACCGGTGGGTTGCGCGGGGTTCGAGGGATTTGCCGCTACCACGGGCGCATCGCCGCCACCCAGCGTCGAGGTTTCGCCAAGCGTGCTCAGGTCACCGCCTTCAAGCTCAACCAGCCGGAACTCCAGGTCGCCAATACGGTTGGTTCCATCGGCCACGATGTTCTCGATACGCTGGTTCATCTGCTCCGTCTGGCGCGTCAGGCGCTGCAACTCAGCCTCGATGGTGTTCACCCGTTCCAGAACGGTATCGCCGGACAGGTTTGGCGCCGGAGAACCTGTAGTCGAAAACTCGCGTTTCAGACGCTGAATCTCGACATGCAGAATTGTCAGCTCCTGACGGATATCCGCCAGTGTCTGCTGATCCTGCGCCTGTGCAACACCAGCGGTCGCGATGACCGCCGCCAGAACCAAACCTGCAATTCGCATTCTGTTACCCCGTCGTTGAACCCGTCAGCACAGTCACGGCCCGACGGTTCTTGGAATAGCACTCCTCGGTGCTGCAAATCTCAATCGGGCGTTCCTTGCCATAGCTGATGGTCTGAAGGCGGTTGCCAGCAACACCGCGCGAAATCAGGTATTCACGCGCCGCATTTGCACGCCTTGCGCCAAGGGCAAGGTTGTATTCCCGCGTGCCTTGTTCATCCGCGTGCCCTTCGATGGTCGCGTTGAAATCGGGATTCGCCATAAGCCACTCGGCCTGCCCCTGAAGGGTCGTCTGCCCCTGTGCCGTCAACGTCGACTGATCCACCTGAAACAGAACACGATCACCGACCGCCTGCTGGAAATAGGCGGGTGAGCGCGGATCGCTGGGCGAGCCCGGCACGACCGAGCCACTGCCGGTTCCGCCTCCGCCAAGTCCGGATGGATCGTTGTTGCTGCAGGCGGCGATCAGCGTCAGCGCGCCCAGAGCAGCTATTTTGCCCAATACGTTCATTCCAATGCCTCGTGTTCGGTTTGTTATTGGCCTCTCTCTACCACAGCGACCGGACCTTGTGAACGCTGCCGGTCGCCGGGCCAGATCAATTCTGCAATGGCGACCACGAGGGGTCGCTGGCCCCATCCGGCGTCCGAACAGGTCGCAGGTTGCGCCCGGTGATGTCCACCGAATACAGCGAGGACCGTCCGCTTGCCCCCTGTGTTTCCCGCGAGAACATGATGACCCGACCGTTGGGCGACCAAGTTGGCCCTTCGTCAAGGAACGAGGCCGTCAACAAGCGTTCCTCGCTGCCATCCGTGCGCATCACGCCGATGTGGAACCGACCCTGATTCTGCTTGGTAAACGCCACCAGATCACCACGCGGTGACCAGACCGGCGTTCCATAGCGTCCCTGACCAAAGCTGATGCGGGTCGCCTCACCTCCGTTGGCGGACATGATGTAAAGCTGCGGCGTTCCCGAACGGTCGCTTTCAAACACGATCTGCGTTCCATCCGGTGAATAGCTTGGCGCGGTTTCGATCGCCGGAGTGTTGGTCAAGCGCGTGCTCTGACCGGATGCCAGATCCATTTTCCACAGGTCGGTATTTCCGCCCTGCGTCAGCGAATAAACGATCGAGCGGCCGTCCGGCGAGAACCGTGGCGAAAAGCTCATCGTGCCTTCCTGTGTGTTCAGAACCTGCCGCTTCACCCGTCCGACATCCAGAACATAGATACGTGGGGTACCGCTTTCATAGCTGGTGTAGAGCAGCCGGTCGCCAGAAGGTGAGAACCGGGGCGCCAGAACGATTGCCGCGCTGTCGGTCAGGTACTGAACGTTTGCCCCGTCATAGTCCATGATCGCCAGCCGCTTGCGCCGCTGATCCTTCGGCCCGCTTTCCGAAACAAAGGCCACGCGGCTGTCGAAATAACCCCCTTCACCAGTGATCCGGCTATAGACCTGATCGGCCACCTTGTGGGCCATACGGCGCCAGCCATCAGTGGTTCCGGCAAATTGCAGCCCGTCCCCCATCTCCTGACCCGAAAAGACATCCCACACCCGGAACCGAACCGTCAGGCGTTTGCCCGATACATTGACGGCGCCGGTGACCAGAGCCTGCGCGTTGATGGCCTTCCAGTCCGCAAACTGAACCGGCGCATCGAAACTGCTGACACGACTGATGAATGCGTCTGATGATATCTCGCGAAACAGTCCCGTTCCGGTCAGGTCCGCTGCGATGACCCGGGATATATCGTTGGCATATTGCGTTGCCGCCGGGCCGTCAGGGACGAAACTGGGCACCGCGAAAGGCAGCGGTTCGATCACGCCCTCGTCTATCTCAATTCGAAGCGGCGTGTTTTGTGCATAGGCCGGAGCCATCAACAGCGTCATGCCGACAAAGAGGCTGGTCAGGAATTTCATCATTTGATCCGCATCCTCTCGGGATTGAATGTAATTTCGATATTTTGCCAATGGGCATATTTGTCAGCAGGCAGGTCATATCCCCTAGCACCGCCGCGGATAATTGCGCGCCGAGCAGCCTCAAACGCTTTGTTGGTGGAAACCGGTGTTCCGCCCGAACTACTCAACAAACGGATACTGCCCTCAACTAACTTACCATCTGGGCTCAATGAGAATCCTACGACCACAATGGTATTCAATGCATCAGTGGACAGCGAGCCAACATTCCATTTATCGGAAATTGCCCGTCGCAACGCATCCTTTTCACCGCCAGTCAGCGGAGGGCCAGAGGGTTTTGCTTCAGGCTGTGTTGCTTCTCCCCCCAAAGCCTCTCTTACCGCGTCGCTTGCATCGATTGCAGGCACCTCGGCCACTTCGGTTTCGGCAGGTGCCGGAGGTTGCGGTCGACGAACCTGCGGGCGCGGCGAGCGTTCCGGAGCCAGATCATCACTTTCTTCGGCTTCGGTCACGATCTGATCCGTTGCTTCCTCGGGCGCGGTCTGTTCCTGCTGATCTTGCTGCGTCTCGGCCCCTTCGTCCTGTGACACCGGAGGGGTTTCCACATCATCCGGCTTTACATCTGGCGGTGGCGGGGCAACCGGTTGCGGCGCGACTTTGTCTGCTGGGCGTGGATTGGCCTCGGGACCGGGCGGAACCGGAAGGGCGGCCACCTGAGTGTCGGGCTCATCCAACGCCGGGGGTTGGTCAATCACCTCGGGTTCAGGGGGTGTCACAACCGGCTCGGGTTCGACCTCCGGCTCAGGTTCGGCGGGAACCACGGGATCGGGACGGGACTGTTCGTCCTCTACCGGTTGCGGCGCATTCACGTCCTCGGCAGGTTCCGGGGGCTGTTGCAGGTCAGGTAGCGCATTCGTCACATCCGGCACCTGCTGGGCCGCAGTCATCGCCGCAAATTCCTCAGCCGAAATCACGGATACATCCTGCGTGTCGAACGGCAGCGGTTCGGATCGGAACGTACCGCCGAACAGCGCCCATCCAACCAGTGTCACATGGGCAATCGCCGAGATCTTGGTGCCGGTCTGCAAATCGCGGCCTCACTCTCCACCTTCGTCCAGCGTCGGCCCGCCCGTATCTGTCACCAGACCCACATTGGAAAACCCGCCCGAATTGAGCGCCCCCATTACCTGCATCACCTGCGCATAAGGGATGGTACCGTCGGCGCGCAAAAACACCCTGTCACTTGTTCGTTCAGCCGCAATTGCGCGCAGCTTGCCAATCAAATCTTCGCGCGCGACATCCGTTGTCTGGATCTGCACGCGGCCATCGGCGGTCAACGTCACGGTCAGCGGCTCTTCGTTATCACCGGGCAGCGCATTTGCCGCCGTCTTGGGCAACTCGACCGGAACTCCGACCGTCAACAGAGGTGCAGCCACCATGAAAATGATCAGCAGCACCAGCATGACGTCCACAAATGGCGTCACGTTGATTTCGGCCATTGGCTGCGCCCGGCCCCGCCGCCTGCCGCGCCTGCGTCCGTTGCCTCCGTTCTGCTGTACCGCCGCGCCCATGTCAGCCGTCCAACTGACGCGACAGGATCGTGGCAAATTCATCGGCAAAGGCTTCGTACCCCGCGACGATGCGATCACTGTCCGCGCTCAGCTTGTTGTAAAAGATAACCGCCGGAATGGCCGCCAAAAGACCAAGGCCAGTAGCCAGCAAAGCTTCGGCAATACCCGGTGCGACGACAGCCAGATTGGTGTTCTGTTGCTCGGCAATCTCGATAAACGCGTTCATGATGCCCCAGACCGTACCGAACAGTCCGATAAACGGCGCGGTCGAACCCACTGTCGCCAATACAGGCAGACCCTTTTGCAAGGTCTCGGCCTCTTTTGCGATGGCAACATCCATCGACCTGTCGATCCGCGCCTGCGCCCCGGCGATCATGCCGCCATCGTTTCGATGTGATCGTCGCCATTCGATCATGCCCGAGGCAAAAATCTTTTCCGAACTGCCATCGGGCTGAGTGCCAATCTGTTCAAACAGCTCATCCAGCGGATTACCGGACCAGAAGCTCTCATCAAAGTTCTGCGCCTCACGCCGCGCGGCGCGGTAGTTGATCAGCTTTTGGACAATGATGGCCCAGGACCAGAAGGATGCGATCAGAAGGATCAGCATCACCACTTTCACGATAAAGGTTGCGCGGGCAAACAGCCCCCACATGGAGAAATCGATCTCCTGCGCCAGCGCCAGCGTTTCAGCTTCCATAAACCTGCTCTTTTTTGCCTGATGGCCGTTCATTCAGCCTTGTTTTGCCGAACGCTAACGCAGATTGGGCCGAAAAGCCAACAGAACCACCCCCATGGACCAAATTGTTACTTCAATGCGCGAATCTCTGCCGGAAGGCGGATCGGCTTGCCCTCGCTGTTGATGCAAACCGCTGTCACAGTGGCCCGGAAAATCTCGGTCTCACCCCGCAGGACCAGTTGCGCCATCGTCAGCCGAACGCCGGACATCGACACCACCTCGGTCTCGACAATCAACTCATCGTCGAACTTGGCAGAGGCCAAATATTCAGCCTCGACCTTACGAACGACCCAGACAATCCCCGCATCGCGCATGGCGTTCTGATCATTACCCAGATTGCGCACCCAATCGGATCGGGCGCGTTCGATGAACCGAAGGTAATTCGCGTGATAAACGACCCCGCCCATATCGGTGTCTTCGTAATACACGCGGATCGGGAAGGTGTGCCGGGTGTTCGTCATATCCAGCCCATCCAAATGATTACCGCACCAAATGCCAAGAGGCCTAAGGCCTCAAGTATAGCCTTTCGTTTTGCGGCGGTTATTTCGTGACCACGCTCTGCCAACCCTGACCACACAGTATTTCCGGCCTGAATTGAAGAATACGCCGAAACACAAAGCCCTATTGAAGCAAGCACATTAAATGTTGGCGACACCCAGTCTCGAGAGGCAACTAAAAAAACGGCAGCAACGACCATCAATGCAACTCCAACCCTACGGGCGAGTTTGGACCGATTTATTGCAGCTTGAACTATCGCGCTTTGCCTCTGCGCTTCCGGTTCATGTTTTGCGAGCTGTCCAAAAGTTAACAATCCCAGAAGCATGGAAAAGCCAAGAATAGCACCGGAAATTTGGGTCGCAAAAAGTGGATCAATCAAGATGGACGCTCCAAACGGGCAAACAGACGCAATGCATGTGAAGCGTCATGGGCTACGGCTGGCAAGACCGGATCGTAAGCGGACCGAATTAACGCTGCGATATCCGGGCGCAGAACAGTTGTGTCCGCCGCAACCGCCAGAGGAGACTTTTCACGAAATGCGCTATCGCTCCAAAGCAGAACGGTCTGCACAACCTGACTCAGCGCAAGCGTCTCGGCCGGAATCTTCGACAGCTCTTCATCCATCTTCAGGAATACGAAGGCCGCTTTGATCGCGCCAACTTCGTCAAACCGAAACACGCGATACTGATTGGCCTCTGCCTCGATCAGACGCTCAACCAAAGGCCCAAGATCCGCGATCAGGCGATCAAGATCGGGCACCTCAAGAAGCTCCTGCCATTCACGAAAAAAGAAGACCATGCAGTTGGCCCCCAGTTCCGGATCAGTTTCGGCCATTTTGTGCCCGGCCAGCGCCACCACCGCTTCAAAGGCGCCTTTGACGACCGATAGCGTCCGATCCTCGACCCCAAAAACGATCGGCACGATTGGCCGCCCCCAGCGGGCAAACAGAAACTCACCGCTTTCGCGCGTGAACAGCGCTTCAATCTCTTCCGGTGTCACGTTGTTTCCTCTTGCCTCAAATATTCCCGCCAGAGGCATAAAATCTTCGGCGCGCCGCTTCAACCAAAGAGATCGCTTTGCCGCTTGGGCATTGCCATACCCAGATGCGCCCAGGCCTTTTGCGCCAGCATGCGCCCGCGCGGCGTTCGCTGGATCAATCCCTGCTGAAGCAAAAAGGGCTCAATCACTTCTTCCAGCGAGTCCCGGCTTTCAGACAGGGCAGCAGACAGCGTTTCAATTCCGACCGGGCCACCGGAGTAGTTTTCGGCGATCAGGCGCAAATACCGCCGATCCGCTCCGTCCAGACCAAGATTGTCAACGCCAAGCCGTGTCAATGCGCCATCCGCCAACTCGCGCGTGATCCGGCCATCGCCTTCGACCACGGCAAAGTCCACGACCCGCCGAAGCAAGCGACCGGCGATCCGGGGGGTGCCGCGTGATCTGCGTGCAATCTCACGCGCACCTTCGTCATCGGCAGGCGCCCCCAGCTTGCGCGCATTGCGGGTGACGATCTCGTGCAATTCGTCGACCGTATAAAACTGCAACCGCGTCGGAATGCCGAACCGGTCCCGCAGCGGAGTGGTCAGCAAACCCATCCGCGTGGTGGCGCCAACCAGTGTGAACGGTTGCAACTCGATCCTAACAGTCCGGGCCGCTGGGCCCTCGCCAATTACAAGATCCAGTTCGAAATCTTCCATCGCGGGATACAGAACTTCTTCCACTGCCGGATTCAGCCTGTGTATCTCGTCGATAAATAGAACGTCGCGCGCCTCGAGGTTGGTCAGGATCGCAGCCAGATCGCCCGCCTTGGCCAGAACCGGCCCTGACGTCATGCGAAAATTCACCCCCAGCTCGCGCGCAATGATCTGCGCCAGCGTCGTCTTTCCCAATCCCGGCGGGCCGTGAAACAACGTGTGATCCATCGCTTCATCCCGCTTGCGAGCGGATTGAATAAAGACCCGCAGATTAGCGCGCGCCTCGGCCTGTCCGATGAATTCATCCAGCCCCTGCGGACGCAACGCACGATCGTTATCTTCAGGCAGCGGCTCGGGTCTCAGGGCGGGGTCCGCGTCAACCATCAATCACTCAACCTTTCGGAGCCAGAAGTTTCAGCGCAGCGCGGATCAGGTCCGCCTCGCCCGCATCCGGCAGATTGGCCGCAGCTTCGGCCACCGCCGAGGCTGCATCGGACGGACCGTATCCCAGATTGGAAAGGGCCGAAAGCGCGCCAGCCGAGGCCGCAGCACTACCAGACGCCGGTTGCGGCGCACGCCTTGGGGTCGGGGTCGCATCCACTACCTCAACAACTTCCGGCGCAGGGCCATCCATGGCCTCGGCAACCGTGCCACCCATCGCCATGACACCCGGAGCCTTGTCCTTGAGGTCCAGCACAATCCGCTGCGCCGTCTTGGGGCCCACGCCCTTGGCCGCCTTGACCGCGCCCCAGTCACCCAGCGCTATGGCCCGGCTGACACCATCCGGCCCCAGCGCCCCCAGAATGGCCAGAGAAACCTTGGCGCCCACCCCCTGCACGGAACACAAGAGCCGGTGCCATTCCTTTTCAACCAGCGAAAGAAAGCCGTATAGCTGCATCAGATCTTCGCGCACGACCATGTCGGTATATAGGGCGACGGCTTCGCCCACCCCCGGAAGCGCGGCCATCGTCCGATCCGAGCAGTAGACCAGATATCCGACACCACGAACATCAATCAGAATGTGATCCGCCGCCCGATAATCCAGCCTGCCGGTCAGTTTTCCGATCATGCCCGCACCTCTTTCAATCGCGTTTGTTGTGCCTTGCCGTAATAGGCGTGACAGATCGCAATCGCCAGCGCATCTGCAGCATCAGCCCCCTTGGGCTGACATCCCGGCAATTGCAGCTTTACCATATGCAGGACCTGTTCCTTTTCGGCATGACCGACACCCACCACAGTTTTCTTGACCCGGTTCGGAGCATACTCGCCCACCAGCAAGCCGGCTTTCGCCAGTGTCAGCAAAGCCACACCCCGGGCCTGGCCAAGCTTGAGCGTCCCCGCCCCGTCCTTGTTCACGAAGGTCTGTTCGATAGCGGCCTGATCGGGCTGATGCGCGGCAATCACTTCGACAATCTGATTGTGCAGCGACAGCAGCCTCTCGCCCAGATCGTCCCCGTCCGAGTGGCACAGTCCGTTCGCAACGTGACTCAACCGGCTGCCATGCGATTCGATGACGCCCCATCCCAGGGTTCTCAACCCCGGATCAATGCCCAGAATCCGCATTTTTTGCCTCGGCCTGCTCGGGTTTTGTGACTTTTTTCATGCACTAGCACGAAACATGAACATTTTCCAAGTGATTTGACACGAGGGCAAAAACGACACGGGTTGCTCCAACGCGACAAAACCGGTCACTTCCCGACACGGAATATCCTGAAACCGACCAACTTTATGAAGATCAATTTACCAATAAATTAAGGGGTCTTAACCCTCGGCGAGCCTTGCAAAAATCGCATAGGACACATGCATTTTCATCTCTTGTGAAACAAAAATGACATCACTAGATGCCCGTCAGATCGAAAGATCGAAACGTTGACACAAACCAGAAGGAAACAGGATATGGCTGCACTGGACACCACCCGCACCACCACTGGCTCGTTCGGCCTCGTTGGCCGTATCGGCGCAATTTTTGCATCGGTCGTAAACACCGTTGTTGAATGGAACGATGCCCGCGTAACCCGCAACGCGCTGAACGGTCTGACTGACCGCGAACTGGATGATATAGGCCTGTGCCGCGGTGATATTGATATCGTGGCCGAAGGCCGCCACTAAACGCACCACTCACAAAGTTGCCCTGCAACAAGGGGCTACAGAAACACCGCGGGCTTTTGGCACGCGGTGTTTTTCTATCTCCGGACAGTTTTTGGGATCAGGGCAGAACTTTGCCCAACTGGGCCGCCAAAAAGCCCGATACCGGCTCGGTCTGCATCACCCATGCCCCGGCCTTTTCGACAGGCGTTCCATCATTCAGCCGCGAGACCCGCGCCTCGTAGGATGTTGTGCCCAGACTGGCCATCAAAAATGCCTTGAAGGCAAAAAAGCATAAAACACACAAGACCAGAAACCGCAGCGGGATCGCCGACCGCACACGTTGCGGTTTCATCACCACCAGACCATCCGGACGCATCTGGGTACGATAGCCCCGGCTCATCTTTTGATGTTTCTTTGCCAGGCGACTCACGCGCTGGTCGAATTCCAGTTGTTTCCCTGTCATGGCAGCCTCCGAAAACCGCCCCCCTACGAATCTAGGACGGTAGACAGAGAATGCGTCAAAAGAGGGGCAAAAAACCACAAAGCTCCTCAAAACGACCTAATTTAAGCCTTCTTTCCTTAAAACCAGCGTTGTCCACTCACCAATCTCACCCTTATTGACCAGATTGACGCCATTTTCGGAATAAACGGAAATGACTTCAGCCGCCTGTTCGTTAAGGATTCCCGACAGGATCGCGTAACCTTCGGGGCGCAGGTTCTGCGCAATCTCGGGGGCAAGCGCGATCAGAGGGCCTTTCAGAATGTTGGCGAAAATCAGGTCATAGGGGGTATTGGACTGCAAATCCGGGTGATCGAATCCCGCCGCTTCGATGCACCGGACGGTCCCTTCCATCCCGTTTGCGCGCAAATTGGCCTCGGCAACGTCTACGGCCACCTGATCGATGTCACTGGCGATGATATCACCATCCCAGACCCGCGCGGCAGCCATTGCCAAAACGGCGGTACCGCAGCCGATATCGGCCACTTTGGATGCCGTGAAACCGTCACTCAGCAGGTGGTCCAGAGCCTTGAGGCAGCCCAGTGTCGTGCCATGATGACCGGTACCAAAAGCCATCGCGGCCTCGATCAACAGCGGGATGCGCCCTTCGGGTAGCTTGTCGGCGTCGTGACTGCCGTAGACAAAGAACCGCCCGGCCTCGACCGGGGCCAGCTCTCGGCGTACGTGGGCGACCCAGTCCGTTTCGGGCAGTTCGGACACAACAAACGGCTTGGCCTCGAACGCGGCGGCCAGTACGGCCAGCGCGGTTTCATCCGGTTTTTCCGTGAAATAGCCGCCGACCTCCCACAGGCCCGATCCGTCTTCGACCTCGAACACGCCAACGCCGGTGGGTTCCGGGTCCAGTCGCTCCATCGCTTCGCCCAGACCTTCGGCGGCCTTTTTGCCGGTCAGAGTGGTAAGCGCGGTGAATGTGGGCATGGGGGCCTCCTGTCTCAGTTGCCTAAGCGCCTAGGGCCATGGGCAACCGAGGTCAAGCCGTGCCGCCTATTCCGCAGGCGCCGGAGCGTATTTCGACAGGATGGTTTCGTTGCCCGGCTCCGGGTGGCGCGGGATCAGCAGGGACAGGGCCAGCGACACCATCGCCATGGCGGCAGCCAAGGCAAAGACCGCACCGGGTGAGACCACCCACAGCAAACCCAGCAAGGCTGGCAGGAACACCGCGGCGATGTGGTTGATCGTGAACGCGACTGCAGCCGTCGGCGCGATATCCGCGGGATCGGCGATCTTCTGAAAATAGGTCTTCAACGCCAAGGCCAGCGCGAACAGCACATGATCGATCACATACAAAGTCGCCGCCAGAACCACGCCCCAGCCAAACCAGTAAATACCGCCATAAGCTGCAAAGACGATAGCCAAACCGGCATACTCGAAGATCAGCGTACGGCGTTCACCGAACACCGAAACCGCTTTGCCCAACAGCGGTGCGGCCATCATGTTGATCATCAGGTTGATCAGGTAAAGGCCGGTCAACTCGTGCACTTCGAACCCGAATTTCTCGACCATCATGAAGCCCGCAAACACGACAAAGATCTGCCGCCGTGCCCCGGCCATGAACTGCAGTGCGTAATACAGCCAGTAGCGGCGGCGCAGCACGATTTTCTTTGTCTGCGGCGTGGGTGCATCGAATTGCGGATAGGCGATCAGGCAGAACAGTGCCAAAAGCACCGTCACCCCGCCCGCAGCCATGAACACGAAGTTATACGACAGATCGAAACGATCCCAGGTCAGCACAATCAGGCCATACACAACCGCCGTAGCCGCCGAACCCATGGCCACCAGCCAGCCCAATACCTGCGGAGCCCGATCCTTGGGCAGCCATTGCAGCTGCAAAGACTGGTTTACCGTTTCGTAATAGTGAAACCCGATCGAGCTGAAGAGCGTGACAAACAGCAACCCGCCAAGGCTGGGGAACCACGCGGTCACAGCGGTGGCCACCCCCAGCATCATCAGCGAGATCATCGCCAACACCTGTTCGCGGATGAATATGATCACCGCAATCACGCCCACGGCCAGAAAACCAGGGATTTCCCGCACCGTGTGAAGCAGGCCGATATCCGCGCCATCGAAACTCGCCACCTCGATGACAAAATTGTTCAACAGCGCACTCCACGCGTTGAAGGCGATGGGCATGGTCAGCGCCATCACGAACAGGAGCGTCACAGGTCGGCGCCAGAACGGAAGGCTCTGCGCCTCGGAAAGCGGCATGGGTTTCAGCATGGGACTCCGTCTACGCCCATTTTCCGGCTTTGGCGAGGGGGAAGCACACCGTGCACAGCCACCCTGCGTGAATGCAGACGTCAGTAGAAACTCTGCGGATCGATATCCACCGTCAGGCGAATGTCACCTTTCAGACGCAACGGTGCGATCCAGCGTGCAATGGCGTCCTGAATGGGTGCGCCCTTGGGGGCCTTGACCAGCAACCGCACCCGATGCCGCCCCCGGATGCGCGCAATCGGCGCCGGGGCCGGGCCGAAAACCTGCGCGCCGATCTGGCGCAAGGGCGCATCATTGCGCGCCATGGCGTTGCCGATGTCGAAAACCGGGCCGACCTCGGGGCCCGACAGGACAATCCCCGCCATACGGCCATAAGGGGGAACCCCCGCCGCCTGACGCCCGGCGGCTTCGGCCTTCCAGAAACCCTCTTCATCCCCGGACAAAATCGCCCGGATCACCGGGTGTTCGGGCTGAAACGTCTGCAATAACGCCTGCCCCGGCTTTTCCGCCCGACCCGCACGCCCCGCCACCTGTCGCATCAACTGGAATGTCCGCTCGGCCGCGCGCAGGTCCGCGCCGTGCAGACTGAGGTCAGCATCGATGACCCCCACAAGCGTCAGTTTGGGAAAGTTGTGCCCCTTGGCCACCAACTGCGTACCAATAACGATATCTGCATCACCCTGAGCAATCTCTTCGATCTTGGCCTTAAGCGCCCGCGCCGAGCCGAAAAGATCGGAGCTGAGCATAGCGATCTTCGCCTCGGGGATTGTCGCCTCGGCCTCTTCGGCCAGCCGTTCGATCCCCGGCCCGACCGGTGCCAGTTTGCCTTCGACCCCGCAGGACGGGCATTCTTCGGGCATCGGTTTGGTTTCACCGCATTGGTGGCACATCAGGCGCTTCAGGAACCGGTGCTCGACCATCCGCGCATCGCAATGATCGCACGCGATCTGCTCGCCGCAGGCCCGGCACAGGGTCACCGGCGCATAGCCACGGCGATTGATGAACAGCAGCGACTGCTCGCCCCGCTCGATGCGTTGCCGCACGGCCTGGCGCAGCGACGGAGAAATCCACGTCCCCGGCTGCATCTGCTCGGCCCGCATGTCGATGGGTTTCATGTCGGGCAGTACCGCCTCTCCAAAACGCGAGGTTAGGTCCAGCCGGTCATATTTGCCTGCCTCGGCATTGGCCCAGCTTTCCAGCGACGGCGTCGCGCTGGCCAGAATGACACGCGCGCCACAAATGGCCGACCGCAGAACAGCCATATCGCGCGCACTGTAATGCACGCCGTCTTCCTGCTTGTACGAGGTGTCGTGTTCTTCATCGACAACGACCAGACCCAGATTGCGAAACGGCAGAAACAAGGCCGACCGCGCGCCCACAACCAGTTGTGCATCTCCCTGACCGACCATCCGCCAAACCCGACGGCGTTCAGTCATGGTCGCGCCCGAATGCCATTCCGCCGGACGTGCGCCAAACCGCGCCTCGACCCGGGTCAGGAACTCGGCGGTCAGGGCAATCTCGGGCAACAGAACCAGCGCCTGCCGCCCCATTCGCAGCGCCTCGGCCACGGCTTCCAGATACACTTCGGTCTTGCCGGACCCAGTGACGCCTTTCAACAGGGTCGTGCCATAATCGCCTGTCTGCTGCCCAGCTTGCAGCCGCGCCACCGCCTCTGCCTGATCCTCGGTCAGATCCTTCCCCGACAAATCCGGATCAAGATGCGGATAAGGCAGATCACGTGGACTGTCCTCTTCCCTTACTGCGCCTTGTTTCACCAACCCTTTGACAACCGAGGATGTCACCCCTGCCTGCTCGGCCAGTTCCTTCAGCGTAAAGGCAAGCCCGCCATAGTCGCGCAAGACCTCCAACACGCGGGTCCGTGCGTCGGTCATCCGGTCAGGTTCACCCTTACCCAACCGATATATCTTGCGCATCGATGGTGGGTCGCCCAATCCCGGCGCGCGGGTCGCCAGCCGCAGCATCGCGGGCATCGGTGTCAGCGTGTAGTCGGCCACCTTGCCCAGAAACACGCGCATCTCTTCGCGCATCGGTGCAACCTCAAGCACCCGGATCACCGACCGGGCCTTGCTGAGGTCAAAGCCCCCCTGCCCTGGCCCCCAGACCACGCCCAACACCTTTCGCGGCCCCAAGGGGACCTCGACAAAGGCACCCAGAAAGCACCCGCCCTCGGGCGCTTTGTAGTCCAGCGTCCGGTCCAGCGGCTGGGTGGTCAGGACCGCCACCAGTTCGCCTTGGTCGAAATACTCCTGACTGCTCAATGCGCGCCTTTCCTTGGCAGGGGTTTCGGCAGGTGTTTCTTTGAGGTAAAGGCATCCGCAACCAAGGCCAACCCATCAAAGGACTGCCCTCATGAAATTCTTCGTAGACACAGCCGAGATCGACGCCATTGCCGAGCTCAACGATCTGGGCATGGTGGACGGTGTTACCACCAACCCTTCGCTGATCCTGAAATCGGGTCGCGACATTCTAGAAGTGACCAAGGAAATCTGTGATCTGGTCGACGGGCCCGTCTCGGCCGAAGTGGTCGCAACCGAAGCTGAAGACATGATTGCCGAAGGCCGCAAGCTGGCAAAGATCGCGCCCAATATCGCCGTCAAAGTACCGCTGACCTGGGCCGGCCTGAAAGCCTGCAAGACGCTGACCGACGAAGGTCAGATGGTCAACGTGACCCTGTGTTTCTCGACCAATCAGGCGATTCTGGCGGCCAAGGCTGGCGCAACCTTCATTTCGCCCTTCATTGGTCGTTTGGACGACATCAATCTCGATGGAATGGACCTGATCGCCGATATCCGTCAGGTCTATGACAATTACGGGTATGAAACCGAAATCCTCGCCGCTTCGATCCGCACGGTGAACCACGTGACCGACAGCGCCCGCATCGGCGCCGACGTGATCACTGCGCCGCCCGCCGTGATCAAGAAGCTGGCGGATCATCCCCTGACTGACAAAGGTCTGGAAACCTTCCTGGCTGACTGGGCCAAGACAGGTCAGAAAATCCTCTGATATTCAGAGCTACCGCGCGGTGCCGCCAGGTACCGCGCTCGGCCCAACTGCCTTGCCTGATCTCTGATCGGGCCAAGCAGGCGGGAGCTTTTGTGTTCTGATTGCAATGGCCAACCAATACCACGAAGTACGGAAAATTTTACCGAGTCAAAGCGGCCAACTCATGCTATAAGTTGCCGCAACAACAAAATCGGACACAACATGAGCAGTAGCCCGACACTCAAAGACGATCTGCGCGCCGCTATTCTGGCCAAGCCGGATGCGATTCTGGACGACAAGGATCTGATGCAAGCGCTTGTCGCCGCCAATGAGCGGGCGATGGGCGAAAACATCATCGATTTGCGCGGCATCGCCATGGAAAGGCTGGAAACACGGCTGGACCGGCTTGAAGACACGCATCGTTCGGTGATCGCCGCGGCTTACGAAAATCTGGCAGGAACCAATCAGGTTCACCGGGCCATTCTCCGCCTGCTCGAACCGATGCAGTTCGAGGATTTTCTGCGCGCACTTGGCACCGATGTGGCCGAAATCCTGCGCGTGGACCGGATCACTCTGGTTCTTGAAACCACGCTTGAACACGAAGATCCCTCCATCAACACGCTGGACGGTGTGCTGACGGTGGCCGAACCCGGTTTTATCGACAGTTATCTGACCTACGACCGCGGTCGCCCGGCGCGCCAGGTCACGCTGCGCGAAATCCAGCGGGCTACACAAAAAGTCTATGGCGGCCTGTCGCAGCAACTGCGCTCCGAAGCTTGCCTCAAACTGGACCTCGGTAAGGGTCGGCTGCCCGGCATGATCGCCATGGGCTCGCGTGATCCGGGACACTTTACACCACAACTCGGAACTGACCTTCTGTCATTTTTTGCCGGTGTCTTTGAACGGTCGATGCGCCACTGGCTGTCATGAGCCTGATCTCACCAGCCTGCCGTGACGCACTTGAACGGTGGCTGGACAGCCTTGGGGCACTTTCGGGCCGGTCTGAGAATACACAAAACGCATATCGTGGCGACGTCGCTGAGTTTCTGTCTTTCCTGACGCTGCACAAAGGCGCGCGCGAAGGTCTTGGTGCGCTTGAAACGGTTACCGTATCCGACATGCGCGCCTGGATGGCGCAGCAACGCGGATCGGGGGTCGGCGCCCGGTCGCTTGCACGCAAACTTTCGGCTGTCAAAAGTTTCTACAGGTGGCTGTCCGAACGCGAAGGGTTCGAACCAACCGCCGTTCTGTCCACCCGATCCCCGAAATTCACGAAGAAGCTCCCTCGTCCTCTGGCCGAGGACGCGGCGCAGACAATGATCGAAACGGTCGAGATGCAATCCGCCTCGGATTGGGTGGCAGCGCGGGACGTAGCGGTCGTCACATTGCTCTATGGTTGCGGGCTGCGCATTTCCGAAGCACTTTCGCTGGCCGGACGCGACGCGCCGCTGCCCGCCACACTCAGAATCGTTGGAAAAGGCGGTAAAGAAAGGGTCGTTCCGGTGCTACCGGCGGCGCGGGATGCAGTGGATACCTACCTGCGGCTTTGCCCTCATCCCATGGCTCCGCAGTTGCCGCTTTTCCGGGGCGTACGCGGCGGTGCGTTGAATCCAAAGGCTATCCAGTCGGTCATGGCCAAAGCCCGCATGCAACTTGGGTTGCCCGCGACCGCGACACCTCATGCAATGCGGCACAGCTTTGCGACACATCTGTTGTCGGCAGGCGGCGACTTGCGGGCGATACAGGAGCTGTTGGGACACGCCTCACTGTCGACAACTCAGGCTTATACCGCAGTCGACACCGCGCGTCTGATGGAAGTGTACAACCGCGCGCATCCAAAGGCGTAGATCGGCAGACCTGTCGCCTTCGGGTCATGTTTCAGTCTGAAAATCCTTCAAAAACCGATATTTCGATGCCCCCGCCACAAAAGCCGGGCTTTTTGCTTTGCATCTCGGTTGAGCATGGTTCATGAAACGGCCATGACCTCCAGATTCAAAGCTCTCTTTGTTCACCTTTTCACTGCAACCGGTGCCGTATTTGCCATGTTGGCCATGCTTGCAGCTGTCGAAGAGAAATGGAGCCTGATGTATCTGTGGCTTGTCGTTTCCTTCATTGTGGACGGTATCGACGGACCGCTGGCCCGCCACTATCACGTCAAAAAGAACGCCCCGGAATTCGATGGCGTGCTGCTGGATCTGATCATCGACTACCTGACCTATGTGTTCATCCCCGCCTTTGCCCTGTTCAAGTCGGGGTTGATGGACGGCTGGACAGGGTGGTTCGCCATCATTCTGATCACCTTCGCCAGCGCAATGTATTTTGCGGATACACGCATGAAAACAAAAGACAATTCCTTCTCCGGATTTCCCGGGTGCTGGAATATGTTCGTCATCGTGATCTTTGCACTGGAACCGAATTTCTGGGTCATTCTTGCTTTGGTCACACTGCTGGCAGTTGCAATGTTCCTGCCGCTTAAGTTCATTCATCCGGTGCGGACGGAACGCTGGCGCGCCCTGTCGCTGCCGATGGCTTTTGCATGGACCTTTTTCGCAGGCTGGGCGGCGTGGGTCGATTTCCACCCCCAAAGCTGGGCGCATTGGGGTCTGGTAATCACCAGCCTCTATCTGGTTTCCGCAGGCATCGCACAGCAGATCATTCCGCAACGCACGGTCCCGGCCCGCTAATTCAGCGTGTGATACGCAGGCCTTGCCGCTAAAGAACGTCTTCGACTTCGAACTCGGTGCCGTTGTGGGTGAATACATCACCCTTCTGCAGCCCGGCCATGACCAGGTAGATCGGGCTTTGGGTTGAAATACCCATATAGGTCTTACCGTCCACTTCGAATCTGGTAGTTGAGACACAAACAACAAATCGACGATTATTGAACTTGATGACAGCGCCTGGGCTTACTGTGTCGGTCAATCCGAAATCAGTGTTTTCGATAACATCTATTTTGGCGTGGTGCGCCTGTACCGGGGCGTCAAAGGCCGCGGCCAAATCGGCATTCTCGCGAGATGCGGCGATATCATCCTTGTCGTGGCCTTCCCGGTCATCCAGTTGGGATTCCTTCATGAACGCATCATAATGCGCCTGAGCCGTTGCCAGTTCCTGCTCCTCAAGCGACATCAGGCGATCAATAATAGCTTTCTTTTGTCCAGCGCGATCTTGCTCGGCAGTCATGAAATGCGGTCCTTCATATTCGATCTTTTGAACAGGTTGTGTCGCAAACGGTGGGAATGCAACATGTTTCGATCTATCAGATCAGCAAGCCCGCAGCCCGTTCGTGCTTTAGCAGCTCGACTTTGGTTTCGATCCCACCCTGCCCCGAGAACCCACCAAGCCCGTTTGCCGCCAGCACGCGGTGGCATGGAATAATGACGGGAATGGGATTTGCACCACAGGCCTGACCAACCGGTTGTGCCGGTTGCCCCAGCTCTTTCGCGATATCCCCGTAAGTTCGGGTATGGCCAAAGGGGATTGCGTACATCAGGTCGCACACCTGACGCTGGAAATCCGAACCAGCGACCCGATAAGGCAGATCAAACTGCTCCAGCCGCCCCTCATCATACGCTTTCAGTTGCCCTGCGGCTTCTTTCAGCAAAGGGGTATCAGGTTCATCGTCCGCGCCGTTCCAGACCAGACGGACAATAACGCCATCGGCCTCTTCGACCCCAAGACATCCAAACTGAGTTTCAACGGCGATCATAGGCATGAACACAGGCTGGCAGATCAGCTGAAACAGTGCAAGCGGACAAAGAAAAACCCCCGCTGCGGCATGGCAGCGGGGGTTTGAATGACAATACGGTCTGCGATCAGGTCAATGCTTCGTCGCAGCGACCGCAAACATCGGGGTGCGTGTGTCGGCCGACATCCGGCAAGATTTTCCAGCAGCGCTGACATTTCACGCCTTCGGCTTTTTCAAACACAACGCCTACACCTTCGATTTCGGGAACTCGGAAAGCCTCGGCCGGGGCGGGATCGCCGGTCACGGTCAGGCCCGACGTGATGCACATGTCATCCACATCAAATGTGGACAACAGATCGCGCGTTTCCTCATCTTCAACATACACAATCGGCGCAGCCTCAAGGCTGGAACCGATCACCTTGTCCTGACGCTGAACCTCCAGTGCGGCTGTGACTGCGCGGCGGACGCGACGCACCTTGGCAATACCGGCCTCAAGTTCGGTGTGACGCCAATCAGCGGGCGTATCCGGGAAATCGACCAGATGGACCGAGCTGTCATCGCCCGGGAAACGCTCCAGCCAGACCTCTTCCATGGTGAAGACCAGAACCGGGGCCAGCCATGTGGTCAGGCGATGGAACAGGATATCCAGCACAGTGCGCGCCGCACGGCGTCGCACGCTGTCGCCATCGCAATACAAAGCGTCCTTGCGGATATCGAAGTAGAAGGACGACAGATCGACCGTGGCAAAGGTAAACACCGCACTAAACACGCCCTGAAAGTCGAACTCGGCATAGCCTTTGCGCACCTGCTCATCCAGATCGGCCAGTCGGCTCAGCACCCAGCGTTCCAGACGCGGCATTTCAGCCGAGTCGATCCTGTCAGCCTCGGTGAAATCGGCCAGCGAGCCCAGCATGAACCGCATCGTGTTGCGCAGGCGGCGATAGCTATCGGCGGTACCTTTCAGGATCTCCGGTCCGATCCGCTGATCGGCGGTATAGTCAGTCTGTGCCACCCACAGGCGCAGGATATCAGCGCCGTACTGTTTCACGACCTCATCCGGCACAATGGTGTTACCCAGTGATTTGGACATCTTGTTGCCCTTGGCATCCAACGTAAAGCCGTGGGTCACCACATTGCGATAGGGCGCGCGACCTTTGGTGCCACAGGCTTGCAGCATGGACGAATGGAACCAACCGCGGTGCTGGTCGGTGCCTTCCATGTAGACATCAGCGATGCCGTCCTCGGTCCCGTCCTCGCGGTCGCGCAGAACGAAAGCATGGGTCGAGCCCGAGTCGAACCATACGTCCAGCACGTCGAAGACCTGATCGTAGTCGTCCGGGTTGGCGATGCCGTCCAGCACCTGAGCCTTGAAGCCATCGGTATACCAGATATCCGCGCCGTCTTTCTCGAACGCCGCCTTGATGCGTGCGTTCAGGTCTGCGTCGCGCAGCAGATAATCCGCATCGGTGGGCAGAGCACCCTTTTTGGTGAAACAGGTCAGCGGCACACCCCATGCACGCTGGCGCGACAGAACCCAGTCCGGGCGCGCTTCGATCATCGAATACAGACGGTTACGACCGGTCTGTGGCGTCCATTTTACCAGTTCGTCGATGGACCGCAGCGCACGTTCGCGGATGGTGTCGCCCATCTCGCCCATACCATCGTCCAGCTTGCGATCAACGGACGCGAACCACTGCGGCGTGTTGCGATAGATGATCGGCGCTTTTGAGCGCCACGAATGCGGATAGCTGTGCTTGATCTTGCCGCGCGCCAGCAACCCGCCGACCTCAACCAGCTTGTCGATGACGGCCTTGTTCGCGTCACCTTCGCCACCCTTGCGGGACAGGATGTATTTGCCGCCAAAGAACGGCAAATCAGCGCGGAAGCTGCCATCGTCCATTACGTTATAGGTGATGACCTGCTCGAGCATGCCCAGATCGCGATAGAGTTCGAATTCCTCCATACCGTGCGAAGGCGCACAGTGGACGAACCCGGTGCCTTCGGTGTCGGTCACGAACTCAGCCGCGCGGAAATCGCGGATGTCGTCCCACTCACCGTTGCCGCCTTCGGCCCCGGCCAGCGGGTGGGTGAGTTGAACACCTGCCAGCTCATCCGTGGTCACATCGCGGACGCGGGTCCACTGGTCGTCATTCAGGCGTGCGCGGCCCAGCACGTCAGCAGCCAGATTGTCTGCCAACAGAAATTTGTCACCTACCGAGGCCCAGCATTCGTCGGGCGTACCAACGACCTCGTACAGACCGTAGGAAATATCCTTGCCATAAACGACCGCCTTGTTCGAAGGCATGGTCCAAGGGGTCGTCGTCCAGATCACCACATAGGCATCATCCAGATCGCCAGCGTTCACGACCTTGAACTTCACCCAGATGGTGAAGCTTTCCTTGTCGTGATACTCGACCTCGGCCTCGGCCAGAGCGGTCTTTTCGATGGGCGACCACATCACAGGCTTAGAACCCTGATAGAGCGTGCCGTTCATCAGGAACTTCATGAACTCGTCCGCGATCACGGCCTCGGCGTGATAGTCCATGGTGATGTAGGGATCAGCCCAGTTGCCGGTGATGCCCAGACGCTTGAACTCTTCACGCTGGATGTCGATCCAGCCTTCGGCGAACTTGCGGCATTCCTGACGGAAATCGACGACGTTCACCTCGTCCTTGTTCTTGCCCTTCTTGCGGTACTGTTCCTCGATCTTCCATTCGATCGGTAGGCCGTGGCAGTCCCAGCCAGGCACATAGCGCGCGTCAAAGCCCATCATCTGATGGGACCGCACGATCATGTCCTTGATGGTTTTGTTCAGCGCGTGACCGATATGCAGGTGACCGTTGGCGTAAGGAGGGCCGTCATGCAGGGTAAAGGGCTTTCTGCCCTCTTTCTCGCGCAGGCGGTCATAGACCCCGATTGTCTCCCACCGCTCCAGCCAGTTGGGCTCGCGCTTGGGCAGGCCGGCGCGCATGGGAAATTCGGTTTTAGGCAGGTTCAGAGTGTCTTTGTAGTCAGGTGTTTGGGGTGTGTCGGCGCACATGGGGGGCGTCCCTTGGATGATCTGGTCGTGTATGGATCGAAGCGGTCAGTGCGAAATCTCAAGCACCTTTGCCCGGCGTCTCGCGTAGTCAGAGCGCCGGGGATATAATTCGAATAATGATGGCCAGACGGTCATGCATGGCCGCGCTTATAGGACGCCCGCCCTCAATGGTCCAGAGGTTCCGCCCCCTGCGGTGATTGGCGCAATTTGGCCCACCGGTTTAGCCACGCCAGACCCGCCAGTGCGAGGCCCAGCGCAAGCAGAGAAAAGACGCGGATCAAACCACCCAGCCCGGCAATATCGATCAGAAACACCTTGGCCACGGCCAGACCGATCACAGCCAGCCCGGCCTTACGCATCAGGTCCGACTGGCGGGCAAGCGACTGATAAAACAGAACCGCGCCAATTATCAGTAGTGCCAGCGTGTATGTATAGAGTTCGGGCTGGGTGACGCCGTTACCTTCGTACATACCCTCCGCACCCTGCCAGACATGGCGGATCGCAAGGCCAAGCCAGAACGCCGCCAGTCCAGCGCCAGTAATATAGCAGAGCTTTCTCAGCCAATCGGGTGTGAACGAAATCCGCCACGCGGAAAAACCGATGACCAGAGCAGGCAAAAGATAGGCTACTGCCAGCGTGTTCATAATTGGCAGGCCAAGCACCGGTTCGGCACCCGGGCGCGTCAATGGGTTGGCGTCAACCAGCGCCTCCCCCAGCAATGCGATGCCGTGGAGTGCGAAAACCCCGCCCAACAGCGCCCGGAAAATCCGCAGCTTGCCTTCGATTTCCAAACGCTGAAGCTGCGTGAACGCAAGCAACAACCAAATAACAGCCAGCAATCCCAGCCCCCAATGGCTGTCCCTTGCACCACCTTCCCCGAAGCTTTCCAGCCAGCGCAGCAACAGCAGGGTCAGCAGGATACCAGCCGTTGACCACGCGGCACTTTCCAGCATCAGCGCCGCGACAGGGCGGGTCAAAGGTTTCAGCAGCCAAAAGGCAATCAGGAACCCGATCAGAGCGGCCCCGTAAACCAACGTCATCTCATGCACTGGAACTGTATTGGCCCAGTCGAGACCGGGGTCCAGAACCAGACGAACGCCGACCGTCACGACGCCAGCCCAGATGAACCAGCTCATCGGCGGCAGGTTAAACCTGCGATCCAGCGCAGCGGCGGCGACGATGGCCGTCACAAAGGCGATGGTCAACGCAGCCGAACTCAGCACTATGACACAGGCAAAGGTCAGGCAGGACAAGGCTGACAATGTTGCCAGTGCCGGTCGCATCCGGTTTTCGCCGTCCACGCGCGCAAACCGCTCGGCTATTACCACCATTAACGCACCCAATGCCACAGCGTGCAGTGCCCAAGGGTAGGCGCCGATCACATCTGCCGGGCGCCACCCAATCTCAAGCGCGACAGCCATCACCGGCGCGAAAAGCGCCGCTGCTCCGGCCCAGATAACGGCTGTGCGCCCGGCCCGGAATGATCGCCACGCCGAAACGATCGATATCAGCCCTGCCAGTACAACCAGAATTGTTACTGACATGGGAAAATCGGCCTCAGCGGTTTCCAGATAGGTAGCAGCAAATGTCCGGCTTACTGCGCCGCCGTCCAATCCATGCACCAGAACGAACCAGATCAGACCTGCCGCCGGAAATAAGGTCGCGTCCTGCAGAGCACGCGCATCCCGTGCCCATGTCATCAGCGCCAATGTCAGGCCGGACAGCAGAATAATCGCAAGCCAGAATTCGCTGCTCGTGTCGGCCCAGTGCAACGTCAATATGGCCGAGGATGTTGCAACGGCACCAAAGGCCAACCGCGTTGGAAACTCGGGCCAGACATCGCCTTTTTTTCGAACCAGAATTTCACAGATCATCGGGCCGGAATGATCGGGCCAAAGACGGCGTACGGGGATCACGATAGCGGCCAGCGCAAGTGCTGTGGCAAACAGCAGATACGCCCATTCGGTCAGCGGCGAGGCAAGAACAAGCAACAATGCGGACGCATAAGCCCCAAGCAGCGCCAGAACCGATATCCACGCCCAGCGCCGCACGGTGTCTATGCCCAAACCCAAAACGGAGATGACAAAGAAATAACCATAAAGCCACGACGGATCGTCCGACGCGCCGCCCACCAGAAACGGCGCGGAAAAGGCGCCGATCAGCCCTACAGCAGCCAAAAGCGGACCATGAAACCAGCCCAGCACCAGACCGGTAAGGGCGATTAGAGTCAAACCAATCAGGGCCGTTTCGGGTCCGATCAGGCCATAAAGCTGCCGCGCCGCCAGAACGCCGCCAAACAACGTGACAAGGCCTGCGCCCGAAAAGACCGATGGCAAATAGGCCGTGGCCGAGCTTTCATCGTCACCATATCTGCGCCGCACTAACTCGCCCGCACAAATTAAAGCAGCGCCAAAGATCAGGGCGGCGGCAACTCTGGCAGTTGGGGGCAAAAGACCGTTTTCCACGCCGTACTGAACAAGGAATATACCCGCCAACGCCAATGACAGGGCAGAGACAGCGTAAAACCAGTTTTCGCGCAGCCAGGCACCAAATGCCTCGAACCGGTCATGTCGAAAAACCACCGCCTTGGGTGTTGCCTCGTCTGATGGTTCGATCTCCGGACCCTGCGTTTCAACCTCAGCAGGTGGTCTCGGCTTTGACGCCTTTTGAGGTGCCCATGGCCCGGAAGAGGATTTTTCTTTTTCGGGCTCCGGCAATGGAGCCGTTGGGCGTCTCTCTTTCTCCGCCGGGCCGACAATTGCGGCACCCTGCGACGCAGCGATCTGGCGCTCCAGCTCCTCCACCCGCTTGCGAAGGCGTGCCTGTCCGATCAGGAGAACAACTATGGTTACCGGAATGGCCAGAACAATCAGGCCGACAAGGACAAGCAGTGACTCCAAAACAAACCTCCGGGTGGTATCGGCACAAGGTACTCTGGCCTGCAGCCGTGTGACAATCCGGATATCCTGATGATATCAATATGTTGCGATCCTGCAGGGTATTCGATCCTAATCCAGGAAAGGTATTTCCGGGCGCGCGAGCATTAGCCATATGATCGCCAGAACGGAAAAGAATGCCGGAAACCCGCAGGCAAACCAGATACGGAACAGGCGATAATATGCGCCCGGCAGTTCCGTCGCCCCCTCTACCGCGCGCTTCGCCAGATCGCGCATTCTCAGCTGAATCCAGACCACGGGCAGCCAGAAGGCACCTGTAACGACATACAGAACCAGCGAGAGCACGAGCCAACCTTCGGTCAGGTTCCAGCCCAACCGCCAGGCTAAAAAAGCACCGGTAACAGGCTGCAGAATGACCGCAGTCATCGTAAATACCAGATCAGCTACAACAACTGTTCCGGCAGTATGGGCGATGACCCTCGCATCGTTGCTTCGATGTGCCATCAGCATGAAAAAGGCTATTCCCGCACCGGTGCCCAAAAGCACGCAAGCACCGATCACATGCAACCAGCGCAACAGAAGGTCAGGATCGATCATCGGCTCTCCAGCAATTGACGGGCCAACAAGTACAGGACCATGGCTGGCAGAACCTTGACCAGCGGCCCCAACGGATCGGCCCACAGTTCAGGGGCAATACAAGTCGCGGCGATCAGATAGAATCCGGCGACCATTGCCTGAAGAAGACAGACACGCGCAGCCCAGGGTCGCCACAAAATAGCCAACCCCAAGGCCACGTCGACCAGCGACCAGAAGGCGACACTTGCAGCCGCCGCAGCGGCCGGCCAGCCCGATGCGGTCAATACCTCTTTGGCCGCAGAGAGGCTGATAAGGCCCACGACACCGGACAGCACCCAAAAAAGGCTGAGCACTCCGACAACGAAAGGCATGAACAGAGACATCCGTGCCGCAAGCCTGTACTCGCGACCACATGCGAAACCGGCATAGATTTCGGGCAGTGCGGACAGCCCGTGACCAGCAACCGAACGGTATGGTTCGGGGTCACCCAGAATGCCTTTATTTATCACCTTAAGGGACGTGCTGCGCAAGGGGGATCGCCAACCAAGCTTCCCCAGAAAATCAGCCGCGGCTGCAATCAGCCGAACGGTCCAATGTGGCATGCTGAACGTGATACGCGCCGGTGAAAATCCAAGCCAATTCCGGGTTTGTGCGACGACCTCTGCCAATGAATGCGCGTTGTCTTCCACCAGATCATAAGATCCTTGCGGGAGGTTTTTGGACACAGCAGCAGAGATGACGTTGCAAAGATCGGTCATGCCAACAGACTGAATAGAAGAGTCTGCAAAGGCGAGTGGTTGAAACAGCGGGACTGCGGCGATCATCCGCAGCATCGCCGTGCCGCCATAGTCGCTCTGACTGATCACAAGCCCGGGCTTCAGAACCCACAGGGAAGCGCCACATTTGCTCAGCGCCGCGTCTCCGGCGGCTTTTGTTCGCATGAATGCCGTGTCAGCATCAGGTACGGCACCAATGGCCGATACCTGCACCACGGCAATTCCCCTATCCGTACAAGCCTGCCCCATCGCGGCAATCGACAGGTGATGCACGGCCTCAAGATTGTCCTCGGGGCCGTCCTGCAAAGCGCCCGCGCAGTTCACAACGACGCCGATACCTTCAAGTGCCTCTGCCCAATCCTGTGGACGGGTAAGAGACCTCAAATCCCCCTGAACTAAATCTACACCCGGCAGGACCCTTGCACCTGTCCGCACGTTTCGCACCATGCCCCTGACGACATGGCCATTCCCCTGCAGAGTGCGAACAACCGCGCTTCCGATGAACCCGTAAGCCCCCAGAACCAGTACATGCCGTCTGATTATTGTATCGTCCAAGATGCGCATCCATTTTTCCGCCCGCGCATCATCAGACCTCGAACCGATACTTACCAGAGCATAACTTACCCCTGCGACATCAATACCTTGTCAGGGGTGAAACAGCGTTCCGACCAGATAGGCGATGGATGCAGCAAACCCGCCGATCAGGAACGTTTCAAACCCCGAACGCCACCACGGCGCTAGCGACCAGCGGCTTTTGAAGGCGCCGATGGCAAAGAAAACGCCCATCGTCGTCCATGCCGACAGTGCAAAGGCCTGCTCCATACCAAGAAGAAACGGCAGCAACGGGATCATCCCCGCGACGAGGAAGGCCAGAAATGTGGCCAGCGCAGCCTTGATGGGATGCGGGTCAACACTGCCCAGCCCATATTCCCCTTCGATCATGAGGCTGATCCAGTTTTCGCGATCCCTTGTTATCGCGGTTGTCGCATCCTCAAGCACCGGTCCTGAAAGACCCTTTTGTGCCAGAATCTCGCGTACCTCATTTCGCTCGCCTTCGGGGTAGAGTGAGATGTGGCGTTCTTCAATCGCCCGGATGCGGCGAATATTGTCCAGTTCGGCCTTGGTGCCCGAATAGTTTCCCGCCGCCATGGAAAACCCGTCGGCCAGAACATTTGCCAGACCAAGCGCAACAATGACAAACGGCGATAACCCTGCCCCCGCAACCCCCGCGACAATGGCAAAGGTGGTCACCGATCCGTCAATGCCACCATAAACCACGTCTCGCAGCACCCCTCGCCCGGGCGGAGCGTTGATCCTGTCTGAAATCTCCTGCTGGCTGTGCCCGTGGTCGGTCATGGCTGGCTCCCCCTGTTCCCGTCAATATCGGGTATGGGCGGGCCTTTGGCGTTGCGTCAGATCAATCCTTGCTGAAAAGCCCGCTTAGCGCACGTTTTACCATACCCCGCGTCGATGGCTTGTGTCGTTCCGAGAATGGCATCGGACGGCATACTTCCATAGCAGCAACCCCAACGCGGGCACTGAGGGCGCCGTTCACCAGACCTTCACCAAACCGGCGTGACAACTTGCTGAGGATGGATCCCCCCAACACAGGCTCAAGCAGATCATCCCCCACTGCCACGGCACCGGTTGCCACAAGATGAACAAAGACTGCACGGGTCAGACGCCAGCTGCCTAGGAACCCGGCACGCCCGCCATAAATTTCGGCTATCCGCCGTATCATCCTGAGCGACGCGGCCAGTGCGGTGACCACATCCGCCAGAGCCAATGGAACCAGCGCCGTCACCGTTGCAACCTGCCGTGCCGCAGCCTCAACCTCACGGCTGGCGGCGGCATCAAGGGGGGCGAGTAGTTCGTCCTCGGCCAGGGATAACAGTGAGGTGGCGTCGAACTGCTCTGACGCGCGCTCAGCCAGTCGCTCCCGGCCCCAACGTGTTTCCTCACGTCCCTTGTAGAAAGCGATCAGGCGGCTGGTTACATCCCGCGCCTGCGCCAGATCTTCTTCGGCCAGCGCTGCGTCCGCCGCCCGGCGCAGGCCATCCACACGCGACAGCCGACCAATGGCCGCCAGTTCCCGGATGGCGACGATCAGGGCAACCAGAACAAAAGCCGCGATTAACCCGGTGACGACCCAACCCAATATCGGTGCGCGCAACAACAATGATGTCGCAAAATCCCATGCGGCAACCGAAACCACCGCTCCAATCACCGCCAAGGCCAGCCCCCAGAACCATCTGGACAGTGCCGATGGCTTGCGGGCCGCAAACCGGGCCGCGGCCTGCATCGCCTCACCACTTGGTGGCGCGATATCAGGTACCGGGGGCGCTTCGGACACGTCCTGAACAGGCGCTGCGTCGTCTTCAAGATCAATCAGAACGGGACCCTTAGCCATTTGCGATCCTCTCAAGCCGCCAGACATATTTTATGTCAGGCAGGCATTCATCGTTGTCCGAACCATCCCTGCGCGCAGCCTCGACAAATCCGTTGCGCTCGTAGAATCGCCGCGCGCCAAAATTGGCCTCAAATGCAAAGAGAGACAGGTTCGGGCTTTGCGATTTCGCCCGCTCCAGCAACTGCTGTCCTATCCCCTTCCCCCGCGCAGAGGGCCTAAGGTAGAGCGAGTGAATTTCGTCCCTGTCCATCGCCAGAAATCCCGCAATTCCCCCACCTGTTTCAGCCACCGTGACCCAGCCCCGGTCAATCATCGTACCGCAAAAGGAAATCGTCTCGGCCAGCGAATGGAGTTCGGGCATCCACGCATTTTCGCGGGCGAAGCCATGCAGGATGTCTCCGGTCTGACCCGCATCCAGACTGCGCGCAGGGCGAAGGGTGACGGTCATAGGCGGTCTCCGATCAAAAACTGGGCCGAACGGTCCAGACGGATATGGGGCGGTCCGTCTCCGGGTCGCAGAGTCAGTGGCGCAGGTGCAAAATCCATGAACCCATAATCCTCACCCAGCCATGTTTCGGCTCCATCGCGTGCGGGGGACAGCAAATGCGCGGGATCTTCGGGCAGGTCTCCGGGATAAAAGGCCGCCTGCTTGCCGGTTTCCAGCAAGGTTCCCCGCACACAAGGCAACTCGACGCCGTTATGGGCGCGCATCTCTTCGGTCGTCGCCCGCAGCGACGCCAATGACAGGGCGGATGTTTCGGCCCCTGCAAACTTCGCCCGGTCCCGTGCCTCGCGTGTCAATGCCTCCATGATCGCGGTCAGGCGCGCATGTTGCAGATGGTGCAGATGATCGGCCTTGGTGGCGGCGAACAGTATACGTTCAACCCTTTTCCCCAGCAAAAGCTGGCTGAGCCATGCGTTGCGCCCGGGGCGAAAGGCAGACAAGATATCAGCCATCGCGCGTCGCATATCCTCGACCGCCTGCGGCCCCTTGTGGATCGCACCCAGCGCATCCACCAGAACAACCTGCCGGTCAATACGGGCGAAATGATCACGGAAGAAGGGCTTGACGACCTGCGCCTTGTAGGCCTCGTAACGGCGCTCCATTTCCCGGTGCAGGGTCCGGCGCCGCGCGGGACCACTAACCGGCAGCGGCGCGAATGTCAGAACCGGTGAACCTGCCAGATCACCCGGCAGCAAGAACCTGCCGGGAGTACAATCATAAAACCCTGCTTCGCGTGCAGAATTCAGATAGGCGGTGAATGTCCGCGCCAGCCCTCGCGCGGTGGCTTCGTCGTGCGACCCTGCCGGATCGGCTTTGCCAGCTTCAGCCAGATATTCGCTGGCCTCAGCGCGTGGCCTGATGCGGGACAGCGTTTCCTGCGCCCATTCCGCGTAGGATTTGTCCAACAGAGCCAGATCCAGCAGCCATTCCCCCGGATAATCCACAATATCCAGATGAACCGTCCGTGGCCCCTGCAGGCCCGAGAGCAAACCCGCCGGCTGCACCCTGAGTGACAGGCGCAACTCTGATACCGCGCGCGTACTGTCAGGCCAGTGCGGCGACGGCCCCGTCAACGCGCCAAGATGAGCCTCATAGTCAAAACGTGGCACAGTATCGTCAGGCTGAGGCTGCAGATAGGCGGCCACGATCCGCCCCTCCTGTTGCGCGACAAGGCCAGGCATGCGTCCGCGATCCAGCAGATTGGCCACCAGCGATGTGATGAATACTGTCTTGCCGGATCGCGCCAAACCAGTGACGCCCAACCGGATCACCGGCTCGAAAAACGTCTCGGACACCCGGTCGCCCACGGTTTCGACGCCGCGCACAAGACTGTCTGCCAGTGAAGAGATGACCAAACTGCCGCCCCGCTTTTTTCGTTTCAACCAAGATAGGTAGCACGAGCCCGCGTTGCCAGAGCTTTTGGCGCAACCCGGTCTTGCCCGTTGGCGCAGCGCAGGATACCAGCACGCCATGCCAAGATTTGCTTTAAAAGTCGAATATCAGGGGGAACCGTTCGCCGGGTGGCAACGGCAAAAGGAATTGCCGTCGGTGCAGGGTGCAATCGAACAGGCACTGTCCCGGATCGAACCGGGGTCGCACACCATTGCGGCGGCGGGGCGCACGGACGCTGGTGTACATGCATTGGGACAGGTGGCGCATTGCGACCTGACCAAGGACTGGGACCTGTTTCGTTTGTCCGAGGCGCTGAACTATCACCTCAAACCGCAGCCGGTGGCGATCCTCAAGGCAGCGCGGGTCGATGACGACTGGCACGCGCGGTTTTCAGCGCTTGAGCGGCAATATCTGTTCCGCATCCTGATCCGCCGCGCACCCGCGACGCATGACAAGGGGCAGGTCTGGCAGGTCAGCCACCCACTGGATGCTTACGCGATGCAGGCCGGGGCCGATATGCTGATCGGACGGCACGATTTCACGACATTCCGGTCATCAATCTGTCAGGCAGCCAGCCCGGTAAAGACTCTGGACGAATTGCGGGTCGAGCAGGTCAACGGGTTCTCCGGCCCCGAGGTGCATTTTCATGTGCGTGCCCGGTCGTTCCTGCACAATCAGGTGCGCAGTTTTGTCGGTACGCTGGAGCGTGTCGGCGCGGGCGCGTGGTCACCCGAAGATGTCCGCGACGCGCTTGAGGCTGCTGACCGCGCCGCCTGCGGACCGGTCTGCCCGCCGCAGGGGCTGTATCTGGCGCGCGTCGGATATCCGGAACCGGTATTCGACTGACCTGTAGCGTTCTGCAATTCAGATTGCGCGCAACAGCAAACCCGTCGCGACGACAACAATCAACAACCCGGCCACAAGTTCAATCGTCGGGGCCAGTACTGCCGCAAAACGCGTAGTCGCGGCCGAGGTCAGCAGCCCGCCGCGCAACCCGAAAGAAGCCCAGCCGACCAATGTCGTGACAGTCGCGGTCCCCAGCGCCATCGCAAACGCCCCGGCAATTCCAAGCATTGCGATACCCATTTGCCAGGTAAGGATCAGCAGGAATAATGCGCCCGTACATGGGCGCGCGGCAATCCCGGCGATCAGAACCAGCGCCTCACGCACAGTACCCACCTGTGCGACTTCTTCCGGGCTTGGCCCATGCTTGTGACCGCAGTCAGAGCACGTGCCTTCACCGTGATGATGGTGTTCACCGTGATGATGGTGTTCATCGTGATGATGATGCACGTGCTGAGACGGCTCATTTTGCCGCTGGCTGCGATGACGCCGAAAAAAGGTTCTGGTGGCGCGTACGACCAACCATAAACCGATGACTGAAATCGCGGCATAACTGACCGGCGCCATGATCTGTTCCGTTGTCCCGACAAGGCTTTCGCGAGACATCTGGAACACCAGAACACCGGCATAGACCAGCACGATGGCAGTCACTGCCTGACCAAGGCTGGACAGCACGCTGATTGCCGACAAACGCAGGAACGCGACCTGCCGCCCCAGCCCGTATCCGCCGATCAGCACCTTGCCATGACCGGGTCCGACAGCGTGAAAGAATCCGTAGGCAAAACAGACGGTCAGCAAGGTTGCAACCGCTTCGGGTTGTTGCGCGCGCGTGGCTCTCAGGGCCAGTGCAATTCTGTTCTGAAACGCGCGCTGTTCACCCGCGGCCCAGGCGGCCAGCTGGTCAAACCCGCCGCTGCCCCAGAACCAGAGCAACAATCCACAGGCGACGGCAACAGGAACGATCAGGTAGCGGGACATGACAGACGAATTTCAGCCGCAAATTCGGCCCCAATTAGGGGGATATCATTTTCCTCAAGATCGTAATTCGCGTCGAGCGTTTTCAGAAATGCCTGCATCTGTGCCAGTTGCCCATCAATGTCGGGATCTTTCTTGTCGATCTCACAGGTGTCCTGTCCGGTCACGATGACCGGGCGCGTAATCTCGTAAGCGGTGTAGTAGGTCTCGTCATAGGCTTTGATCGACAGCGCGTTGGCTGCAACCGGGCTGCCCTCAATCCTCCGCAGATGGGACGTGACGATGCGCCCATCCTCCATTACGGCCGTTGGCTCGTTCGGGCCTGACAAAGGAACGGTTGCGTCACCGTTCATGATCACCAGATCGCCGTTATATCCTTCGACCCATTGCGCATCGAAACCGGCAAGCTTGTCCGTTTCCTCGGCTGTCAGAACGCCGTCGGCATCCGGGTCCAGCCCCATATCCTCGAGCACCAACAGCGAATAAAACGCATCATAGGCCCATGTAACGCGGACATGTGTCAATTGCCCTGCCTCGTCGACAACGAACTCCAGTCCGGTGTCGATGAAAACATGGGGGTGCGCAGTCACCGTTACAGGCAACAAACACGTCAGACATGTGGCCAGCCATCGCATAAGCGCAAGTTAGTGCAGGTCACCCCGCTGGGCAATCCGATTGGCAGACAGGCGCGAAATCCGGCCAAGGGCAACTACTTTGGCGGAAACAGAACCAGCGTTTGCAATGCTGTGCCAACCGGACCTTCGGTATCATAGAGAACCGATTGCGACATACCGATCCCGGTTGAATGCCAATGGGATACCGACTCCGAAGCGAGCCAGTCCGAAACGGGTTCTCTGTGGATGTGAACCGTCAGATCCGTGTTCATGAATCCCATTTCCGTTAGCGGTGCATTCCACGAGATTCCATTCCCGCAATCGGCAAGCGGGCACAGAGACTGAATTGGCGACTGATCCTCACCATCAAGCAGCGGTGGTGCGCGCATCCAGATTGTCTTTGGCCCGGGTCCCTGATTTCCACCTTCGGGATAGGCCACATCCACGAAATGCGCAAAGACGGGCAGATCGTGCCGCATCTGACGAATTGGAAATGGCCCGACGCCCGAATTGCCGAAATCGGGGCCTTGGGTATCCGGCGTGGGGACCTGACCCAACTCCTTGCGGATCAGATGCATCGTTGTTGCCGTCGCGCACAGCGTGTCGTCAAGGTCATGCACTGTGACCCGCGTCATCGCCAGCGTCTTGGTATGGCGCACGGTTTCAGCGGCCACTCTTAAACCCGCCAGAGGCAGCGGGCGCAACAGATCGACGGTCAGGCGCGTCAGCATCTTGCCTTCACCGACCTCAATTTCAGCCGCGCGCGCAATCAGTCCCGTGACGGGGCCCGCATGGCAGTGATCAGCCGACCACGGCCCCCGAACTGGGTCGTTTCCTATGAACGCCCCATCCGGGCCGATATGGAAATAGGATTGGACGGCCGGTTCAGGTTGCATCATACCGCGCTCTCCGGTTCAGACCTTTTCCTGCGTGTATTTCCGCAACTCGGTGCGTGCGACCTGACGGCGATGCACCGCGTCCGGACCATCGGCCAGCCGCAGGGTACGCACATGCGTCCACGCGGTCGCCAGCGGCGTATCCTGACTGATCCCCTGCCCGCCATACATCTGCACCGCCTCGTCGATCACCTTCAGCGCCACCCGCGGAGCGACAACCTTGATCTGGCTGATCCACGGCGCGGCGGCCCGGGCGTCGCCCTGATCCATGTACCACGCCGCCTTGAGGCACAGCAGGCGCGCCATCTCAATTTCCATCCGGCATTCCGCGATGATGTCATAATTTGCGCCAAGTTGGGCAAGCCGCTTTCCAAATGCTTCACGCTGCATCGAACGTTTGCACATACGCTCCAGCGCGATCTCGGCCTGACCGATTGCGCGCATGCAATGATGAATGCGCCCCGGCCCCAGGCGGCCCTGGGCAATCTCGAACCCGCGACCTTCGCCCAGCAGGATGTTTTCCGCCGGAACCCGTACATCCGTAAACCGGATGTGCATATGGCCGTGCGGCGCGTCGTCGTGGCCATAGACCTGCATCGGGCGCAGAATCTCGATACCCGGTGTGCCGGCTGGAACCACGATCATCGACTGGCGCTTGTGCACCGGCAATTCCTCACCACCGGTCCGGACCATGACGATATAGACCTTGCAGCGCGGGTCCCCTGCCCCTGACGCCCACCATTTCTCGCCGTTCAGAACATAGTCGTCGCCATCGCGCACGCAGGACATCGAAATATTCGTTGCATCCGATGAGGCAACATCCGGTTCGGTCATCAGATAGGCCGAACGAATTTCACCTTCGAGCAGCGGCTTCAGCCAGTCGGCCTTCATCTTGTCCGAACCATAACGCTCGAACACTTCCATATTCCCGGTGTCCGGAGCCGAACAATTAAAAACTTCGGCCCCCAGTGGGGTCTTTCCCATTTCCTCGGCAAAATAGGCATATTCGACGGTTGTCAGACCAAAGCCCTTGTCGCTGTCGGTCAGCCAGAAATTCCATAGCCCGGCAGCTTTGGCCTTGGCCTTGAGCCCTTCAAGGATCTCGGCCTGTCGTTCGGTATATTGCCAGCGGTCGCCATTGCCGATCTCGGCCTGGTACTCTTCCTCCAGCGGCATGACCTCGTCCCGTATCATATCCGTGACACGTTGCAGAAGCTCTCGGTTTTCGTCCCGCATTCCAAAAGTCATATTCATCAAATCAACTCCTCTGACCGGCAGACCGGTCTTTACCTTTGCCCCGAAGATGACTTAGCTGCGGTGGCAAAGTCCAGTTGCGTGACGGGACGTAACACCAAAGATATTCAGGGGAGAGAGCACGCTCATGGCACTACTGGTCGAAACAGGTCTGTCCGGATGGATGAGCGATGCGCAAATCGCCGGGGAAATCGCCGATCTGCTACCGGGGGCGGATATCCGCACGCCGCAAACGGTTGGAAATTCGGCTGAGATCACAATGATCGCCGTCGTGGGCCTGCAGGACGACCACCCGGCACGCCTGCCCAATCTGCAACTAGTGCAAAAGCTGGGCGCGGGTGTGGAAACCATTGTTGGCCATCCGGCTTTGCCCGAACATGTCCGTATCACGCGGCTGAAACCGGACGCACCTGCGCAGGGCATCGCCGAGTGGTTTCTGGCCTATATCCTGCGCACCCAGCGCAACATGGTTTTTCATGATGCCGAACAGGACAAAAGTGCATGGAAGCCTCTGGCCCCCAAATCCGCGTCGGACACAGTCGTCGGCGTTCTGGGCCTTGGACATATCGGCAGCCGCACGGCAGGAATGATGCGCGATGTCGGGTTTCAGGTCAAAGGCTGGAGCCGCTCTCCCAAGGAACTTTCAGGCGTCGATTGCCGCCACGGTGCTGAAGCGCTGCCGGAACTGCTGGGCGAGTGCGATCATGTTTGTGCGATCCTGCCTTCCACTCCGGATACAATCGGCCTGTTCAATGCGGATCTTCTGGCGGCCATGAAACCGGGCAGCCAGTTGTTGAATGCCGGGCGTGGTGATCTGGTTGACGAAACGGCGCTGTTGGCGGCGCTGGATCGGGGCACACCGGGACATGCCGTTCTGGATGTAGTCCATCAGGAACCGCTACCTGCGGACAGCCCGCTCTGGCAGCATCCCGGCGTAACCATCACGCCGCACGTGTCAGGCTGGCATCTGGGTGATGCGATCAGGGATGTGGCCGAGAACTTTCGGCGGCTGAGCGCGGGCGAATCCCTGCTGCACGAAGTCGACAGACGGCGCGGGTACTGATTGCAGGGGCGGGCCGGTCCCGCCACCTGCTTTGGAGGTCAGCCGATAAAATCGTTGTACCCGGCCTCGTCCATATAGTCGTCCATCTGCGACAGGTCCGTGGCCTTGACCTTGAAGAACCACCCGTCGCCGGTCGGGTCTTCGTTGACCAGCCCGGGATTGTCGGCCAGCACCTCGTTCACCTCGATGACCTCACCATCCAGCGGCGCCAGAATATCCGACGCGGCCTTGACCGACTCGATCACGACGATCTCGTCATCCTTGCCGACTTCGGTGCCCGTTTCGGGCAATTCGACAAAAACGATCTCACCCAGCTGTTCGGCGGCATGGGCGGTAATGCCAACCGTCACCACATCCCCGTCAGCCACCAGCCATTCATGTTCTTCGGTAAACTTCATATCCCTGTTTCCCTTAGGTGCGTTTTCGATATTTCATACCCGCGCACTGTGTGATTTCAACACTTTCCACGACAGGCCAGAGATTCTCTGCCGACCCGGCAACAACCGCTCTGAAACAGGGTCAGGGCGTCAAAATCCAATTCCCGTTCGCATCACGGCATCTGCGGGTGCGAATCTCGCGCGCGGTCTCCTCGCCCGCGGGCTGAACGAAGTTCTGCAGGTGCACGCAATTGTCGCGCACGTCGCGCACACGGACGGTCCCTTTTGATCCCGTATCCTCATTCACCCACGATCTCTCCTTGCCGACACTGGGTGTGCCACTCTTCAACAACGCATTCGAGGTGGCATTCAGCACCTCAAAATCCGCAGGGCTCAACCCCATCTCGGCGATGATGCGAGAGATTGACTTGGCTTGTGCCATTGGCGCCGCTGCCAACAATGCCAGCGCGACCAAAACTGTAGTAATCCGGGCTTTCATGTTTGCCTCACGAAAATGAATTCCATTTGGCCTCAAGGATATACGCCTGACAGAGTCGGGCCAAGACCCGGCTTTGAATCTTCAAATAATTCCGAACAAACCTATCGCGATGGCGCAGCTAGGACCGGCGCCGCGTTCTGCCCATATTGCAGGCGAAACGAACAGGGGCTTACGATGGCAAAACCGACCTATTATGCGTCCATGGGCGGACATCCCGGACAGGAACAACTTTTGACTGACCGTGCCATGTTCACGGATGCCTATGCCGTGATCCCCAAGGGCACCATGCGCGACATAGTCACCAGCTTTCTGCCCTTCTGGGAGGGCACGCGTCTTTGGGTTCTGTCCCGCCCCCTGAGCGGTTTTGCCGAGACATTCTCGCAATACATCATGGAGGTGCAGCCCGGAGGCGGCAGCGATCAGCCCGAAACCGACCCGCAAGCAGAAGGGGTGATTTTCGTCGTTGAGGGCACTGTGCTGCTGACGCTGGATGGCGAAACTCATGAACTGGAAACCGGCGGCTATGCCTATATCCCGCCGGGCAGAGATTGGGCGCTGCATAACCGTGCCGGGACCGTTGCCCGGTTCCATTGGGTCCGCAAGGCCTATGAGGCTGTTTCCGGCCTACCCGCCCCCGACCCGATCATCACCAACGAAAATGACATTGCGCCCATCCCGATGCCGGGGACCGAAGGGCGCTGGGCCACAACCCGTTTTGCCGACCCACAGGACCTGCGCCACGACATGCACGTCAATATCGTCACCTTCGAACCGGGCGGCGTGATCCCGTTTGCCGAAACACATGTGATGGAACACGGCCTTTACGTGCTGGAAGGCAAGGCGGTCTATCGGCTCAACCAGGATTGGGTCGAGGTCGAGGCAGGCGATTACATGTGGCTGCGCGCCTTTTGCCCGCAGGCCTGTTATGCGGGCGGCCCGGGGCGGTTCCGTTATCTGCTCTACAAGGATGTGAACCGTCACATGCCGCTGTCACTGTCTCGTCGCTGACTTGTAAATGCCCCACATCCCAAGGGTTTTTTCCCGGCAGGGCTTCACAGAGGCGGGGAAATTTGCTCAAATCAGACAAGTGTATTGATAAGCTTTGGAGATTGTTCGATGAAACTGCGCAACACGATGGTGGCGCTGGCCGCCCTGCTTTCCTTTGCAGCGATCGACACGGCTCCGGTTGCGGCAAAGGAAGAAACCAAATCCGTCTTCGTTATGAGCCGGACCTGGGCGATAACACAGGTATCTGATGAGCCTGTGATCTATCGGGCCACACGCGACAACAACAACCTTAACCCCTTTGGCCCGCCGCCACGCCTGCGCACCATTCAGGCCATTGCCGCGATTCAGCAGGCAACCGGGTGCAAACCGATCGTGGCCAGCATGTATCAGAACATCTCGGGCCAGTTCTTTTCGCAGGTCAGCTGCAACTGACGATGATCAGAACGGGCATTGAGGTCGCCCCTTTGCCCTGACATAGCTTGCGCATGAAACTCGCGATCAACGGATTCGGCCGCATTGGCCGCACGATCCTGCGACAGGTCCTCGCCCTGCCGCAGGGATCGGGAATCGAGCTGGTGCTGATCAATGACATCGCGCCGCTCGAAACCTGCGCCTATCTTTTTAAATACGACAGCACCTTTGGCCCCTATCCCGGTACCGTGCTTGAGGGCGAGGAAGCACTGATCGTGGATGGGCACAGCGTTCCGATGACCCACAGCGCCGATCTGGCGCGGGTCGATCTGTTGGGCGTCGATGTCCTGCTGGACTGCACAGGCATCGCACGCACCTCGGACGTTGCCAGCCGTGGCCTGACGGCTGGCGCGGGCAAGGTTCTGATCTCAGGCCCTTCGCCTGCGGCAGAGGTGACCGTGGTTCTGGGCGCCAACGAGGATCAGCTCGGCAATGCAAGGATCGTCTCGAATGCGTCCTGCACAACCAACGGACTGGCCCCACTGGCCAGAGTTCTGGATGAGATCGGCGGTATAGCCTCGGCCCATATGACCACCATCCACTGCTACACCAACAGCCAGCCAATGGTTGACGCTCCGCGCGGCGATCTGGCCCGCTCGCGCGCTGGCGCGCTTTCAATGGTTCCCACAACGTCAAGCGCCACGCATCTGATCGACGTGGTGCTGCCGAACCTCGCGGGACGCATCTCGGGCGCAGCCGTCCGCGTACCGACCGCCAGCGTGTCTGCCGTGGACCTCGTGGTGCAACTGGAGCGCGGATTTGAGGCTGAGGAATTCGAAAAGGCGCTGCGTGGTGCCGTTGCATCCTCGCCGGTACTGGGCTGGACCGACTTGCCGCTGGTGTCATCTGATCTGCGCACGCGGTCCGAATCCCTGATCATCGCTGGCCCCGAAACACGAATGGTCGGAGGAAATCAGGCGCGGGTTTTTGGCTGGTACGACAACGAGTGGGGATTTTCCGCCCGAATGCTGGACGTCGCCCGGATCATGGCCGAAGGCTGATCCGGCCCGTTCGCAGCGCGCAGGTCGACCCCGCGCGCTGCCTGTTCAGGATCACAGGTCAGTGCAGGCTGCCGGAACCATGGCCCGCCATACCGCCCGAGACTTCTTCGGTTGCTTCGTCCGCCAGTTCTTCCGGCAGAAGAAGGTTCAGCAGAATAGCAATCAGGGCTGCCGGTAACAGGCCGCTTGTCATCAGAATACGCGCCGTATCCGGCAGATGCTGGACTGCTCCGGGCTCAAGCTGCAGGCCAAGACCTATGGACAGTGAAATCGCAAAGATCACCATGTTGCGCCGGTTCCAGTTTACATCTGACAGCATCGAGATACCTGCCGCGACGACCATACCGAACATGACGATCACACCGCCGCCCAGCACTTCGATCGGAACGGTTCGGATGATCGCGCCTACCTTGGGCACAAGGCCGCACAGGATCAGGAACAAGGCGCCGCAAGTCACGACATGGCGGCTCATGACGCCGGTCATCGCGATCAGGCCGACATTCTGACTGAACGACGTGTTGGGAAAGCCGCCAAAGATACCGGCAACGGCCGAGCCCAGACCGTCTGCGTAAGTGGCCCCGGCAATCTCGTCATCAGTTGCTTCGCGCCCTGCACCACCCTTGGTGATGCCCGATACATCGCCGACGGTTTCAACCGCCGAGACGAGTCCCATCAGGCAAAAGCCGATGATCGCAGCGGCCGAGAACTCAAACCCGTATTTGAACGGCACGGGCAAGGCGAAAGTGGACGCGCGGCTCCAGCTGTTGCCGATTGCCTCGAATGTGACCATCCCAGCCATCAGCGCGTAGAGGTACCCGACCGCAAGCCCGATCAGCACTGCGGAAATTGACAGCATGCCCCGCGTGAAGAATTTCAGCGCCAGCGTGACAACAACCACAACCAAAGCTGCCGACCAGTTCAGAAGCGAGCCATATTCGGGCGTGCCAATGGCCGGAACACCACCGGCCGCATATTGAATGCCCACTTTGACCAGCGCCAAACCGATCATGGTCACGACAAGGCCGGTGACAAGCGGCGGCAGGGCAAAGCGAATCTTACCGATAACGAGGCCCAGACAGGCGTGGAACAAACCACCGATGATGACACCGCCAAACAGCGCCCCCAGGGCATCGACGCCTTTCCCGGCAACCAACGGAATCATGATCGGCAGAAAGGCAAAACTGGTTCCCTGCACGATGGGCAGGGCCGCACCAACGGGGCCAATCGTGATGGTCTGCAGCAAGGTCGCGACCCCTGCAAACAGCATCGACATCTGGATCAGGTACAGCAATTGCGGAAAATCGGGTGAGTTCGATCCAAACCCGAACCCGGCCGCCCCTGCGACGATGATCGCGGGCGTGACGTTGGATACGAACATCGCCAGAACGTGTTGAATGCCCAGCGGTATCGCCTTGTGCAATGCCGGTGTATAGTTCGGATCCCGGAGCTGTTCCGGCGTTCCTATCGAAGTTTCGGCCATGAGTTACTGTCCTCCCTGTCAGTTTTCATGGGGGTCTTGCCGCTTATTCCGCGGCTTCGCTGGTCACTCCTCCACCAGATACGGGGTGTCGAACCAGTATTCTTCAAGATTGCTTCCCGCACCGATCCGGTCGACGACGGCAAACAGACCGGGCCCGGACAGGGGCGTCAGCACACCGTGCCATGTACCCCTGTGATAATTCACGGCCTGGCCCGGTTGCGTCACGAAAGCGCGAGGGCGGGCGGGCGTTCCGTCCTTATCCGCAGCAACAATGACCAGAAACGGTTGGTGCGTCATGGGAATGAACGCCTGACTTCCCTCCGGATGACGCTCAACCATATCCAGTTGATAGGGCAATGTGCGCGGGTTTGCGTCAAACAGGCTGATCCCCGCACGGCCGTCTGCAAAATCCAGCTGCGCGCGGTCGTGATACCTGCCGCACTGCCCCTGATTGATGATCTTATCCGGCTCGCCCGCGACGTCGATCAGGTCGCCGAAGGGCGCGAACGCTTCTGCCGAGATCGGCTCGATTGTTATCCGCGCGCTCATGAGGGCAGCAGGTCCCGCAGCCGGAATTCGGCAATCCGTTCGACCTGTCGGCAGGCTTCAGAGAATTCAGTATCCCTGTCCTGATCAATCCGGCGTTTGAAAGCGTCCAGAATGGACGCCTTGTCGTGGTCACGCACCGCAATGATGAAGGGAAACCCGAACGTGTCGACATACCGTTGGTTCAGATCGGTGAATGTCGCCCGTTCCTCATCGGTCAGTGCGTCCAACCCGGCCGAGGCCTGCTCGGACGTGCTTTCCTGCGTCAACCGTTTCGCCTGCGCCAGCTTACCCGCCAGATCGGGGTGGGCTGTCAAAACGCCCAGACGCTCTGCCTCGGATGCAGACCGGAACATGCGCGCCAGCGCGTTGTGCACCCCTCCGGCGGTGTCGTGCGCGGGGCCGAGTTCCAGATCAAACGCCCGCTCGGCGATCCAGGCGGAGTGTTCAAAGACGCCGCCAAAGGCCGCAACAAACTCCTCGCGCGTCATCTGTGACGGGCGTGGTCGCGCGACGGGTGAATGCGTTGCCGCCCAATGTTCGGCAACCTGCAGACGGGTCGCGAACCAGACATCCTGAAAGCTGCTGACGTAGTCCAGAAAACGCCGCAGAGCCATGACCCGGCCGGGGCGTCCGATCAGACGGCAATGCAGCCCAATGGACAGCATTTTGGGCGATCCCGCTTCACCTTCGGCATAGAGCGCATCGAAACTGTCCTTGAGGTAGGACAGGAACTGGTCGCCGGAATTGAATCCCTGCGGCGTCGCAAAGCGCATGTCGTTGCAGTCCAGCGTATAGGGCACAATCAACTGATCCCGATCGCTCACGTTCATCCAGTAAGGCAGATCGTCGGCATAGGTATCGGCCACATAATCGAAACCGCCCTCTTCCGCCGCCAGCCGAACGGTGTTGACCGAACAGCGGCCCGTGTACCAGCCGCGGGGACGCTCACCCACCACCTCTGTATGCAGGCGAATGGCCTCATTCATCTGGGCGCGCTCGTCCTCCTCGGTCATGTCCTTGTGTTCGATCCACTTCAGCCCGTGGCTGGCAATTTCCCAACCCGCGGATTTCATCGCCGCCACGTGATCCGGCGAACGTGCAAGGGCCGAGGCCACACCATAAACGGTGATTGGAAAATCCTTGAGCAGGCGATGTAACCGCCAGAAACCGGCCCGCGCCCCGTATTCATAGATCGATTCCATGTTCCAGTGCCGCTGCCCCGGCCATTGCGCGGCCCCTACGATTTCGGAAAGGAACGCCTCGGACGCCGCATCCCCGTGCAGCACGCAGTTTTCGCCGCCTTCCTCGTAGTTCAGTACAATCTGCACTGCTATTTTGGCGCCATCCGGCCAGCTCGCATCGGGCGGATTGGCTCCGTAACCGATCATGTCACGGGAATAGCGGGGTGGCTGCATTACGTCATCCGTTGTCAAAGTCATCACTCAAGAATTCTATATCTCAGAAAAATGTATCTGATTATCAAATCAAACCGAACGCTGTTTCCATTTCTTTTGATGCGTCTCACAGGTTCAAAACCCTTACAAATCGGTGTCAGATGAATCTTGTCCACCGGTTGAGGTGCCAAACGGCGCTTCCGGATATGGCAGAATGAGACTAAGGAGACGACTGTGGCAGGTTACCTGACAACCCATGTTCTGGATACGGCGCGGGGCCTGCCCGCTGCGGGAATGAAGATCGTGCTTTACCAGATTGACGGGGACACGCGCACCCGGCTGGCCGAATGCGAAACCAACTCGGATGGCCGCACTGACAGCCCGATATTGCCGCAGGACAGGTTTGCCACCGGTCAGTACGAGCTGATGTTTCATGCCGGCGACTATCTGCGCGCAATCGGAATGAGTGGTGATGAACCCCTTTTCCTCGACCAGATCCCGATCCGTTTCGGTTTGTCCGATCCGGATGCCCATTATCACGTGCCGCTACTGCTATCGCCTTACGGCTTTTCGACCTATCGCGGCAGCTGATTGCGATCAGCTCTGGCTTTCAGCGCTTTTGATCACTGAACTGATGTGCGGGACCATGTAGTCCATGAACAATCGCGCCTTGGGGTCCTGATGACGTCGATGCGTATAAAGACAGGCCATCTGAACGGGGACCGGCGGGGTTTCGTTGGCAACCGTAACCAGGCGGCCTGCTTTCAGGTGCTCTGCCACCTCGAACACCGGTTTCATCGCAATTCCCTGCCCTGACAGCGCCCAGTCGGTCAGGACGTCCCCGTCATCACATTCGAACCGTCCTGAAACCGCGAACTTTTTCGGTCCTTCGGGCGTTGTCAGCACCCACTGGAATTCAGTTGCGCCCGGGAACCGCAGGTTCAGACACTCATGCCCGCCCGAGATCAGGTCGGCACCGGATTGCGGCATGCCCCTTTGTTTCACATAGCCTGGTGCGGCGCATAATACGCGCTGGCAATCCGAGATCTTGCGAATTCGCAACGTGCTATCCTCGGGCTGACCTATGAAAAAGGCCAGATCCAACCCCTCGGTCGTCAGGTCCACCGACCTGTCCGTCAGCCGTAGTCGCACATCAATTTCCGGATATTGTGACAGAAAATCAGGGACATGTGGCGCAAGTAATCTGCGCCCCACCCCCAACGGAGCCGCTACAAACAGTGATCCGCGCGGGGCTTCGGTCAGGTGCATGACCTGCGCTTCAGCCTCGTCCACAGCATCCAGAACCGCCACGGCGCCGGGATAAAACGCCCGCCCCTGTTCGGTCGGCGTCAGGTTTCGTGTCGTGCGCTGAAACAGACGCACACCCAGATGATCCTCAAGCTGAGAGATTCGCGCCGATGTCACAGCCGGAGATATACGCAGGTCGCGCCCAGCAGCTGACATGCTGCCCAGATCATAGACCCTGACGAAGGTTCGGATGTTGTCGAGATAGGACATCTTCTCGTTTTTTTTGATACAGTTTGACAATATACGGGAATACCGAAGAAAAGCCCGCTTGCCTAGTGTGGCAGCAAGCAATCGGAGACCTCACGCATGTACGACTTCGCCGTGTTCTGGGACTGGATGGCATTTGCCGTGCGCTGGCTGCACGTCATCACGGCTATCGCCTGGATCGGATCATCCTTTTATTTCATTGCGCTGGACCTTGGCCTGAACCGGGATATCCCCGGCCCCGCAGATGGCGAAGAATGGCAGGTCCATGGCGGCGGCTTTTATCATATCCAGAAGTATCTGGTCGCACCCGAACGGATGCCCGACCACCTGACCTGGTTCAAATGGGAAAGCTATGCGACATGGCTCAGCGGCGCGGCGCTGTTGATGATCGTCTATTGGGTCGGCGGAGAGCTGTATCTGATCGACGCGCAAAAGGCCGATCTGGCGCTGTGGCAGGGCATTCTGATTTCGGCAGCCTCACTGACCATTGGGTGGCTGATCTACGACTTCCTTTGCAAGTCGGGGCTTGGTGAGCGCCCCACCCTGCTTATGGTGCTGCTGTTTGTTCTGCTGGTTGCGATGGGCTGGGGATATAACCAGATCTTCACCGGCCGTGCGATGATGCTGCATCTGGGCGCCTTTACCGCTACGATCATGACGGCAAACGTGTTTTTCATCATCATGCCCAACCAGCGCATCGTTGTGGACGATCTGAAAAACGGGCGCACGCCCGACCCCAAATACGGCAAGATCGCCAAGCTGCGCTCGACCCACAACAACTATCTGACGTTGCCGGTCGTGTTCCTGATGCTGTCGAACCACTATCCGCTGGCCTTTGCCACCGAATACAACTGGATCATCGCCAGCCTTGTATTCCTGATGGGCGTCACGATCCGGCACTATTTCAACACACGACATGCCCGTGCGGGCAATCCAACCTGGACCTGGCTGGTTACCGCTCTGTTGTTCATCGCAATCATGTGGCTGTCGACCGCCCCAATGTACAAGCCACTGGAAGAGGCCGAGGCCCAACCCCTGACCCCGTACGAACAACGCTTCGCTGGGGCCCCCGGTTTCGAAGAGGCGCATGACGTGGTGCTTGGACGTTGTTCCATGTGCCACGCACGCGAACCCGTGTGGGAAGGTATCCTATGGGCACCCAAGGGCGTTCTGCTTGAAACCGAAGCCGATATTGCGCGCAACGCACAGCAGATTTATCTGCAGGCTGGTGTCAGTCACGCAATGCCACCTGCCAATGTGACCTTCATGGAGCCCGAAGACCGTGAGGCCATCATCCGTTGGTTCAAAAGCGTCGGATCGTAACGCGGGCGTACATTCAAGGCTCAGGCTGCCGGAAATTACCTGAAAACCCTAAATTTCCTTTCCATCGACCTGCCCAAATGTTCTAACATGAACGAGAGCAGCCGTGATGTTGAGCATTTCACGGCAATAATGATTTCGACTTGGGGCAGTTGGAGCCGGGTAATGAAGCTGAACAGGCCATCGGGCATGGTAAAATGCTGGCTGTTCACACTGATTTCTTTGTCCCTTCCCAGTGCGGCCGCCGCTCTTGAGACAACGCTGTCTGCCCCCGGCACCTCCGAACAGTTGCAGGAGAGGATCGAAGAGACCTCCTCGGTCTTGACGGCCAATTCCCGTGGCCTGGACACGCCTTTGGAAATTCTGTCAGCCGCACTTTCGGATTATCGGACCGTGGTGCAGATTTTGTATGATGAGGGGTATTTCAGCCCGGTCGTCAGCATCAAACTAGATGGCCAGGAAGCCGCGAGTATCGACCCGCTGGGCGTTCCGAAACAGATCAACCGCGCCGTGATTTCTGTTGAGGCCGGGCCGACCTTTACCTTTGGCACTGCTATTGTCCAACCGTTGGCCCCAGAAACGGAATTGCCAGAAGGGTTCGCTCCGGGCAAACTGGCGACGACCGCCATCATTCAACAAGCCACCACCGTTGGCGTTCAATCCTGGAGAGACGCAGGCCACGCAAAGGCGGATGTGGCGGATCAAAAGATTATCGCGCGCCACGCTCAGTCCAAGCTGGATGCCGAGATTGACCTGGCCCCCGGCCCCCGGCTGACCTTCGGCAAGATGTTCATTCACGGCGACACGAGTGTTCGTCATCGCTCGATCGAAAAGATCGCCGGTTTTCCCACCGGCGAGGTTTTTTCGCCTCAGCAGGTGCAAAGGGTCGGCACCCGGTTGCGCCGCACCGGCACCTTTAACGTGGTCTCGATAAAAGAACGCGACGAGCCCAATCCGGACGGCACACTGGATTTTGACGCGACTTTCGAGGACATGCCAAGACGCCGATTGACCTTCGGGGTCGAGGTTGCGTCGCGTGACGGTGTCGATGTCACGGCGACCTGGACCCACCGCAATGTCTTTCGACGCGCCGAGCGCTTCCGGTTCGAGGCTGCAATCCGAAATATCGGGGGGGCCGAAGACATCGATGGCCGGATCGGGATGCGCCTGGATCAGCCAGACAGGCTGGGTCCGGATGACAACACATTTTGGAGCGCATTGCTGGAGCGTCGCAACACCGAGAACTACAACGTGTCGGTCGCTTCGCTGGCCTATGGTGCGCGCCGGACATTTTCCGATCGCCTCTATGCCGAGGCTTCAGCGGGTTTCTCGTTCTCGAATGCCGATGATGCCTATGGAAGCGGTCGCCAGTTCAGATACTTCATCCTCCCGTTCCGTTCTGAATGGGATCGACGCGACAGCAAGGTCAGCGCCACGCGCGGGTTCTATCTGGATTCCAACGCGATGCCGTTTGTCGGCGTCTCGGGCACAAAATCCGGCCTGCGCCTGTTTTTTGACGGGCGCGGATACTGGGATTTCGGCAGCTCAGGACGGGTCGTCGTGGCCGGGCGCGTCCAACTGGGATCGGTCATCGGCCCGCCGGCGGATGGCGTAACGCCTGACTTCCTGTTCTTCTCCGGTGGCGCGGGTACGGTGCGTGGTCAACCTTATGAAAGCCTCGGAATTCCGGTTGGTACAGGAATCGCGGGGGGCAAATCCTTCCTTGGTCTTTCCGGCGAGGTTCGGGGCAAGGTGTCCGAAAAACTCTCTCTCGTCGGCTTTTACGACTACGGCACAGTGGATACGGCGTCGTATATCACCAGCAACGCCGTTTATCATGCAGGTGCCGGATTGGGGATACGGTACGATTTGGGCGGGTTCGGCCCGCTACGCTTTGATCTTGCCTATCCAGTCTCGGGCCCCACCGGGGACGGTTTGCAATTTTACATCGGGATCGGACAGGCATTTTGATCCGTCGCGCTTCATATCCTGTTCTGATCGTCAGCCTGACGATCGGGTCCCCTGTGTTCGCGCAGGACCAGTCCGAAGATGAAGGCGGGATGCTGGTCGATTTCCTTCAGAACACGCTTTCGACCGACGGCCGGAACATCAGGGTCCGGGGACTGACCGGCGCATTGAGCTCCCGCGCCACGATCGATGAAATCACCGTATCGGATGACGAAGGTGTCTGGCTTACCATCAAGAATGCCGAGCTTGACTGGAACCGGCTCGCCCTTCTGCGGGGTCGGTTCTCGGTCAATGCTCTGACGGCAGGGGAAATCGATGTCGCCCGCGCGCCAGAGCCTGCTGCGACACAGACCCCACCCCCAAGCGCGGAAACGCAACCGTTCCAACTGCCTGAGCTACCCGTGGCAATTGAGGTCGGTCAGTTGCGTGTCGACAAACTGGAACTTGGCGAGCCGCTGATCGGTCTTGCGGCCGAGCTTTCAGTCGATGGTAAGTTGAATCTTGCCGATGGCGCGCTGGACACGTCACTGGGCGTCACCCGGCTGGATCGCCCCGGCGACTCGATCAGCCTGACGGCGCAATTCCAGAACGAAGGCAGCGAGATCAACCTTGATCTGCAGGTTGACGAAGACGCAGGCGGGCTGATTTCCACGGTTCTGAAAATCCCGAATGAGCCACAGCTCAGCCTGTCTGCAAAGGGCAACGGGCCGATCACCGATTTCACTGCGGATATATCCGTCAGCAGCGATAGCACACAGCGAATTGCTGGGCAGGTCCGCCTTCGCGAAGCTGCTACCGATGACGGTGACTCAGCACCGGGCATCGCATTCACGACCGATCTGTCCGGCGATCTGACCCCGTTCCTGACCGATGACCTTGATCCCTTCTTTGGGACCGACACGCGGCTTTATGTGGACGGTAATACCGGCCCTGATGGTCAGGTCGCCCTGTCTGATCTTGATATCACCTCTGAGGCTCTGAAGCTGGAAGGCGAGATGAACCTTGCCGGCGGCCAACTGGAAAAAGCCGCCTTGCAGGCCCGAATTACTCCGCCACAGGGTGAAACCGTTGTTCTGCCCGTCACCGGTGGCGATACATTAATCGGTGCCGCACAACTTTCGGGACTTTTCGATCAGACCAATGGCAATCTGTGGGACATAAGCCTGACGGCAAACGACGTCGCCACGCCGCAACTGAATCTGGACCACGCCCGACTGACCGCGCAGGGAACGTTCGAACAGGGCGACACCCTGCTGCTTGACGGTGATGTTCAGGCGGCTCTGGACGGTCTGAGCATGTCCGACCCTGCGCTGAGCACAGCCTTGGGCGAACGCGTCACTCTGGACGGCCTGTTCAATCTGCGTGACGACAACGCATTGGAAATCTCGGACCTCGAACTGCTGGGAACAGACTATACCCTCGGCGCGGATGCCGTGATCAGCGGGTTGGACAGCGGTCTGAAGGTCGACGGATCGGCCTCGCTTGTGGCCTCGGACCTGTCGCGGTTTTCGGGGCTGGCGAAGATGGATCTGGGCGGCTTCGTGTCAGCACAGGTTCAGGGCAGCGGCTCACCACTGGAGGGGAGTTTTGACGGCAAGCTGGACGTGACGGCGCAAAATTTGTCGGCCGGTCGTGACGAAGTAGACTCCCTTATCTCCGGCGACACACAGATTTCGGTGAATGCCGCCCGTGGCGGTGACGGCCTGACGATTCGGGATTTTTCGATCACCGGAGACGCTTTGACAGCGCAGGCCAGCGGTGTCGTCACCACCCCCAACGGGCTACTTACAATCGACGGCAAAGCGGACGTCAGCGCGCCGGATTTGTCGGTCTTTTCGGGATTGGTGCAACAAGATCTCGGTGGCTCTGTTCAGGCGTCCGTCCAAGGCAAAGGCACCCCTGAAACGCTGGAGTTCGACGCAACGGCCAACCTGACAGGACGCAACCTGCGGACCGGCCTGACCGAGATCGACCCGATCATCACCGGCCGGACGCTGATAGAACTGGACGCGGCGCGGGCGGGTGATCAGGTGACGATCCGCAAGGCAAATGTAAACGGTTCAGCCCTGACGGCTGAAATAGTGGCCACAATTGACGACCCGGCAGGTGCACTGGCCATCGACGGCGAAGCCAGCATTAATGCGCCTGATCTTTCGGTCTTTTCGGGGCTGGCCAAACGCGATCTTGCCGGGTCGGTGCAGGCAAAGGCGAAGGGTAAGGGCAACCGGAAAACCCTGGAATTCGATGTTCAGGGCAATCTGGACGCGGACGACATCCAGACCGGAATCGATCAGCTTGATAATCTTATCCAGGGCAGAACGACCCTTACAGTCGACGCTGCAAACAATTCCGATGGTCTGAACATCCGCAACTTCCGCCTGTCCGGCACGGCTCTTTCGGCGCAAGCCCGCGGTGTATTGAACGACGAGACGAGTGGGTTGAATTTCTCGGCCGAACTCGACGATCTGGCGCGTGTATCCAAAACCCTGACGGGCCCGCTTACCGCCAGTGGCGACGTTTCCCCGACCAACACAGGGCTTCAGGGCAATGTTCGGCTGAACGGGCCCGACAGCTCTTATGCCAATCTGGTGGGTACCGTCGAAAGCTCAGGTGCCGCCGATCTGGATTTCGACGCCAAACTGAATCAGCTTGAACGGTTCGTTCCCGATTTCCCCGGAACAGTTTCGGCCACTGGAAACGCAAAGCGCAGCGACGGAATCTGGACAGTGGATGGCCGCGCGCAGGGACCTGCGCAGATTGACGCGACAGTGACGGGAACCTTTAACGAAACCGACACCACCGCCGATCTGAACGCAAAGGGCAACGTCAACGTCGGTATCGCCAACAGGTTCATCACGCCCAACAAGATCGACGGAGCCGCAAGGTTCGATGTCTCGCTAAAGGGCAAACCCGGTTTGGATGCACTCAGCGGAACCGTGACAACCTCGGGCACCTCGATGGCGATCCCATCTGTCGGCCAGACACTCACCGACATCGGCGGAACGGTCAGGTTGGCGCAAAGCCGGGCCACCATTGACCTGCGCGGTGGCCTGCGCGCGGGCGGCAACTTTACGGTGAGCGGACCGCTGGACCTGACACCGCCATTCAATGCGCAAATCACGACCGCGCTGAACGAACTCGTCCTGACTGACAAGCTGCTCTATGAAACGGTTCTGAACGGGCAGATCGCCATGTCGGGCGCTCTTGCGGGCAACAGTTCTATCGCCGGTCAGATCGTTTTCGGCGAGACCAACATCAATCTGGCAGCCGCAGCGGGGGCAGTTGGTGCGGCTCCAATCCCGCCTATGACCCATGTCAACGAGTCCCAGGCTGGGTTCGTCACCCGTGAACGCGCCAATCTGGTCGCAAAAGAAGACAAATCCGCCAATCAGTCCCGAATCGCACTGGATGTGGGGTTGCTTGCACCCAAGGCGGTGTTTGTACGCGGGCGGGGTGTCAATGCGGAACTGGGCGGCAGCATCCAGATAGGCGGAACCACAACTTCGGTCGTGCCGTCCGGACAGATCGAACTGATCCGAGGTAACATCGACATTTTGGGTCGCAGGCTCGCGCTGACCAAGGGGCTCGTGACCCTGCAGGGCGATCTGACGCCTTATATCGAGTTTGCCTCCTCAACCAGCACCTCTGACGGCACCGCAACCATCGAAATATCCGGACCGCTCGATTCGCCTGAGGTCGATGTCTACTCGGACCCTGAACGCCCCGCCGAAGAGGCGCTGGCCATGCTGCTGTTCGGCAATCGCTTTTCCGAACTGTCACCCTTTGTCATTGCCCAGATGGCGGCATCCCTTGCGCAACTCAGCGGGGCCGGAGGCGATGCGACCAAGGGAATTCGCGATGCTACGGGTCTGGACAATGTCGATGTCGGCACATCCGAAAGCGGCGCGGGACGGCTGGGGGCCGGGGCCTATCTCAGCGATAACCTGTATACCGATTTCACCGTCAACACCGAGGGCGATACCGAGGTGAATTTGAATCTGGACGTCACTGACAATTTCACGGTCCGGGGCACGGTGGACGGCCGCGGTGAAACCGGCATCGGCGTGTTTTTTGAACGTGACTATTAAACGGCTCTCGCTCTGGTGACTTGACCCACGCGGTAGCCCATGCACCATCTGCACGAACAACAAACGAGCCGTCATGACCTTTACCACCCGTCCGGAAATCACGGGGACCTTCGGGGTCGCCACAAGCACGCACTGGATCGCCTCGGCAGTCGGCATGAAAATGCTCGAACAGGGCGGCAATGCTTTTGACGCAGCTGCTGCAATGGGGTTCGTGCTGAACGTTGTCGAGCCGCATTTGAATGGCCCCTTGGGCGATATACCCATGCTGATCAAACACGCCGGGGAAGAAGCGCCCACCATGGTCTGCGGTCAGGGAACTGCACCGGCAGCAGCGACAATAGAACACTATCGCGACGAAGGGCTCAGCCGTATTCCCGGGACCGGTTTGCTGGCAACGGTCATTCCGGGTGCATTTGACGCATGGATGATCACGCTGCGTGACCATGGTTCATTGCCGTTGCGGACGGTGCTGGAACCGGCGATCCATTATGCTGAAAAGGGCCACCCTGTTTTGCCGCGCGTGGCGCATACGATTGCCGGGCTTGGCGACTTCTTCCGTGACGAGTGGCCGACGTCCTATCAAACCTGGCTGCCCAATGGAACGGCCCCGCAACCGGGACAGTTGTTCAAAAACCCGCAACTGGCCAACACCTGGCAGCGGCTGCTGCTCGAGGCCGAGGCGGCGACGGGGCGAGAAAAACAGATCGAAGCCGTGCGGAATGCTTTCTACCGGGGCTTCGTGGCCGAGGAAATCGACAGCTACCTGCAAAACGCCTGCGTCATGGATGCCTCCGGCACCCCGCATCGCGGCGTTCTGACCGCGCAGGACATGGCAGGTTGGCAAGCCCAATACGAACCGCCGCTTTCCACCGATTATAAGGGATGGACCGTCTGGAAGGGCGGACCCTGGACGCAGGGGCCGGTTCTGTTGCAGTCGCTGAACATTCTGGCTGGTTTCGAACTTGCCCCCCAGAACCACGACGACTTTCTGCATCTTGTCACCGAGGCGATGAAGCTGAGTTTCGCAGATCGCGAGGCATACTACGGTGATCCCGACCATACAGAAATCCCGGTCGATACACTGTTATCCCAATCTTACGCCGACGAACGGCGCAACCTGATCCGTCAAACTGCTTCCATCGAACAGCGCCCGGGGCACCTGCCCGGATTGGAACACTGGGCCGACGCGTCTGTCGCCCATGCCGCCGAAACGTTCAGGACGGATGGGCAGATCGGCGCCGGGGAACCCACGATGGCACACCTTTCGGAAAAGCGTGGCGATACCGTGCATCTGGATGTCATCGATCGGTGGGGCAACATGGTGTCGGCCACACCATCGGGCGGATGGCTGCAATCATCACCCGTTGTTCCGGGACTGGGGATGCCCCTCAACACGCGGGCACAGATGTTCTGGCTGCAAGAAGGGCTGCCAAATTCGCTGGCCCCGGGGCGTCGCCCACGCACAACGCTTTCCCCTTCGATGGCGCGCGACCCAATTGGCACCGAACTGGCCTTTGGCACACCCGGCGGCGATCAGCAGGATCAGTGGCAACTCATCTACCTGCTGCGCCTCATTCACGGCGGCATGAACCTGCAGGAAGCTATCGATGCGCCGCTGTTTCACACGGCCCATTTCCAAAGCTCCTTTTACCCGCGCGAGGTGCGCCCCGGGCATCTGATGATCGAACAGAGTTTCGGCACGGATGTGATCGAAGGCTTGAGGGCACGCGGCCACGACGTCGAGGTGGCCGAACCCTGGACAGTAGGGCGCCTGACAGCAGCCAGCCGTACACCAGACGGGCTGCTGCGTGCAGCGGCCACGCCAAGGCTGATGCAGGCCTATGCTATCGGGCGCTGATCAGGCCTGTTTACGGCGAATACCGATGGGCCGCCCAATTTGCGGATCTGCCTGCAGTTCCTTGTGATCGGCAACCATTCGCGCCAGCCGTGCGACGGCCCAATCCGGGTAAGGGGCCGAGCGGCCTGTCTCATGACTGACATTCATGAACAGCCCCTCCTGCGTCGCGCAGACCTGGTCATCGGTTTCCGACAACATCCGGGCAAAGTAGTGACCTCGTTTTTCATCCGAATCCAATAGGACGAACTGAAAATAGAAACGCTCGCCTTCGCGTATCTCGCGCAAAAAATGCAGGTGGGACTGCAACATATACGGCCCCTGCCCTGCCGCCTTCACCTGTACTTCACCCAGCCCAAGCTGGCGCACCATCACTTCTTCAAGCGCCAGATCAAAGGCAACGCCATAAAAGCCCACGTTCATATGGCCGTTGTAATCGATCCATTCCGGGCGAACTTGAAATCCCCGGACCTCGACCGGAGCGGGATAGGGGCCATCATGGCCTTCGGCCGCAGTGTTATCCGTGGACACGTGTTTTCTCCTCATCTCAATCTTCGAAAATTGCCACCGCCCTGACAAACCCGGCAGACGCGCCCTTGATCTTGAACGGAAAGCACGAAATTTCGAACCCCGTTGGCGGCAGGTCTTCAAGGTTGGTCAGCTTTTCGATGTGGCAATACCCGACCTCCATCGATGCCCGGTGCCCTTCCCAAATGATACCCGGATCGCCCGATTTCGCGTATTCCTGCGCGGTCAGAGGAAACGGCGCATCCCAGCTCCAGGCGTCGGTACCGGTCACGCGCACGCCCCGCTCGGTCAGGTACAGAGTCGCCTCGCGCCCCATCCCGCAGCCTTTCATCAGATAATCCGGCTGGCCATACCGTGTCCCGGCCGATGTATTCACCACCACGATATCCAACGGCTGCAGGTCGTGGCCGATACGCTTCAACTCTGCCTCGACATCTTCTGCAGAGGCGACATACCCATCCTCGAAATGGCGGAAATCCAGTTTGACACCCGAATTCATGCACCATTCCAGCGGTACCTCATCAATGGTAATCGCACGTTCGCCTTTGTTCATCGTGGAATGGTGGTGATACGGCGCGTCCAGATGTGTGCCGTTATGGGTGGCAATCTGCAACCGCTCGATGGCCCAGCCTTCTCCGCCCGGCAAATCCTCTTTCTTCAATCCCGGAAAAAAGGCCATGACCTGCTCGGCGGTCTGGTCATGCGTCATGTAATCGATCTGAGGCAACATGATCGGGGGGTCCGATATGATGCCGGTTTCCAGCGGCACAGACAGGTCGACAAAGCGGCGGGGCATGGAAAACTCCATTGATTGCGAGACCTCCAAAGGGTTGGCCGCGCGCAAGCCAGTGTCAAGCAACGAAAAAGGCGACCTTTTTGGGGCCGCCTGTTTCAGGTTCGTGAGTGGTGGTGGAATTATTCCGCCGCGATGGCGTCTTCGATCTTTTCGACCCGGATCGCCGAGAATTTGAACTCGGGGATTTTGCCATAGGGGTCGATTGCAGGGTTGGTCAGGATGTTCGCGGCCGCCTCAACATAGGCGAAGGGAATGAACACCATGTCCTCGGCAATCGCCCGGTCGGCGCGGACCATGATTTCAATCGAACCACGACGCGTGGTCAGGCGGATCATCTCGCCCGGCTCGATCCCCATCAGCTTCAGCGTCCGGGGGTTCATAGAACAATTCGCTTCCGGTTCGACCGCATCCAGAACCAACGACCGGCGCGTCATCGAACCGGTATGCCAGTGCTCCAGCTGACGACCCGTCGTGGCAATCATCGGGTATTCGTCATCCGGCGCCTCATCCGGCGGGATCACGCTGGCAGGCGTGAAGCGCGCGCGGCCATCGGGACGCGGGAAACCATCGCCGAACACAATTGCCTGCCCGGGATCGGTTTCGCTGAGCGACGGATAGGTGATGGTTTCGGTCTTCAGACGCTCCCACGTGATGTTGTTGAGCGAGTTCATCGTCAACTTCATCTCGTCAAAGACCTGAGACACGTCCGTGTAGTCCCAGTTCAGCCCGATCCGCTGCGCCAGTTCAACGGTGATCGCCCAATCCTCGCGCGCCTCACCCGGAGGTGACACGGCGGGGCGTACCCGCTGCACCTGACGGTTGGTGTTCGACACGGTGCCGTTCTTTTCGTACAGCGCCGAGGCGGGCAGAATGATGTCGGCATAGTTCGCCGTTTCCGTCAGGAAGATATCCTGTACGATCATCAGCTCCAGCTTGGCCAGCGCCTCGCGAGCGTGACCGGCATCCGGGTCGGACATTGCCGGGTTTTCACCCTGAATGTACATACCCTTGATATTGCCGGCATAAATCTGGTCGATGATCTCGGTAACAGTCAGGCCCTTCTCGTTCGAGAAATCCTCGGACTCCCACACGTTGTTGAACTTGGCGCGAATACCGTCATCCGTCACCGACTGGTAATCCGGCAGGAACATCGGGATCAGACCCGCGTCCGAGGCACCCTGTACGTTGTTCTGACCACGCAGCGGGTGCAGACCCGCACCCGGTTTGCCAACGTTGCCGGTCATCAAGGCCAGCGAGATCAGGCAGCGCGAGTTGTCGGTGCCATGGATATGCTGGCTGACGCCCATACCCCAGAAGATCAGACCAGCCTTGGCCTGCGCAAAGGTGCGCGCAACACGACGCAGCTGATCCGGTTCGATGCCGCAGATTGGCGACATTGCCTCGGGCGTGAACTGGCGCAGATGCTCTTTCTCGGCTTCCCAGTTCTCGGTCCAGCGGTGGATGTACTGGCTGTCGTACAGCTCTTCCTCGACGATCACATTCATGATCGCGTTCAGCATCGAGACGTCGGCACCCGGACGGAACTGCAGCATTTCATCGGCAAACTTGCGCATGCCAACGCCACGCGGGTCCATCACGATCAGCTTGCCGCCGCGCTTGGCGAACTGCTTGAAATAGGTTGCCGCAACCGGATGGTTCTCGATCGGGTTCGAACCGATGATGATCGCCACATCCGCGTTTTCGATCTCGTTGAAGGTCGCTGTCACGGCGCCTGAACCCACGTTCTCGATCAGTGCAGCCACCGACGACGCATGGCACAGACGGGTGCAGTGGTCGACGTTGTTGTGCTTGAAACCCTGACGGATGAACTTCTGGAACAGATAGGCTTCTTCGTTGGTGCACTTGGCCGAACCAAAGCCCGCGACATAGCGCGGATTTTCGTCGCGCAGCGCCTTCAGCTTGGTCGCGGCCAGATCCATCGCCTCTTCCCATGTCGCTTCGCGGAAATGGGTCGACAGGTTGCCCGGATCGACGTTAAGCCCCTTCTCAGGTGCATCTTCGCGCCGGATCAGCGGCTTGGTCAGGCGGTGCGGGTGGTGGATATAGTCAAAGCCAAAGCGGCCTTTGACACACAGACGGCCTTCGTTCGCGGGGCCGTTGATGCCCTCGACATACTTGACCTTGCCGTCTTTGACCTTCAGCGAGACTTTACAGCCCACGCCGCAGAACGGGCAGACGCTTTCGGTCTCGGAATCGTAATCCTTGCTATCGCCCTGTTGTTTGTCATCCAGCACGGTGGCAGGCATCAAGGCCCCCGTCGGGCAGGCCTGAACACATTCACCACAGGCCACACAGGTCGATGTGCCCATCGGGTCGTTCTGGTCAAACACAACTTGCGAGGTGTGGCCGCGACCGGCCATGCCGATCACGTCATTCACCTGCACTTCGCGGCAGGCGCGGACGCAGAGGTTGCAGTTGATGCAGGCGTCCAGATTGACGCGCATCGCAACGTGGCTGTCATCCAGCAGCGGGATTTTCTCGGCCTCTTTCGCCGGGAAACGGCTGTCACTGACGTCGTTCAGCTTGGCCATGTCCCAGAAATGGCTCGAGACGTCGTGCGGTTCCTCGGGCTGATCGGCCACCAGAAGTTCCATGACCATGGCGCGCGATTTCTCGGCACGATCCGAGTCCGTTTTCACCACCATACCGTCAGCGGCAGGGCGGATGCACGAGGCGACCAGAGTACGCTCGCCTTCCACCTCGACCATACAGGCGCGGCAGTTGCCGTCGGGGCGATAGCCCGGCTGTGGCTTGTGGCACAGGTGCGGAATGGTAAATCCCTGCCCCTTGGCGGCTTCCCAGATGGTCCAACCTTCGGGGACGGTGACATCTTCGCCGTTCAGGTTGAAGGTGACGGTCTTGGTTGGGCTTGCATCAAGCATGGCTGTCTCCCTCAGATTTCGTCAGCGAAATGTTTCATGACCAGGCGGATCGGGTTCGGGGCCGCCTGCCCCAGACCGCAGATCGAGGCATCGCCCATGACCTGACACAGGTCTTCCAGCAGGTCCTGATCCCACTTGTCGGCCTGCATCAGCTTCACCGCCTTTTCACAGCCCGCCCGGCAGGGCGTACACTGACCACAGCTTTCATCCTCGAAGAACCGCAGCATGTTCAGGGCCGCATCGCGGGCGGTATCCTGATCGGACAGAACCACCACGGCGGCGGACCCGATGAACGTGCCCAGCGGCTGCAGGGTGTCAAAGTCGAGCGGGACGTCGTCGATACTAGAGGGGAGAAGACCTGACGACGGCCCGCCCGGTTGATACGCCTTGAAGACATGACCATCGGCCATACCCCCGGCGGCATCAATCACGTCAAGAATGGTTGAACCTGCAGGCAGCAGGTAAACACCCGGCTTCGCAACCCGGCCCGAGACCGAATAGCTGCGCAGACCCTTGCGACCATTCTTTTCAACTGAATTCAGAATCTGCGGCCCTTCGCGGCAGATTTTTGAGACCCAATACAGCGTCTCGACATTGTGCACGAGCGTCGGGCGGTTAAAGACCCCAACCTGCGCCACAAACGGAGGACGGTGGCGCGGCAGGCCCTTTTTGCCTTCGATCGACTCGATCATCGCGGATTCTTCACCGCAGATATAGGCACCGGCACCCCGGCGCAGGTCGATATAGCCTTTTTCGACAATCCCGGCCTCTTCCAGCGCGGCAATCTCGGTTGCCAGAATTTCCAGAACCGCCGGATATTCGTCGCGCATGTAGATAAAGCAGGTCTCGGCCTCAACCGCCCATGCGGCGATCAGCATGCCTTCAAGGAAGACATGCGGCGTGCGCTCAAGATAGTAACGGTCCTTGAACGTGCCGGGCTCACCTTCGTCGCCGTTCACGGCCAGATAGCGTGTGCCCTCGTTCATGCGAACAAAGCCCCACTTCTTGCCGGACGGGAAGCCAGCACCACCCAGGCCCCGCAGGCCCGAGGACAGGATGTCTTCCTGCACCTGTTCCCAGTTACCACCCTCGCGCAGCTCTTTCAGTTTGGCGTAGCCGCCGTTCTCGACATAGGTCGAAAAGGTCTCAAAGTCGGGCAGATGGGCGTGGGTATCGCCAGCCGCGATGGCCGCGTTCACTTTTTCAGGGGTGGCATGATCGATATGGTTATGACCGATCTCCAGCACCGGCGCGGTGTCGCAGCGGCCCATGCAAGGCGCGCGCACCACACGCACCTCAGAAGCATCAAGACCGTCCTCCAGCGCCTTCTGCAACTGCTGGGCACCAGCCATTTCGCAGGATAGGGAATCACAGACACGGATCGTCAGCGCGGGCGGAGGCGTCTCACCCTCTTTCACCACATCGAAATGGGCATAGAACGTGGCGGTTTCGTAAATCTCCGCCTGACCGATCCGCATCTCAACTGCCAAGGCGGCAATATGGTCGGCGCTGATGTGGCCGTGTTCGTCCTGAATCAAATGCAGAAATTCGATCAGCAGATCGCGGCGGCGCGGGCGGTCGCCCAGCAGGCGCGCAATTTCGGCCTGTGCTTCATCCGTAAACTGCCGGCCCTTGGGCGTGTGCCGCCCCTTGCCTTTACCTGACTTCCAGACGCCTTTTTGCGCGCCCGATGGCTTGGTATCCAATGGTGCCATGATGCCCTCCGATTGAGGCCCCCGTCTCTCATCAGCAGATCATATCGTCAAATCTCAAAATACAATCGCACGATAACGACACCTTATCACCGCAAAGACGTCACGACGGCCCGCAACGCATCCACGGTCGGCAATTCCGGATCTCGAGTGAGGGTCGCAAGGCAAATCGGCTTGCTGACAACGGGGTCGATCAAAGGCAGCACTCTTGTCCCCTTCAGATCCCCCAGTGCACGCACCAGCACACGTGGAACCACCGTCGCCGCCAACCCTTCGCGCGCCATCACCATCGAAGCCGTAAATCCGCTGGTTTCTGCTACTACATGCGGATGTAGCCCCTGTTCCGCAAAAATCCTGTCCAAAATCCTCCGGTTTTGCATCTGCGGCTCAAGCAGGCTGATCGGAAACTCCGCAACCCGCGCCCAGGGAATCGGGCCGGTTTCGTCCGTCATGTGTGCGGGGATCAGCAGAACATAGGTTTCCTCATACAAAGGCTGCACCTGCCTCAGGTCCGCGCCGATACTGTCGCCATAGGTTACGCCCGCATCGATGCTGCCCTCATCCAGCCGGTGCTGGATCGACGAGGCAGACATCGTTTCGATTCGGGTCAGAATGCGTGGATGCGCTTGTTGCAAACGTTTGATCAACCGTCCCGTAAACGCGATGGCCGTCGGGATAACACCCAGAATCAGTGTTCCGGTAATCTCGCCACGCGCGGCCAGAACCTGTTGTTCCAACGCCTTGGTGTCGTCCAGTATCCGCCGCGCCCGGCGCACGATCATCTCGCCCTCTTCCGTCAGCCCTTGAAACCGGTTGGCCCGGCGCACGATGGACACACCCAGCCGATCCTCGAGGTTCTTGATCCGCATGGAGAACGCCGGTTGAGAGATACCGCATTCTTCGGCCGCTTTGGCAAAATGACGATGCCGCGCCAGCGCGTTCAGCAATTGCAGGTCTCGAAGTTCGATCACGGCGGTCAGCCCCGGTTTTGAGTGACAGATCACCAACTTAACGCAGCGCCCGCAAAGTGAAAGGCCCGGCGCCCGGGCCCAGATCACTCAGGTTTCGCTCATTACCCCGATACGAGCGGCCAAGTCAGGCGCAGTGATCGGCCAGCAACGTTCCAAAACCTGTAAGGGCCTCTGACACGCCAGCCTTGCGCAGAACCTGCCAATAAACCGCAGCATTGCAGGCAACAACCGGCTTTCCCGTTTCAGCCTCTATCTCGCTGATGATCCCGACGACCGGCAGGGCTGTTCCAACCTGCAAAATCGCGTCGCAGTCGGCTGCCGCTACTTCCCAGAAAACCGCCCTGATCTGATCAATCGGGGTCTCGCAGATTTCCGGCAGTGACGGTGCACAGGTACCCTTGATCGAAACAACCGTGAACCCCGCAGCCTCGACATTAGCCTTCACGACCTGATCCACCTCAGGCGCGAAGGGGGTGACGACTGCGACCCGGCTGGCACCGAGCTGGCGCAAGGCCGCGTGGTTGGCAGTCGATGCATTCACGACCGGAACGCCGACGGCCTCTTCCACCTCGGCGCACCGTCGTGCCAGCTTGTCGACACCACCCGGCGCGGCATCCGTCGTCAGTCCGATGGCAATCGCAACCGGGTTGCAATCCATCAGCTTCTGCGCCTCTTCAATCAGGTCGTCGGATACATTTTCTCCGCCCAGCCGGAACCTTTGCATCTGGTTGGTCACACCTGCAGGCCGCAGCAATTCCAGTTCGGGCTGCACGACGGTGTTCATGGCCGGTGTCATCACCCCAATCAGGGCGCGGGGGGCAAGCGTGTCAGCCATTGGTAACCCCCGCAAGAGTAGCGTTCAGCCCGGTCATGCCACCGATATAAATCTGGTCGCCCACCACTTCGTTCATCTGCGCCGCGACATCTGCGTCGCAGTCAAAGTGGCTTTCCCAGATGCCCAGTGTCCTGCTGCCATGCGTGATTGGAACAAACCGATGGGTCGACACATAGTTCCGAACCGGCAGCGGACAGTCGATAATGTCGTAGCTGTAGTAGTAATCACGGTCCGACAGGGCCAGAAGAGTTTCGCGAAAGACGGATCCGTCAACGATATCCAGATGCCGGATACTGCCGGGCGTGATCGCAGAACCGCTTTCCATCCGTGCCGCCGACACAGCCGGGTTCCATCCAGCCACCCCGTCAAAGGACCGAACAAGGGACCAGACCTGGTCTATTGGGGCGTCCAAAACCATGCTGCGGAATACGTGCATTTGCGACCTCGTTCGTGATGGTGACCAGCACCATGCTAGCGAACCGGCATAGTACGTCCAGTCTCAAAGGCGACGTAATTCCTGTCGCATTTGAAGTAGATAACGATCCCGAACGCGCGTCCCCTGTTGCAAAAGGATGGCGGAAACTGATGGCGCGACGAACACGAAAACCGGCTGAATCGCCCGCGCACCGGACCGTAGCCCCGCCTGCGGGAGGCAGGTTCCAGCCCCTCGGCCCAACCAGAGTTTCGGCAATCGTTGATGCGGCCTTCGCAATCCTTGCCCGAACCGGTATGGGGGATTGCCCCCCGGATATTGCTGCCGCGGCCATCGAAAACGGGGCAGGACTGCGATCTGACGGACGCCTTTGCTTCCCGCGTGGGATGGTCGAAAAGGCGATTGGCCGTGCTACGAAATCTGTAAACCTGCCCGGATTTTCCAATGATCACGGCCTGACCATCGGTGGCGGTCACGTGCACATCGGCACGGGCGGTGCCGCTGTTGAAGTCCCTGATCCAACGGGCGGCTTCCGCGAGGCGCAACTGCGTGATCTCACTCAGATGATGACGCTCGTCGGTCGGTGCGTGAATATACACTATGGCGTTCGGCCGCTTGTGGCCCGCGATCTTGATACGCCGCTGGCATTGGATGTGAACACCGCCTTTGCCTGCCTCAAGGCCTGCCCAAAGCCGATCGGTGTCAGTTTCGACACGGCTGCCCATGTCGGGCCGGTCACGCAAATGTTCGACCTGTCGCTGGGTGGCGAAGACCGGTTTCGCCATCACCCGTTCTGTTTCGGCGTCATCGTACATGCCGTCTCGCCGCTGCGCTATGCGCCCGAAGGGGTGGACATCATGCGTGCTGCAATCGCCGCCGGAATGCCTCTGCAAATTTGCACGGCGGCACAGGCCGGGGCCACCAGCCCGGTGACGCTGGCCGGCGCTTTGGCGCAGGGTCTGGCCGAGGCTCTGGCCGGGCTGATGATCGTCGATACCCTTAGCCCCGGCTTCCCGACCATTCTGGCCTTCATGCCCTTCATCAGCGATTTGCGGACAGGGGCCATGACGGGTGGCAGTGGCGAGGCCGCCGTTGCCAACGCGGCAGCGGCCCAGTTACTGCTGCATCTTGGCCTTCCTTCGACCGTGTCCGCAGGCATGACCGATGCCAAGATGCCGGACGCCCAATCAGGCTATGAAAAGGGCTATACTGTTGCACTGGCCGCGCAGGCGGGGGCGGACATGATCAACCTCAGCGTCGGCATGCTGGCCTCGCTTATGGTGGCCTCGCCACAGGCGCTGATCATCGACAACGACATGTGCGGCGCCATCCTGCGTTCGGTTCGCGGCGTTGAAATGACAGGGGATGCGGTTGACCTGGACCTGATCGAGGCGGTCGCCACCGGGCCCGGTCACTATCTGGGCGAGGCGCAGACGCTGGCCCGCATGAAAAGCGAATACGTCTATCCCACGCTGGCCAATCGTCAAAGTACACAGGACTGGCTTGACGCGGGCAGCCCCGACATCCTCGAACAGGCTGATGAGCTGGTTCAGCAAATGACAATCGAGCCCCCGGATCACCTGCCCCCGGACCGCGAAGCGGCCATTCGGGCCGCATTCGATATCAGGCTTTAAGGAGCATCCGATGAAAACCCATGCACGCGTAGTGGTCATCGGCGGCGGTGCCGTCGGCTGTTCGATCCTCTATCATCTTGCCCGCGCAGGCGTCACAGACACCGTCCTGCTGGAGCGGGACGAGTTGACAAGCGGCTCAACCTGGCACGCGGCGGGCAACATTCCGACCTATGCAAATTCATGGCTTGGGATGCGCGCGGGAAATTATGCGTGGTCTCTCTACAAGGATCTGGAACATGTGGTGGACAGCCCAATCACCTATCGCCACACCGGCGCGTTCTGGCCAGCACATACGCCGGAACGGATGGAGCTTTTCGGCCACCTAGAAGGCATCGCGCGCAGCGCCGGATTCGACCTGCATCGTCTCAGCCCCGCTGAAATGGATGCCATGCACCCGTTCTGGTCCCCCGATGACACGGTTCTGGGCGGCATCATGGACCCTTACGAGGGTGACATCGACCCCAGTCAGCTGACACAGGCGTTGGCCAAGGGCGCCCGCGACCTTGGGGCCGAAATCCGGCGGTTCTCGCCAGTCACGGCCATCGAACGCCTTCCCAACGGGGAATGGCGCGTCTCGACCGCCAAAGGTGATATCACCGCCGAGATCGTGATTAACGCAGGCGGTTTTTATGGGCGCAAGGTTTCGGAAATGGCGGGCATTTACGCACCTGTCATCACCTTGGAACACCAGTATCTGGTAACCGAACCCCTGTCCGAGCTGGAACAGTACCCCGACCTGTTCCCACTGGTTCGCGATCCGGATATCCGCTTCTACCTGCGCCGTGAACGCAATGCGTTCCTGCTGGGATCTTACGCCCATGCGGGTCGTCCGGCATGGGCCGACAGTGGCCCGCCCGACGATTTTGCCCACCAGCTTTTCCCGGACAGCGTCGAGGACATCCTTGACGTGCTCGAAGACACGATGGCGCATGTTCCACTGCTGGGCAAAGCGGGTGCGCAGCGGTTCGTGAACGGCCCCATCGCCTATGCCCCGGATGCGCTACCGCTGGTGGGCCCGGCGGCGGGCGCGCCGAACTTCTATCAGGCAACGGGGGTTCAGATCGGCATCACTCATTCGGCGGCCATCGGAAAGGCCATGGCCGAATGGATCACCGAAGGCGAAACCGAATGGGACCTTTCCGCCTGGGATCCGCGCCGCTTCGGCGATTGGGCTACACCGGATTACGCCCATGCCCGCGCGTCAGAGCATTACGACCTGCAATACGCCATTCCGTTTCCGCACCGAAACATGCAGTCGGGTCGACCCGTTCAGCAAACTCCGCTTTACGACACCCTCAGGGCCAGCGGTGCCGTGATGGGCCAGATCGCCGGGTGGGAACGCGCGTTCTGGTTCGAAACCGACGTGGTCAAAGACACCGGGCATCTCAGCTATCATGACGAACCCTGGCACGCTGCGGTTCGCCGCGAATGCGAAACCGTACGGGACGCGGCAGGGCTGATGGATCATGGCGGGTTCACGAAATACACGGTTCAGGGCCCTGATGCCGAAGCCTTCCTGAACCACGTCTTTTGCGGCACGATGCCCAAAGTGGGCCGCACAAAACTGTCCTACATGCTGACACCCAAGGGCCGCATCTGGTCCGAGGCCACGATCGCCAGACTGGCCGAGGACCAGTTTCTGCTGTGCGGACCAACCCTTGCGGACCTACGCGATTACGACTGGCTGAAAAGCCACCTGCATGACTATGACGTTACCTTGACCCGAGGCTTCCAGCACGACGGCGCGCTGATGCTGATGGGCCCGAAATCACGCGAGATTCTGGGCGCGTTAACAGATGCCGATGTCTCAGCAACAGCCGCGCCATGGCTTTCGGCTGCTCAATTCAAGGTCGCCGGAGTGGACGTCACCGCGCTGCGTGTGTCCTATGTCGGAGAGCTTGGCTGGGAACTGCATGTCGCCAGCGAAAATCTGAACCCTCTCTACGATGCCATCATGGCCGAGGGCGCGGCGCACGGCATCTGTCAGTTCGGTTCCTACGCGCTCAACGCGATGCGGATCGAAAAGGGGTACCACGCATGGGGCGCGGATTTCGGAACCGAATACACTTTGTATGATGCCGGGCTACAAAATTTCGCCAATCTTAAGAAGCCGGCGTTTGTGGGGCGTGAAGCGGTTGTAAGCCAATCCCAGACCGCCGCCGAATGGGAATGGGCCGGGCTGGAAATTACACAAGCCTCACCCGATCCTCTGGCGTCTGAACCGATTCTTATCGATGGCCAACCGGTTGGATATGTGACGTCAGGAAGCAGTGGTTACAGAACCGGCAAGACACTTGTTCTTGGATATATCCAGCGCGGCACCCTCGGGATGGGCGAAACCTGTCAGGTCATAATTTTGGGCGAGGCGTATGAGGCACGTCGCCACGACCCGCATCAGTACACGCCCCAAAACGGCGGTTGATAAGGCTACCGCCGCTGCGCGTCCCTGATCAAAGCAGCCAGTCGAAAGAACCCATGCGCCATCTTGGTGTACGGGGTCAGCAGGAAAAACGTCAGAACTGACCCAAGATGCAGCGCCAGCAAGGCGGGCATCAGGGCGGTTGTCCCCAGCACGTATAAGGCGATCCCGCTGAGCCCGACGAACCCCAGCAACAGGATAAACCCGAACTCGCCAGACCACGCGCCTTGGTCACCAAGATCCGGATCCGAGCGCAGTTTCAACGCAATCATCCAAACGCATCCCAGCACCATCAGCACACCGCCGGGCAGACCCAGAAGTTTCGGGATCGAAAACAACCCGTAGGGCGCGGACATATCGAATCCATAGTGCAAAACGGTGGCCGCGCTGGTTGACGCAAAGCACAGCAGAAACCCATACATCACCGCCTGATGCGCGTATCGGCGCGCCTGCGAGAACCTGTCTTCGTCTTCGAAGTTGCAACCCTCGCCATGACCCGCAGCCAGATCCCTGATTGTGGCCGCGCGTGCAACAGCGCGGGCAAAGTCCCGAAAGCGAATTGGCTCGCCGCCGATGTCCCGCCAGAAGCGCCGTAACCCAACTGCAAGGCTGCCCAAGGGCAACAGGAACGCTGGGGCAAAGATGCCGACCATCGCCGCGTGAGAGAGAACGGCATAAAAACCCTGACCGTCCGCAGGGCCAAGGGCCTGCATTGCCCAGAACAGCAGGGCAATCCCGGCAACCAGCGCCAAGGCAATCGCACCGCCATGACTATGAAAACGTCGTGCCAAGGGCTGTGGCCAGACGTAATTTTCCCAGCTTTCGCGACGAATTTCGGCCAGTACGCCGGGCAGGTTCAGATCAAACTCATGCGGCGCGGTGTACTGGCAGGCGTAGTAACATCCACGGCAGTTGTGGCACAGGTTTGCCAGTTGCACCATATCGCTGTCGGCAAAGCTGCGTTTAGCGTGCAGGGCCGGAAAGACCGAGCAATAGCCCTCACAATACCGACAGGCATTGCAGATTTCGGCCTGTCGGCGCGCTTCGTGGATCAAATCAGTTTGCATGTCTGGCTGCCTCACGCCCTGCAATCCGGCCAAACACCGTTCCGATGGCCATGCCAAACCCGGCCAGATACCCCTGCCCCAAAATCGACCCTGCCATGGTTTCCCCCGCCGCCCAGAGATTGCTGATCGGCCCGTCGGCTGTCGAACACTGCGCGTTTTCGTCAACCTTCAGCCCCAGATAGGTGAACGTCACCCCGGTCCGCAGGGAATAGCCATAAAACGGCGGCTCTGTGATTGGGCGTGCCCAGTTTGTTTTGGGTGGTGTCAGTCCACTTGTGGCCACGCCGTCCAGTTGCGTCGGGTGAAACGCGGATGTGTCGCCGCAGGCCGCATTGAACCCGTCCACCGTCTGCCGCAGCCTATCCGGCGGCAATTCCATCATCACAGCCAGCTCTTCCAGCGTGTCCGCTTTGAGAGGCGGAAAGACAGAAGGCATGAACAAGTCCAGCGCCTTCGAGTCGATAATCGCATACCCCACCTGATCCGGCTGCGCCGCGACTAATCGACCCCAGATCGCATAACGTTTGGGCCAGAGGTCTTCGCCCTCATCATAGAACCGCTCGGCATTCCGGTTCACGACAACCGAAAACGGCACGCAGTCCAGCCGCGTGACAATACCGCCGTCATATTTCGGCGCCCGCCCGTCAATTGCAACCGCATGGCACTGATCCGCGTCGCCGACGCTTTCGGCGCCCTGATCCAGCAGGTCGGCCAGAACAACACCGCGGTTATAGGGCGTACCCCGGATCAGAAAGTTGCGTGCCGGCGGCCCCCACGCCCGGGTTAGCCAGTCGATATCGGCCTGAAATCCGCCCGAGGCAACAACTACAGCTTTCGGTGAAATACTGTGCGCCTCGCCCCGGTACGAATACTCAACACAGACAATCCGGTCGCCTTCCAGTGCAAGATGCTTCACGGCCGCATCGTATAGTACGTCCACGCCCAGCGCTTCGGCCTTACGGTAATAGGCGTTCACCAGAGATTTTCCGCCCCCCATGAAAAACGCATTTGTCCGCGCCAAGGACAATGTGCCCGACAACGATGGCTGAAAGCGCACGCCATGTTCCTCCATCCACGGAAGGCACCCTTCGGACTCGCGGATGACCATGCGGGCCAGATCTTCGTTGGTTTTGCCCCCGGTGACGGTCAGCAGATCGGCCAGATATTCCTCTTCATCATATGCGTCCACCAGCGGCCCCATTGGCTGGTGGTGCATACAGCGGAAATTGCGGGTGTGACGCGAGTTGCCCCCGCGATAATCCTTGGGCGCCGCCTCCAGAATCAGAACCTTAGCTCCGGTTCGGGCAGCCGTCATCGCCGCACAAAGCGCGGCGTTCCCCCCCCCGATCACGGCGATATCGTATTGGTCCGAACCTATTGCACACATATGCTTTGAATAGGTTGCCGGGGGCGGTTTGACCATTGGGGATTTTTTCAATTTTCATTTCGAATTGCGTGTTTTTAGCAAATCCCGTGATCACCTTATCGTCGAAGTAAACGCCGGCATGACTTTGGCAGAGAAAACGGCGTTCCGGCCTGAATCTGATTCAGACTTATGCGTCGCCAGAAACATTAAGTGACTAAAATACTCAGGTTGACATATCCGACAAATTCTCTCAGTTACACCACCGGAAACGCCCTGTGCTCCGGATAACGTGCTGGCGCCAAACATTAACCAAAGGGAAAACCATGTCCAAACTGCTTTACACAACCGGCGCGCTGGCAATCCTGGCCACCTCTGCCGCAGCAACTTCGGCAGCACCGGCCAAAACCGACGTACTGAATACATACGCCAATATTGCCGAAGCCAAGTATGAGGACAGCGTTGCCACTGCGAAGACCCTGCAAGCCGCAATTGACGCGCTGATTACCGACCCGTCCGCCGAAAACCTCAACGCAGCGCGCAGCGCCTGGATTGCGGCACGTGTTCCCTATCAACAGACCGAAGTTTATCGTTTCGGCAACGCCATCGTCGACGACTGGGAAGGCAAGGTGAACGCATGGCCGCTGGACGAGGGCCTGATCGACTATGTTGACCCGGCATATGGCGGTGCAACCGACGAGAACGAATTCGCCGTTCTGAACGTGATCGCCAACCCCAGTTTCGAACTGTCGGGCGAAACCATCGATGCCGGTAAAATCACCCCGGAACTGTTGGCTGAAACGCTTCACGAAGCAGATGGGATCGAGGCCAACGTCGCCACCGGCTATCACGCCATCGAATTCCTGCTGTGGGGGCAGGACATGAACGGCCACGGCACAGGTGCAGGCAACCGACCCTGGACCGATTACGCCCGGGGCGCCGACTGCACCGGCGGCAACTGCGACCGGCGCGGCCAATACCTGAAAGCCGCCACCGATCTTCTGGTCAGCGACCTTGAATGGATGGCGACACAATGGAATTCCGATGGTGCGGCCCGCGCAGCGCTGTTTGAGAACGAAACCGCAGGCGTCAGCGCCATCCTGACCGGCATGGGATCGTTGTCCTATGGCGAACAGGCGGGCGAGCGGATGCGCCTTGGTCTGATGTTGAACGACCCCGAAGAAGAACATGACTGCTTCTCGGACAACACCCATAACAGCCACTACTATGATGGGCTGGGCATCCAGAACGTATATCTGGGCGAATACGCCCGCGCAGACGGCACATTGGTTTCCGGCCCCTCGCTGTCGGATCTGGTTGCGGCCGCTGATGCGGAACTGGACGCCGAGATGAAAACCAAACTGTCCAATACCATGCAGGCGCTTGGCCGGATCAAAACCACTGCCGAAGCGGGGTTTGCCTATGACCAGATGCTCGAACAGGGCAATGAAGGCGGCGAGGCCCTGATCATGGGTGGTGTGGATGGTCTGGTCGATCAGACCAAAACCATCGAACGCATCGTGACCACGCTCGAACTCGACCAGATCGAATTCGAAGGTTCGGACAGCCTGGACAACCCCAACGCCGTTTTCCAGTAGTTCCTTCTTTCAGCTCAGCCAGCATCACACTGGTTACTCAGGCTGTTCGCACTAGAAATCAGCCAAGCAATCAGGGCCGTAGGCAACGGCCCTGATTTAGTGCAAAGTGCCCGGGCGCACCTAAGGGACCGGGTGGATACTGGTTGAACGACCTGCCGCCCAAAATTTTGAAACAACGGCGTTTTTTGTGGCGGAGGCGAATATGCCCACATTGGACTGGAATAAAGAAACCTGGGGCAACCGGGATCATTGGGACCAAAAGGTCAGCCACGGCGAATCGTGGTCAAAGGGTTGGGGCACAAGTGAAGTCCATTGGAAGTTTCACCTGCTGCCGCGGCTGCAACCCATTCTGGCGAAATCCGGCTCGGTTCTGGAAGTGGCGCCGGGCTATGGCCGGTGGACCAGATTTATCGCCCCTTATGCTGACCGCCTGACCACGGTCGATCTGAACGAGAATTGCATTGAGCACCTGAAGACGATCGATCTTGGCTGCGACAACATCGAATACTTCGTCAACGACGGCATGACGCTGACGGATGTCCCTGATCAGTCGGTAGATTTCATTTTTTCCTACGATTCTCTTGTCCATTGCGACAAGACCGTGCTGGAGTCATATCTTTCCGAATTTGAACGTGTCCTGCGCCCTGACGGAATTGCGTTTTTTCATCACAGCAACCTTGCAAATGCGCGCAAGCCCGAGGAACTGGCAGGTCAGAAAGTGACCTCTCATGCACGCGATCCTGAAGTTTCAGGAGAATGGGTAAAGCAACAGATTGACCAGTCGGAAACGCTGGAATTGCTCCTGCAGGAAAATGTCGACTGGGGTAACGAGAATTGGTTCATCGACTGTTATTCAGTGCTGCGCAAAGGAAAGACAGGGCAGAAAACAAGATACAGCAATCTGTCAATCATCCGGGAAAAAACAGCGGCAAGGAAATGGTTCGAGATTACGAAATCTCCCGGGCAGGAATGACCCGTCAATACCCTGCGACGACTACTTGAGAAATTCGCCCCTGATCGGCCTTTTCCATCCTCGCGGGAAAGGCCGATTTCATTTGAAGTATACCCGAAGCCATTTCCTATTGGCCTTTCGGCATAGGGCAGATTTCTCTGGACCTCAGAATATAATCTGACTAATTAAGTAAGAAATATAAACCCCGCGAGTCGCCATGATCGTCTGTCATTGCACAAACATTTCCGACCACGAAATCCGCGCTGCGATTGACTGGATGAGGACCGCTGATCCCCAGACGGTGATCACGCCGGGAAAAATCTACCATGCCCTTGGAAAATCAGCAGATTGTGGCGGTTGCATGCCGCTTTTTCTAGACACGATGCGCTCAAGCGATAGTCTGGAAGTCCCAATGCAACTCCGCGCCCTACGCGCCGGAGTAACACAGGAGAGTGCAGATGAAGGGCGACCCCAAGGTCATAGAATATCTAAACAAATCTCTGCGGCATGAACTGACGGCGGTCAGCCAGTATTGGCTGCACTACCGCATGCAGGAGGACTGGGGTCTTGGCAGCATGGCCAAGAAAAGCCGCGAGGAATCCATCGAAGAAATGGAACATGCGGACAAGCTGATCGAACGAATCCTGTTTCTCGAAGGCCACCCGAATCTTCAAAAGCTCGATCCGCTTCGAATCGGCCAGACCCCGAAGGAAACACTCGAATGTGATCTGGCCGCCGAAATCGACGCCAGAGCTCTTTACAAGGAAGCGCGCGAATACTGCCGGGAAGCTGGCGACTATGTGTCGATGTCTCTGTTCGAGCGATTGATGGCCGATGAAGAAAGCCATATCGACTTCCTCGAAACTCAGCTCGACCTCTTTGAAAGGATCGGCGAAGCCAACTATGCGCAACTCAACGCGTCAAAAATGGACGAAGGCGAATAGCCTCATTCTCCTGCCGGTGGCCGCGTTCGCGGCCACCCAATCCTTGTCAGCTCCGCTGCAGGACGACCATCTCAATACTCTTCCCAGAACACCTGACGAACAGGCCCGAATTACGGCAGCGACAGCTTTGCCAACCGATTTCAGCGCGCCGCAACCGTTCGAGGAACTCAGTGCAGGTGCCGCCACCGTGCGGGCACGGACGAATGCCGACGCGTTTTCGCAACCCTCCGACAATCTTGAATTCGAGCAGGAGCTGGATTTCCGGGTCGGCAACGGATTGTTCAAGAAAATCTGGGTCTCATCCCCCTCTTCCACTCTTGCCTCGGACGGGCTCGGCCCGCTTTATAACGCCCGCTCCTGCCAGCGCTGCCATGTCAAGGATGGCCGTGGGCATCCTCCGGCCGGTCCTGAAGACAGCGCAGTGTCAATGTTCCTGCGCGTCTCGATCCCCGGCACGGCCAAAGAGGGTCACGCCGATATCGCAGATTATATCACCACCCTGCCCGAACCGACATATGGCGGCCAGATGCAGGATTTCGCGCTGGCCGGACACCCCGCCGAATACCGGTTGGATATCACCTATGAGGAGGTCCCGGTCGAACTTTCCGATGGCGAAACCGCCTCGCTGCGCCACCCGACCTACAAGGCCGCCGATCTGGGTTATGGACCACTGCACCCGGACGCCATGCTCAGCCCGCGCGTGGCACCTCAGATGATCGGCCTTGGGTTGCTCGAGGCCATTCCGGTTGACGACCTGCTGGCGAACGCGGACCCGGATGATGCGGACGGCGATGGTATCTCGGGCCGCGCGAATATCGTCTGGTCGACCGAGTTCGACAAACCGATGATGGGGCGGTTCGGCCACAAGGCAGGCATGCCCACCATCATGGAACAATCGGCCGCTGCCTTTGCCGGAGATATTGGCATCTCAAGCCCGCTTTATCCTTCGCCCCACGGCGACTGCACGGGGGCACAGGTGAACTGCATCGACGCTCCGCATGGCGATGACGACCTGCGCGGGTACGAGATCGACGCCGAAGGCATGGACCTCGTCGCCTTCTACAGCCGCAATCTTGGCGTGCCCGCCCGCCGCGACGTGGACGACCCGCAGGTGCTGCGCGGCAAACAGGTATTTCACGACGCGGGATGCGCCTCGTGCCACACCCCGTCATTTGTCACTCACCGCATGCCTGACCGTCCGGAACACAGTTTCCAGCTGATCTGGCCCTATTCCGACCTATTGCTGCACGACATGGGCGAAGGGCTGGCCGACAACCGCCCCGAGGCCCGCGCGACAGGCCGCGAATGGCGCACACCACCGCTGTGGGGCATCGGCTTGACTGAGCGTGTCTCGGGGCACACGCAATTCCTGCATGACGGGCGGGCCCGCTCGTTGCTCGAGGCGATCCTGTGGCATGGAGGCGAGGCACAATCCGCCCGCGACACTGTTGTGTCCATGCCCAAGGCCGATCGGGATGCGCTGATACAATTCCTCGAAAGCCTCTGACCGATGCGTATACCTGCCATTGCCGCAGCGCTGCTGCTTCCCCTGATGGCCCTCGCTGATGAGCGGGGGCCAATCCTGTCCGAAACAACCGAAACCCATATCCTGCCACACTTCTCACGGCTCGCCGAAACGGCAGGCACGCTGAACGCAACCGCCCTGGCTGACTGTGCACCGGATTCGAATGCCCTGCGCAGCGCCTATGGTGACGCCTTTGATGCCTGGATATCCGCCAGCCATCTGCGGTTCGGTCCGACCGAGACCGATGACCGCGCCTTTGCGTTGGCCTTTTGGCCAGATACCAAGGGGTTCACACCCAAGGCACTGTCTCGCCTGATCGCCAGCAAGGGCCCGGTGGTACAAGATCCCGCCACCTTTGCCGAAACCTCGATTGCCGGACGCGGGTTTTATGCGCTGGAGTTGCTGCTTTACGACCCTGCGTTTGCGGAACAGGGTGACGCGGAGTATCGCTGCGCCCTGATCCGCGCCATCGCGACGGATATCGACCGGAACGCGGACGCCATTCAGCAGGACTGGCAGAGCTATTCGCTTAAACTGACGCAGCCCGGCGAAGGCAGCCCCTATCGTTCAGGCGATGAGGCGATGCAGGAGTTGTACAAGGCCCTGATGGCGGGGCTTGAGTTTACTGCCGATACCCGCCTTGGCCGACCCATGGGTACGTTCGACCGCCCGCGCCCAAAACGGGCCGAGGCGCGCCGCTCTGAACGCTCGCAGCGCCACGTGGAACTGTCGCTGATCGCCCTGCGAGAACTGGCGGCGCTGTTGTCTGCCGATCACCCCGACATCGCCGCCGATCTTAACGCCGCCTTTGATCGTAGCATCGACAACGCCCAAACATTGGACGATCCTGCATTTGCCGGGGTTGCAGACCCGCAAGGGCGTTTCCGGATCGAGGCCCTGCAGCAATCCATCAACGATATCCGTACGATTGCCGCGATCGAACTAGGCCCGACCCTTGGCATCAGCGCCGGTTTCAACTCGCTGGACGGGGACTGAACCATGACCAGCCGCCGTCATTTCCTTGCCGGTCTGGCCGCTGCCACATTGGCCCCGGTCAAAGGATGGTCCGCCGTCGGCGCACCGGATTTTCTGTCCGCAGCCCTGTTCCCGGACGGCTCGTACCGGCTGGCCGGTCTGGACGCCCGGGGTGCGATCACCTTCTCACTGCCCCTGCCCGCACGCGGTCACGCCGCTGCGGCCCACCCCCACCGCGCACAGGCCGTGGCCTTTGCGCGTCGTCCCGGCACCTTTGCTTTGGTTGTCGATTGCACGACAGGTGAGCAAATCGCACAGCTTGACGCGCCAAAGGGCCGCCATTTCTTTGGCCATGGCGTTTTTTCAACGGACGGCGCACAGCTTTTCACCACTGAGAATGATTATGACGCCGGTGAGGGGATCATTGGCATTTGGGATGCCGAAAACGGGTACTCGCGACTGGGCGAATTCCCATCCGGCGGCGTTGGGCCGCACGAGATGCTGCTGATGCCCGGTGGTACATCCATTGCCATTGCCAATGGCGGCATCGAAACCCATCCGGACACCGGCCGCACCAAGCTGAACCTGCCCACGATGCAGCCCAACCTGATATATACCGACCTTTCCGGCGGGGTACTGGAACAGGTGGAACTGCCGCGCGCGATGCACAAAAACTCGATCCGCCACCTTGCGATGCGGGCGGACGGGCTGGTGGCCTTTGCCCTGCAATGGCAAGGGGACAAGACACAACACCCGCCCCTGCTGGGCCTGCATCGCAGAGGTGAACCGCCCCGTTTGCTCTCTGCGCCCGAAGCCGAACAAAGCACGTTGCAGGGATATGCGGGCAGCGTCGCCTTTTCGACCGATGGTGAAACCGTCGCGATCACCTGTCCGCGCGGCAATGCCCTGCATCACTTCCGAACCCGGGATGGCTCATTCGCCGGAGCCATTGCAGTGGAAGATGTCGGCGGGCTGAGCACCGGAGCCGAAGGTTTGATTTTCACCACCGGCACAGGTGAGATGGGCAGTCTGTCCAGGGATCGCGCCCGGATCACAGCACGGGCGCCATGCCAGTGGGATAACCATCTGATCCCAATACATCGACACGCATAATCTCGGCAAACCCCCGCCACATAGATTACACTTGGACGAATCAAACGGCTGCCTTATTGGCGGGCGCTAAACCTGGCCACCCGAACCGCAAGGACTGACTTGATTGAAACAGACGCCTGACGCACCGCATTCCATCTACGGGGTTGAGAAATGGGGCAAGGGCCTCATCGAGGTGACGGAGAAGGGCGAGATCGGATTGCGCAACCCCATGGCGCCCGATGCCGCGGCAATCAGCCTGCCGGGTATCCTGAAAGACCTGGACGAGCGCGGCATCAAATCACCGATGATCTTGCGCATCAGCAGCTATCTGGAAAGCGAAATCGCCCACATCAACGAAAGCTTCCGCGATGCCATCGCGCGGGTAGGCTACAAGGGCAGCTATCGCGGTGTGTTCCCGATCAAGGTAAACCAGCAGGCGCAGGTCATCGACCGCATTGTCGAATTTGGCCAAAAGTACAATTACGGGCTCGAGGCCGGATCAAAGCCCGAGCTGGTGATTGCTCTGGCCCACCGTCTGGCGCGCGAGGCGTTGATCGTCTGCAACGGCGTCAAGGATGCCGAATTCATCCAGCTAGCCATCCTTAGCCGCAAGATCGGCTTTAACACGGTCATCGTGCTGGAAAGCCCGAAAGAGGCCGACACGGTGATCGAGGTCTATAGCGAACTGGGCATCGAGCCCCTGATCGGTGTGCGTGTGAAACTGACCAACCAGATCAGCGGCAAGTGGGAAGAAAGCTCGGGCGACCGTTCGGCCTTTGGCATGAACACCGATCAGTTGGTGGCCACTGTCGACAAGCTGAAAGACGCCGGGCTGTTGCATTGCCTCAAGCTGCAGCACTCGCATCTGGGCTCTCAGGTTCAGGACGTCAACGACGTCCGCCGGGCTGTGGGCGAGGCGTGCCGATACTACACCGAACTCACGCGCGAAGGCGTGCCGCTGACGCATCTCGACCTCGGTGGCGGTATGGGCGTGGACTATACCGGCGAGAAGAAAGCGGCAGAGAACTCGATAAACTACACGGTCGAGGAATACTGCGCCAATGTCGTCGAAACCGTTGCTTATGCGATGGATGAGGCCGAGGCCGCCCATCCCACACTGGTCACAGAAAGCGGCCGTGCGGTTGTGGCGACATCCTCGATGCTGGTCTTCAACGTACTGGAAAGCACGCTCTACGACGCGCCCAACGGCCCCGAAGTGGATCCGGACGACCACCATCTGGTCTCGGACCTCGCTGCGGTACACGGTTATCTCAGCAGCGACCGCCTGCAGGAATGCTGGAACGACGCCACCTTCTACCGCAACGAGCTGCGCGCGCTTTTCAGACGCGGCTATGTCGACCTGCGCCAGATGGCCCGCGCCGAACGCATCTACCTGTCGCTGATGGCCAGCCTCAAAGCGCTCGCGGCATCGGACGAGTTGGAAACAGACGTAGACGACCAGTTGGAGAAGGTGGCAGATATCTACCACTGCAACTTCTCGCTGTTCCAATCCTTGCCCGATGTCTGGGCAATCGACCAGTTGCACCCGATCGTGCCTTTGCAAAACCTGAACCAAGCGCCCGATCGTCGCGCGGTATTGTCCGACATCACCTGCGACAGCGACGGCAAGATAGACCGGTTCATTCTGGCCGACGGCGTCTCGCCCAGTTTGCCGGTGCACTCCCTACCCGAAGACGACGAATACTTCATGGGCGTCTTCTTCGTCGGCGCTTATCAGGAAACGCTGGGCGATCTGCACAACCTGTTCGGCGACACCAATGTCGTGACAATTGACCTGCGCCCCGACGGCGGCTTCGACCTGTTGCACGAACAAGAAGGCGACACGATTTCCCAGGTCCTGTCCTATGTGGAATTCGACCCGGCCGACTGCGTCGCCGCCTTCCGCAAAATGGTGGACGAGGCGATCTCAACCGGTACTCTGATGGCCAAGGACCGCAAAACCCTGATGAGCGCGTACCGCGACTCGATCAACGGCTACACCTATTACGAATAACCCCAGAGAGGAGATGACCCCCATGGGAACTTTGAGTGGCAAAACACTGGTTGTCGGTGCGGGCGGCGTATCCCACGCCGCCGTGCACAAGATGGCGATGAATTCGGACATATTCACCGAAATCACGCTGGCCAGCCGCACCAAGTCGAAATGCGACGCCATCGCCGCAGCCGTGAAAGAACGTGTAGGCGTCGATATCAAGACTGCCGAACTGGACGCCTACAAAGTCGCGGACACCGTGAAGCTGATCAAGGAAACCGGAGCGGAACTCCTCGTGAACCTCGCCCTGCCCTTTCAGGACCTTGTGCTGATGGACGCGTGTCTTGAGGCCGGTATCCACTATCTCGACACTGCGAACTATGAGCCCGAGGACGAGGCCAAGTTCGAATACCACTGGCAGTGGGCTTATCAGGACAAGTTCAAAGAGGCCGGTCTGACTGCCATCCTCGGTTCAGGCTTCGATCCGGGCGTGACCTCGGTCTTCGCCAAATGGCTCAAGAAGCACAAGCTGGACACAATCCGCCAGATCGATGTGCTGGACGCCAATGGCGGCTCGAACGATCAGGAATTTGCCACCAACTTCAACCCCGAGATCAACCTGCGCGAAGTGCTGGCCGAAGTGCGCCACTGGGAAAACGGTGCGTGGCAGCACAGCCCGGCGATGACCCATAAGGTCGAGTTCGACTTCCCCGCTATCGGCCCCAAGAATATGTACCTGATGTATCACGAGGAACTGGAATCGCTCTCGACCCACTTCCCCGAGATCGAGCGCGCACGCTTCTGGATGACCTTCGGTGACGCCTACATCACCCATGCCAAAGTGCTCGAAAACGTCGGCATGACCCGGATCGACCCGGTGATGCATGACGGCAAGGAAATCATCCCGATCCAGTTCCTGAAAACCCTGCTGCCCGATCCCGGTGATCTGGGTGCGGAAACCAAGGGCAAGGCCTGCATCGGCGACATCGCCACGGGTCAGGCCAAGGACGGCTCGGGTGAGAAGACGTATTACATCTACAACATCTGCGACCACGAGGAATGCTATGCCGAGGTCGGCAGCCAGGCCGTCAGCTACACCACCGGCGTCCCTGCCATGATCGGTGCCGCGCAGGTGATCAAAGGCAACTGGTCCGAGCCGGGCGTCTGGAACATGGAGCAGCTCGACCCCGACAACTTCATGGACATGCTGAACGAACACGGCTTGCCATGGCAAGTCCACGAACTCGACGGCCCGGTCGAATTCTGATCTGGACTTCATCTTTTCAAAAATACTCCGGGGGTCCGGGGGCAGCGCCCCCGGCCTCTCCATCACACGGAGACGCTGGACATGTCCGACATGATGACCACCCAAGCGGGCGATGCCGGAGCCTTCCGCGATTTCGACCTGAGCCGCGTACCCACACCCTGTTTCGTGGTCAACGAAAAAGCCGTCGAGCGTAACCTGCACGTCCTCGCCGATATTGGTGCACGCTCGGGCGCACATGTGCTCAGCGCGCTCAAAGCCTTCTCCATGTTCTCCCTCGCCCCGCTGGTGCGTCAGCACCTCGGCGGCACCTGCGCCAGCGGTATCTACGAGGCCCGGTTAGGACGCGAGGAATACGGCGGTGAGGTCGCAACCTTCTGCGCCGGGTACAAAGACGCTGACATGGACGAAATTCTGTCTCTGTCGGACCACATAATTTTCAACAGCCCCGCGCAAAAGGACCGCTTCCTGACAAAGGCTCAGGCAGCAGGCGTACAGGTTGGTTTGCGCATCAATCCCGAACACTCCGAGGGCGAGGTGGCCAAATACGACCCCTGCGCACCCTGTTCGCGCCTAGGCACCCCGGTCAGCCAATTGACCGCCGAAACCCTGACCGGAGTTGATGGCCTGCACATGCACACCCTCTGCGAACAGGGGTTTGAACCATTGCAACGCACATGGGCCTCCGTTGAACCCAAACTGAAACCGTTCATAAGCCAGCTCAAATGGCTGAACTTCGGTGGCGGCCACCACATTACCCGCGACGATTATGATCGCGACGGGCTGGTCGCACTAATCGAAGACATCCGTGAGACATACGGCATCGACGTCTATCTCGAACCCGGCGAGGCGGTGGCGCTGGATGCGGGCATTCTGGTCGGCGAGATCCTTGACCTGCCGGTGAATGGCATGAACCTCGCGATCACCGATATCTCGGCCACCTGCCACATGCCCGATGTGATCGAGGCCCCCTATCGCCCCGCCCTGATGGACGAGGTCGACGCGGGCCATACCTACCGGCTTGGTGGTCCTTCCTGTCTGGCGGGTGATGTGATCGGCGATTACACATGGGACAAACCGCTTGAGATCGGCCAGCGCTTTGCCTTCCTCGATCAGGCGCACTATTCGATGGTCAAAACCAACACCTTCAACGGCGTCCCTCTGCCCACCATCGCCCTGTGGAACAGCGAAACGGACGAACTGAAAATCATCAAACAGTTCGGCTATGAAGACTTCAAAGAGAGATTGTCATGAGCATTTTCCTCGACAGTGAACTGACCGCCGCCGAGCGCACCGAAGATGCCCGGTTCCGCGTGATCCCGGTGCCTCTGGAACGCACGGTCTCGTACGGGTCGGGCACTGCTAAAGGTCCCGAGGCGATCATTGAAGCCAGCAATGAGCTTGAGCGCATCACAGGTCACGCTGAGCCCTGCGTCGAGGGGATTTTTACCGAAGCGGAGCTCGACTGTAACGGCGCCCTGCCCGAGATCATGGATCGCCTTGCCGAGCGCACCGAAGCCGCAGTCCGCGCGGGCAAAATCCCCGTCGTTCTTGGCGGCGAGCATTCGCTCAGCTACGGGGCAGTCACAGGTGTTGCCCGCGCGCTGGGTCAACCGGTTGGTATCGTTCAAATCGATGCCCATGCCGACCTGCGTGACGCGTATCAGGGTGAGAAGCACTCGCACGCGTCGGTCATGCATCTGCTGGCACAGGACGGCATTCGCCTTGCCCAGTTTGGCGTGCGTGCATTTTGTACAGAAGAGGCCAAATCCCGTGTACAAAACAACATTTTTCACGTGGATGCTGAAGAATTGGTTACCGGCAACATTCACGCCATCGACCTGCCCGAAGATTTTCCCGAACTGGTCTATGTCAGCTTTGACGTCGACGGCCTGGACCCTGCGATCATGCCAGCCACCGGCACCCCCGTCCCCGGCGGGCTGGCGTATTATCAGGCGCTGCACCTTGTTGAACATGCCCTCAAGGGTCGCAAATGCGTGGGCTTTGATGTTGTCGAACTGGCCCCCAACGGCGACACCGCGTGGGATTTCACAACCGCCCAGATCGTTTATCGTCTGATGGCCTCCTGCTGACCCGCGCGGCAAAACGCGGGCTCTGATATCAGAACCCGCGCGTCACATGTTTCACCCGCAGTGAATGCAGAGTTCAGGCAGACCTATCCGGTCCGCCTGAGCTGATCGTCAGTCGACCTTGCCGTCATCGACGGTTTCGTTCAGCTCCATGTGGCCTTCGCCTTTGTTCAATAGCCGGCGCAGCATGGGTTCGAAGAACTCCAGCGGCTTGGTGGGATAATCCGGGTCAAAAGCGCACTGGTCGTATTCGTGGCAGAAGTAACGGCAGTCTTCCCAATAGGGACTGTCGCGGTATTTGTCGCGCGCGTTACGGTCGCCGCCCAGATGATGGTTGTAGTAGTACCCCTGAAACACGCAGTGATGTTTGAGGATCCAATGGGTCCGCTCACTGACATAGGGCTTCATCATCGCCGCGGCCAATTCGCCATGGTTATAGGGTGAGAGGATATCGCCGGTGTCATGCACCAGTGCGGCCACAATGATCTCTTCATCCGCGCCATCCTCATAAGCGCGCGTCGCCGCCTGAAGGCTGTGCTGATAGCGGTTCACGGGATACGGGGTCCATTCCTCGTCCAGCGAGCGGATCGCATCAAGGATCCGGTCAGGCAGCGCGGCGTTATAGGCTTCCTCATAATCCATGACCGCAAGGAAATCTTCCTTGGTCGCTTCTCCAAAGCTGGTCCAGGTCGGTTTGTGGCTCTTGTCAAGCATGGCGGCATCCCTTGGCATTTCTGGTTCAGGCAGGTTAAACGCAATTAAATGACAAAAAAAATGAATTGATTTTATCGTTTCGATCAAAAAATACTTTCACATGCAGACTAAGTCATTGGAAACATTTTTGTGCGTTGCCGAAACGGGCGGCTTCCATGCTGCGGCTCGAAAGCTGAACGTCACGCAAACCGCCGTCAGCGCCCGAATCCGTCTGATTGAGGAAGCGACCGGCAAGGCCCTGTTTACGCGCGGGGCTGGCGGCACCGCCTTGACGGATTTTGGTCGCCAATTCCGTCCTTATGCCGAACAGATGCTGTCGCTCTGGTCATTTGCTTCACGAGATCTTCCGGCACAAAGCCAAAGCCGCGTGGCACTCAGGCTCGGATCGCAGCTGAGCATCTGGGATCCGCTGCTGGTGGATCTTGCCGTCCGGTTTGAAGAGCGGTTCGGGAAGCTGTTGCTGACCCTGAACTATGATCATGACCTGAACGTGATCGACGCGGTTGCCACGCATGTTCTGGATGCGGCCCTGACCCATGTTAAGCCATCCGATCCCCGCGTGGTGTGCCACGAACTCAACCCGGAACGCCTGCTATTGATCGAAACGCCGGGTGCGTCCGGCAGTGAGGATGACTCGCTCTTTGTCAATCTGGAGCTGGGCGAGATGTATCAGGACCACGTCCGTGCAACGGCCCGACAGGCGTCGGGTCAGACGATCTTTCTTGGAAACTGCATGATGGCGCTGCGCTATGTTCTGCAACGCGGCGGGCAGGGATATTTTCCGGCCTATGTGGTAAAACAATATCTGGCCGATGGCGCGTTGATACCGGTCCTCCCGGCGCGCGACCTGATGTTGCCGCTGTATCTGGTCGTACGCCCGGAAAACGAACATCACGGGCTGGTCGACGAGGTACTGAGTTGCCTCAGGGACCTCAGAGAGCAAAAAACCCGGCCTTGATACAGGCCGGGTTTGCCATTGATCAGAAACCTTTAAGATAGGCGATCACGTCTGCCTGATCGCTTTCTTTCTTCAGGCCGGGAAAGGACATCTTGGTCCCCTTCACCAGTTCCTTGGGCTTGGCCAGGAACAGGGCCAGATTTTCTTCGTCCCAGACCAGACCACCATCTGCGGCCTCGATCAATGCGCCGGAGTATTTGAAGCCTTCGACCTGACCGGCAGGGGCGTCAACGATACCATTCAGCATCGGGCCAACTTTGTTCTTTGCGCCCTCACCTACGGCATGGCAGGCCTTACACTTCTTGAAAACCTTTTCGCCATTTTCGGCATCTCCTTCTGCCATGGCGGGCATGGCCAGGGCGGCTGCTAGCGTTGACAGGATGAGCGTGCGTTTGATCATGTTTCTTTCCTTTTCATGTCTCATATCAGCATTTCGAGTTTCGATTGCGGGAATTGTGTAAGAACCCGGGCGATGTCATCTTCCGACAGCAGGCAAAGCGCAGTGGACAGCCCGTCCGCAACCGCAGCGCCGGGGGCGGAAACAGATACTACGCGGTGAGTTGGCGTACCGCCGCGAGGGTCCAGGATGTGCCCCTGTTCCGCGCTCAGCATGGTACCTGCCGGGGACGAGGTCGCGATCGCCCGGTCGCGCAATGTGATACGACGAACTGTTGCCCCTTTCGGTTCGGCCAAGCCAACCCGCCACGCCGTTCCGTCTGCGCGTTGCCCGAGGGCCGAAATCTCTCCCATATCGACCAGAACGTCACGCAATCCGAATCCTTTGAGCAATGTCGCCACTCTGTCGGTGATCGCTCCCTGAGCGATACCGTTCAGCGTTAGCGCCGAAACACCCGGACGGGCCAGTCGAATTTCACCCGAACGCACCGTGACATTGTGCCACCCAACGGCGGAATTAGCCTGCGCAATCTGGGTTTGCTCTGCGCCCGTGGCCACAGCGTGCCACAATGGTTGCACGGTCGGATCAAAGGCGCCCCCGGTTGCGTCATGGATCGCGCCACTCAGGCTGAGCACATCCAATAGCTCGGGCGCGGGTGCTGGCAATACTCCGTCACGGTTCAGTCGGCAAAGCTCCGAATTAGGACGATACAGGCTAAAGATGTTCTCCAGCCGGTTCACCTCGGCTTCAACCGCAGAGATGACGGGCGCAGCCTGCGCCTCAGTCAATCCTTCAAGGCGCAGGCTGGCCCCTGCGCCCAGCGCGACACCACGCCACCGGGCAACCGGTGCAGCGATGGCACCTGCGGGCAGCGCCGCACAGGCGGCAGAGATCGTCAGAAAGCGGCGACGCGATACATGGGTCATGCCGGTGTCTCCAGGCTGAGGTCCAGATCGACGGGTCCAAGAACTTCTTCGGCCGGAATTTCACTCAGCGGCAGTGCTTCTCCGCCGTACTGATCGATGAAACCCAGCGCTGCCGAAGAGTTGGCAAAGGGAACGACTTCGGGCGCGCCCATACCACCCGCCACGTTTGCCCCAACGACAAATGTTGCGCCATCGGCAGAAATCCAGTTGGAAATCCCCGGCTGTCGCCAACTGGGTGCTACCCCCATGTCGCTGACATAGATGGCGGTAATTTCCGCGTCGCGTTCGGGGCTTTTGAGATAGGCCAGCATGTCGCGCACCTGAGCGAAAAACAGCGGTGCGGGATAGCCTTCAAGATGAATTTGCCCCTTTGGCCCGCCATGTTCGGCAATGTTCATCTGGCAGAAATAGCTAAGCGCGGTTTCCGTCAGATCGACCGGCTCGGGCGGTGCTGCAACCTGTTCCTCCTTACAGGCGGCAAGGGCCACAAGGGCGATAAGTGCAAGGTGCTTCATGGCTCGACCCTCCGGAATGCGGCGCGCGCCAAAAGGAAACCCAGAAACGGCCACAGCAGCAGCGAGGCAGGCGCTGCCCAGACTGGCAATGCCTGCGCCGCGCCGGACATGCCGGATGCCATCGCAACACCTTCGGTCGCCGCGATGTTCCACAAACGGAATGCGTCGGCCGGGTTGGCCACCATCACCCAAGGAAAGACGGATCGGGTGAAGGTGCCGCCCTGATCCATGACCACGGCTCCCAACAGCCCGAGGTCATAAAGGACGACAAAGACCAGCCAAAGCCCGGCCGACAGACCTGCCGCCGCCGTGGCGCCCCGTGCGAGGGCGGACAGCAGGTATCCCAGCGCCAGAAACACGGCGCCCAGCAGGATGGATGTGAGGATCAGGCGCACCAGAGCCATCAGGCTTTCCGGTCCCGCCCCGCCGAACCATGCGGCGACGGCACCGGCTGTGCCGAAACCAACAGTCATGGCAAAGGCCAGAGCGGCCAGATGGGCCGCGAATTTACCCAGCAGAATTTCACCTCTTCCGGCAGGGTAGGACAGCAGCAGGGCAAGACTGCCCCGGTCAACGTCTCCGGCGATGGCGTCAAAGGCGATCATCAAGGCCAGAAGCGGTGCGAGGTAAACCGACAAGGTCGTCATCGAAGCGACAGACACGGTCAGCATATCCACGCCCAGCGTTCCGGTAGGGGCACTGCCAGCAAAGGTCAGCGCCAGTGCGAACAACACCATGATCAGCGTTGCCACCAGCAGCCAGCGATTGCGGCGCAAAATCATCATCTCGGTTCGGGTGATGGCAAGAAAGCGGGTCATTGCAATGCCTCCTGCGCATAGTGGCGATACAGGTCTTCCAGTTTCGGCGGGGTCATTTCCACATCTGCCACCGCGTCACCCATACCCGCGATACGCCGCAGCGCCTCCATCTTGTCGGCCGGGGCGCATAGCAACTCGACCGAGGCTCCGTTGACGCGATCACCGCCCAGCTTTGCGGCCAGCACATCGGCGTTTTCAGTCGCACGTACACGCAAACGGATCGGCAGCCCGGCCAGTGCCGACAGATTGCTCAGGGTATCATCAGCCACCATCTGCCCTTTGCGCATGATGGCAATACGGTCGGTGCGCGCCTCGACCTCGGTCAGCGCGTGCGAGGCGATCAGGACTGCCGTGCCCTGCGCCGCCAGATCATCGATGATGGCGTATAGATCCTGACGCGAGATCGGATCGAGACCGCTTGTCGGCTCATCCAGTAACGCCACTCTGGGTTTGCCCAGCAGCACCTGCGCAAGGCCTAGTCGCTGCCGCATCCCTTTGGAATAGGTCCCGATCCGGCGATCAAGCGCGTCGCTGAGGCCGACCCGATCCAGCAGCTCCGGCACATCGGCCTTTGCGCCCGAGAGGCTGGCAAACAGGGTCAGCTGCTCGCGCCCGGTTAACGCGGGATGGAACGACACCGCTTCGGGCAGATAGGCCGTATCCCGCCGCGCCTGTGCGCTGCCGGGGCTGGCCTCGCCTATGCGGATCGCCCCATCGTGGATGGGTGTCAGTCCGAGAATGGATTTGATCAGGGTCGATTTGCCCGCGCCATTATGGCCCAGCAGCGCCACGCGCTGACCAGGGGCAAGGGACAGGTTGATATCGCTGAGGACGCGGGTTGATCCGCGGTCCTTGCAAACATTTTCGATGGTCAGGGCCTTATCCGTCATGAGGCACCTTTTTCATTGCTGGGGGTTCAGGGGCTTTGATCAGGGGATTGCTGTCGATCACCCCTCCCGGCAGCAGTGCCGGAAAGGCCGATTGCGACCAGCGCACCAGCTGCACGGCAGGAGAGCCGAGCAGCATTTTGGCTGCGGGTTGGGTCCACAGCACATGGTCCATACTATCGTTGGGGCGATAGGGGGCGTCGGCAATGCCGTTGCCGTCAACGTCATAGGCGGCAAAATCGGACCAGTAGTTGCCGCGCCCGTCCTCGGACCACTCGACCCATTTGGTCGAGACGTATTTCACCTGTGTCCGGTTGCCGATGAACGCGTTGCCCACGATGCGGTTGCGTTCGGACCCGGCGGTAAAGTGGATACCGATACCGCAGCCCTGGAACCAGTTGTCGGTGAAGTCGTTCTTGTTGGAATTGTACAGAAAAGTGCATTTCTCTTTGGCACCTTTCACCACGTTTCCGGAAATCACGCTTTTGTTGGCATAGTTCAGCATCACGCCATGCTCGCGGTCACCAATCGACACATTTCCGGTGACTTTTACGCCGGTCGAAAACATGACGGCATAACCTAAGTCATTTCCGATCGAGATATTGTCGCTGACCACCGAATCATCGGCGTACATGTAGTGAACGGCAAAGCGCAGATCGCGAAACAGATTGCCCGAAAAGAAGTTCTTCTTCGAAGAATTGACGAAGATGCCATCCCGGCCAAATTGAATGTCATTGCCTTCAACCACCGCACCCGGCGCGTTCCAGACATAGACACCATTGCCGCGCGCGTTCATATGGCGGTCCTGCCGTCCTTCGATCCGGTTGCGGCGAACGATACTGTCTTTGGCACCGTGAATGTCGATGCCATAGAGATTGCCCAGCAGAACATTGTCTTCGACCACCGGCGCGCTGGCCGTTTTGGTCAGTTTGATACCGCTGTCGATCTCATCATGGCCCGAGCCCGAACCAACTACCGTCAGGCCGCGCACGGTCACGCCCGGCCCCGTCACGGTGATGACGCTGCCTGCGCCCTGCCCGTCGATGGTGGCCTGCCCCAGCCCGTCGATGGTGACGGGCCGGTCCAGAACCAGTTGTTCGGTGTAGGTACCGGGGCTCAGGCGGAGGGTGTCTCCATCCGCCGCCTGCGCCAATGTTTCGTTGATGGCCCCTGCCCGGTTGGGCACATCCCAATCCGCCGCCCAAAGGGGCGAGCCGAGCAGGAGCGGTATGAGCAGGGGCCAGCGCATGATTACGCGCTCCGCGGCTCAACAAGCATCCGGCCGCGCATCTCCATGTGCAGCGCGTGGCAGAACCACTGGCAATAGTACCAGTGCACGCCCGGACGGTCGGCGACAAATGTGACCGAGGCGGTGGCCTGCGGCCCGATCTCCATCGCGACACCAAAGTTCGACAGGCACAGGCCGTGGGTCACATCGTCGACGTCATCCAGGTTGGTGACATAGATGGTAACCTCATCGCCCTGCTTGACCGTGAACTTCTCCATGCTGAAGGTCGGCGCGATCGAGGTCATGTAGACACGCACCTTGTTGCCGTCGCGGATGGGTTCTTCGGCCCCTTCTTCCAGATCGACGCCATCAGCCTCGGCCTGTTTGCGCGCATCTTCCCACATCGGGTCGTCGCGGTTCCAGACATTGATCGGGTTCACCTTGGACCGGTGCACAATGATCGAGTCGTGCGGTTCCGCAAAGGTCGGGCCGTCATGGACCACCTTCATCTTGTCGCCCGAAATATCGATCAGCTGCTCGTTCTCCGGCTTCAGCGGACCCACGTTCAGGAAGCGGTCTTTCGAAAACTTGTTCATCGAAATCAGCCACTTGCCATCAGCTTCGGCGGTTTCACCCATCGAGGTCGAGTTGTGACCCGGCTGATACTGCACGTCCACCTTGTCGAGGATCGGATCGACATCAGAACCGGCATAGGCCTCAATCGCCTTGGCGATGTCCCATTTCACGATCTGGCTATCGAGGAACAGGGTGGTATAGGCGTTGCCCTTGTTGTCGAACGCAGTGTGAAGCGGGCCAAGACCCAGCTGAGGTTCGGCAACGACAGCGGAACGCGGATCGGCATTGTCAGAAAACAGCGCGTCGACTTTTTCCACATCGATCACAGAAACGGTCGGCGACAGTTTACCGTTGATCATGATGTGTTTCTTGTCGGGTGCGGCGTTCACACCGTGCGGCGAGTTCGGGATCGGGATGTAACGGGTCAGGTTGCCGCCTGCCTCTTTGCGCCCGTCCACAACCTTGACGCCGTTCAGTTCCTGATAGTTGCCGGCGGCTACGGCCTCTTCGATGCCTTTCAGGTTGAACACGACCACGTGGTCCAGCTCGTTCTCGGTCATCTCGGCCAGGTTCATACCCATTTCCGAGTTGTACGAGGTCGAAAAGGCGTATTTGCCCTGATAGTCGCAGTCGGTGTTGTCGAGGTTGCCCGACACCATCACCTGCCACGCGATCTCCATCGTGTCGCCATCGATGGCGGTAAAGATGTTCACGTATTGCGACGGATCGTCAAGGATCTGGCCGTCATTGACCAGCGGTGCCTCGTGTTCGCCATTGGCAAAGATGTAACCGGTGCGCGGATATTTCTGCGGACGCAGGCCGTGAATGTCATGCGCGTTCGGGATCTCGATGATCTTGTCGCATTTCATCACATCGCAGCGCACGCGGGCCACGCGGGTGTTCGCCTTGTCGTTCATGAACAGATAGCGGCCGTCATAGGTGCCATCGGTGAAGGACATGTGCGGGTGGTGCAGGTCGCCGTTGTCATAGGTAACCTTGCCGTTTGCGGCCAGGAACTCTTTGGTTTCGGGCAGCAGGCCCTCGGTCAGGATTTTCAGCGACTCGTTGGTCTGACCCCAGCCGGTGGCCGAGCAGCGGTTGAACACAGGTACCCGCATCAGCTCGCGCATGGAGGGCACGCCCATGATGCGCAGCTCGCCGGTCTGGCCCGACGACCAGAAGCCGTAATATTCATCCAGTTCGCCAGGCTCCAGATGCTGCTTGGCCGCGGCGCTGGCCTCTTTCGCGGACATCAGGGTCGAACCCAGACCTGTCCCGGCCAACACGGCGCCGGTTGCAGTCGCACCCAGCATTCCCCGGCGTGTGACTTTCAGTTTGTTATCGTGTTCCGACATGATCGTTCCTCCTTTTTAGGAAACAGATTGCGGTTTGGCGTTCGGATGGTTCGCCGGTGGTTGTCCGAGAGGGGTCTTGAGGTTGACCGACCCTGTCTTGGCCCGCCGTTTCAACTGGCGGATGACGACGGGACACTTCGCCTCGGACTGATAGAGCACCTGACAATGCAGGCAGGTGACGCACTCGTTCGGGTTGATCTCTCCGGTGGGGTGGATTGCCTGAACGGGGCATTCGTTGGCGCAGGTCTGACAGGGGGTGCCGCAATCCTTGTAGCGGCGCAGCCAGTCAAACATGCGTATACGGGCGGGGATGGCCAGCGCTCCGCCCAGCGGGCAGAGGTAGCGGCAATAGAACCGTTCGATGAACAGCCCGATCCCCAACAGGGCCAGCGCAAAGACCACAAACGGCCAGTCGCGCATGAATTTCAGGATGATGGCGGTCTTGAAGGGTTCAATCTCGGCATATGTCTCGGCCAGCGGGATTGAGACGAAACTGAGGCCAAACAACCCGAGGAAAATCATGTATTTCGCGGGCCAGAGGCGTTCGTTCAGGCCCCATGGCAAGGTCCATTGCGGGACTTTCAGCGCGCGGGCGATCTTGTTGGTCAGCTCTTGCAGCGCACCAAACGGGCACAGCCAGCCGCAATAGGCGCCGCGACCCCAGAAAAGCAGGGCGGCGGCCACAGCGAACCACTGAATGAAGACCAGTGGATCCAGCAGGAAGGCGTCCCACGAGAAGCCGGTGCGCAGGCTGCCTGCCAGCGCCATCAGGTTCACCACGCTTAGCTGCGCATTGGCGTACCAGCCGATGAAGAACAGGGTCATTGTCAGATAGCCGATGCGGAACCAGTAGAAGACCCGCGCGTTCATTGTGGCGTGGAACTGGAAGAAGAAGGTTGCGGTCAACACCAGCAGCATGACGCCAAGCACGGCGATCTCGATCGTGCGGTCCTTCCAGATGCGCTTCCAAAGCGCGGCTTTGGCGTTGGCTTCGTCGGTGGCATCGTCAACAATCGTGGGCGTGGCGACGGGCAGCAGGTAATTTTCGGGCAGTTTGTAGCCCAGATCGAAGGTCAAAAAGGTCTTTTCAACCGCGCCCACGGCCCGTTGCGCCAGCAGTTGCAGGCGGAAGGGTTCGGCCGGATCGAACTCGGCATCGGCGGGGATCTTGAAGATGTCGAGTTCGCTGAAGCTTGGCGCGTCGGGGGCTGCAACCTCGCCCAATCGCCGCTGTTGACGGTCGAAGAACCGGACCGAGCGGTCACCCTGAATCAACTGTATGCGGTCAAAGATTCCCCCGCGCACATAGCCGGAACCCTTGAAGCTGTAGGCACCGCGGCCCAGCACCAGAATGGCCTGCTCTCCCTCATCCAACCAATTGACAAGATTGGAATATTCCGCCTCACCCAAAAGCGATTTTCCGATTGAGGGTACCGAGACCAGAGCCATGTGCATGTCGATGAAAGTGTCATCCGGCTCACCAGGTTCGGGGCGTTTGATGGCGCGCTGATCGCCGGTGGCCTCAAAAGCGGCGTTGATCTGCCCGATATCCAGCGTCAGACGCCGGACCGAGCCGTCACCGGACAGGGTTGCCCAGTCGTAGGTCGCACTTTGCGCCATGTCGACTTCGCGTTTGGGTCCGTCGGCCTGTACCGGAGACAGCCCACCCAGCCCCAGCGCGCGGGCCACCTTGATCCCGCCACGCACGAGGCTGTCGTCGATCACCATAATCGTCACAGTCGCGCCCGAGATGATGTCGAGGTCGTGCCCCTCGCCGCCGGTTTCGGCCTCACGTTTGAGGTCAAGACCCGCATAGCCTTCGGTCAACTCGACCATGCGCGAGTTGGGAATACCAATAAGAACAATGGGTTCCGAGTGCTTAACCAGCTTTACGCCGGTCAGAACCGCGTCGGCGTCTATGGCTGCAACCACGTGAATGGGCTTGCCGGAATAACCGGTCGTACCCACAAAATCGGATGTCAGGAAAGCCCATGCAATCGTCTCGCCCCCCTTCAGAACAGGGGCGACCTTGACGTCATCGCGCACCGGGCCAAAGGCATCGGCACCGGGGGACAATTCGGCGGGATCGATCTCGGGCAGGAAGCTGGCGAGGCTGTCGGCATGGGCCGCTACGGCCATCAGGCAGGACAGGATCAGGGCCAGAAGAAAATGGGTTGCGCGCTTAATCGTCATGGCGCACCTCCGGATACTTGGATTGACGCCATGGACGCGCGTGGGGCGCGTTCGGTTCTGTTTTGGGTCGCGGACGGGGGTCCGCGGGTTTCGGGCCAGAGACGGGCCGAATTGTACGATTTGTACAGGTTCTGGCACCCCAATGTTTCGGTTTGTACACTTGCTGTCAGACCCAATTCGGGCAAGTTCGGCAGCGGTGCCGCCCCGGTCACGGCGCAAAGGGCGCAGTCGGCGCATTTCGGACAGGGCGCGGTGGGATCAGTGGAACCTTCTTCCGGCTCGATCTGAACCCAGACCGCCCCTGCCTCCGAGCAGATCTCCATCCAGACGCCTTGTCCGGGACTCGCCAGCGCCGGACCGAGCATCTGCAACAGCAACAGGAGGATGCCCGCCAAGCCCACCACCGCACGAAACGCGCGGTCGAGAGGGTTAGGGTGGATGCGGAAGGCAGGCATGGAGACTCCGACTCGGGAAGTTTGTCCGAGTCATAGGGAGTCTGTAGGTGAGAAGACTTGACTTAGGTCAGGTTCACAAAATTGAACGCAAGTGACGACCGCCGACATATTGCAGTTGCGGCCGCATCAGGAATGGGCCGGGTGGCTAAGATCTGACCGCAATTCAATCTGACTTAGCCGGACCCAACAGCCACCATGTTTCGACCATTCCCATTCCCTTGATGTCGACCTGCCCCCGCTTTTCGAACCGGTAGTCACCGACCAGTTCGCTATACGCCGGCCCGGTGACCTGAATCCGTCCGGGCTCGCCGTGGCTTTCCATGCGGCTGGCCGTATTCACCGTCTCGCCCCAGACGTCATAGAAGAGCTTTTTGTTGCCGATGACACCGGCCACGGCGGGCCCGGCGTGGAGGCCAATTCGGATGTCCACTGTGTCTTTCAGTTCACCAGACAGGGGTTTCATCGCCTCAAGCATCCCTAATGCCATTTCCGCTACGCGGTGAACTGGATCACCGCAAGGATTAGGCATTCCGGCCGCAACCATATACGCATCGCCGATCGTCTTGATTTTCTCCAAACCATACGTCTCCGCGATCGCATCAAATCTGCTGAAAATCAGGTTGAGAAAATCCACAACCTTTTCCGGCTCCATTGCGGCGGAGCGTGGGGTAAACTGGACGATATCCGCAAATAAAATGGCCACTTTCGGCAGGTTGTCCGCGATTGTCTTGTCCGGTTCAACCTTGAGCCGCGCAGCGATTTCTTCCGGCAACAGATTGTAAAGCAATGCTTCCGACTTTGCATATTCAGCCTCAAGCGCGTCTTCCGCACTTTCAGCCCGCAGAAACGCGAAATAGACCGCAACGGTGATCATGGCTGCGGTGAGAAAAGCCGCAAGGACAAGAAGCACGCTTTGAAACGGTGGCACGTTGGCTGCGGGTAGCGCAGGTTCGGAAAAATGCAGCGCGGCGTATGCAACAGAGAGCGCACAAACCAGCGTGCAAAGGATGATGCTTTGTTTCCATTTGGTTCCCACCACAACAACGGCAGCGGGTGGAACGACAAGTATATACAGATAAACACCCGACTCAGCGCCCACGAAATAGGTGAGCGTAACAAAGCATCCGCAGATGGATATCGTGGAAAAGGCCGTCAAGGCGGCCGCGCCCAGCCGGCTGACGAATGGCAGGGCAAAAATACTGAGCCCCAGAACCACAAGCACCACGGATGCAGGCCACATCGACATGTCGTGAAACTGATAGAATCCGATGAAGAAGAACGAATTGGCCGCCCCCCACAAACTGACGACATTTGCAGTCAGCTGACGCCGTTTTTGACGTTGCGACTTGCCCTCGAAACCGCAACTTAAATACCAGTCAAGCCATCGAGGAATTCGAACGCCTGGCAGTATGTCTGAGACCGCCATTAAAATCCCCTGTCAAAAAACTCCTTCAAACATAGCGGTGTTGTTTGGATTTGGTAAACGCGGTGACGTTTGCCCGGCGGAAACAAAAATGAGCGCGCTAATTTATCGCGCGCTCCAGTCTCAGGGAGGGTAATGAAAAAAATACGCTTCAAATAACTCGATAACGCACACTCTGTAATGATCCCAGCATGGCACGGATCAGAGGTGCGGTCAGTGAAGCCGGTTACACAGTTGGGCCATTCGACCGATTAATTTGGCGGCCATTGGCAAAAAGAAGCCCCTGAGATTACCATTTGGCAATGCACTTTCGGATGTTGAACCGCGCGTGGCGTCATGTGCCGAGTTGATCGCGCAGCAACCGGCGCAGGATTTTTCCGGATGCGGATTTCGGGATTTCCTCGACCACCTCCAGAATGCGGACCTGTTTGTAATGGGCCAGCCGGTCTTCAAGGTAGTCCTGCACGTCGCCCAGTGTCGGGGCCGTCTGGCCCGGCGCGGCGACGATGAAGGCCATGGGCAGTTCGCCCGCCTCGGCATCGGGTTTGCCAATCACGGCGGCATCGGAAATCGCGGTGTGGGTCAGAAGCTCGGCCTCAAGCTCGGCCGGGGCGACCTGAAACCCATTGTACTTGATCAGTTCCTTGAGCCGGTCGGTGATATAGATGAACCCGTCATCGTCAACATGGCCGATATCCCCGGTTCTGAGCCATCCGCCATCGACCACGGTGTCCGAAGTGGCCTGCGGATTGTTGAGGTATCCTTTCATCACCTGTGGGCCGCGCACCCAGATTTCCCCGTCCTCTCCCGTTGGCAGGTCGTCCTGCGTTTCGGGGTTTACGATCCGGAATTCGGTGTTTGGAATCACCACGCCCGATGCGCCAGGTTTGCCCCTGCCGAAAGGCGACAAGTGGCTGACGGGCGACAACTCGGTCATGCCGTAGCCTTGTGTGGCATTGGTGCCAAGGCGCTTGCCCATGGCTTCGGCCACGTTCGCACCCAGCGGTGCGGCGGCCGAGTTGACCTGCACGACACAGGACAGGTCGTGGTGATCGACCATCGGGTGCATCGCCAGTGCCAGAGCGACCGGCGGTACGACCCAGAGCCGTGGTGTTTTGTATTTGACCACCAGCGACAGGTACATCTCGAGATCGAAACGCGGCATGGTCACCAAACCGCCATTTGATGCCAGATAGATGTTCTGCAGGATCTGAAGCCCGTAGATGTGGAAGAACGGCAGAAAGGCGATCGTCAGTTCGCCGGGGTTCATATCGACGGTGGCAAGCGTCTGGTCGATATTCACAACAAGGTTCTGGTGGGTCAGCATCACGCCCTTGGGCAATCCCGTCGTGCCCGAGGAATAGGGCAGCGCGACGACATGCTCGGCGACATCGACCGGGGCCTGCTCCTCCAGCGGCGGTCCCATCAGTTCGGACAGCGCAACCATGCCTTCGGGCGCGTCGCCGATGACCACAATCTCCTGCACGCCGGTGCCCTTGATGGCCTCTTGCGCGGTTTCGGCAAACATCTCAACCGTGACCAGAATGTCGGCTCCGGCGTCGATAAGCTGATGGTTGGTCTCATGCGCGGTATAGGTCGGGTTGATCGTGGTCACCGTTCCGCCCGCCCAGGCCGAGGCGTGAAAGACCACACAATATTCGGGAAGGTTGGGGGCCATCAGGGCCACCACTTTGCCTGCGCCCCATCCGCGTTGTGTAAGCCCCCCCGCCAAGGATTTGACACCATCTATGAACTGCGCACCGGTTATCGAGCGTCCGGACGGCCCGTCGGTCAGGACCGCCATGTCGGGGTCGATGCCCTCGAACACGCGCTGAGTAATGGTTTTTTCGGTCAGTGAAACGTCAGGAAATGAACTCTTGTAAATCGTCATGAAACATCCTCCCTCCCTGAAGGATGGCACAGGGAGGGAGGCAGACCAAAGATTTTCCTGACTCTGCGGCGGTTTCGGGCCGATTGAACAGGGTCGTTATTGCGCGGCGACCGGCATCCGGGCGATCTGACAGCGTTGCCAGAGGGCCGATAATGCACCGACCAGATGGTCGATATCGGCGTCGGTATGGACCGGCGACGGGGTAATGCGCAGGCGTTCGGTCCCTTTGGGAACGGTCGGGTAGTTGATCGGCTGGATGTAGATGCCGAACTCTTCCAGCAGGGTGTCCGAGATGAACTTGCACTTGACCGGATCGCCCACCATCACTGGAATGATGTGGCTGGGGTTGGGCAGGTGGGGAATGCCTTCGGCATCCAGCCGTGCGCGAACCTGTGCGACGCGCATTTTCTGGGTATCCCGTTCGACCGCAGACTGTTTCAGATGCCGGATCGAGGCGGCGGCCCCGGCGGCGATGGCTGGCGGCAGTGCGGTGGTAAAGATGAACCCACTGGCAAAGCTGCGCACGAAGTCACACAGGGCGGCCGAGGCGGCGATATATCCACCAACCACACCAAAGGCTTTGCCAAGCGTGCCTTCGATGACCGTCAGCCGTTCCATCAGACCCTCGCGTTCGGCAATGCCGCCGCCGCGTGGGCCGTAAAGGCCGACGGCGTGCACCTCGTCCAGATAGGTCATGGCGCCGTATTTGTCGGCCAGATCACAGATTTCCTTGATGGGGGCGATGTCGCCATCCATCGAATAGACCGATTCAAAGGCCACCATCTTGGGCGCATCCGGATCAGCGGCGGCCAGTTTCGCCTCGAGGTCCTCGAGGTCGTTGTGTTTCCAGATCACCTTTTGGGCGCGGGAATGGCGGATGCCTTCGATCATCGAGGCGTGGTTGAGCGCGTCCGAGAACACGATCAGGCCGGGGATCTTGGAGGCAAGGGTACCGAGGGCAGCCCAGTTCGAAACATATCCGGAGGTAAAGAGGAGTGCTGCCTCTTTCCCGTGCAGGTCGGCCAGTTCGGCTTCGAGCAGCACGTGATCGTGAGTGGTGCCGGAAATGTTGCGGGTGCCCCCGGCCCCTGCCCCGCAGCGGTCAAGCGCATCATGCATTGCCGCAAGGACGGACGGGTGCTGGCCCATGCCTAGATAGTCGTTCGAACACCAGATGCGCACGTCGCGCCGGGTTTCACCGTCGGTCTGGCGGGCATTTGGAAAAGCGCCGCAGCGGCGCTGAAGGTCGATGAAAACACGGTAATTCCCTTCGTCCCGCAGATTGTCGAGGCTCTGGGTGAAATATCGCTCGTAGTCCATGACGTTCTCTCCCGGGAATACTGGCTTTGTGGTGACGTTAGAACCGGTGGCGGGCCGGGAACATGACTATTGTCAAGTGTCGCAAAGGATTGACGGCAGGTCGTGGAAAAGGCAGGTGCACCGGGGCCCACTTTGACGTAGTTTGGGTTCGAATGACCCACTGGCCGGATCGAGCCAGCAGGAAATTAATGAGGTGGCCTTATTGGCGCATGAAGCACAGAAAGCGATCGCGCGGCAGTCATTGCTGTTACGATCACTGCCGGAACAGCATGTCGACACGTTGCTGAGTCACGCGATCTGGCGGAAATACGACCGCGGAGAAACCATATTTCTGCAGGAGGAAGAGGCACAGGCCATTCACGTCGTACTGAGTGGCTGGGTCAAGCTGTTCCGAATGGCGCCCACGGGTGCCGAAGCGGTGGTGAGCGTCTTTACCCGCGGAGAGAGCTTTGGCGAGGCCGTGGCGCTGCGCAACATGCCCTATCCGGTTTCGGCCGAGGCGGTTTCTTCCTGCGAGATCATGCACGTGCCCAGCCCGATCTTCATCTCGCTGATGAAGGAAGACCCGGAGATCGGAATTTCGATTCTGGCGGCCACGTTTACCCATCTGCATTCGCTGGTAGCCCAGCTGGAACAACTGAAGGCGCAGACCGGAGCCCAGCGGGTGGCGGAGTTTCTGCTGAACCTGTGCGATTGCGAGACCGGGGACTGTGACGTCACCCTGCCCTACGACAAGATGCTGATCGCTGGGCGTCTGGGCATGAAACCCGAAAGCCTGAGCCGGGCGTTTTCGCGACTGAAGACGGCTGGCGTTACGGTCAAGCGCAACCACGCGGAAATTTCGGATATCGAGGTGCTGCGCGATTATGCCGAAAGTGATCCGGCAGAGAACTGGAGCAGGTAATGAGTGAACGGATGCAAACGGTTCTGGACGCAATTGATGCGGCCAACGACGCGGACCCCAAGCTTGAGGATGGCCGCCCGGAGGCGCTGCTTTATGGCGAACGGATGAGCGCTGAGATGAACCGGCTGTTTCCCGGTGCGGGGGATGTGCTGCAGATCGCGGCGCGGGGGCAGCATGTGGAGCGCTGGAAACTGGCGCGGTCGGAATATCCGGAAGGCCGCGCGGGCTATCTGGCCTGGCGCAAGGCACAGGGCGTGCATCACGCCGAGGTGGTCATGGGGCTTATGACCAAGGCCGGGTACGGTGCAGAAGACACCGAGGCGGCGGGCCGGATGCTGCGCAAGGAAGGCATCAAGCGCGATGCGGATGTGCAGGCACTGGAGGACGTGATCTGTTTCGTATTCCTGAAATGGTATTTTGCACCGTTTGCCGAAAAGCACTCGGCTGAGAAAATTCAGCGCATCGTGGAAAAGACTGCCCGGAAAATGTCGGCTGAGGCGCGAGCGCGGGTGCTGAAGGAATTTGACCTGCCCGAGGATCTGGCGGCGGCGTTCCGAGGCTGAGGCCCTTCCGCCCGTTTACGGCGCATCTGCGATGCACCCACACGGTTGGGCAGGGTCGCGCCTGCGGTTGGGCGGCGAAATCTGAACCGGTATTTTGGGAAGGTCCGGTGGCGCGATATCAGTCTTATATCATCTGCACGAGTCCCAGAAGCGGCAGTACGTTGCTGTGCGGACTGCTGGCGGCAACAGGTATTGCGGGTCTGCCGGATTCGCATTTTCACCGGCCGTCGGTTCCTGCCTGGCTGGACGCCCACGACTTGTCTGATGAGCAATTTTCGGACGAGCTCGAAGCGCTGAACGCTGTATTCGATGCGGCGATCCGGTGCGGAACGGGGGACACCGGAATGTTCGGACTGCGAATGCAGTGGCACAGCTTTGAGTTTTTCCGCAAGAAACTTACCTGTCTGCATCCCGCGCTGCCCAGTGATGCAGATCGTATGCAAGCGGTGTTCGGAGCGACGCTGTTCATTCATCTGACGCGTCCGCAAAAGCTGGAACAGGCCATTTCGCGCGTCATCGCCGAGCAGACGGGGTTGTGGCACCGGGCTGCTGACGGGACAGAGATGGAACGTCTGTCCGCGCCGCAGGAACCTGTTTATGACGCCGCAGCGATCTCTCACCATCTAACCGAACTGACCGCCTTTGACGAAGGGTGGGACGGCTGGTTCAGGGACATGGCAGTAGAGCCGTTGCGGATTTCTTATGACGAGTTGTCCCGCGATCCGCAGGCAACGCTGGCGGGCATTCTTGAGGCGCTGGGGCTGGATGTGACAGTCGCCGATGGGCTTGCCGCGCCGACGGCAAAGCTTGCGGATGATGTCAGTCAGGCGTGGGCGGCGCGTTTCCGGGCGAGAGAGGCACAGGTGGGATGACCGGCGCGCGCATCAGATCAGGTACAACCCAAGCAACAGCAGTGTGAATACGGTCAGCACCGCAGTGAACCCCCGGAGCCATGCGGGGCTTTGGGCGAGGTCCAGATAGCGGGCAAGTATGATGCGGGCCTTGGCGAGGGCCAGAAACAGGATTCCCGCGCCGATGAACTTGGGTGACAGCGGCAGGGTGGTCAGCAATGCGGTTGTCAGGCTGAGCGCCAGAAGTCCGAGCCATGCGATTGTGAGGCGGTCGGGGAGCCTCTGGCGGAAGTATCTGGTGCCAGATGAAGAACGGATCATTGCCATCACCCCAACAGGTAGATCACCGGGAACAGCAGCACCCAGACCAGATCGACCATGTGCCAGAACTGGGCGCCTGCCTCGATATTGCGGGGATCGTCGCGCCAGGCGACCAGCAGCAGGATGCACACCCCGGCAAGGACGTGCGCGGCGTGGAAACCCGTGAGAAGGTAGTAGAACAGGAAGAACGGGTGGGATTCATAGCTGATGCCCTGCCCCGCCTTGCCTGCATATTCCGCGCCTTTGATGATGAGGAAAAGGACACCCAGCAGGGCCGCACCGATCAGGGCAAGGCGGGCGGTTGTACGGCGGGCTACCTGCCGCCATTGCAGCGCCTTGGCGGCGAGAAAGCCGGACGTGACCAGAACGGCGGTATTGAGCGCCGCGCCGGTGCGATAGAGGTGGGATTGCGCCTCGGCAAAGCCAGCCGGGTCGGTGAGGCGCACGCCCATGAAAGCGACCAGCCCCGCGCCGAAGACCAGCAACTCGCTGATGATCAGCACCCACATCAGAAGCTCGCCTGGAAGCTCGTCGATCAGGGCCGCATCGCTCATGCGCCGACCAGCTGGCGGTAGATCTGCGGCAGGGCCATGGTCAGGCGGTGCGGGTCGGGGATGACGGCAAAGCCGCCCTGTCCGAACATGCGGGGGAACCAGCTTTTGCCGGTCTTGTCGATGGTGACGCCAAAGACCGATTGTCCGGCGCGGAGCGCCTCACGCACGGCCTGCCTTGTGTCTTCGATACCGTGACGGCCTTCGTAATGGTCCAGATCGTTGGGTTTGCCGTCGGTGATGACCAGCAGCAGGCGGCGTTTGCGGGATTGCGCGGTCAGATCGGCGGAACAGTGGCGGATCGCGGCCCCGAGGCGGGTGTAATGACCGGGGCGCAGCGAGGCTATACGTTGTTCAACCGTGGCGCCCATCGGTTCGTCAAAGCGTTTGCAACGCTGGACATAGACCCGCTGGCGTTTGAGCGAGCTGAAGGCGTGTATGGCGAAATCGTCGCCGCAGGCATTCAGGCCCCAGGCCAGAGCGGCCAGTGCCTCGCGCTCGATATCGATGACGGCGCGGCCGGTGACGGCGCTTTCGGTCGAGCGGCTAACGTCGAGCAGGATCGACACCGCCAGATCGCGAGCCTCGGGCCGGGATTGCAGCCAGATGCGTTCATTGCCTTCGCCGCTGGCATGACGGTCGGTTTCGGCGCGCACGGCGGCTTCGATATCCAGCTGATCGCCGTCCAGATGGCCACGGGTCATGACGCGGCCCGGGCGCAGGGCCTCGAACTGGCGTTTGACGGCGCGGATGCGGCGGGCGGTGGCGGGGTCCTTGCCAAACTCAGCGGCGTCCTCGCGGATTTCCGCGTCCGAGGTCAGGACGTTGACGTGATCCGGCAGGTAAGCTCCTGTCCGTACGTCCCATTCGGGATAGAGGATACGACCCGACAGGCGTTCGCGGTTCACATCCTCGGGCGCGAGGTCGAGGTGGAGTTTCAGCTTGGTCGGCGGCGCCTTGGAGATCTGGCCCAGGCCAATCTCGTCCTGATCGTCGGCGGCCTTTTTGGCATTGTCGGGATCATCGTCATCGATGCGACGGTTGATATTGAGGAATTCGGCCCAGCTGAGGATCGCCTCGAACTTGTGCAGAATGAAGCTGTCGCTGCGCGACGCCTGATCGGATTTGCGGCGGCGCGCACGGTGGGTCTTTTCACCCGACTCTTCGGGCGGGCCTTCGGTGTCGGGGTTTTCAACCTCGTTATGTTCGGAAAAGCCGACGGCGCGCAGTTCCGGCCACAGGGCAACCGGCCGGAAATGCTGATAGCCGCGCGGGGCGATAAGATCATCGTCAAGCGCCTTCAGCTGTTCGGCCCGCGCCGAAAGCGGCGTGGGGTCGCCCAGCATTTGGCGGACCAGTTCTTCGACGGCGGCTTCGACCGGGGGCAGATCGGGGACGTCGCGTTGGTGCAGCAGCCCCTTGCAAAGCTCGGAATACAGCGGGCGCAGGCCCGGGGCGTCGTCAAGCGTCGCCGCAACCATTTCCTGCGCGGCGGTCAGGGCGTGCAGATCAGCACGCAGGGGGTCATCTTCGTCAATTCGGGTTCCCGCATGGGCGGCGGCGGCGGCAAGCCAGACATAGAGCGCGCCGTTGGCTTCGCGTGCGGGAAAGACGGCCAGTCGGTCCGGCAGGCGCAGAACCTCGCCGTCGAACGAGGCGCGCGGAAGCTGCTCGGCCTCGGTCGCCAGACGGCGGCGCCAGCTTAGGCGGTGGTGCGAAATTTCGGGTGAGACCGGGCGCAATTCGACGCCCGGACTACCCCCAAGTCCCCGAAAGAGGACTGCCAGCCGCCCCGCGACCTCAGAAAGGTCGACCGCGGCTCCAACATGCACCTCAGGTGCATCGAGGCGGCTGGCAAGGGTGTGCCATAGTTTCCCGATCGTTTCTTCGGGTTCCCATGGCTCGAAATCGATCTTGACCATCGGCCGGCCTCACCCAAAGACAGCCGTGACAAGATCGAGGAGCCCGCGTTTGATATCCTCGTCATCGGTCAGAGGTTCGATCATGGCGGCAAGGATGGCGCGGTCTGTAGACATGCCCTGTGCGATCAGCGTCGCGGCATAAACGACCAGACGGGTAGAAACGCCTTCCTCGAGATCCTGACCCTTGAGCCCGCGCAGCTTACCGGCCAGACGGACCAGCGGTTTGCATCGTTCCAGCGGCAGGCCGCTTTCCTGCGAGACGACTTCGGCCTCCATCTCGGGCGAGGGGAAGTCGAATTCCAGCGAGATGAACCGCTGCCGGGTCGAGGGTTTCAGGGTTTTCAGGATGTTCTGGTAGCCGGGGTTGTAGGAAGCCACCAGCATGAAGCCGGGTGCGGCCTCAAGTTCTTCGCCGGTGCGGTCGATCGGCAGGATACGCCGGTCGTCTGTCAGCGGGTGCAGCACGACGGTGACGTCCTTGCGGGCCTCGACCACCTCATCGAGGTAGCAGATCGCGCCTTCGCGCACTGCGCGGGTCAGGGGGCCATCGACCCAGACGGTTTCGCCGCCTTTCAGCAGGTAGCGACCGATCAGGTCAGCGGCTGCCAGATCGTCGTGGCAGGCCACGGTGTAAAGCGGGCGGCCAAGACTGGCGGCCATGTGGGCCACAAAGCGGGTCTTGCCGCAGCCGGTCGGGCCTTTCAGCAGGACCGGCAGGTTGTTGGTATAAGCGGCGGCGAACACATCGCATTCGTCGCCCTGGGGGAGGTAGAAGGGGGCGTCAGCCGCCCCCGTTCCCATTTGTATGGAGCCGTCCATATCCATTACTCCGCAGGTGTTTCGGCTGCGCCGGGTTCAATGATCTCTTTCCGGGGAACCCAGATCGAGTAGATGAACAGCAGCGCACCAAGGACCACGACCAGACCAGAACCAAGACGCATCCAGTAGAAGATCTCGATCTGATCCTGCACATCCATGAAGTAGTCACCGACCACCCGTTGCATGTGAGTCTGAACAGTACCGGCAAAGGTCAGCACGAAGGTCATGAAGACCATACCGCTGGTCATCAGCCAGAAGGACGCCATGTTGAGAACCTGATTGTAGGGATCGCGGTTCTTGAGGATCGGCATGGCATAGCTGAAGATCGCCAGGTTGAGGCAGACATAGGCACCGTAGAAGGCAAGGTGACCGTGAGCCGCGGTGATCTGTGTGCCGTGGGTATAGTAGTTCACCCCGTGCAGCGTGTGCAGGAAGCCCCAGACACCGGCACCGAAGAACGCCAGCGTGGCACAGCCCAGCGACCACAGAAGTGCGGCCTTGTTCGGGTGGTCACGGCGGCCCTTCCAGACCATGACAAAGGCAAAGGCCATCATCGCGAAGAACGGGATCACTTCGAGGCTGGAGAAGATCGAACCGATCCACTGCCAGTACGCAGGCGTACCGATCCAATAGTAGTGGTGGCCGGTGCCAAGGATGCCCGAGAACAGGGCGGCGGCAACGATGACATAGAGCCATTTCTCGACGATCTCACGGTCAACGCCGGTCAGCTTGAGCATCAGATAGGCCAGGATCGAGGCCATGATCAGTTCCCACACACCTTCGACCCACAGGTGGACGACGTACCACCAGTATTGTTTGTCCAGGGACAGGTTGCCCGGGTTGTAGAAGGCAAACAGGAACAGCAGTGCCAGGCCCCAGAGACCCAGAAGCAGGATGTTCGAAATCGCGGTCTTCTTACCCTTCAACACCGTCATCGAGACGTTGTAGAGGAAGATCAGCGCGGCAACGACGATGCCTGCCTTGACCCATTTGGGCTGTTCAAGGAACTCGCGTCCTTCTTTGCCCAGCAGCCAGTTGCCTTCGAACAGGTTGAAGACATAGGTCACGACCACGCCCAGTGTGCCGACCACAAGGATGATCAGCTGCAGATAGGCCAGTTTGGTCGAATGGATCTCACGCTCGGTCTCTTCCGGGATCAGGAAATAGGCCGCGCCGAAGAAGCCAAGGATTAGCCAGACAATCAGCGAGTTGGTGTGCAGCATCCGCACGATGTTGAACGGCAGAAGCTCGCTCAGGAAGTTGGGGGATACATAGATCAGGCCAGCCAGCAGGCCGCCGATCACCTGTATCGCGAACAGGCCCATGGCTACTGCGAAGTAGGCGTAGGCCACCTTTTGGGATTCGTATTTCATTTCTCGGTTCCCTTCTTAGCCCGCGTCGTTCGGCGGCCAGTCCTGAGCGTCGATGTTGTCCGTCCAGATCAGGAAGTTCGCCAGATCGCGGATTTCTTCGTCGCTGAGGTTGAAATTGGGCATCTGCCGCCGGCCTTCGATGCCGGTCGGTTGCGCCTCCATCCAGCCCTTGAGGGTTTCAAAGGCCGACTCTGGGTCGTCGAGAACGCCCCAGCGGGTCATCACATTGCCGACCTCGGGGGCGAAATACGCACCCTCGCCCAGAATCGAGTGACAGTTGACACAGGCATGTTTTTCCCAGACGTGCTTGCCCCGGATCACGCTGTCATCGAGCTTGGCCGCGTTTTCGGACCGCACGATGTACAGGTGGGAATGGGCCGACAAGGCCAGAAAGATGAGAATAAAGAACAGTGACCCGCCATAGAATATGTTGCGGGCCATGCTCTTGGTCATGACTTCGCGCATTGCGCTCTCCTTTGCGCCGCTTTGCTGATGCAAGGAGCATGGCGGTCGGGCCATAGGTACGCCTTAACCAAAGTCAAGACTGCCGGGCGAATTCCGGTTTGGTCACGCAACCGGGTGGGTGCGGGATCGGGCCGTCACTCTGGCACCCAACGTCTGGTGTTTATGTCGCAATACCTAAAAATCGCCCGGATATTGCCTTGAAAATTGAATTTTGACCCGGCATTGATTTACCCGGTTAGAGATGGTGCCGCCATTTGCGCAACCGCGCGGGATAACAGGCGGGCCGAAGTGAGTAGTTGGGTTAAAGATGGCAATCAATATTTACGGCGCATTCCGTTCTGACTCGACCATGACGGACAGCCAGGCGCAGCTATATCAGCCGGGCACCACCTTTCAGATCACCGCATACAGCCAGATCACGATCTCGGACGGGGCCGACCCCACGATCATCGACGGCGATAATGTTTCCAATGAAACTCCAAATGACCCGAGCCAGACCTATCTGGGTCAGTCATTTGCGTGGGACTATACCATCGAGGTCAACGATGGCGTGAACACCTATGAAATCGGCGTTATGGACTGGGACATCAACAATGATGGTGATTTCGACTTTCCGTCGGCCGAACAGGGTTACTTTCTTGGCTTTATCGGGGGCGTTCCGCCGCTGAACACCACCCTGACGATCGGGGCACTGACCGATAACGGTGCAGACATTCCGGTGAATACCGTTGTGCCTTGTTTCACCCGGGGAACACTGATCGAAACGCCGCAGGGGCCGCGCGAAATCGACACCCTGTCGGTCGGGGATGAGATTGTCACGCTGGATCGCGGCGCGCAGCCAATCCGCTGGATCGGATCGCGCGAACTGGGGCCGGAAGAATTGGCCGCCAAGCCCATGCTGCGCCCGATCCGGATTGCCGCCGGTGCGTTGGGCTGTGGCCTGCCATATCGCGACCTGCTGGTTTCACCGCAACACCGGATGCTGGTGCGGTCTGCCATTGCGATCCGGATGTTCGATGCCGAAGAAGTTCTGGTTCCCGCACACAAGCTGGTAGGTGTTCCCGGCGTCACGGTCGACGAAACGGTCGAAAGCGTGACTTATATCCACGTCCTGTTCGACCGGCACGAGGTTGTTTTTGCCGAAGGGGCGCCATCGGAAAGCCTGTTTACCGGCCCCGAGGCGCTCAAGGGTGTCAGCCCTCAGGCGCGCGGTGAAATTCTTGACCTGTTCCCGTCGCTGATGAGACCCGACTATATCCCTGATGCCGCGCGCAGGATCCCTGCCAGAGGCGGCCAGATCAGGAGATTGGTGCACCGCCATCTCAAGAACGACCAGCCACTGATCGGGCGGAACTAGCACTCAAAACTGTCCCCTTTTGTTGCCTAAGCAACGAAAGGCCCAATCTCAGCTTCCGACATTACGGCCGTTTTCAACGGCAAACCAAGATTGGCAGTGCCCAATCAGGTGCAACTTGCCATGAAGGTAGGAAAACCTGTTCGTCGTAACCAGCGAAGGCAGTCGGTATTGATCACACCCCCGAACATCATCCGGGGGTGTGATCATCGGTATTCACTCTTCGCCGGTGAGCGTTTCGACTAGCTTGCTGATTTCCTCTACGTGCCACATGTCGGTGATTTTGCCATTCCGGACGGTGAAAATCTCGATCCCGGCAATATCAAAGCTGCGGGGTGTTTCGGTCGTTGGCATACCAAACAGATTGTTGGTGTTGGTTCCCTTGTAGCGCCAGTACACGATGGCCTTGTCGTCGCCCGAAGGCAAAACCATGACCAGGTCGTGCTTTGAATCCGGTGCCCCATCTGCCAACGCAGCGTAAGTGCCGACACCGCCGTCAACGTGCCCGCCCTCATGAGCGGCATCGTGATCAACGAAATCCTCTGCGTAATAACTGCGAAGTTCCTCTGAATTCATTGGTCGGGCATCTGCGACTTCGTAGAACTCGCGGATCGTTTTTACGGCATCGTTGGCATAGGCGGTTGTTGCGGCAGTCATCATCATTGCTCCGGACATTATCCAAGTTGTCAGTTTCAACATTTCATAGATCCTTTTCTTGCGAACTGATGGCTGCTAATTAAAGGGTAAATTCATTTCGTCTAGTACGCACTATTTTAGCTACTAGTATACTAAAGGGTACTGCAATCGGAGGCACCGCATGCGAACCGAAACAAAAGAACGCGTATTTCCGGAAGGTTACCTGACCTGTCCGGTGCGCCGCACTCTGAGTGTAATAAGCGGGAAGTGGACGCTGCTGATATTATATGAGCTGACGGATGGGCCTAAGCGCTTCAATGCGCTGAAGCGCGATCTGGCAGGTATCTCTCAGAGGTTGCTGACCGCTCAGTTGAAAGCGATGGCGGAAGACGGTCTGGTGCATCGTGAAGTTCTGGATGTCGTGCCGCCCCATGTCGAATATTCGCTGACCCCAAAGGGGCATAGTCTGGCCCCGGTGATCGAAGCCTTGGAACACTGGGGATTGGCTGAAATTGCGGCTGATTCAACTGACTGACAGAATTTTGCGCGTTCTGGGCGCGCTCATGCAAACCACACCTAACCGGGCCTAAAATTGTCGTGCAGGGCCCGATCAGGCGGTGGTTGCCCGTGGCCCCGTAAGCGAGGGCCACATGGCGATCAGGTACAGGCCGATGGCGCAGATCCACAGGCCGTCAGCCACCAGCATGGCGGTCAGGTAACCGGTGTCGAGCCCGGTGCCGAACCACCGGACGATTGCCGCCGCCGCCATCAGCCCATAGGCCAGAACCATTGGCTGTGGCGCCACCAATGCACGGCCGCTATGGCCCAGCGCGGCGCGGCTCATCACCGCAAGGGTCATGCCGCCGACGCATCCGATGCCCAGGACGTGCAGGGCGCCGATCTCGTTCCCGATTCCCAGCAGGGCAAGCCCCCACAGGATCAGGCCAAGGGCCAGCATGCCAAGTCCCAGATGCAGGGCGATCAGGATGGGCTGACGCATGGCCCAGCCTGCGCGCCAGCGCGACAGCCGCACAACTTGAAGGACGCCAAAGACCAGAGCCAGCGCTCCGGCCACCGGCCCGCTGCCAAGGACCAATATCGACAGCGGCAGCATCAGCGCGGTCACAAGGCTGGCTTTTTCCACTCGCGCGACGCTGACCGGCCATGCGGATTCAGGCTCACCCGCGCGCTTCATCGCGTTGCGGGTGAAGGCCGGAGTGATGCGCCCCCCCAAAACGGCAATCATCGAGCACAGGGTCAGCAGCCCCGCGCGCAAACCGGTGTTCAGCGTATCATCGGTCACGCCCATCCACTCCAGATGGGTCATGAGGTTGGCGATCCAGATGAAACCGAGAATCAGCAGAAAGACCATATTTTGGGGTTTTGGGCGGCGGATCAGCTGGCTGCCGATCTTGGCCGCCAGAATCGGGATGAAGGCCAGATCAAGCACCGCGACCAGCCACGGCGCAAGCGATGCGGAAAACCACATCGCGACCCGCCCCGCCAGCCACAGCCCGGCCGCCGTGGCGATGAACAGGGCACGCGCGTTCGGGGCGCCGGTCCAGTTGGGCACGGCAGTCAGAAAGAACCCGCCCAGCGCGGCCGCCGCGTATCCAAAGATCATCTCGTGCGCGTGCCACATTGGCGGGCTCATGGCGTAGGAAGAAGCCTGAGATGGGATCGCGCCGCTCTGCATCGCCAGCCACAGCCCCCAGGCCCCGCCCGCGAATAACCCGTAGAGCCCGGCGGACAGGAAAAAGACGCGAAACCCTTCACCCAGAACGCGCGTGGCAACAGTTGTCATGGATATCTCCTCTGCCTCGATGGCTGTGCGCGATCTGTGGTCGCGCCCTGTTCCAAGATCAGTAGCGGCACAGGAGGTCGCCATACTTAACCAAAATCAAGACGGCTGAAAAAAGATGACTGTCAAAAGCAGGATTTACAAAGCCCTGTGCGGGCCAAAGGACAGGTGATCGCATCACGTTTCCGAGAGCTTCGTTGACTTTGGTCAAGGCGCTTTCCGAGTGCAGGGCGCACTCTCTGCCCTGCCTCACCACGCATATGGAGAGTGATCATGTCACTTGGAATCAGCTACAACAAAACCGGCCGCGCATTTGGGGTTGGTTTGGCGATGCTGCTGGGCAGCGTCGCTGCACCGGCCTTTGCCGAAGAGCCAACACTGAGCGAGGAAGCCTTTGAGGCCTCCAAGCAGCTATATTTTGAACAATGTGCCGGTTGCCACGGTGTTCTGCGTAAGGGCGCCACCGGCAAGAACCTTGAACCCCATTGGAAAAAGACCGCAGACGATGGCACCGTCACCGAAGGCGGCACCCTGAAACTGGGACAGGAACGCCTTGAAAAGATCATCGCCTGGGGAACCGAAGGCGGGATGAACAACTTCTCGGACATCATGACCGAGCAGGAAATCAAGGACATGGCGACCTACATCATGATGGAGCCGCCAAAGCCGCCTGAGATGTCGCTGGATCAGATGATGGCGACCCGCAAGGTTTATGTGGAAGAGGCCGATTATCCGACCGAACCGCTGCATGGCCGTAACTGGGAAAACTTCTTTGTCGTCATCGAGCGTGATGTAGGCAAGGTGGCCGTGATCGACGGTGACACCAAAGAGGTGCTGACGCACATCCCGACCGGTTATGCCGTGCACGTTCTGAAGGCGTCCGAGCACCACAAGCTGGAAGAGCCCGAACAGCCCGGCCGCTTCTGGTACACGATGGGCCGCGACGGCAAGATGACCAAGATCGACCTGTGGCAAACACCGGACAAGATGTTGGTTTCCGAGGTCAAGATCGCCTATGACGCCCGCGACGTTGCCGTTTCCGGCGATGGCAAATACGTCATCGGTGGTGGTTACTGGCCGCCGCACTTCGCAATCGTTGACGCTCAGACCATGGAACCGGTCAAGGTCGTATCGACCCGCGGCGTGAACGTGGACGGGGACTATGTGGAAGAGGCCCGCGTGGCCGCGATCTACACCACGCCGAACGAACCCACATGGATCGTTGCCGTGAAGGAGCTGGGACAGCTGTGGCAGGTCGATTACACCGATCTGGACAACCTGCGGATCGACAAGATCGACAGTGCCAAGTTCCTGCATGACGGGTTCTTTGACCCGACAGGCCGTTACTTCCAGATCGCCGCAAACGCGTCGAACAAGATGGTGGTCGTCGATACCAAGACCCACAAGCTGGAAGCGATGATCGACACGGCCGCGCTGCCGCACCCCGGTCCGGGCGCCAACTGGAATGACCCGAATTGTGGCCCGGTGGCCGGTACGACTCACCTTGGTGTTGGTACCGTGACTGTCTGGGGTAATGACCCCGAGAACCGTCCGGACGATGCCTGGAAGGTCTGCTACGAAGTGGAAACCGACGGCCCCGGCCTGTTTGTCCGCACTCACCCGAATTCGGATTACATCTGGGCTGACCAGACCAAACATCCGGAGCCGGAAATTCAGCAGTCGGTTCAGGTCATCTCGAAGGAAACCGGTGAGATTGTGAAAACGATCCAGATCACCGAAGACGAAGGCAGTGCCGCCGTCCACTTCGAGTTCAACGCCGATGGCACCGAGGTCTGGGTTTCCAAGTGGAACCTGTCGGACTCGAAAGAGCCGAACGGTCAGATCGTGATCTTTGACGCCAAGACGCTGGAAGAGATCGGCCGTATCGAGGGGCTGTACGCACCAACCGGCAAGTTCAACGTCTACAACCGGTCGAACCACGTCACCTGACGGGATCGCAACCAAAACCTGAAAGGGCGGGCCCCTCGCCCGCCCTTTCTTCGTTTGCCCTTTGAGCCAATGCGCCGGCCTGACACGCCGCGCCAGTCAAGACAGCTAAAACGGAGCCCGGATATGACTTCCGAACCGGATAAAAAACCACCGATCTGGCGCCGGTATTTCCTGTGGGGAATGCCCGTGGCCGGTATCGCCGCGGCCTTTGTCGGCGGCATCATCTTCTGGGGCGGGTTCAACACCGCCATGGAAGCGACCAACACCAAGGATTTCTGTATCTCGTGCCACGAGATGCGCGATTTCGTCTATGAGGAATACACCGGCACGATCCACGACGTGAACCGTTCGGGCGTGGGCGCGGTCTGTTCTGACTGCCACGTGCCCAAGGACTGGACGCACAAGATGATCCGCAAGATCAAGGCGTCCAAAGAGCTGTACGGCAAGGTGGTCGGCACCATCAACACCCGCGAAAAGTTCGAAGCCAAGCGCGTGCATCTGGCGATGAACGAATGGGAGCGGATGAAAGCCACCGACTCGCGCGAATGCCGGAACTGTCACGATTTTGAATCGATGATGCCCGAGTTCCAGAAACCCCGCGCACGTCAGCAGCACCTGAACGCGATGGAGATCGGTCAGACCTGCATCGACTGTCACAAGGGGATCGCCCACTCGGATGCCCGTGACCGTGCTGACGAGGAATATCTGGAAGAACTTGAGGCGCCGAACCCCGCCTTCATCCGCCCGATCCCGCCGGAATACCTGGCCAGTCTTGCAAAGATCGAAGCCGAGGAAGCTGCCGAGGCCGAGGCTGAAAAAGCCGCCAAGCAGGCCCAGCAAGAAGCTGTTCAGGCCCAGATCGCAGCCGCTGTTGACGCAGCCGTTGCCGAAGAACGCGCCAACGCAAGCGGAGAAGAAGAGGCCGCAGCGCCCGCCGCAAGTGGTGGTGGCAGCGATGTCGGTGGCAACATCGACTGGAACGCCGTGGCAAGTGCGGATCTGAAACTGTTCTACCCCGGTCAGGCTTCGTTTGAATGGGTACAGAACGGCAAGTTCCATGGTGGCGCCCGTCCCCTGACCAAGGGTGGCGATCAGTGCTCGACCTGTCACGCCAAGGAACTGGATGCGATCGGCAACAAGATCGTGGCCGGTGGCGAGCTGGAACCGACGCCGATCCCCGGCAAGCGTGGTGTCATCGATGCGACCGTTCAGGCCGCGCATGACGACGAGAACCTGTACATTCGCATGCAATGGCCGGATGCGGGTCACAGCCCTGCCCCCTTCGTCGAAGGCGGCAAGATGGACCCCGACAACCAGATCAAGGTTGCCATGATGATCACCGGCACCGGCATCGAGTTGGGCGATCAGGTGGGTTGCTGGGCCTCGTGCCACGCCGACAACACCTATATGCCCTTCGCGCCCGAGGCCGATGCGATTGCCGCCAATGGTGATTTCACGGGCCGCATGAACACTCAGGACACGGTGACCAAATACATCAGCGAAAGCCGCACCGAGGTTGATACCAAGGGCCGCCGCGGTAAGCCGATGGGTGGTTGGGACAAGCTGGAGGCCGAAGCCCAAATCGAGCAGTACCTGGCCGACGGTACCTTCCTTGACCTGATGCGCGTCTATGCCGATGGCAGTGCCTCGAACGGTTATCTGCTGGAACAGCGCGTGGTCAACAACGGTGAAATCGCCGCCTCGGCCAACCTGTCGGGTGGCATGTGGACTGTCGTCTTCTCGCGGCCGCTGAATTCCGGTGCGCCAGGGGATGTGCCGCTGGAGCCCGGCCAGACCTACACGGTCGGGTTTGCGATCCACGACGACTTTGCCGCGGCAAGGTTCCACCATGTGACGCTGAACACCAGCCTCGCGCTGGATGACGACACCGCCAATATCAACGTGGTGAAACAGTAACGGACGGGGGCCGGATGATCCGGCCCCTGCCCTTTTTCGGACAGGAGAATTGGACCATGAGAACCCAAAACCTTCTTCCTGCTCTGCTGCTTATGGCATCACCGGCATTTGCTGCGGACGAAGACACTGCCGCAATCTGTGCCGAGGCGGAAGAGCGCTATGTCGAGATGTTCGGCCAGCCCTCTTCTGACGTCGAGGACGCGAAGGTGGTGCTGATGTACAAGTACAACTTTTGCCCCGCCGAACTGACGGTCAAGGCAGGAACCACGGTGCGCTGGGTCAACGTGGACAAGCGCACCAGCCACAGCGTGCTGCTGAAGGATGGCAGCGAACCCGAATCCGACCGGATTTTCCCCGAGGAAACAGTGGACATGACCTTCCTCACCCCCGGTCCGCAGGATTATCTGTGCGGACCGCACTGGGAGACGCAGAACATGATCGGAATGATCACAGTCGAACCCTGAGCCGAGGCAAAAATACAGGCAAGATCAAAGGGGCGCGGGCGCAAATCCCGCGCTCCTTAACTTATGTCAAGGAGGTTGGTTTGCGATTGCGCCAGTCTGCCCCCATGACACGCCCGGTTCCCCCAGCAACGTCCCATTTTAGCGCGTGGAAGCTGCCGAAGATCCGGGTTCCGAAGACATTCAGAACAAGCGAGTTTGCACATGAGCGGTAAGGTTTTTCTGATTGGCGCTGGCCCCGGCGACCCCGAGCTGATGACCCTGCGCGCCCTGCGTATGCTGCAAGAGGCGGATGTTGTGGTCTATGACCGTCTGGTCTCGGACGACATCCTTGCCATGCACGCCGAAGGTGCGCGGTTGATCCCGGTGGGCAAGGCCCCCAAATGCCACACCGTTCCGCAGGACCGCATAAACGAAATTCTTCTGGAGGAAGCACGCGCCGGTCACACCGTTGCGCGCCTGAAGGGTGGCGATCCGATGATATTTGGCCGCGGCTCGGAAGAGGCCGCCTATCTGTTGGAACATGACATCGCGGTAGAATATGCGCCAGGCATCACTGCGGCGCAGGGGGCATCCAGCTCGACCGGCGTGCCGCTGACCCATCGTGGGCTGGCGACCTCGGTTCAGTATGTCACCGGCCACCGGCAGGCGGACAAGATTCTGGATCTGGACTGGAAACGTCTGGCCGACCCGGACTCGACACTGGTGGTGTATATGGGCGTGGCCAATATCGGTCAGATCGCCATGGGCCTGATGACCGAGAATCTGCCCGGATCAACTCCCGTTCTTGCTGTGGGCAAGGCCACCACCCCGGACGAGCGCCGCCTCGTGTCGCGACTGGACCGGCTGGCCTCGGATGTGCGCGAGGCCGAACTGAAGGCGCCCACATTGTTCATCATCGGTCAGGTGGTTTCGCTGTATGCGGAACGGCCTGTGACCGAGTTGCTGGAGCAGGCTCATGGCTAGCATCTGTCAAACAAACAGCGGTCGCGCGGGCTGGCCTTCGCGGGCTGTTCTGACGACCGCCATCATGGTCGCGACCTCGGCCTTGGCCGCCGACGCGCTGGACCCCAACGCACTAAGGCGTCTTGTTCATCAGGATTGCGGGTCGTGCCACGGGCTGTCGCTGAAAGGCGGTCTTGGCCCGGACCTGCGCGCGGAAAACCTGAAACACTACGACGCGGATGTTCTGACCGGGGTGATCCTTGACGGTATTCCCGATACGGCCATGCCGCCCTGGCGGCCTTTGATTTCCGAAGAAGAGGCCGAATGGATCGCCCGTTACCTGCTGGAACCGGAGGCACAATGAAACATATCGTCCTTGGCCTTGTGGCAACATTGATGATGACCGCCGCGCATGGTGAACCCACCGCTACCGGCGATCTGGGGCTGGTGATCGAACGGGCGCAGGGCTCGGTCCTGCTGGTGGATCAGTCCGAGCGCGCAGCACTTGCGCGGATCGAGGGGCTGGGCGATCTGTCCCATGCCTCGCTGGTTTATTCCCCGGATGAACGGTTTGCCTATGTATTCGGTCGCGACGGCGGGCTGACCAAGATCGATATCGTGACCCGGCAGATCGTAAACCGGGTCGTGCAGGCAGGTAATGCCATCGGCGGTGCGATCTCGGACGATGGCAAGCTGGTGGCGGTGTCGAATTATGAGCCCGGCGGCGTGCGCGTCTTTGATGCCGATACGCTTGAGATGGTCGCGGACATCCCCACCGACAGCAAAACCATCGGCCTTGTCGATGCGCCGGGACGCCGGTTCGTTTTCACCATGTGGGACACGGGCGAGACCTGGATCGCCGATTTCGCCAGTGGCACGCCGGAGATCACCAAAATCCCCGATATGGGCAAAAACCCCTATGACGCGCTGATCACCGCCAATGGCCGGACCTATATCACCGGCCTGTTCGGCGAAGACGGGCTGACCGCGCTGGATTTGTGGTCCGAGAATCCCGAACCCATTCGGGTCCTGCCGGATTATGGGCGCGGGCAAGAGGAAATGCCCGTCTACAAGATGCCCCATCTTGAAGGCTGGGCATTGACGGGGCGCGAGTTCGTTTTGCCCGCCGTTGGCCATCACGAGGTTCTCTGGATCGACGCCGACACCCTGACCGAAACCGGACGGACCAAAACCCATGGCCAACCAGTCTTTGCCATGGCGCGGCCCGACGGGCGGCAGGTCTGGGTGAATTTCGCCCATCCGCTGAACGACACGATTCAGGTGATCGACTCAGTGAGCAAAGAAATCATCCACGAATTCAAACCCGGCCCTGCGGTGTTGCACATGGAGTTCACACCGCGCGGGCATGAGGTGTGGCTCAGCGTGCGCGATGCCAACAAGGTCATGGTCTACGACACGCAAACATTTGAGAAACTGCGCGAAATCGAGGCGGACAGTCCATCGGGCATATTTTTTACCGCCCGCGCGCACAGAACGGGATTGTGATTCATGTGCCATATTACCGACCCGATCGACCGTCGGCTGCTGGATGATTTCCAGCGCGATTTTCCGGTCGTTGAACGCCCGTTTCAGGTTCTGGCCTACACGCTGGGGCTGAGTGAGGACGATGTGCTGGACCGGCTGGCCCGGATGCGCGCGGCGGGGCGGATCACCCGTGTCGGCGCCACCATCGCGCCCGGAGCCGTCTCGGCCAGCACACTTGCTGCCGTCGCCGCACCCGAAGAGCGTATTGAAGAGATCGCGGCCCTGATCGATTCCGAGCCGGGCGTAAACCACAACTATCAGCGCGAAGATGCCTGGAACCTGTGGTTCGTGGCCACCGGGCCGGATCGCGCGCATGTGGATGATACCCTGTTGCGGATCGGGCAACGCACGGGGCTGCGGGTTCTGGACTTGCGGCTGGTGCGGCCCTTCAACGTGGATCTCGGGTTTCGCATGTCGGGCGGCACCCGGAGCGTCCCAAATGCGCGGAAAGTAGACCGCTCGGCCATGCAGCCGGGTGACCGTGATCTGTTGCAGGCGCTGAGCTCGGGTCTGCCACTGGTAGTCGATCCGTTCCTGGCGCTGGCCCGGTCGCTGGACCGCGACGGGGCCGAGGTTATGAAGCGTATCGATGTTCTGCATCGGGCGGGCATCATCTCGCGCCTTGGCGTCATCGTTCGCCACCGCGCTTTGGGATGGTCGGCCAATGCGATGGTGGTCTGGGATCTGCCTGCCGAGCAGATCGACCGCGCCGGGCCGGCGCTGGCTGCCCATCCGGGCGTGACGCTGTGTTACGAGCGCCGACCCATCGAGGGGGTCTGGCCATATCGCCTGTATTCCATGATCCATGCCCGTTCGCGCCCCGAAGCGCGCGAGGTTCTGGGCGAGGCTGCCAATCTGCCGGAACTGGCGGGGGCGCAGCACAAGGTGTTGTTCTCGACCCGCTGCTTCAAACAGACCGGCGCGCTGATCAAGCCCAAGGAGGTGGCTGCATGACACCACTGGATGCAACCGACCGCGCCATCCTGAACCGGATGCAGGATGATCTGCCGCTGACAGCACACCCCTATGCTGAGGTGGCCGTTGAGCTGGGAATAAGCGAGGACGATCTTCTGGAGCGGCTGGCGCGGATGAAAGAGGATCGGGTGATCACACGCTTTGGTCCCTTTTTCGACGCCGCGGCGATGGGAGGCGCGTTCTGCCTGTGCGCCATGGCGGTCCCTGCGGGGGAATTCGAATCCGTCCTGACCAAAGTCAATGCGCATCCGGAGGTCGCGCATAATTATGAACGTACGCACCGGTTGAACATGTGGTTCGTGCTGGCCACCGAAACGCCCGAGGGGATCGCGGCCACCGCCGATGCAATCGAACGGGAAACGGGGATTGAAGTTCTCCGTTTCCCCAAACTTCAGGAATTTTTCATCGGCTTCCGGGTGGCGGCATGATCGACGCAAGAGACAGGCAGATTATCGAGGCGCTGCAAGGCGGTTTGCCGCTGGTAGCTGCACCATATGCCGCTGTGGCCCAGGGCCTTGGCATGGACGAGGATGCCCTGCTGTTCCGGCTGGCCGAACTGAAATCGCGCGGTGTGATCCGTCGCATCGCTGCCGCACCGAACCATTACAAGCTGGGCATGACCTCGAACGGGATGACTGTCTGGGATGTGCAGGACGATCGCATAACCGAACTGGGCGCACAAATCGGCGCACTGCCCTTTGTCACCCATTGCTATGAACGCCCCCGCGCCCTGCCCGACTGGCCCTATAACCTGTTTGCCATGGTCCATGGTTCGGACCGGGACGAGGTCGAGGAAAAACGGGCCGAGATCACGGCCATTCTGGGCGATGCCTGCCGGGCCAAAGATATCCTTTATTCCACTCGCATCCTGAAAAAGACCGGGCTGCGCCTGAAAAAGAAAGGCTGAGACATGTTCCGCCTGACCGAATACATGCACCAACTGGTCGAGCCGACTCCGGTGCGCAAACGCCGCCCCGGACCGGTGAAACCCGTGGTGATCTGGAACCTGACACGGCGCTGCAACCTGAAATGCCGCCATTGTTACACCGTTTCGGCGGATGTGGCGTTTCCCGGCGAGCTCAGCCATGAGCAAGCCATGAAAACCCTTGAGGATCTGGGCCACTTTCGCGTCCCGGCCCTGATCCTCTCGGGTGGGGAACCGCTGGACCGGTCGGATTTCTTCGATATCGCCGGTCGTGCGCGGGAACTGGTGCCGATGCTGGCGCTATCGACCAATGGAACGAAAATCCATGGCGAAACTGCTGATCGGATTGCCGAAGTTGGTTTCAGCTATGTCGGAATTTCACTGGACGGGATCGGGGCCACGAATGACTGGTTCCGGGGTGTCGAAGGCGCCTTTGACGATGCCTTACGCGGCGTGCGGGAATGCAAGAAGCGCGGGATCAAGGTGGGGCTGCGGTTCTGCCTGACCGAAGGCACGCAGCATCACCTGCCCGATCTGCTGAAGCTGTGCGAAGATGAAGGGGTGGACAAGTTCTATCTGAGCCATCTGGTCTATGCCGGGCGCGGAGACAAGAACCGTGGCGAGGATGCCGAACATCAGCGCACCCGCAGGGGTATGGACCTGCTGCTGGAGCGGGCGTGGGAGGCGGCCTCGGGCGGGCGGCCTCTGGATATCGTGACGGGCAACAACGATGCTGATGCGGGGTATTTCCTGAACTGGGTTCGCGACAAGTTCGATGATGAGAAGGCCGCGCATGTGCGTGAACATCTGGCGGCGTGGGGCGGAAACTCCAGCGGGCTGGGTGTGGCCAATATCGACAATCTGGGCCGGGTGCATCCCGATACCTACTGGTCGGATTACACCGTGGGCAACGTCAAGACGACGCCGTTTTCCGAGCTCTGGACCGGGGAAGACCGGATGCTGTCCCTGTTGCGCACCCGTCCGCGCCCGCTGAAGGGGCGGTGCGGCGCCTGCCAGCTGAAGGATGTTTGCGGTGGCAACACCCGCATCCGGGCCTTGCAGGTGACCGGTGATCCGTGGGCCGAGGACCCGGCCTGTTATCTTTCGAACGAAGAAATTGGTGTGAACGATGCGGGGGAACGTCTGCAGGTCACGCCATTCCGGGGGAAAAGCCATGATCCGGCGCATCAGTTCTTTTGAAACCGTTTGCTCTGCTGGCCCGGCCGATACGCGGGTGGTGAGCGCGGGAGCCTCCGGCTGGAGTATTTTTGAAAAGATGAAGATGGGGGGGCTGGCCTGCCTACTTAGCGTAGGCGCAGCTTGGGCCGATGCGCCCTCGGATTACGCGGAACATTGTGCCTCTTGCCACGGTGAGAACCGTCTTGGCGGAGTTGGACCGGCGCTGATCCCTGAGACCTTGAAGCGGATGCGCGGGCCACGGGTGGCGGCGGTGATTGCCGACGGGCGGACGGCCACGCAGATGCCAGCCTTCTCCCATGAACTGGACGCCTTGCGGATCGAGGAACTGGCCGGTTGGCTGAAATCCCCGCTGGAAACCGATCCTGTTTGGAGTGAGGTCGAAATCATGGCCAGCCGCACGTTGGACGAAGGTTATGCACCTGTCGACGCCCCCGTCTGGGCCAGCGATCCGATGAATATCACGCTGGTGGTGGAAACCGGGGACCATCACGTTAGTGTCCTGGATGGTGACACGTTCGAGGTTCTGGACCGGTTCGAGACGCCGTTTGCCGTGCATGGCGGGCCAAAGTTCAGCCCCGACGGGCGGTATGTCTTTATCATGTCCCGCGATGGCTGGGTTCAGAAATACGACATCTGGGCGTTGAAGCAGGTTGGGCGGGTCCGGGCCGGGCTGAACAGCCGCAACATCGCCATGTCGGGGGATGGCAAATGGCTGGCTGTTGCGAACTACCTGCCGAACTCTCTGACACTGCTGTCTACGGACGATCTGGCGGTCGCCAAGGTTGTTGAAGTCAAGGGCAAGAAGGGCAAGCCCAGTCGGGTTTCCGCCGTGTATCAGGCGCCGCCGCGTGAAAGCTTTGTGCTGGCGCTGAAGGACGTGCCGGAAATCTGGGAGGTGTTTTACGGAGCGAATCCGCCTCAGTCCGGGTTGGGACATGACTTTCGTATCGAGGGGCAATTCAAGAACCCCGACCCCTTCCCGGTGCGCAAGATCACCACGCCCGACTATCTGGACGATTTCTTTTTCGACCAGAGCTATGAATACGTCATGGGCGCCTCTCGTGACGGCAAGGGCGGTCAAGTCATCGATCTGGTCATTGGCCAGAAAGTGGCCGATCTGGATCTGCCGGGGATGCCGCATCTGGGGTCGGGTATCACCTGGAAACGTGGTGAAACGACTGTGATGGCGACACCGCATCTGACGGACGGAACCGTGTCGGTCATCGACATGGGCACGTGGGAAACGGTGAAGCGGATCACGACCGAGGGCCCGGGTTTCTTCATGCGAAGCCACGAGAATTCGCCTTATGTCTGGGCAGACGTCTTCTTTGGCCCGAACAAGGACGCCATGCATGTGATCGACAAGGAAAGCCTTGAGATCGTCAAGACGTTGCGCCCAGCCCCCGGCAAGACCGTGGCGCATGTGGAGTTCACCCGCGATGGCAACCGTGCGCTGGTGTCGATCTGGGAGGATGACGGCGCGGTGATCATCTATGATGCGCAAACGCTGGAGGAAATCCGGCGGCTACCGATGCGCAAACCTTCGGGGAAATACAATGTCTGGAACAAAATCACCTTCTCGGAAGGCACCAGCCACTGAAGGGCGGTGGCCAGTCTGGAAACTGGCCATCCTTCTGTACCCGGCGTCGGCGCTGACCGTGGCGATCAATCTGTTTCTTGTCGGGCTTATCGCCCATAGCGCTGGGTTCGGGGCAATCCGGCCAGTGCCTGCGATCCTGTGGTCAATCCCGCTGGGCATCCCGGCGGCATGGCTGGCCGGGCGCTGGCTGCGCGGGCTGATGGACGAAGCGGACGGTTAGGCGCGAGGGAACTCAAGGGCCGACCGGTCAGACCGGAGACAAAGAGGCCTTGCCACCCCGATCCCTGCGTTTGATCAGCGGACGCCCGGCGAATGCGAAAAACAAGCAGGATACGGAAATGCCAAAAATTGCGGGCAAATAAAGCAATATCCAAAGGTTCGGGCGGTCGATTACGATCGATGCCACAAATCCGCGTACACCTTCGAGCACAACCAGTATCGTGAAGGCCGCCAGAATTTGCGGCCACAGACCAAAGCGGGAAAAGCTGCCAAGCATCAGCGTCGAATAGCCAACCAGTGCAACGGCGATGCAGATGGCAATCCAGGAAAACCGCTGGTGCAATTCCTCGATCAGTTCACCCTGGCTGAACTTGTCAGCCTCGGCCACTGCCGCGCGATCCCAGATGAGTTCGGATGTCGGGATGGCTTCGAGGCTGCGTGTGTGACCGTCGTCGCTGTCGGTCAGCTCGGAAATGTCGAATGTAACATCCTCGAACAGGGTTGAAGACAGGGTTCTTCCCTCGCGGTCGAGGCGCAGCGCGACGCCATCCAGCATAACCAGATTATAGCCCGTGTCGCTGTTGACCAGATAGGCGGTTGTTCCGGAATAGTTGACCGGGTGCAGCTTGTCGCGCCCATCCGAGACGAAAACGTCGTGCAGAGTTCCATCCAGATCTATGCTGCTGATATAGACGGTAACGCCTGGCGTCGGGTGCAGAAACTCGCCCTCGTTCAGCAGTTGGGCGGTGACATCTCCGGCGACTTCGGCCTGTCGCTGCTCAAGTTGCAGAACCGACGCCGGCCGCAGATAGACGCTGATGACAGCCATCATCAACCCGGAAAAGAGGCCGAACAGGAACACCGCGCGGGCCAGCCGCAAAGGGCTGCTGCCGGTTGCCAGCATCACCGTCAATTCGCTTTCTCGGCTCAGTCGGTTGGTCGCATAAACAGCTGCCGCGAACACCGCCATCGGCATGACGGTTCGGATCAGCGTCGGCAGGGTCAATGCAGTGAATTCGAGAAACACCATCGCGGACTGGCCACCGCTGATGACATGGTCGAACAGGCTGACCGACCGGGTGATCCAGAACACGCCTACCAGAACCAGTGTGAAAAATCCGAACAGAACAAGCAGCTGCCGCAGGAAGTATCCATCGAAACGCGACATGTGACTCCATCCGGTCGCCAGGGTTTCCGCGGATGTTATGCCATTCGAACCCGGGAGGAAACCGCGATTGCACGGCAGAAGCGAAACATAAGAAATATGTTGAGTGCCATTTTGACAAGGAAACGGGCTGGTAAGGAAACGGACCGGATCAGCATGTTGGCGATTGATCTTGATGGCAGGGGCAGCAGGGTTCGAACCCGCGACCTACGGTTTTGGAGACCGTCGCTCTACCAACTGAGCTATACCCCTGTATCGAGCATCCAGATATGCCAGCCGCGCGGCGGACTCAAGAGGCTTTTTCGATTTTACCCACAGTTCTGTTACAGACAAACCGATTGCACGCGACGCCAAGTCGGGTATGACTTTGCCCGGCCAGCAGGAGGACGCCGCCAGTGAATTTGCGCAAGAGAATCGCAAACAGCGAAACCGCTCTGAACTGGTTCGCGCGGCGCATTGCGAGCTATATCCGCATGGTGCATCGAAATACCAAGTGGCAACGCATCGGATACGAGGAACTGGATCAGCTGGCCGAACAGGGTGAACCGGTCATCGTGGTGCTGTGGCACCAGCGTCTGGCCCAGTCGCCCTATTTCTTTCCGCTGGACAAGGGCCGCATCTGTTCCATCACCTCAGCCGCGCGCGCAGGCAGCATGGTTGGACGGGTTCAGCAGCAATTCGGCATGGATACAATTGCCATGTCCAGCCACAAGCGGCACGTTGCCCTGTCGCGCGAAGTGCTGGGCAAGATGAAGCAGGGAATATCGATCGGTATCGCAGCCGACGGGCCGCGCGGGCCCGAGCGGGTGTCATCGACCGTGCCACTGATCTGGGCACGCACCTCGGGCAAACGGGTGTTCGGCATCACTTATTCCGCCCGCCACGGCCGAGAAGCCGGGACATGGGATCGCCTGCTAATGCCGAGGCCCTGGCGGAATGAGGGCGTATTTCTATGCCGCGAATGGACCGACCCCGTTCCTCGCAAGGCCAGCGAAGACCAGATCGAGGAACTACGGCAGAGCCTTGAACGGCACATGAACGACATCACGGCCGAGGCCGACCGGATGGTGGGACGCGAACCGTGGCGGGGCGGTCAGGCAAACTGACCCCGCGCAACGGCCTCTCTCAGAACCAGATCTTGAAGTTCAACGACCCTACGACCTGCCCTTCGGGCTGCGGATCGAATTCGCGGCTCAGATACGTCGCGCCGTAAAAGAAGGTTCCGTATTTCGCCTCCCAGTTCAGGCCAAGCCGGGCGCGGTAGCGTTCATGCTTGAGGCTGACGGTACCTGAATTCGGAATATAGGCGCTGTCGGCCACATAGGCCGCATCGACGCCGAACACGGCGCTGAACCCTTTCGGGCTTTTGCGCATGGTGCGATAGCGCTGCCCGGTGATTTTGTCGCGCACCAGCAGCTCCGAGCGGCCCATCTGACCAAACACCAGATCGAATCCTACGCGGGCCAGCGTTTCGTCACCTGCACGAAGAGAGGCAAAAGGGCGAATACGCGTGGAACGCCCCAATTCCCATTCGCGTCCAACCTCTGCAATTGCAGTCGGATAAAAGCCGTTGGGGATCTGATCATCCAGAACCGCCTGCGATGGGGGCGTGCTGCCGATCAGCTTGTGAAACTCGGTCTGGAGGCTGTCGACGCCGGTCTGAGGACCGACCGCCACAAGTTCGGCGCCCAGCGTGTATTCTGCCTGACGTCTTTGAAAATGCGTGAATGCACCCAGTGACAGAATACCTGCATACTGCCTGTCCGTAGCACTGGGCGTAATCAGGTCCTCGGGTGAGATCATCTGAGTATAGGCTCGGATTTCGATCACGTCTCCGAATGCCTCGGGCAATTCCCCGTTCCATCCGCGCGCTAGAACCCAGGACAGGTTCAGGGACGAGGTCTGCCAGCGGTCGTGATCGTCACCGATCAGATCATCGCTGAACATCCAGCCAAAGCCCACCAACTCGTGCTTTGTCGGTTTGGTCTGATCCGGCACAATCGTGTTCGACTGCGCAAAAAGCAGTTGTGGAATGCACAGCAAAATGGCTGCCAGAAAATTTTTCATGGTTCAGTCCCGGTTCCTGTCTGCTTCAGGTAAGTTGTTCGTCCTGCCTTAATCTTTGAAAAACTGTAGGAAATAGAATCTCTTGCAGCAATAACGGCAACAATCCGCACAATGGGTCGATACCAAAAAGCAACATTTTCGGGGCCGATGACCAAGCGAGCGCAGGAATGGCAATTTCGGTGCGCAAACTACATCGATTATGTGCAGACGTTGATAACGCGTCCGGCGTCACACCCAGAATGTCAGCGCCAGCGGCAATACCACAAGGGTTGCAAGTGTCGAAACCAGAATGAACCCCGCCACATCCGGGGCTTTTTCCGGAAGATACTGATCGGCGAACAGATAGTTGGCCACGGATGACGGCATCAGGCAGCACAAAATCACCACGCCCCGCTCGGTTCCCGTAAATCCGAACAGTTGCGTCACCGCCAGTGCGACCGACGCCGCGATAATCAGGTGGATTGCGGTAAGCAGGCTGGCCTGCCGAACATCTCCGATCTTGAACGAGGCAAGGGTGTGCCCCATCGTCAGCAGCAGCAAAGGAATCGCAAGCCCGCCGAGAATATTAAAGCTCGCCGCCACCGGCTTGGGCAGAGATGTATCCGTCATCACCAATCCCAAAGCGATTAGGGCGGCGTAGATGACCGGAGAGGTCAGCACCGCCTTCAGCGAAACGGAACGGGAGGGAATCCAGATGCCGACCGTGAACATGCTGAGCAGGATGACAACGACGAATCCCATCGCATAGGCCATGCCCGCATCCCCGAACGCGAGCAGGGTCACCGGCAAGCCGATGCTGCCGACATTGCCGTGCGTCAACGGCCCCAGAAACGCCGGAATGGAATAGCCCAGCAATCGCAGGGCCAGCAGGCTGAAAATGGCCAGTCCCGCGACCGCCATCGCCGCCGCGGCGATCACGGTTAAAAACGTGGGACCATCGATCTGGGCTGTCGAGATATGAGAGATGACCAGAGTGGGAAACCCGACACGCGATATGAGGTCGTTCACCACCTTGTTGTCAAAGGGTGCCTTGATCAGGGCCAGAACATAACCAACGCCGACACAGAGCAGTACCGGCAGAATGATGTTGAAGACATTCAGGAAAATGTGTTCGAGGTGAGTCGTCATCACTGTTCGGTCGTTCTCCGTTCGGGTTCCCTGACTTCCGAGCGTGCAAGCCCAGAGCAAAGTTTGGGTTTCTCAAGCGATGGCCCACTGTAACGACCATAATGAGACAAATAACGGAAACTGAACACAAAAAAAGGGCGCCCCTGGGGGCGCCCTTTCTGTCTGATCATTCGCTTGCGCGAATTATTCGACGATTTTCGACACAACGCCGGCGCCGACGGTGCGGCCGCCTTCGCGGATCGCGAAGCGCAGACCGTTTTCCATCGCGATCGGTGCGATCAGTTCAACTTCGAACGACACGTTGTCGCCGGGCATGACCATCTCGGTGCCAGCCGCCAGCGTCACGGTGCCGGTCACGTCAGTC